>QZIX01000011.1 GCA_003599635.1 Candidatus Parcubacteria bacterium
CTCGGGGACACACCCGCTGGTTAAATTTTAAGCAACGCTTAATTGTTTTTACAGATTTTAACAGAAAGCATTCCAGCAGCGGAAAAAGGACACATGATTAAATCATTCCCTTAATCATACTGGTTCAGTCTGCTAAGTCTGCCTTCCGCCTGTCGCCGAAAGATTTAGTAAGTATTTATGGTAATAAAAACCGTAATAACTGTCAATACGCTTGACTTATAGGTAATTATCTGCTATATTGATTTATATCAAAATTATGATTTTAGACATAGTCCAAATAGCGGCAGCTATTATTTTAATTATAATAGTTCTGATGCAAAATCAAGGCGCCGGTCTTGGCGCGGCTTTCGGCGGCGAAGGGAACGTATTCCGCACCAAACGCGGGTTTGAAAAAACTCTTTTTATTTTTACCATCATTATCTCTATAATATTTCTAGCCACAGCTTTGGCCAACGTAATATTATAAAGGAAAATTTTCATAACTAATCTATAGAATAAGTGTTAAATTTGTTTAGAAAAAAGAAAAACGGTTTTTCCAATCCTGAAAACAACAATTCATCATCGACTGATTGGCAGAACGGGCTTGATAAAAAGCTGGTTTCTTCGTTATCGAAAAAAAGAATACCTAACCTTTCGCAATTAAAACATCTAAAAAAAATAATTTCTAAAAAAGAGCTTTGGCTGATACGGATTTGTTTTCTGATAATCGTTGCCAGCGTCGGTTTTCTAGGACTCGGATTTTATCTTGGCAACTTCAGACCCGTGCCCATAACCGGCGGCACCTATACCGAAGCTTTGGTCGGCGCGCCTCAATATATCAATCCCCTGCTGGCCCAGACAAATGATGTGGACAGGGATATTTCGCGGCTGGTTTTTTCGGGATTATTGAAATATGACAAAAACCTAAGTTTGGTTCCTGACCTGGCTTCTGACTACAAGATAAGCGATGATCAGAAAACTTACACCTTTAACTTAAAAAAAAATATCAAATGGCATGACGGCACGCCGTTTACCGTCGACGACGTAATTTTTACGGTTCAAAGTATCATGGATCCCGATTTTCGCAGTCCCCTGTTGTCGGCATTTAAGGGCGTGACCGTTTCGAAAATAAATGACGAACAAATTGCTTTCATTTTGCCCGAACCGTTTCCGTCTTTTGTTGAAGCTTTGAATTTCGGCATCTTGCCGGAACACATCTGGCAGGACGTCCCGCCGATAAACGCGACATTAAACGAATACAACATAAAACCAGTCGGTACCGGCCCCTGGAAGTTTAAAAAATTAAGCAAAGACAATTTTGGAAACATTAAGTCATATACACTGGAAAGAAACGAAACCTACTACGGAAAACAGCCTTATCTTTCTGAAATTAATTTCAAATTCTATCAGGATTTCGATTCAGCTGTCAGCGCTTTAAAAAATAAAATCGTTGAAGGCATAAGCTATCTGCCTAAACGGCTGAAAAAAGAATTGTCAGCCAGTACAGGTATTAATTACAATTCTTTTTCTCTGCCGCAGTATACAGCAGTATTTTTTAATCAAAAACAAAACGAATTTTTAAAAGAAAAAGATGTCCGCCTGAGTTTAAGCATGGCTGTTGATAAAACAAAAATACTCAGCGATGCTCTGCACCTGGAGGGCGAAATAATCGGCGGGCCGATACCGGCCGATTTCCCCGGCTATAATCCGGCGCTGGAAAAAATCGCCTATAATCAGGAACAAGCGGCTGCCGCTTTGGACACCGCAGGATGGAAAAGGATAAACCAGGAAGAATATAAACAATTGATGCTGGAAGAATTCAATAAAATGAAAACGGCCGAAGCGAAGGAAAAACCGGAAGCTGAACTGACGGAGGAAGAAAAAAAATCAGCTGAAGAATCTTTGAAAAACGAGCAAGAAGAATATATAGCGGTAAAATTTAATCCCTCTCAGGAATTCTACCGCGTCAAAGACGGCAAAATTCTGGAAATAACCTTAACAACCGTTGATCAGTCAGAAAATGTAAAAGCTGCGGAATTAATAGCCGGCTTTTGGGAAAAAATCGGCGTAAAAACAGTTCTGGAACTGGTAAGCAGTTCTAAAATAAGCCGCGAAACGATCAAAACCAGAAATTATCAGGCACTGCTTTACGGTGAAATTTTGGGCGCTGATCCTGACCCGTTTCCCTTTTGGCATTCTTCGCAAAGCCAGGATCCCGGGCTGAATCTGGCTGTTTTTTCCAACAGGCATGTCGACGATATTCTTGAGGAAGCAAGAACAACCAATGATCTGCAAAAAAAACACGAGCTTTACTCCCAGTTTGAAAAAATTATAGTTACCGAAATCCCGGCCATATTCTTATATAATCCGACGTACACTTACGTTATCGGCAAAAATATCAAGGGAATAGACATTTCCCGCATCATCGTGCCATCCGACCGCTTTAATAACCTGGACGGCTGGTATGTTAAGACGAAAATGAAGTATAAAAAAAGCTAGCTTCTTTTGTGAAGCTAGCAGCGATTGTACTAATGCCGTATTCAGTTTAAGGTGTTAAGGTGAAATTGAAGGTATTTCTGACAAAAAAACCTATATTGCGTATATCAATAATCCTCCAGAAATCGTTGATGGCGGCTCTTATCGACCCGCGCAATGCTTCCGCCTTATCTGTGGGAACGTCCATTGCCAAATAAAGGCGGCTATCCAAGTGCATAACTTTTGGATTAAAATTAGTCAAATCAACGCTCCCCTTAATCGCCGAAACAATATCATCCAAGTCTTTTACTGAAATAGTGGTTTCTTTCACTGGCAGGAGTACTAGTACTGTTGTTTTTTCCTCTTCGCAATGAGCCAGGGCCATAATTCCTCCTTGTTCTTTTAGTAAAGTACGGACGGCTAAAAAATCATTCCTACGCTTATTATATCTTATAAAAATTTAAAAAATTGTCAAATTGGCAATAAACAAAACAAAAACTGTATGTTGATGTGGTGAAACTGGCAACCCAGTACCATACGGTACAGGGCAAGCACGCTGATAAAAATTTATGCTGAAGTGGCGGAATTGGTATACCCTGTACCATACGGTACAGGGCAAGCGCAGCTTCAAATTTACATATGCCGATGTGGTGAAATTGGCAAACACGCACGCTTCAGGAGCGTGTGCCGCAAGGCTTGTGGGTTCAAATCCCACCATCGGCACCATAAAATTTATATTTTTAAATAAACAATAATTGCCAATTATAAATTGTTAATTGGCATTCATCTCTAAATTAATTAACTTAAAAATTCCAAACAAATCCCTTTAAATTATAAATTAAAGTATTTATCAGGGTTTGATTTTAGAATTATGAAACTTATCCTATGATTGCAAAGACAACAAAACAAGTTAGAACAGGAAAAACCAGAATGCTGTTCAGAAAAAAAACGGCGAGAAAAACGCCCGTACAAATTACCGGCCAAAAAGAGAAATTAAAAATTATTCCTTTGGGCGGCCTTGAGGAGGTCGGTAGAAATATGATTCTTTTCGAGTATGGCAGGGATATTATTATTGTAGACATGGGTCTGCAGTTTCCCGAAGAAGACATGCCCGGGATTGATTACGTCATCCCAAATATTTCATATCTTAAGGATAAAATAAAAAATATCAGGGGTGTAATAATTACCCATGGCCACTATGACCATATCGGCGCCATACCGCACTTAATGCCCCGGCTGGGAAATCCCGCCATTTTTACCGCCAGACTGACTGCCGGCATTATCCGAAAAAGGCAGGAAGAACATCAAAATCTGCCCAAACTTAATATTCAGGAAGTAAATGAACATTCACGGATTAAGTTAGGCGTCTTTAACCTGGAATTCTTCCATTTAAACCACAATATTCCCGATTCTTTCGGACTTTTTATAAAAACTCCGGTAGGAAATCTTGTCCATACCGGCGATTTCAAACTCGATTATAATCCTGTTTATGAAAAGCCGGCTGATCTGAACAGGATCGCCCAAATCGGAAATTCCGGCATACTGGCTTTGATGTGCGATTCAACAGATGCCGAAGAACCGGGCCATCAGATTTCTGAAAAAGAGGTGGGAATTGAACTTGAAAAAATCTTTGAACAGGCGCCGGGCAGAATAATTATCGGCACTTTTGCCTCGTTGCTTTCGCGCGTGCAGCAAATTTTCTGGATCGCCGAAAAATTGGGAAAAAAAATTATGGTTGAAGGCCGCAGCATGAAAACTAACGTGGAAATCGCCCATGAACTGGGCTATCTTAAGTTTAAACCGGAAACCTTAGTTGACGAAAAAAACTTCCGGGAAGTGCCGGAAAATAAGCTTATCGTACTGTGCACGGGAGCTCAGGGCGAAAGGCATGCCGTACTGATGAGAATTGCCAACAACGAGCATCGGTTTATCTTTTTCAAAACCAAAGATACGGTAATTTTTTCCTCATCGGTCGTTCCCGGCAATGAAAGAACGGTTCAGAATTTAAAAGATACCATATACAAACACGACGCCAGAGTCATTCATTACCAGATGATGGACATCCACGCCGGCGGTCATGCCAAGCAGGAAGATTTGAAAATGATGATAAGATTGGTTAAACCGCAATTTTACATTCCGATTGAAGGCAATCACTATATGCTTCGCATCAACGGCGACCTTGGAAAAGCAGTCGGCGTTCCTGAAAATAACATCATTATCGGGGAAAACGGACGGATTATCGAATGTCAAAAAAACAGCTGCAAACTTACGGCTAAAACGGTGCCGGCTGATTACGTCTTTGTTGACGGCCTTGGCGTTGGTGATGTTTCGCAAATTGTTTTGCGCGACCGTCAGATGATGGCAGCGGACGGCATGTTGGTCGTTATCGCGACGATCTACAAAAAAACCGGCGCATTGGTGCAAAACCCGGATCTGATATCGCGCGGCTTTGTGTATTTGAAGGAAAACAAAAAACTGATTGAACAGATAAGAAGCAAAGCAAAAAAAATTATGCATGATTCCGACACCAAATCCCCTGCTTTTGAAAGTTATATCAAGGATAAAATCAGAAACGACATCGGCCAGTTTATTTATTCCAAAACTAAACGTCGCCCGATGATTTTACCGGTGTTGATTGAAGTCTAAATTAATTTTATTAAAAATAAAACGCCATACTATTAATATGGCGTTTTATAGTTAAATCACTAACCTTTAGGAGTAAGCCCACTCCATGTACAACCATTAGATTCAGTTACTAAAATTTCTGCAGATTTACCAGTTGATTGAACAGCGTTTTCAGCATTAACCAATACTTGTGCTAATTCCTCGGAACTGTTAATAGTATATTCACCCCGCGGTAAATAAAAAGTTCTTCCATTATCAGACAAAATAAATCTGCTAAAACCTTCACTTGCCATTGCGTTGTGTAATAGTGTAAAGTCAGGGTTATAGATACTACTGTGCAACTCAATCCTAACATTATATCTTCTCATCTACTTTGACTTTCAAAATTACTTTTGCTAAAATAATATTAGCAAAAGTACAGTGTTTAATCTAGCTCGACCTTTCAAAACCTTTCGATCTTAAAGGTTTGCTAGACCACTGAATGAATTAGATATTTAAACCTCCCCCGTCGGGGAGGTTTAAATTTATTTTTTAATCAATTTAATTACAAATAACTTACCAAATTCATCATCATTTACCATTTCCGGGACATACTTATTTTTAAATTCATCAATATTTACATCCTTTAAAAAAGTTGTAAAAAATGATCGCGCTACAATTGATCTGGAATTAGTACCCTTGTTTTCGATAAGTTTGAAAGCACTATCGCCTTGATTTCTAACAAACTTAAAAGCAATTTTAATTCCATCATCGCTGTTATCAAAAAATAATTCAACATAGTTATAATCGGCTAAATCACTAATTTGTAAAAAATCACCACCAAATCCAAAAGAATGACTTGATGTTATTGATATAAAACTTGAGTTACGGCGTCCAAATTGGGTAAATTTTTTGAATGTCATAAATCAAGCATAGCATTGAAATAAAACGTTGTCAAATTAAAAAAGTAGCAGATAATCAGCAAGAACTAGTGTAAAATTACAATTGTAATAGTATATGAATTAAAGTTATCCACAAGAATTATAATTATAAAATAAAAATTTTTTTGACAAATCTTTGGAGATAAGATAAAATAGCAGTACATTGAAAACTGCTAAAACCTACATTTAGGTCCTCCGATGCCAAATCGGAGGATTGGGCCTAAATTAAGCTTATTGCCTGGGTGGTCAATGCGCCAGTGTTGACCCGGCCGGCTCCGTAACCATAGCCTAACTGATGTCGTTTACCCTGAGTTTGTCAAAGGGTGAAGTCATGAGTCAGTAAAAGAGGATTATCCGTTTTTACTGACGGATTTTTTTAAATCTGTCGCGGGTAATCAACAAAGGTGGCACCGCGGAAATTAAATCCGCCCTTTGTACAATAGCTGTTGTTATTGTATTAAGGGGGGATTTTTTTATTCACTAAGATGCCATCCTGAATTTATTTCAGGATCCCAAACTGACTAATCTGAACCTTAAGGAGGAAAAGCATGGATGCATCAACAAAATTGTGTCCGCTCTGCCATCACAATATGAAGCAAATTGATGAAAGACGGCAAGGTTTCGGCCAAGGATCATCAAAAGTCTGGGTTTGCGAAAATCCTGCCTGCGGACACAGAATGTGCTAACAGCATTCTAATTTTTGAGGGAGGAATTAATCTTCCTCCCTCACTCTTTCTAAAACCCATATAACATACTATTTTTTCAAAAATAAAGCCTCTGAAACCTGCCGAATACCTACTTATCGTTCTTAACCCTTCACTAACCTTAAACTTTTAAGGCCGAAAGCCTCAGGCGGAGTTCTGGAGCAAAAATTAATTAGGAGATTATCATGGCCAACCAATCCGCACCTTCAATTGTTAATCAGCCCTTGCCGATGAAAATGGAAATTGAATTTTGCTTTCCGGAAAAAGTATACAGGCGATGGCAATTTGAGAATCAGTATCCAAGCCGTGAAGAATTCCATGATCATCTTACAGGCTGCAGAACCTGCCAGATGGCAATATTCTTATTACGGGGAGGCAGAGGAAAAAATGGCAAAACGGTAATAATAAAATAGATAAAAATACGGCGGCATTAATTTACTAATGCCGCTTTTTCTAAAAGTT
The DNA here is from genome assembly GCA_003599635.1 of Candidatus Parcubacteria bacterium. Classification (GTDB taxonomy): domain Bacteria; phylum Patescibacteriota; class Patescibacteriia; order Buchananbacterales; family SURF-54; genus SURF-54. Next base: position 7,166 of record QZIX01000011.1, read on the forward strand.
TATTGTAATTAAATTTTGAATTAGAAAAAACACTACCATATATCGTTATATGGTAGTGACCAATTTTCAAAATAAAAGGATGCCAGCAAACGGTACTACCAGATAATATAGCGAGTTTTATTGCTACATTGGCCGCCACCTTTTCTTAAATTTATTGTAATTTAATTTTGAATTAGAAGAAACACTATCATATATCGTTATATGGTAACAAAAAAAAATTACAACAAAACATATAAAAAAGGGAAGACCTTTGTCTTCCCCGCGGAATTGCTTGTCTACTCACCCAGGATCTGAGCTTGCATAGCGAGTAATTCTGCCCGTGTGAGCGTTAACATTCCCAACAAAATTTGAGGGCGGCCGCTAACCATAATACTTCTCTTTATTTTATAGCTATCCTGATTTGATTAAATTCCCATCCGCTTAGGTTTTGACTTCAACAAATTTTAATAGTAAAATATAAATATTATCTCTATGACAGACGTTATTTTATCAGGTATACAACCCTCGGGAAAATTGCATATCGGGAACTATCTCGGCTCGCTTAAAAACTTTGTCGAATTGCAAAACAAATACGACTGCTATTTTTTTATTGCCGACTATCATTCCATAACCGAAGATTATGAGCCGAAAATAAAACCACAGCAGATAATCGATCTGGCTAAGGACTATCTGGCTGCGGGATTGAACCCGAAGAAATCAAACTTGTTTGTCCAGTCCCATCTCCCTGAACATACGGAACTGGCGTGGATTTTTAACTGCCTAACACCAGTAAGTTATCTACTCCGAATGACACAATTTAAAGACAAATCTGCTATCATTGACCTAAAAAAAACTGTAGCGGGATCTAACTCTCCAATTGAAGTTAAAAATAAAGATAAGAGTTTAAAGGAACTAGATCTTATTTCAAAGTCAACAGATAATAAAGCATTACAACTTAAACTTAATAAAATTCTAGATATGGCTTTAACAGAAAGAATCGAAGAAGTTGGAGAAAAAGTCACCCACCTAAAAGAATTAAGTTCACTTTATAAAGAATTAAATAATCTGTTTAAACTTCAAAAATCAAATACTGGACTTTTAACTTACCCTGTACTGCAAGCGGCTGATATTTTAATGTATAAAGCCACAGCCGTACCGGTCGGCGTAGACCAGGATCAGCACGTGGAACTGACGCGCCAAATCGCCAGGTTCTTCAACAACCGTTTTGGTAAAACTTTTCCCGAACCAAAAATTTTACATACGGAAACTCCAAAAATAATGAGCATAGTTGAACCCGAAAAAAAGATGTCCAAAAGTTTAGGCGATAACCACTGCATTTATATAGAAGACGAAATTGATGCCATAAAAGAAAAATTGGCCAAAGCGCCGACAGATTCCGGAGATGCCACAAGCTTGGGCGCCAAAAATTTGTTGGCACTATGTAAAATATTTTCGAAAGCTGAAACCTGCCATAAATTTACTAATGACGCACAGACAGGCAAATTAAAATATTCCGAACTAAAAAATCAACTGGCAGCTGATATTGCCGGATATTTTCAAAGCTATCGCAAAAATAAAAAACAAATTAAAGACAACGAAGTAAAAAAGGTCCTGGCAGCCGGTGCCGAAAAAGCCGCCAAAATTGCCAAAGCCACCATGGCTGATGTTAGAAAAAAAATCGGCGTCAGATAATTATTAATAATAGGAGGGGAAATGCTTATTTATTACTTAATTTTTTTATTTTCTTTTTTGCTCATTTTATTTACTGGTGCGGCCACCTTTCTTCTTTTGTGGTCAATTGGTACTTATTTGATTGTCAGAGTACCCTATGCTCCCACACCTAAAATTGTCGCGGGGGAAATTATTAAAGCAGCGGAAATTTCGCCGGGACAAACGGTTTATGATCTTGGCTGTGGCGACGGCAGAATATTGTTTCTGGCAGAAAAAATGGGCGCCCGTACAGTAGGTTACGAATTGTCTTTATGGGCATACCTGCAGGCAAAAATAATTTGCCGAATTAAAAAATCAAAAACAAAAATATTTTGCAAAAACTTTTTAAAGGATGACATTTCCGAAGCTGACGTAATATTTTGTTTTCTCCTGGGAAGGGTAATAGAAGACATCGGCACAAAAATAAAATCAAGCGCCAGGCCCGGGACAAAAATAATTTCTTATACCTTTCAATTCCCCGGCTGGCAGCCGTATAAAATAATCCAGACAAGCAGGGCTAAAACTTATTTTTATAGAATTTAAATAAAGCGTAACTCGTACCTTGTTACCTGTTACTTTTTACCTGAACAAAAACTATGAATCCATTTCAAAATGCAATGACGCAGCTAAAGAAAGCGTCTGACATCCTGAATCTTGATCCGGATGTTTTGGAAGTTTTAAAGAAACCAAAAAGAATTCTGGAAGCATCAATACCCGTAAGAATGGATGACGGCACCATGAAAGTTTTTTCCGGTTACCGTGTCCAATACAATGACGCACGCGGTCCCTTTAAGGGCGGCATCCGTTATCATCATGAAGTAAATCTAAACGAAGTTAAAGCTTTGGGTTTTTGGATGACGGTAAAATGCGCTACGGTGGGCATTCCCATGGGCGGAGGTAAAGGCGGCGTCATAGTCAAACCTCAGCTCTTAAGCTGGTCGGAATTGGAAAAATTGTCCAGAGGATACATCAGGGCTTTTGCCGATTTTATCGGTCCCGAAAAAGATATTCCCGCGCCTGATGTCTACACTACCCCGCAAATTATGGCCTGGATGATGGATGAATATTCAAAAATAAAGGGCTACAACTGCCCGGCAATAATAACGGGAAAACCGCTGCGCGTGGGCGGTTCGGCAGGACGCGACACGGCAACCGCTCAAGGCGGATTTTATGTAACAGAAGAGCTGCTTAAAAAACTTAAGATAAAACCCAAAAGCTGCCGGGTTATCATCCAGGGTTTCGGCAATGCCGGATGCAATATGGCGGATCTGCTTTTTCACGCAGGTTTTAAAGTTATAGGTTATTCCGATTCCAAAACCGCGATAATCGATATGAAAGGCAAGGGTTTTGATTCGCATATTATTGAAAAAATTAAAAAGAAAAAGGGTTATGTCGATGTCTGCGACTGCGATAATATTAAATGTAAATGCAAAGACCATAAACATTTAACTAACGAACAGCTGCTGATCCAGGATTGCGATATTTTAGTGCTGGCAGCTTTGGAAAATCAGATCACTAAAGACAATGCCGTTAAAATAAAGGCAAAAATCGTGGTGGAACTGGCCAACGGGCCGACAACACCGGAAGCAGATGAAAAATTATTTAAAAAAGGTATTTATCTTCTGCCGGACATTTTAACCAACGCGGGCGGCGTGACCGTATCTTATTTTGAATGGGTGCAGAATCTGCAATCCTATTACTGGACAAAAGACGAGGTTTTTGAAAAACTGCAAAAAATTATGGTTGATTCGTTTAACCGCGTGTATGATCTAGCGACCGAATATAAAGTTGATTTGCGGACCGGGGCTTATTTGCTAGCTATAGGCAGGATCGCGGATGCGATTAAGGAAAGAGGCGTTTAAGTCAATATTGAAATATTAAAGTGCGGGACTCATTGTCTCGCCTTTTTTATTATTTACAAAATTAACGATGTTTTACCGCCTTTTTTAAACGCAGTGCTCTCCTAATATATTTATGAGTTTACAAAAAAACAAAAATAATGATCTTTGTTTTTTTATGGAATTATGCTAACCTAGCCACTTCCAAATTTATTTCTCTGCCCAGCCAGTTTTGAGCGTTTTCCTTGAATTTTTCTGTTACATCAGTAACTAAAAATTTATGACTGTTGCCTTTTTTTAATTTGCTTTCGATTTCAGGATGGCGTGATAAATAATCAGTCAGTTTATCGGCGACAATTTCAGGAGTATCCAAAACTTTACATGATTTTCCCATCACTTCTTTGAATTGCTTGTGTAAAAACGGATAATGGGTGCAGCCCAGAACTAAAGTGTCAATTTTCTGCAATTTTAGCGGGCGTAAATATGATTTTAAAATCATTTTCGTCTCCCGCCTTTTAATAAAACCTTCTTCAATCAACGGCACTAAAAGCGGGGCTGACTGCTGAAAAATTTCAATCCCGGGATTAAATGATTTGATTTCACGGACATAACTTCCTGAATTAATTGTTCCGCGGGTGCCCACAACCCCCACCCTTTTTGACTTTTTATTTTCCGCCACAGCTTCGGCAACGGGCCGGATTACTCCCAGAACTTTTTTATCCGGATAATTTTTAGGCAAAAATTCCTGCTGTATTTTTCGCAATGCCTCGGCTGATGCCGTATTGCAGGCAATAATTATCAATTCACAACCCTGCTTAAACAAAAAATCAACGGCCTGTTCGGTAAATCTATAAATGAGTTCCTGCGAGCGGTTGCCGTAAGGAGTCCGTGCAGTATCCCCGAAGTAAATGGTCTGATACTGCGGCAGCTTTTCATAAATTTTTTTGGCGACGGAAAGTCCGCCGATTCCGGAATCAAAAATTCCTATCATATTAACTAGCAGTCAAAAATTTGATTTAAAAATTACTATAAATCTTTATAGAGGTACTCTTTATAATTTTTTTCCACCTTATCATATATTCTTTGTGAAAATTCTTCCGGTATGTATTTCCTGTAGACATCCGGTAAATTACCGTCATAATGGAGAAGTATTTGAAGATAATCTTTTGCCCGATCTTTATCGCTGCCACCGCTGTATCCTCTCATTTTTGCATCAGTCCCGGAACGCCTTATCTGAACAAAAATTGTTTTAAACTTGAGGTGGCTGCTTTCACCAACAAAATAAATGTTTTCCAGGTCACTAAAATCAAGGTTGCAAAAAGTCCTGCCTAAAATTTCCTGCACCTGTTTTATGGTAATAATTTTTTCTTTTAAAGATAAAGCCAGTCCAAGATAAAACATATCAGTTTTATCCCGCAAAAGCTCCCCCGCCTTTTTTTCCTGCCTTATTTTCTCCGGATCAGGTTCGCTTTCATTGTAATAGATAATATCATCCCTAAAATAATAGCGGCTACTAATAGCGTTTTTTTCAAAAATTTCTAAAAGGTAATCAGAAAGGGATTTTTTATTTAAAAACAAGTCTGCAGCCAACGCAGTGGTGATTATAGCCGCCTCCCCCGCGCTTTTTTCTCTCATAGCCAACGCCTTTCTGCCGCCTTTGCTAATTAATAATTCCTCCGGACCTGTAATCATGCCGCCGCTTTCCTCGCCGGCAAAAACAAGCCGAGGATCTTTTCCCAAATTAATTTCATTTCCGAAAATATTTGTAAGCACAACGTTACGGTTGGAATCAGCTATAATCTTTTTCTCAACTTTTTTCATTACTGTGGCTATTTCTTTAAAACCCACTGGCGTAGTAATTACTTTTATCCCCTGCGCTTTTGCCCATTCATCCCAAGAGCGGCTTGAGGGCGCCGTATTTATCATAAAGCGCGAATGATTTTCCCAAATCCCCGCTGCTTTCAGCTGTCTAGCGTGAAAATCCATTGTCATTAAAAAAGAATAAGTAGGATGATAAACAGAAAAAATTTTTTCATCAACAATTCTTTCATAATAAATGCCCAAATCATCAAGCAGTTTTGCCTTAGCTGAAGGTTCAATTTGGCCTATCACCAATCTGTCTCCGTCGGGATCTGTCATAAGGACTAACTGTCCAATATCACAATCTTTTAAGTCCTCTGCATATCCCATGGTTTTTACAACTTCGGGTAAAGTTGAATCACATGACAAATCAAAATATTCTATTTTTCCGGTTTTTATGCTCTTTCGTCTGGTTTTGCCGACGCCATGAAAAAAAGGGTCTTCCTCCTTATTACGCCACTGATAAACTTTATCTATGCCGAAAGATTTAAGGATCGGGGGCATATTAGCACCCATACAACCACCGACTGTGTCAAAAATAATTTTTAAACCTTTTTTTTCGGCAGACTTTATTAAATCCAAATTGGTTTTATTAGCAATGCCTTTTTTAAGGTAATCAACGTACATATCGTAACCATCAAAATCTTCTTTTATTCTGCTGTCGTTCCTTGCGGAAACTTTGATTACATAGCCGGATTTATGGGTTTTGGCATATTGAAGTATCTGCCTTATCTTCTCAACAAAGGCCAAAGACATTTCCGGCAAAAACTGGCTACCCTGGTTTTCCAAATCTTTTGTTGCGGTCTTGGAGGAAACGGCGTGGCTAGAGGTGACATATTCGCCACCATCATAATCAAGCATAAAAATTAAAAGCGAAGTCAGCCAAACGGTTGTCGGCTTCCTTCCATATGGCATATGGACATTTATCCCTTGGGCAGCTGCAATACGAGAAATTAATTCCACATATTCGGCAGTATTATATCTGACCTCTCCCGAAACTATTTTATTAATTTCCCTCTCTTTTATTTGTTCCTTTAAAACCAAAGCCTTACCCAAGGTCGCCAAAGCCACTCCCATCTGATTAATAGGAAAACGGGTATCCCAATAATACAAAACATTTTGTGGACCGCGTATACCACCGGTAGAAACTTTTGCTTCTTTTTCATATTCTAACAACCATCTCTCCAACTGGAATTTTTCTACTATGTCTTTTGTCAAAACAAATTCAAAGGGGTTGGGGTTCTTTAAATCAAAAAAAGGGGCTTTTTTAATTTCTGCTGGGGTCGCCTCTTCAACCCCTTTAAAAAAATCTTGCTTTAGATCTTTAATGTACTCTAACCGTGATTTAGACATATTTATTTTATTTATATTCCGCCAGAGCTTCTTTCTTGGCAGAAAGCAAACTGCCCCCAGCCCATAAAACCGCAACGAATGCAATAAGCCACCCTAAAACAGGAATGCTTGCAACGATATCAAAAATCAGCAGGCCTGATACCAGCGGCCAAAGCAAACTGCCTTTATAATTATCCCTGGTCATTTTGTCCAGCACAAAAAGTCCCACTTTCACACCGACAAAAATCTTTGAAATATAGATCATAATCAAATAAAACGCCAACAATATCAAAGCCAAAGGTATGCCGATCATTGTGATTGTCAACAAAATAATTATTACGGGCACGGCCATAAGAAAAATCAAGCCCCAGACAATCCCTTTTATCGGTTCCTTTGACATCTTTACTGCTACCTGACTGACAAATTTCGGCGCTATTGTTATTAAAACAAGACCGACAACCAAAGAACCGAAAAAGAAAGTCAGATCGAAAAAAATGAAAGAAAAGAAATTATTTTTCTGCTCTATTTCAATAAATTTGACTTCATTCAGCGTCGCCCCTGCCGTATCCAGACTTTCCTTTGTGTCGGACATATAAGTCAGGTTTCCTTCTATTTTTCCAAAAACCCGGGCTGTTCCTTTTTCCCCCAGATTCAAAACGACATTGCCGGAAACATTTCCCGGTATTTCAATTTTTGCGCCTTCAAACTGAAGCCCCCGGGAAATTTTGCCTTTAACCTCCGCAAAAGACGCGACAATCGCGGCATCCCAAATAATTTCAGCTTTTTCATCGACCAATACTTTTTCTGCCATTAAGTTGGCATTTTTTTCCGTTCGTCCGCTGACTGTAATTTCATTTGCCAAAAGGCGTATGCTGCCTAAAACATCGCCGTCTACCGTTATTTTTTTTCCCACGGCGAAAACATCCCCGGCCACGGTACCGGAAATTTTGATTTCACGGGCCACTAAAAAAAGGTCGCCGTTAACTTTGCCGCTGATTTCTATATTGCCGGCTATTTTTATGAAATTACCGTCGACTATTTCGGACTCATCGACAATAACCTTTTCATCAAAACCAGCCAGCGCCGAAATCGGCAATAAAAATATGACTAACGCTGTTATGACTATTTTTTTCATATACTTAAAAATATTTTATCAGAAATTCGCGACGGTGACAATGTTTCTGCCGGTAATTTTACTGCGGCTTTTAAAACCGGCTTTTCTTAAAATAAAGTCAAGTTCCTTTAAATTAAAATTATGATAATATCTGTAAACGGCTTCATTTTTGTTGCGCCAGGCAACGTAAAAATCGTCTTTCCCCAAATCCTTTGCCTGAATTTTGTTTTTAAAATTTTCTAGCCGCCAATTGGTCATCAACACTATGCCTCCCGGTTTTAAATGATTTTTAACGTTTTCTAAAACCTTAAGCCGAAGATCTTCCGAAGGTATATGATGTAAAACTGCAAACGACAAAATGACATCAAATTTTTCGTTTAACTTAAAAGATGTGATATCTGCCGCCTTAAAATTAACGGCGGGAAATCTGCCTTGAGCTTTTCTGATTAATACGCTACAATTGTCTATGCCCAAATACCTGATTTTCATATTTTTAAGAAGCGGCAAAATTCGGCCTTCTCCGCATCCTAAATCCAAAACCGAATCTTCATTTTTGATTTTTTTTAATAAAGATTTTTCTTCAGGCCAAATATTTTGCCTGACGCGGCCGATTCGGCAGTAATCCTGCTTTACTTTTTTTAATATTTTTTTTGCTTGTTTGTTATTCATGTTTTTACCTTGTCTTTCCGAGCGAAGTCGCCTTTGGCGACCGGAATGGAGGAGTCTTAACCTTTCAATATTGTATGGTGCGGGATCTATCCGCCCATAAAATAACTAAATACCGGCCGAGATGACAAAAGAGAAATTATGAAATCTAATTTCGAAAAAATAATCAAACACTTGATTAAAGTTGACCCTGAAGACAGATCTGCTTTTGTAATTGCCAGACGGAAAATGTCTAACAGCTTAAAAATAGCTCCGCCGCAAAGTTCAGACCTTATAAGAACCTACCGTCAACTGTTAAAAAAGAAAAAAATAAAAGAGAACAAAACTGTACTGAACTTTCTTAAAAAAAGAGAAGTTCGCACAATTTCCGGAGTCGCACCAATTGCCGTTTTAACAAAGCCCTACCCTTGTCCCGGAAAATGCATTTATTGCCCGACTGAAAGCAAAATGCCCAAAAGCTACCTTTCCAGCGAACCGGCTGTAATGAGGGCCATAATCAATAATTTTGACCCGTTCAAGCAGGTGCGGATGCGTTTACGGGCGCTAGGCGCAAACGGTCATGAGCTTGATAAATGCGAACTGATTATTTTGGGAGGTACCTGGTCATTTTTGCCGAAACCGTATCAACAAAATTTTATCAGAAGATGCTTTGACGGTTTGAATGGAAAAATTTCCAAAAATCTTGCTTCGGCTCAAAAGCTGAATGAAACTGCCAAAAATCGCTGTGTCGGCATTACCGTGGAAACCCGGCCGGATTATATTGACGCTGAAGAAATCGCCCGGATGAGAAACTTGGGTGTTACCAAAGTTGAAATCGGCCTTCAAAATATTAGTGACGACATTTTAAAGCTTAACAAACGTGGACATAATGTCAATGACGTTATTGAGGCGACAAAAATGCTAAAAGACGCCGGTTTTAAGGTTGGTTACCATTTAATGCCTAACCTTTTGGGCGCAACTGTAAAATCGGATCTGGAGATGTTTAAAAAAATATTTAATGACAATAACTTTAAGCCGGATTATCTGAAAATCTATCCTTGCGTGGTTACCAAAAATTCACGGCTTTACAAGCTGTGGCGGCAAAAAAAATATAAATCTTATACCGACAAACAGCTTTGCAATTTGCTTTTGCAAATTAAAAAAATCATGCCTCCGTATGTCCGCATCAGCCGTTTGGTCCGCGACATCCCTTCAGAAAACATTGTTGCGGGAAATAAAATTTCCAATTTGAGGCAGCTGTTGAGCGACGATTTAAAAAAGAAAAAAATCACCTGCCGCTGCATCAGATGCCGGGAAACAGGGCATAATTTAGCTGATAGCGCATCGCTAATAGCTAATGGCAGCAAACCTAAATTAAAAATTAAAAAATATCCGGCTTCAGATGGCACTGAATATTTCTTAAGTTATGAAAGCAGTAACAGGAAAATTTTATACGCTTTTTTAAGATTAAGATTGCCTAAAAAAACCGACGCGGAAATTATCAAAGCAATTCCTGAAATTGATAATTCCGCTTTAATCCGCGAATTGCATACTTACGGACAATTGATACCGTTAAGAAAAACCGGCCAGGTACAGCATACTGGTTTTGGAAAGAAACTTATGGCTGAAGCGGAAAAAATCTGCCGGCAAAGTAAATTAAAAAAAATTGCCGTAATTTCCGGAATCGGAGTCAGGCAATACTATAAAAAATTAGGCTACAGACTGGAAGACAGTTATATGACCAAAACCTTAAAAAAAAGGCCAACTAATAATAGTCAGCCAGCCTTTTCATGATCATATAATAAAAGGAGCGTCTGGTCAATTTTCTCTTTAGTTCTGCCTTTTCCTTTTTTTATTATTTCTACTAAACTCCTGTATCTTAAGATCTGTTCAATAGTGGGGCTTTTGCGCCTACGTTTTCTGTTAAAATAAGCAAGCATATCTTTGGCGGAAAAATATCCAAGAGTAGTGTCAACCGGGTTGGCTGGAATTCCATCTTCCACCAGCAAAAAGATGATTTCCCTGCATGTAACTCTTTTCGCCGGACTAAAGGACCAAGACTCCCTGACGCCTTTCCATAAACCCAGATAAATTGCTGAAATCTTTTTCCTTTTTTGCAAATCGTTTATTTCTTCTGCCAGGATTTGTGAAATATCTTCACGAATCTTCCTGATAAAATAAGGCGGCACTATGCCCATTTTGATAATGCCGACGACAAGTTTGTAATGTTTCTCAGAAAATGCCGGCATGGCTGTACTTTTCTGTATATTCATTTTATTCCTCTCCTTTACTTGGAAGGTTGTCTAGGAACCTATAATATCCTATAATAATAATGTTAATAGCGCAATATGGATAAAAAAAATTATAAAATTATTGCCAACTTCTTTTTTGAAATGGGCATGCTAAAACGGCAGCGCGAAGAGGGGCCGGCCATGGCGGGAATAATGTCCGACGCCACAAGCATTGCCGATCACAGTATGCGCGCCGCCTTAATCGCTTATTTTCTGGGAATGCTTGAAAATGCCGACGCCAAAGAATGCGCTTTGATGTGTCTGTTCCATGATCTGCCGGAAACAAGGACTTTGGATTTACATAAAGTGGCAGCGAGATATATTGACACCAGAGAAGCCGAACGAGAAGCTTTTAATGAACAAATTTACAATCTGCCTGAAAAATTGAAAAATCAGCTGAAATACTACTGGGAAGCGACCGAAAAAAGGAACACCAAGGAAGGAATAATCGCCAAAGACGCCGACTGGCTTGAACATGCAGTTTCTGCCCGGGAATACATTGTTCTAGGATATAAGGGAATGCAAAATTGGATTGATAATGTAAAAAAAGCTTTGGAAACTGACTCGGCCAAAAAATTGCTGGCAATAATTGAAAAATCAGATTTAAACGATTGGTATTCAGGATTAAAAAGAATGACTTACAAAAAAATAAAAGGAAAAAATGTACTAAGGGTAAAAAAACATAAAAGAGGCGGCTAAAGTAAATTTTGAAGCAGCGGCAAAATAAAGCCGCTTTTTTTATTGCTCAAATTAAAAAAACAACTGTTTGCTGCCTCGTCGTTTTATTCTAAATAGAAATGCGACATAGAGTGATATAATTATAAAGTTCTAACTAAGTAATTATAATCAAAACTATGCCGCACTATAATTCTATCACAAAGATTAAGATTTGTTGGAGTCTTTACCAAAACATGGTATCTCCAGAAGAAATACCTCAGCAGTTAGGAATTCATAGGGCGACAGTTTACCGTTGGCTAAAAGGCATTAAATTGAAAGGAATTAATAAATTCATTCGGGATTACAAACAAGCCAAGAAAGGCAGACGGCAACCGAGAAAAACCCATCCGATAATTAAGGCTAGAATCTACCGAATTAGAAAAGAAAAACACGATTGTTGCGGTGAAAAGATTAAATATTTTCTTAAAACAGAATGCAGACAAATAGTTTCGGTTTCCACCATTTATCGGATTTTAAATGAAAAATACCAATTAAGCTCAAAGTGGAAGAAATATTGCAAGCGAGGACATCTCAAAAAAGGCGAAAAGCCGAGAGAATCTATTCAAACTGACACGGTAGACTTAGGAGAACTATTTGCTTTTAATGCTATTGATACTTTTACCAAGGAAGCTGCAGTCATCATCAAACCAGCATTAGACGCCGCTTTCGCCGGCAGGCAAGCACTCAAAGAACATTTAAGTTTTTTTGAAAGGGTTGATCATATCCAGAAAGACGGCGGTTCGGAATTCAAAGCGGAGTGGCAAGCTTATGCCAAAAAACACATTTCCAGTATCAGAACGGCGCGACCTTACAAGAAAAACGAACAGGCATTTATTGAAAGATTCAACGGCATCTTGCGAAAAGAGTGCCTGGGCTATCTGACCTACAAGAAAAAAGACTTAAAAACACTCCAAGAAAAAGTTAATCAATACCTTGATTATTATCATAACCAAAGGCCCCATCTCTCGCTAGGGATGAAAACACCTAAGGAATTCGCTATGTCACATTTGACATGAAAGAGAACGATGGCTTGACAAAATTAAATATACGTGCTATTAAATTATGTTGGCTCTTTTAAATAAGCAATCAACCATTTTGTTTTCCAAACAAGGAGAAGAAAAATGAAAAAGCTTATCGTTGTTATCAGGCTCATTATTGGTGTAGTTTCCGGAGCCTTTACTTTGTTTTTCATTCTTTTCGGTGTGTATTGTTTTGTGGTCCCATTTTTTGTTAAGGGGTCAGAGGTGCTGGTTGTGGGCACATTTATATCACTTCTTTTTGCATATCCATCTGGCAAACTTGCACTTCAATGCCTAAGCAAAGAACAAGCGGAAGCTTTTAAAAGGTATGACCCTCTTGACCAATAAGATTGGGGTTGAGCGATGGTGTTAGGTTGGAAGAAGAAGCCGGGATAAAAAGCATTTTTGGTTTTAGTTTGGTCAATTCTAATGTGGAGGCTAGAAAATGAGTGAACGAATCAGCGCAGCCAGGAGAAGGGTATGGGAATTAGCACGTGCTATTCTAAACCCGGAAATAGGGGCAAATCGCCTGGTTGACATCACGGACATCGAATTGATAACGGCCGAATAGGGAAGATTCACAGACCAAGAGAGATTCTTAATCACAGTCTGCATCCCTGAAGTCAGGGAAAGTATCCGGGAAAAGAGGAATGATCTTTATTGGCGTTGTTATTAGGCTACCGCCAATAATCTTTTGGAACTTTTTTCTGATGCCAGGTATACGATCGAAGAGTTCAACAGGGCTTTAGACGAAGCTAAAGCAAGGGAAACAAAAAAAACAATGGTCGGGCTTGTTGAACTTCCTTAAACAAGGAGAAAGAAAATGAAAAAGGGAAAAGGTCCAGTCGTCGTAGCGGCAATTGCTGCCTTTGCCTTAGTTTTATCCTGTTTTATTTTTTCGGGTTCAGAAGATGCAAACAAAGCGTCAAAAACCGCACATAACGATTATGAAAAAGCCACGGAAATCTGGCTTGGCACCGGAGCAAAAATTGATGAACATAACGATTGGGGCAAAACGCCGCTGATAGAGGCTGTTGAAGGCGGAAATGCGCAATTTGTTTCGGCGCTGCTTGACGCCGGAGCGAAAATTGACAAACAAGGTTATTCTGGCGACACCGCTCTAATAACTGCTGTAAGGCAAGGAAACGAAGAACTTGTTTCGGTCAATATAAGGCCTAGGGACAATACGGCGCTAATAACTGCAGTATGGGAAGAAAATACGGGGATTGTTTCTTTACTGATCAATGCCAATGCTGATGTCAATATGAAAAACTTCTCAAGTGAAACGGCTCTAAGTATAGCAGCCAAGCGGGAAAATTTACCAATAATGAAATTATTGATTGATGCCGGTGCAAAAGCTGATTTTCTAGCTGATACAATATTTTCAGAGCGCCAGGAGGAGAAGCTTGTCGCGACCTTAGTCAGTGCCGGCGCGTATGTTGATCGCCTTCTTTATGAAAATGCGGATTATGAAACCCAAAAAGCTATCCTTCAAGACTGCCTGGTAAATGCAATTTTGGATGGCAAAACCGATGATGTTCGTTATTTACTAAATAATGGAGGAGATCCAGTAATTCCAGGCTCTTCAGGAAAAATCCCCTTGAAATTGGCACTGCAACATCGGAAAAAAAATATCAGGGATATTATTATCCAAGACTGTTTTTTTTCAGCACTGCGGACAGGGAAAATTGAAGCCGTTCAAATCTTGATGGATCATGGTGTAAATCCGAAAGACTCGGGCTTATCCGACCAGGAAATATGCGGGATAATGGCCAGACTTGAATTAAAGTACTGAAAGTTAAAAGGGCTTATTCTTTATAGATAGGCCCTTATTTTTTCCTTAAAAAACGGATGAAACTTCTATTTCCATAAACAAAAAAATTTAGATTCAAAAATAAGCCAAAAGCCCACAATAAGGTTTGATGGTCCGAATTATTTAGCTAAATATTTAAATTTTAAAGGAGCTGCATGCGACATTCGCGAATGTCACCTTCTATATTTATTAAAAAAGGCCTCACCAGAAAAAACTGATGCGGCATTTAAGAAAAGTATTCTTCCTTTCGGAATCGGTATCGCCGGCTTCTTTGAATTTTTCAACTAGTTTGAAAAATTCAGACATCATAATATTTAATGTCATAACCATGTAATGTCTTTATTCAGAATGCGTTTTATCCATCGGTATTTTTCTTCTTTATTTGATTTAGGCATAATTTTTGACATATGCCCTCAGAATATCCTAAAAGTGCAAAATGTGTGTGCACATTACCACAGCCTATTGACAAACTATTATGGATTCGGTAATATTTATTGTTGCTCAAAGAGGGTATTTTGCAAGGGGATCTTTTTTACAAGGAGGATACGAATGTTAAAAAACGAACCGGTATCCGGGCAGAATCAGATTTCACTGATCCATCTTCGGCAGGACTCCCTAACGAAGAACCAAACGTTCCAGAACTTGTTGTAGGCGAATTTTATCGTTACGAACAGCTGCCGGAAGGATCAGTCTTCGCACTGCCGGGGGAATCAGGATTCTATTTCAAACTTAACGACGATTTCTTCGTCCAGACAGAACTCAAGACAGAACTGGACTACATGGAACCGGTCCCAGAAAAAAAAATATGGAAAGGCGTGGGAGTTGCACAAAAAGTGAACGAAGAAACAAAAAAAACAATGGTCGGGCTTGTTGAACTTCCTTAAACAAGGAGAAAAAAAATGAAAAAGGGAAACGGTTACAAGGCAGTAGTCGCGGTCGCTGTTGTCGGAATAATTATAGCAGCAGCGATTCTTATTCCGGGTGTAACATGGTTAAAAAGGTCGGCAACATCAGGATATGCGAAAAATATCGACGCCTGGATTGAAAAAGGTGTCCGACTCGACGCTGAGGATAACTTCGGCAAAACTGCGCTCATGATGGCCGTAGAGGCGGAAAATACCGAGCTTGTTCTTGTCCTCCTTAAGGCCGACGCAGACATTAACCATATAAACAGGTATGGAAATACTGCGTTAAGAACCGCTGTAATGCAGGGAAACGTAAAACTTGTCTATCAGCTAATCAAGGCAAGCGCCAAGGTCAATAACGGCAGATCAGCTCTTCTAACCGCCGTTTCTTCAGAAGATTTGCCAATCATTGATTTATTGATCGACAATAACGCCAACCTTGATGTTATTGAAGGAAATGATACACTGCTTTCGGCGGCTGTAAAAACAGGCAACGAAGAAGTAGTTTCCAGGCTGCTCAATGCCGGAGCCCGTATTGATATGACAGATCCTTACGGACAAACAGCGCTTCATGTCGCCTCCGAATTCGGTCATTTGCCAATCGTTAATTTATTGATTGAAAATGACGCGAATCTTGACGCAACGGACAGCAATGGCATCACGCCGCTGATGGCAGCTGTCAGTAGAAAAAACACAGCAATTGCTTCCGCGCTTATCAAAGCCGGTGCGGATATCAGCCCAAGGTCTCCAGGAGGAACTGCCTTATTAATCGCGGCTCAATTAGAACATCTGCCGACGGTTAAACTATTGGTTGAAGCCGGGTCGGAGTTAGATATTAAAAATGATGAAGTAACGTCTGTTCTGATATGGGCTGTAAAAAAAGGACATACAAAACTTCTTACTACCTTGCTTTATGCCGGCGCAAACACCAATCGATATCTTTACCAAATGGCTGACTGCCGGGTAAAAAAGGTAATGATACAGGATTGCCTGACAAGTTCAATAATCAAAGGCAATACTGAAAATATCAAGTTCTTTTTGAATGAAGGAGCTGATGTTACGGTTCGTGACACTTTCGGAAGAATACCCCTGAAATTGGCACTCGAGCAAGGCAAGGGAGAGGTAAGACACATTGTAGTTCAAAGCTACTTCTTTGAAGAATTAAAGCACGGAAAAGTTGCAAATAAAGAGTGGCTGGATTGGGACGGCGACGCAAGAGAATTCGGTTTTCCGGAAAACATAACCGCCATGAAACATTAAAATCCTTACAGGCCTATCTAAAAAATAGGCCTGTTATTTTATTTTTACAATTTACTATTATATATTAATACACTTCAATTATACTGAAATTAAAAAAACCGCACTAAAAATTTTGATGCGGCAAATTTTTTTAAGAAACGTCAAGATTATCTTCAAAATCCTGCGGCTGTTCAACTATCTAAAAAAAACGAGATGCTGTTAAATCATAAATTGATACCAGAACAATTAAATTTTTACGCTGGTATTGACCGCGCCGTTTTCTATTCTTAAAATCAGCGCCCGGGAAAGGCGGGACTCTTTTGCCGTATTTTACAAGGTCAGTCCCATGCTATTTCTTATTTTTTTCAAAGTTCTGCCGATACTATAAAGGGTTATGCCTTCGGTCATTTGTTTTCTCCTTTGTTATACCATTAAATTAGTTGACGAATGTTTCAAGCCCAAATACATTTACAAAAAAGACAAATTATAATAAGATAAATCAATAACCATTAACAATTTTTATGAAAATACTGCCAAAACAAGACCCCAAAGCTTATGAAGCCGTAAAGCTCGAATTAAAAAGGATAAGGGAGGGAATTGAACTTATTCCGTCTGAAAATTTTGTGTCAGTGGCCGTATTGGAAGCCATGGGAACGGTTTTCACCAATAAATATTCCGAGGGGTACCCGCAGAAAAGATACTACGGGGGAAACCAAGTAGTTGATATTGTCGAACAAATGGCAATTGACCGGGCCAAAGAATTGTTTGGCGCCGAGCATGTCAATGTCCAGCCTTATTCCGGGTCGCCTGCCAATATGGCGGTATTTTTTGCGTTATTAAATCCAGGCGACAAATATATGGGTCTTGATTTGTCTGCCGGCGGCCATCTGACCCACGGCTCGCCTGTAAATTTTTCAGGAAGATTATTCAACTGCGTTCCTTATAATGTAGAGAAAGAAACTCAGCTTTTAGATATGGACAAAGTAAGGGAACTGGCTTTAAAAGAAAAGCCGAAAATGATTTTGTCTGGTTTGACTGCTTATCCACGGAAATTGGATTTTGAAGCTTTTCAAAAAATTGCCGATGAAGTCGGCGCTTACCATTTTTCCGATATTTCCCATATCGCCGGCTTATGCGCCGCAGGCATTCATCAAAATCCTGTACCCTATTGCGATGTCGTTACAACAACTACTCATAAAACCCTGCGCGGCCCCCGGGGCGCCATGATAATGTCTAAAATCAAAGACAAATACCATGACAAATATCATCAAGGCAGCAAAAAGAATCTTGCGGAACTGATAGATTTCAACGTTTTTCCCGGTATTCAAGGCGGGCCTCATGACCACATAAATTTGGCCAAAGCCGTGGCTTTCGGCGAAGCCCTAAAACCGGAGTTTAAAAACTATGCCGAACAAATTGTAAAAAATGCCAAAGCTCTTTCATTGGAACTGATTGAACAGGGCATAAATTTGGTTTCGGGGGGGACTGACAATCATTTAATGGTAATTGATTTGTCAAAAATAAATCTAACCGGCAAAGGCAAGGAAATTCAGCACGCGCTGGAACTGGCCGAAATTTACGTCAATAAAAATACGATTCCCTATGAACCGGCAACGCCATTTAATCCCAGCGGCATCCGGCTTGGGACTCCTGCGATAACAAGCCGTGGTATGAAAGAGGAAGATATGAAGATAATCGCCAGAGGCATTGCCAAAGTCATAAAAGATTACGAAAATGAAACGACAATAGAAAACGTTAAAAAATCAATGAGGGAATTAACAGACAAATATCCGTTATATCCGGATTTGGAAATCTGACAAGGATAAATAGAAGGCGAATTTAAGCCACATTTTACAATTTTAATTTGCGTCAATTCGTATTTTAATTCGTATGGCTAGTAATTCTAAAACTATCATCTTTGACGGCAAGACCGCGGCACAGGAGATTCTTTTTGATTTAAAAAAGAAAATCATGACGATGGCGAAAAAGCCCGGCATAGCTGTAATTTTGGTTGGCGACGACAGACCATCACATATTTATGTGAAAAACAAGGAAAAAGCCAGCCATTTTTGCGGCATCCGCTTCCATAAATATTTAATGGATGAAAATATTTCTGAAACAGAGCTTTTAAAATGCCTGAATTTTTTAAACGAAGACCCTGATGTCAATGCCATTGTGGTTCAGCTGCCTTTGCCGAAAAAATTTAATGCCGACAAAATCATTGCCGCCATAAATCCTGCCAAGGATGCCGACGGTTTTCACCCGGAAACGCTAAAAAAAATTAAAGAAGGAAAATCAAAAATTAAATCCGCTTTGATCGAAGCCGTCGAAAAAATTTTATGCCACTGGGGGCAAAAATTACCCGGTAAAAAAGCAATTTTGGTTTCCAATTGCAACCTATTCGGCGCCGCTTTTAAAGATGAGCTGCAGCGCTTAAATATCGAAACGGAAATAGTTAAAACCGCTGACAAAAAACTGGCGGAAAAAACAAAAAAAGCCGACATTTTATTTGCTGCCGTCGGCAAGGCGAACTTTATCAAAGAAGAAATGGTAAAAGAAGGCGCAGTTGTTATTGATATAGGCACCAGCTGGATTGACAAAAAATTCATCGGCGACGTTGATTTTGAAAGTGTCAAAAAGAAAGCTTCATTTATAGCTCCGGTTCCGGGCGGCGTCGGGCCGATGACCGTGGCCATGCTTTTAAATAATGTCTATAAATTATCTGTAAAAAAATAAAAACCGGCTTTAAACAAAGCCCGGTTTTTCTTTAAAATTATTTCAGCTGTTTCTGAGCTGATTTTTTTTGTTGTAAATAGCCAGCCAGACCGGCCGATAATAAAGAAATCAAAACGCCAACCCAGATATGCCACGATTTAAAATACCCGGCGTAATTATCTTCAAAAAACCAGGGCGCTGTTATGCCAAGATCCAAAATTATGGAAACGCCAAGCATTATTGCGCCGTAAGTAAACGCTTCTTTGACCGCTCCGCCGTACTTTTTAAGCAAAAATTTTACTACATAAAAACCTAAAGCCGCGGCCAGGAGCCAGTCTAAAATGTACACCGCCCATCTGAATTCTTTTAGAAAAAACATTGCCAGGCCGATAACCACAAAAAAGACCGCCCAGACCGCCGCTCCCAAAAGAACCAAAATTTTCCATTTTTCTATCATATAATATTTTATTATTTAATTTTACTCCTCTCAATTTGAATTTAAAAGATCCTTTGGCTCGGCTCAGAAAGACACTTCGTTCAATTATTTAATTCGTTATTTAGCCACTTCATTACATCTTTGCTGACTTCGATTTTTCTGACGGCGTACGACGGCAGTTCATAACTGTGCCATTTTTTAATAATCCTTTCTGCTGTCTTTACTTTATTTCTGGTAGTTTTAAAAATAACAGCCGCTTCGGATCCGGTTTCCATTTTGCCTTTCCACCAGTATAAAGAACTTACCGGAAAAATATTGGCGCAGACGACAAGTTTGTCTTTTAACAGCTCCGTTGATATTTTTTTCGCTTCCTTCAAATCTTTACAGGTTAAATATATTGATACAGCTTCCATGGTTATGATACGTCTTAATGGTTATTTCAAGCCAGGATATTAACTTAATTAAAACGCCTTTATAAATTGACAATCAGGTGTTACCTCAATAAAATGATGGGCTTTGCCCTGCCTGAATTCAGCGCACTGATTTTGCTGTTCATCGTCATTATTTTGCCTTGGATTATGGGCGACATCACACACCCAATCGTTTACAATACTTCCCGAAAGGCAAGGCCCTTTAGAAAACTCTTCTTCTGAAATTTCCTGCTTTTTGCTTTGGCACAGTTGTATGCAATTGGCTTTGGCGATAGTTTCCACGCTTGAGGATTTAATAGCTATTAAATTTTGCACCCCGTCACTTCCGCTTTTCCCCCTAACCCAAAAAATATATGATCCTAAACCAAGAATCGCCAGAACCATTAATATTGATAAAAGTCTCATAAAGATTCTGTTTTAATGCCAAAGTCTTTCACCGGCCGGTTTTTCCTTATCTTCTTCCGCCCGGAAAATTTTTTTGATTTTTAAATTAACATGCGCATGATCGATCCAAAAATCATAATGGTCTTCAACCCATTTGACCATACTTTCATTTATAGGTCCCCAGCCGCTGCGCTTTTGCCAGACAACACTTTGCCCTTCTTCCTGTCTCGGCTCATCCCATTCCAAATAAATCATAAAAGGGGCATATTCTTTGGCCAGTGGTTTTAAAGCATCGGTCGCCAGCAATTGTTCAAAAGGCCTAACCATTGATTCGATCAGCTTTTCACGAATTTGTCTTTTTTCTTCCTCTGCCGATTCGGAGGGATTTTTTTCAAAATCCGTTTCGCTGTTCTGCATAAGTTATCTTTTAGATTTAAAAATCAGCCAGTTTTTATCTTTTAAATTGAGTAAAACATAATCACCTTTTAATTTTTTTCCCTGCAAATTGAAGGTTATTGAACGTTCGCCGATGTTAACAATTTGAAACTTTCCTTTATCAAAAATTTTTACCCTGCCGGCGCCGTATTCTCCTTTCGGTATTACTCCTTCAAAATCAATGTAATCGACGGGATGGTCTTCAACTGCCACTGCCAGGTGCCTGACGCCTGCTTTTTTCGGCACGCCTTTTGGAACAGCCCAGGATTTTAAAACAATGTCTCCCGTTACAATATCTTCCGGCAATTCAAGCCGGAAATCATAATGCAGATGAGATGCATCATGCTTTTGCACAACAAAACGCCACAAATTTTTTTTTGCCGGTTCGGGCTCTGGCTCCTTGGTTTTAGAAAAATTTCTTCTGGTTTTGTATTTTTCCAATGCCATAATTACACCTGCTTCAGGTAGGCCATATCCCCTTCTTTGACCGGCTGAGAAACTTTTAACCCGACGGCGTCGCCGGGCCTGGCCTGCTGGACCTGCTGATGCTCGACTTGTATTGAATCCACTTTCTGCTCAAATTCTTTTTCATGGCTGGTAACCACAATGGTGTCGCCGACTTTAAGTTCGCCTGAAAGTTCGATTACGGCCACGCCTATTTTGTCAAAATAATGGGTGATACGCCCGACTTCCCGTCCTAAATCTTTTTTTTCTTCCGCCATATAGTTAATCTTTAATTAATGATTCTATATTAATTACGTTAATGTTCGATTAATCAGCGACTGGCTACTGATTGCATTTTACCAAAATGCCGGCAATAAAAAAAGCCCCGAAACCGCAATGTTTCATCCGCGGTTTCGGGGTATTATATCGTTGTTGATCATGCCGCCTAAGAAAGATTGATTGTACTCCATTTCTCGGCGAATCTTTTATAACGCTGCGCGCCCTTCGAAAGTACAGCATCGGAAAAATCAGGATAAAAAGGAACTTTTTTGCCGGCGGCGCGGGCTTCGTCAACTATTTTTTTGTAGCCCATGTCGATGAGAGCCTGCCGGAAAAATTCCTTTCCTTGGTGTTCGATCCTTCCCTCTTTTTCCAATGCCTCTAAATCGAAATAGCGATCCTCATCCTGCGTGTGCCAGACATCAACTAACATTGGTGTGCGTTGAGGGCCGACAAGAGCTATCTCTTTTTTACCGTCACAGTAAGCGTAACCGAGCTACCTCGCCAGCGCCGCTGCAGCTCCATCAAGTCGGTTGATTATCGCCCAAATTCTCGCTTCTATTACAGGTGTAATACCGCACAGCCGCAAAGCTTCCTCGTGACTCAGTTCACGATCGCTCTCCTCAAATTTGGTCGTTGCGTGGTTAACTGGCCACGGGAGGACTGTTCCTTCGGGAGGAACCTGTTTTGTTGGATCAAAACCGTAATCCTCAAGCTTCTTTTTGCCTGACTTCAGATCGCGAAGGAGACTACCCGACAGCAAGTAACGTGTTATCCACTCTATCGGCAGAATGCAATTCGTGTCTTTTTCCGTCAATGGCCTGTCGAGGATAACGTCAAATTCGCGTACGAGTATCTTGGTCTCGCTTATTTGCCTTATAAAGGCAGTGGGGATCCCAAGCCATTGTGCCTACTATTCTGTGCCAACCCAGCATATATTCCATTATTATAAACCAACGGTGGCATTTTACCTGAAATTCATGTTTGTGAAATTTCTGGTAAAGGAAGGAAATAATAGCGTAGGTTGTCCAGGACGAATTGAAAATGATATAAATTTCCACTATCTTTTCGGGGAGCATCAGCACAAAAGGCAGGATGCCGATGGTTATGTAGAAACAAATCTGAATTTCCTTTCGCCAGCTTTTTTCTGCCTTCATCAGAAAATACGACAAAACGAATACCGTAAAGAGTAGTGTTAAAAAAGCAGACATAAATTTCCTCCTTGGTTGATTGTCAATATGCAATGTTTTAGTCCGATACAAAGAAAAACCCTTTTTATTGTGGTGTTATCTTAATAAAAATAATGGTAGAGGTCAAGGAGTTAATACTAAAAAATAAGTATTAAAAAAGGCGGGCCTGCTTTTTGTAGTGCCCGCCTTTGAATATTTTGTTTTCCCTCTTTAGTGGCCAAAAAATCCACGCGCTACTTTGTCCGGCAGCTGATATAATATTACGTCTGCTGCTTTACAGAAAACCTGAACTTTGGTGTCGTTGACCGATCCCGAGGTGGAAAAAATCGCGCGCACGCCTGCGGCAATCAACGCGTTTTTTCCATCTGTGTTTTCTTCTTTCGATTAAGCCGCCATACTTAATGCCATTTCTGCTATTTCCTCTGCTTTTTCTGCTGCAAACCCGGTATAATTTTCAGGATTATGAAGTAATTCCATAACCTCTTTAGGCATATTCCTCAATGCCTCTGCTAATTCGTCATTATGCATGGCCAATTCCTTACAAATTTCTATTAACATCCTCTTCTCTGCGGTTGCTCTTGTAACCAGCTGGTGATTAACCAAATTATGCGCATCATTCTCATAACCCGCCATTTGCAAAGCAATATACAGGGGCTCTGCTAATATCAGGTGGGCACTTTTCTCAAAGTTCTGCCGGCAGGCTTCTTTATTCACATTAAGTCTGCTGATAAAGGTCTGCTTACTTTCTTGGTCTTTTGCTAAAAGTTTATTCAGTTGCGATTGTAAGCATACAAGAATTACTGGAAAATCGCGTGCAGGACCACTGCCGACCAGGTCACGCTGATGTTCACTGATCAATGTGTCTAGCACTTTTCCAAACTCATTTTTAGACCTTACGAAGAAACCTTCCAAGGATTCAAAAGAAATGGGATTCCTTTTTTGAGCCATGGTTGATGAGCCATCTTGCGTTTTGCCAAATGGTTCGGAAAATTCCGCAATTTCAGTCCGCATCAAATGCCGAGCATCCCTACCTAATTGTGCAAAGGACGCTGACATCATAACGCACGAATGCAAAAAATATGCCAAGGGCTCAGGTGGAAGTATCTGCGTACTTATAGGAGACGGCGATAAGTCAAGCTTTTCCAAAACCCTTCTTTCAAAAGACTTATCGCCGCATTTCTTGGCAATACCTAGCCCCAACTGTGCATTGTATGCCCCGACGGCGCCTGAAATTTTCCCAACCAATTCCTGTGAGCAGCTTTCCATTTTTCTTGCATTGTAAATAACACGATACAATATTGTCGCCAGCCAAAAACCGACTGTAATCGGCAGGGCATGTTGACCATGAGTCCTGCCAATCTGAAGGACTTTTGAAAAACGCTTAACAAGATGTGCCAGCTCCACAATAGCTTCGTTAATTGAAGGTTTTAAGACGTTGTTATATGCCCACAGGTATTGTAAAATGCGACCGGTATCCAACGGGTCGTAGCTAGTCAACAATACGTGTATCCATTTGCCGATCTTCTTGTCAACGATTTTTTGTGCCTCCTTCACCCACGCCCTGACGTCATGATGAGTAATTTCTTTTTCTGTTTTATCGACTTTTGTGGTGGCTATGTTTAGAAGCAAAGCGATAAGTTCATCTGTTAACAACATGATCTCGGTTTTCGGAATTATACCTATGTCGGCTAATACCTGTAGGTTTGCAATTTCAACTTTGGCAAAGAACCGATACAAATTGTCGTAGCCAAAATATGGTATTAGCTGCTTTGGTTGATATCGCAAATTTCCCGGCAAATACAAATTCAGTTCTTTTTTTCCATTATCCCTTCTCCTTAATTTGTTTTATGCAATTGTCAAAGCAGCGAAAAAACACTTTTCGCACAGGAAAAGTGCCCTCCATATACGCATTTTGCGCGGGTTTATCTTAATAAAAAACATCCTTTCAGTCAAGGATTTTTTTATGCTGGCGGACTGCCGTCAGTACGTCGTTTAGCAAGACGTAAGCTGATTTATATTGTTTCTACTTTAATCAGATTCGTCTCGCCTATATAGCCGAAAGGATAACTGGAACAGATCACAATATTTTCACCTTTTTTGGCCAATTTTTCCTGCACGACTATTTTTCTGATGCTTTTTATCAGGTCATTTATTGAATGAGAATATGGAATCAAATACGGTTTTACTCCCCAGCTTAAATTCAGCTGGTGCCAGGTTTTTTCAAAAGGGGTTACCGCCAAAAGCTTGACTGCGGGTTTATAGCGGGAAATCGCCCTGGCTGTAAAACCGGAAGTCGTGGAACAGACGATAACTTTGGCGCTGATGTCTTTGGCAATATTTTTCACGGCAAAACCGACAGATTCTGTCACCGAACTATCCTTTTCAACGCTGTGATTTTTGTTATTTTCCATTTTTGTGGATTCCACTTCCAAAGCCACCTTCTTCATTACATGAACCGCATTAAGCGGATATTTGCCGGTAGCGGTTTCACCTGAAAGCATAATCGCGTCCGTGCCGTCCAGTATGGCGTTGGCTATGTCTGAAACTTCGGCCCGCGTGGGAATCGGGCTATTGGTCATGGAATCAAGCATCTGTGTCGCCACAATTACCGGTTTTCCCGCTTCATTGCATAATTGGATTATTTTCTTCTGAATCATCGGTACGTCTTCAAGCGGCAGTTCTATTCCCAGATCACCCCTGGCGATCATTATGCCGTCAGAGGCCTCCAGAATTTCCTTAAAATTTTTGACCGCTTCTTTTCTTTCGATTTTGGCGATAATCCTGGTATGAATACCTCCCCACTTGCCTCTTTTTTCCGGTTTTTTAAAATCCTTTTTTTGAATTTTTTTGAACTTCCTTTCCAGCTCCCAAATTTTTTTTCTTAAATTTAAAACATCGTCCGCATCCTTAACAAAAGACAAGGCGATAAAATCAACATCGTGTTTAATGCCGAAAGCGACATCTTCAAGATCTTTTTTGGTCACAGCGGGACAGGTAATCATTGATTTGGGAAAATTCATTCCCTTGTGAGATTTAAGCAAACCGCCGTTTTTCACTTTGCATTTTATGCTCTTGTTTTTTATTTCCAAAACTTCCAGTGAAATATTGGCATCATCAATTAAAATCATTTCCCGGGGTTTAAGGTATTTGTATAGTTCGTTAAACTGAACAGGTACGAATAGTTCGGCATCTTTCAGATTTATTTTAAAATTTTCAGGGACTAAATTGACTATGGTATTATTGTTCAGCTGTATTCCTTCTTTTCCCACATCACCCACTCTGATTCTGGGGCCTTGCAAATCCTGTAAAATCGCCACCGGTGAATTCAGCTTTTTCGAAACCTCCCTGATATTTTTAATCAGCATCTGGTGATGGGTATAGGTATTATGAGACATATTCAGCCTGGCCACGTTTAAACCTGCAAAAATCATTTTTTCCAGCGTCGTCTTTATTTCCGTTGCCGGCCCGATTGTGCAGACGATTTTAGTTTTTTTCATTATAATAGTTTTTGATTAAATTATGTGGCTTTTGTTACAAGTTTATCTTTTGCGCCCATTTATTTATCAAAGGAGCTTCCCACCATTCGCCGTTTAACGATTTTATTATACCGACAATCGCCAGGACAATGGCGATAACTCCCAGAATCCAGCCGATTACCGGAAACCACATGAAAATTTCAACCACAAAAAATATCAATCCCTGCTTGGCATGAAATTGAGCGAATTTTGAATTTTTTTTGGCAGCCAAAACTAAAATTGACAAAACCCATATATAGGAAGCCGCTGCCCAGTATTTATCTTGTTGTGTCACTTTTTCATTTTCCATAAATGTTGATTAATGATTTAAAAACTATAAAAATTATAGCACAAAAAGGCGCGGGTTAAAACCCGCGCCTTTTCTATATCACCTTTTCTGTAGCAATTGTACATTGTACATTGTAAATTGCGGCTTGGCGTTTAGAACCTGGTCTACATTCCCATGTCCATTCCCGGATAGCCGCCCGGCATACCATGCCCGTGCTCATCTTTTTTTTCAGGTATATCCGTTACCACCGATTCGGTCGTAATCAGCATTGAAGCAATGGAAGATGCGTTTTCAAGAGCCGTTCTGGTAACTTTTAACGGATCAACGATTCCGGCTTCCATCATATCGCACTTTTTCATTTTCAAAAAATCAAAACCGGAATGCGGGTCTTTAATGTCTTTTATATCATTGATGATTATTGAAACATCGGTTATGCCCGCATTCGCCGCAATCTGCCTTAATGGCGCGGAAAGAGCTTGCTGGACGATTTTTAAACCGATTTTTTCATCGTCTGACAAATCAATCTTTTCTTTTTTAATCAGGTCGTTAAAAGCATCGGCAACTTTGATTAAGGCCGAACCGCCGCCCGGAACAATGCCTTCGGCAACAGCCGCTTTAGTGGCATTTAGCGCATCCTCAATTTTATATTTCTTTTCCTTCATTTCAGTTTCCGTTGCCGCACCCACCTTTATTACCCCCACGCCACCGGCCAATTTTGCCAGGCGTTCCTGGAGCTTTTCCTTATCAAAATCAGAATCGCTCAATTCATATTCTTTTTTTATCTGAGCCACGCGTTCGGAAACCTTTGCCCTGTCGCCTTTGCCGCCGATTATAGTAGTGTATTCCTTTGTCGCTATCACTTTGTCAGCCGATCCCAGCTGATCTTCTTTCACGTTTTCCATTTTTAAACCCATTTCCTCGGAAATCACCTGACCGCCGGTCAAAACGGCGATGTCTTGCAGCATTTCTTTTCTCCGGTCGCCAAAACCCGGGGCTTTTATTCCCAAAACATTGAATGTGCCCCGCAGTTTGTTAACGACAAAAGTCGCCAGCGCCTCACCTTCAATTTCATCGGCAATAATGACCAGTTCTTTTTTCCCGGTCTGAGCCAATTTTTCCAAAAGCGGCAGGATTTCCTGAATTGAAGAAATTTTCTTGTCGGTAATCAAGATATTTGAATCGGCAAATTCTGATTCCATTCTTTCGGCATTAGTAATCATATAGGGTGAAACGTAACCCTTGTCAAACCGCATACCTTGCACAACTTCCTTCTGCAGGCCGAAAGTCTGGCCTTCTTCAACGGTAACAACACCGTCTTTGCCGACTTCATCCATAATATCGGCAATCATTTGCCCTACCTGCGGATCAAGACTCGATATTGTCGCCACCTGCGCGACTTCGGTTTTGCCGGAAATTTCTTTTTTCATCTGATTTAACCCTTTGATGGCGACTTTAACAGCTTTTTCAATTCCCGAACGTAAAGAAACAGGATCAGTGCCCGCGGCAACATTTTTTAAGCCCTCTTCCACCATTGCCTGAGCCAGAACCGTAGCCGTTGTGGTGCCGTCTCCGGCGACATCATTGGTTTTTTCAGCGACTTCTTTTATTAATTCGGCGCCGGTATTTTCAAATTTATCTTCCAGTTCGATATCTTTGGCGATGGTAACGCCGTCATTGGTAACTGTCGGCGAACCAAACCCTTTGTCCAAAATGACATTTCTGCCTTTGGGACCCAGCGAAACTTTTACCGCATCGGCTACTTTGTCAATGCCTTTTTTTAAAGCAGCCCGCGCTTTTTCATTGAATAATATTTGTTTAGCCATACTGATTTAGTTGTTTAATTATTTAATTGTTGTTTAATTACTCTATAACCGCCAACACGTCCTCATCCGATAAAATTTTGTACTCTTTCTCGTCCAATTTCACTTCTTCGCCGGCATATTTGCCGAAGATAACCGTATCGCCTTCTTTTAAATCAAGTTTTTTTATTTTTTCACCGTCGCCGATTGCCAAAATTTTGCCTTCCGCCTTTTTTTCCTTGTCCACTGTTTCAGGCAGGATTATTCCCGATTTGGTGGATTCCTCCTCGGTTAAAGTTTTTACTACCACTCTGTTTCCCAAAGGTCTTAATTTCATAATTTTAATGCCTTAATTATTAAACTCCAATCCACGAATTAAACGAATTAACGCTAAATCAGACGCGTTATCCGTTTTTAAATCGTATATCGGATATTAGCACTCAAAAAGAAAGAGTGCTAATTTTGTTGTCATAATATATCTTAGTATAGCTAAATAGCGCTTGTCAAGGGCTTTAAAAAACCGTTTATTTTAAAATATTGACAAGCTTACGATTATTTTAAAAACGGGTAAAATTACGCTAAAAAATAATTCCTATAATGGAATAAAACAGACCTTGAAATTTTCTGGCTGGCAAAATCCTAAAGATTATGCGGGGCAATTTTTATATTTGTATTTTTTACAACTAAGCCGGCAATAATCCAAAACAGCATCAGCCCGAAATACTGCGTCCAAAAATAATGGTCAAAATAGCTTATCAGGATAATGGCGATAAAACACAGGGAAAAAATCGTTCCGTAATAATCTTTGCAGCCATATTTAACCGGGTAAACAATTAAAATTATGACGAGAGCAATCAGCGACAGATAACCGATAATACCGGTTTCGGCAAAAATTAGGGCAAAAATATTATGGACCGGCTGGTAAAACCATGCTTCTTTGGTATTATCTATTTCATTAAAAACGGCCAGCGTGTAATTGCCAAGACCGACGCCAAAAATCCAGTTATTTGAAATAATTTCTCTGGCCTGCTCTTTATAAACCTGCCTTAAAAAAATGGAATTTTTTTCGATTCTGTTATTGGCAGAAATTCGGTTAAAAATAACCCCGTGTAAGTTCAGGGCCAAAAAACCTATGATGGCAAAATTGACGAAGATGATTTTGACAAAACTTTCTTTCAGCCTCCAGTCTTTTTTTTGCATCAGATAAAAACTGAAAAGCAGAACGGCCAAAAACAGACCTATCCAGCCGCTGCGGCTGAAAGTAAAAAATAAGCTGGATGAGATAAAAATGTATGAAATCAAAATCAATATGTCCGTTCGCCCTTTATTTCTGGCCAAAGCCGGAATCAATAACATCAAAAAAGCCACTGCCATATAACCGGCTAAAATATTGGGATGCGGCAGGCCGCCGTATGACCTTAGGTAACGTCCGGACAGATCGTAAGCCACGATGCTGCCAAATTCAGCCGGTATATGTTCGGCTAAACCAAGCCATTTAAAAGCAAAGGTGCTTTGAGAAAAAAACTGCCAGACCGCAAGCGCGCCCTGTAAGACCGCGCCGGCTAAAAATGAGACTAGAAATTTATGAATGTCAAATTCAAAATCAATAATTAAAAAAAACAAAGCCACCCCTTCAAGCAGTTTGACAAAGGAATAAAGCGAAATTTTTCTGTCCGTAGCAAAAAAAATGCTGACCGCCGACGATATTAACAAACCATAAACAAAAATTATTAGCAGAAGCTTTTTTTTGTCCGGTCGCCTTATGGCCGCAGATTTAATCTTTCGGATGAAAAAAAGAAAAAATAAAGGCAGAAGAATCAATTCCGTGGCATAAAGCGATGCTGAACCGTATTCCCAGAAAACTCCGTTTAAATAACCCGCCCTAAAAATAAGCCGCGTTTGCCAGGGCAGCAAAAATATAAACAGATAAAAAAGAAATTCGATAATACTGTGTAAATTTAATTTATTTTTAAATTCGGTTAACATCAATTTTTAGATTTTATCGCCTAAGCTAACGCCGATAGTTTTCGTTCCCACAATTCACGGTAAATTATTCTCCTGTCATTATCATGAAATTTCAGTATAGTGTCGTTTATAAGTACATTGGTATTTTTATTTGCCATTGCCTTCAATTTTTGCGGCATGATAGCCAGCTGAGCGTAACGTATCACCGCTTCCAAAAAATCCGGCGTCAAAAAAAGCAGCGCCGTTTTTATAAAATCGCATCCAGGCCGGGCAAGACGGCGGACGGCCGTATTGTAAGAAATAAAATTCGGTAAATAATTTTTTTTCCATAGGTTTTCAGCTAAAAATTTATTGTACGTTTCGACGCCGAAAACAGGAACCAGTTGGCTTAACCAAAAATGAAAATATATATCCCTGTCATCCAGGGCCACTTTTTCCAAATTGAGATTTTCTTCCGAAATGAAAAAACTTAAACAAAACTTGTCCTTTGAATTTTTCGTTTTAGGGCGTAAGTCAAGAACCTTAAGAAAAAAAACACTACAAAAGCGGGCCAGCCAGATTCTTTTTTTTTCCGTAATAATGAAAAAATCTATGTCAGATGTATCCCGGGAATTGCTGTAGCCTAAAGTATTGCAGACGGCAACCATTTTAATATAAGGTACGAACCTTAAAAATTTCGCCAACCGCAGCGCCTTTTTAAATTTAATCTCGGCAATATTATATCTTTCAAGTCTTAACCTGATCAAATTGCTTCTTCCGGGCAAAAAATAAAACCCGTTCCGGGTTTCCAATTTATTTTCCTCAACTAATTGATTAAGCTCCTCGATTACCCTGGCTAATTGTACATTGTAAATTGCATATTGCCCGTTCCCGCCCGTACCTTGAACCTTGTCAACCGTGCCCTGATACAGCCATTTCCATGCCTCCAGGATTGTCAGCGGATAATCAAAAATATCAAAATAAACGATTGTCTTGATTATGAAATTAGCTAACTTTACATCTGCCATAAAAGTCCTAAAATATAATTATTTCCGAAAACCAAAGACTTAAAGGAGGAAGAGGGACATGTTCCTTAAAATCTACCGTAACTTAAAAAGCGTAAAGTATAGCAATTGGTATCTTGCATTCGCCGGTTTGTCCTTTCTGTCTCAAATTTTGATACTCATTATTGGCGCTTTTGTCAATTGGGATCTATGCCGTCTGCTTAAATGTCTGCTTCTGTTTTGTCCATATACCATAGCCGCTCCCCTCGCCATGGGATTCCGTATTAAACTATTTTATAGAGAAGATTGACCGAGGAGGTCACAAAATGGAACCAAAGTTATCTCTGCTGAAAATAATTTTTACCATAACGGCTAAATTCATTTTGTTTTTGATTGCAAGCATGATCCTCATCTATTTCGCTGTCATTTGCCTTGTTATTGAATTTCTCGATAATATTTTCGAATATGACAGCGGAATTTCTTTCACTAATGGCGACTGGATACCGACCGAAAACTGTCTTATTAGAGAATTAGTTCTAAATACGATTTTTATAGGGGTGATATTATTAATCCTTTGCCTCGCAGTAAATGAAATATATATTTACTGTGCAATTCTTTGTAACATTTGCCGCTGAAATTCAGGACTCATCAGAGTCCTTTTTTATATTCTCGGCTTTTCAATTTCCAAAGGGTCAACCTGTTTTTCACCGCCGATTAATTTGGTAACGTCCTTGTCGATTTTGGCAAATTCTTTATAGGCGGAATTATACATATTAACAGTTGTTCCCAGATTATTGCCGAGTTTCTTTAAATAATCTTCATAGGATTTTAGATGTTTTCCCAGCATGCCTACATTTTTTAAAATCTCTTTGGTTGATTCCTGTATCTGATACGCCCGCATTCCCTGCAGCAAGGATTGAAGGGTAACATAAAAAGTCGTCGGTGAAACTATGTGAACTTTTTTTTCATGGATGGCATAATCAATTAAATCCCTGGTGTTGACTTTTACCGCTCCGACTTTATTTATCAGCAGATCATAATATATCCCTTCGGCGGGAATGAACATAAAAGCCAGCTCCATAGTGCCCAAATCCGGACGCACATATTTGGCCGTTTCATCGATCCTTTTTTTCAAATCACTTTTAAACACCTTTTCCAGATCAGATTTCTTTTCAAAATCATGTTCTTCGACAATGCGATTGTAATTTTCAAGAGAAAATTTCGAATCAATGGGAATCATTTTGTCGCCGAAAAAAAGCACGGCGTCAACAATCAAATCCGCGCCCGTATTTTCGTCTTTGCCCAATTTGTACTGCATCTGGTATTGATTCGGCTGAAAAGCGTTTTTAAGCAAAGTTTCCAGGTAATACTCTCCTAAAATGCCGCGCTGTTTGGGATTTTTTAAAATGTTTTCCAGGCTCTGCAGCTGCTGGGCGAATCCCATCACCTGCCGGTTAGTTTCATCAAGTTTGGTTAATTTTTCCGTAACCGATGAAATAATCTGCGCGCTTTGGCCAAACTGACTCTGCATTATCCTGGGCAGGTCGCCCAGGCGGTTATCGAGTGTTCTTGTTATTTCATTAATCTGATTCTGCAGCATTAAAACAGATTTGTCATCCTTTTCCTGCGGTCTGTTTTTTTTCACTTGCCAAAAAACCAGACCAAACCCTGTTAATAAAATAATTATTATGATTGCAAAAAATAATTCCATAGTAATATAAATCTAGCACAACTTTAAAACTTTTTCAAAAGGTATAATTGACCTATCTTTTACAATATGTTATTATATTTTCTATCAAAAATAACTGCTTGAAGAATGCTTTTTTTCTAACTATTAAGCCAAAAATATACCTTTTCCGATAAAAAAAATATTGGTAAAAACGGGGGCGAATTTATTTCGCTTTTTATTTTTGTCATCAACAGCCTCTTTGGCCGTCGGCAAGTTTATTGTGGCCGCATCGAAAAAACCGCTGTTTAAAAAAATTGTTATCAATACCTTTATTTTGCCTCTTTATGAAATTCTTTTCAGCAGTAAAAAACTTATTTACAAATTCTACGGCCGGGGTGAAAACAAACGTTTTTTGCTGCTTTTTTCAAAAAGATACCTTGTTCATATTGCCTTAATTGCAATTGCACTGCCGGTTGTAGCCGCCAATTTAAATGCGTATGAAGTAAGAAGCGATGATTTTGAAACCAGCATTTTAGCCAGTCTTTCAATCAATGAAGATCTGGGGTTAATTGAAGAAGAAGGCCCCATAATCAATAAACCCATCCGAAATTACCTGGATCCCAATGCTGTTGAACCGCAGCAACAGGAAACAGACGGCGAGGAAAGCTCGTTGCCGACAACAGCCGCCGGCAGCGCCATTATCAGGCAGATTATTTCCACAACAGAAGCCGAAACAAGACAAAGAGACAAAATTGCCAGCTATACTGTAGAAGAAGGCGACAATATAAATTACATCGCCAAAAAATTCGGTCTCAGTGTCAATACCATGCTTTGGGCCAATAATCTGACCAGTTATTCAATTATCAGGCCCGGTGACAAACTGACAATTCTGCCTTCGAACGGTTTGGTTCATAAAATCATTAAAGGCGACACTCTTTCCAAAATCGCCAAAAAATACAACGCCGAAAGTGAAAAAATTATCGAGGTTAATAAACTGGCTTCAGCCGATGATTTGACACTTGGCGAAAACCTGATCATTCCCAACGGCGTAAAGCCCGCCACACCGGTTTACAGCCTGAGAACAAACTGGTCACCGGCGCCTGCATCGGCTGCGGCTATCAAAGGGTCCGGCTCAATGCTTTGGCCAAGTACCTGCCGCCGGATAACGCAATATTTCGGCTGGAGACATTCGGGAATCGACATTGCTTGCCCCCGGAACAGCGCCATTTATGCCGCTGATTCAGGAACAGTTATTAAAGCGCAAGGCGGGTGGAACGGCGGCTACGGCATTTACATTATAATTGACCACGGCAACGGTCTGCAGACACTTTACGGCCATTTAAGCAAGCTCTATGTCAAATCCGGCGATCAGGTAAACAAAGGGGATGCCATTGGCGCTGAAGGATCGACCGGGCGTTCAACCGGACCCCATGTTCATTTTGAGGTCCGCCAGGCCGGATATCGCAAAAATCCTCTAAGTTATATTAAATAAAAATAAAAAAAACTTGCCTGAAAGATTTTTTAAACTGTTAAATGTTACCGTTTATTATTTTTAATATATATCCACTTGTCTAAATTTAAATAATTTCGTATAATTTTTCTATTGTGGCCATCTGTTAAATTAGGAGAGAGTGGGTAAAACAAGTGACCTTTTTTAGGTAACATAGATGGCATTTGACCCTTTCAATAAATATTCCTCGGAGGATGCGACAATGAAAAAGATACTACATTATGCCCAGAAAGGCTGGGCGCAAGAAAATTTCGCAGTCGACGTCTAATCGTCGCACAGGTGCCCCCACAGTTTCACTCAATAATACACTTGTTCTGTGGGGGTTTTTTTATTAAAAAAATAAATGTTATGAGCTTCAAACTTCAGCAGCAATAAAGTTCCTTTAAAGTTTTGCCTTCTTCCTGTTTACCGAAGGGGTTGCCGTATTGCCTTACATTTTCTATCATTTTTTTATTGGCAGCGCTGATTTTACCATCCTTTACAAAATCATTTCTGGCCATTTTGGTAAGTTTTTGCCAATCAATTTTTACCGGACAATTTATTGTGCAGCTTGAACAAAGGCTGCAGCTGTAATTTTTTTCAAAATCTGAAATTTTCGGCTTAAGCCCGGATGTATTGTATATGGGGCAGCAGTCATAGCAAGCGCCGCAATTTATGCAGTACAACTTTTCTTTAAAGGGAGACCGAGCAGTTTCGAACCGGCCTGCATCAACAAAAATAACATGAACTTCCCTGGCGCCATGAGCTCCAAAGACAAGTTCATTTTGAATGTCGCCTGTTTTTGACGGACCGGATATGACATTAACGTAATTGGGCCAATCCTGACCCGTTCCCCAGACTGCCGCCGCTTTTACCACGTCGTTTGCTTCTGACATATTTTTAACGATTTTGTTGACGCCGACAACTACAATATGCCTGTCAGGCAGGTGACTGAGCAGAGAAATATTGCCTTCATTTTCCAAAATTACCACCTGACCTTCGGCGGTAACGGCATTGGCGCCGGTAAGGCCGGTTTTGGCATTCTTTATTTTTTCCCTTAAATAGCTGCGGACAAAGGCGACGATTTTTTCCGGCTTAGGTTCAACGTCAACATTTAATTTTTTCTTAATCGCAGCTGCCATTTCAGCTTCAGTCAGACTTAAGGCGGGAATCACGGGATGAGGATCTTTTTTTCCGGCCAGCGATGATAAAAAATCACCGGTATCGGTTTCGATTACTTCCGCACGGATTTCTGAAATGCCGACTTTATTTATTGTATTGGATTTGGATTTTACGATATATTTTTCACCGGCAATAAGCTTGTTTATAATATTTAAAGCATCAATATTAGTTGAAGCCAGATAAACTTGGCAGCCGTTTTTTTCCAGGGATTTCTTCGCCTGGCCCAGATAAACTTCCATATTGTCAATGGCAAAAGTTTTAAAAGTAAGAAGCCGATCCCTTAATTTTTCAGCTTCAGCCAAAGGAAGCGCGCTTTTTCTTTTTTTTAAATATTCGTAAAGGAATTTTTTATTCATTGATTTAGTTCATTAAAAAAACGGACGACTGGAATTTTGCGCTAAAGGCGTTTTACCGCCTGCATTTGTCCGGCAGCAGTATCATTATTGTTTATTGCCTTAATTTTTCCCAGTAACAATTCAGAAAATTCACAGACTTGAATTCTGCCGCTGTTCCTTTGAAGGTGAAGCGTACATAACGGACAAGGTGAAGTTAAAACCAAAACCCCTGTTTCTTCAGCCTGCTTTAGGCGCTCTTTGGCGACTTCATTGGCCAGTTCTGTTTTGTTTGTCTGCAATCCCCCGCCGCCGCCGCAGCAAAAAGAATCCGTTTTGCTTAAATTCATTTCCTTCAATTCTATCCCCATCATTTTCAGAAGCTTTCGCGGCTGTTCATAGATGCCCGATTTTTTTCCCAAATGGCAGGGATCATGAAAAGTGACGGTCAGATTTTCATACTTTGGCAGCCTGATTTTTCCCGATTCAGCCGCAGATAACGCAAATTCCATGAAATGAATCACTTCAATGTCCCAGCTGCCGCCCAAAATTCCGCTGTAATCTTTTTTTAAGACCTTATAACATGACGGGCAGTTGGTAATAATCTTTTTTACCGAATGTGATTTGAAAATCTTTAAGTTATCTTCAGCCAGCTTTTTAAAATCATCGAAAAAACCCGCGTTTAAAACCGGGGAGCCGCAGCATTTTTCCAGATCGGCAAGAACTATAAAATCAACTCCCGCATCGTTAAGAATTTTTTTATAGTTTTCTTCAATGCTTTTGCCGGCAAATTTTGTCAGACAGCCCGGATAATATAAAATATTCCCGGAAAATAATTTGTTCAGTAAAGACATAAACTAATTTAACTTTGGCGACATTAAGGGTAAATTAACTAAAGCTTTCCCGTAAACATTATAACGGCCAGAGCCAGCATACCCAAACCCATAAACAATTTCAGCCATTTTCTCTTACTTAACCTTATCATATTTAACTTCTGACTGGAATAACCGAAATAAACCGCGGCTAAAATCAGAATTAAAGGCAGAACAAAGATGAAATTATATATTAACAGATAGATTGTTCCCCGTGATTTTAAACCGCTCTCGGCCAGCATTGACAGGACAGCGAGATAAAAGACGCCCGTGCAGGGCAGCTCAAACGCCGAAACTAAAAATCCCAAAACAACCGCACCGGGCACTGACGCTTTGTGGATATATCTTTCAATTAACGGCCGTTTCGATTCGGGAATTTCCAGACTGAATCCGCGGCCATACCAGAAAAAATCCTTGATGTTGACAAGACCGGCGATAACCAGAAGAATTCCGGCGCCGTAGAGCAGAAAAACCGAAATATTTACAAAACTTATGGCTTTAAACAGTCCCAGCCCGGCCAGAAAATAGGTTACATAAACCGTAACAATGTAAATGACGCCTATCTTTAAAATCATTTTTTTTGAACCGATGACCGCAAGATAAGTGAGTAAAAAAACCATGACCGAAATGGCGCAGGGATTGATAGAATCAAGCAAAGCGGCGCCTAAAACCACAGGCAAAGTAAGGTTTGTCATATTATTTTTTCTTTATTATTTTCATTATGAACACGGCGACTATGATTAAAAGCAAGGTAAGAAAAATCAAGCCGACCGTTTGTTCTTTTTTTCCTTCAGGTAAATTTTTATTTTTCCAGTTTTCCCCGGCAGAAGCGAGTTTTTCTTCAGGCGACTGGCAAATTTTATTTTGACAGTAATCGATGGCGATATCAATAGCGGAATAATCCTCGCCTATTATAAACTTATCGCCGATAAAAATAACGGGAACGCTGTTATTGTCTGATAAACCATAAATATCCGCCAAGACCTGAAACTTGTTTCTGTTTTCTTGATTTTCTGCTCCCAGCATTTCAAAATATTGAAAATCGATATTCTGATTCTGTTTTATTTTTTCAGCCATATATTCCTTAACCTGTTTGCAGTGAACGCAGGTTGCCAGGCCGAATTCCCAGACCTGAACTTTATTTTGGGCAAAAACCGCTGACGGCAGAAAACTTAAGATGAGTAAAGCTGCTAAAAATATTTTTTTCATAACTTTTTTAATCATAAAAACTCCTTAATTAATCAAAACTCTGTAAAACCTTTTTTTGATTACTCAAGGAGTTTACAAAAAATACTGCCTTTAAAAAGAATAACGGGAAAAATAAATATTTTTTTTATCCCGCCGCCTAAAGTTCTTTCCTGAAAAAAATTTTTTCGTCTGAATTCCCCGGGGAAAAAAATCAGGCTTATAACCGCTAAAATCGCCGACAATAAAAAAATCCATTCCAGCTTGGCCAAAAAAAGCGTCAGCAAAAAATGTATATGCTGATCATACATATTGCCGCTGCAACTTTTGGAAGTATTAACCGCCGCTCCCAGACTGAAATTTTCATGTCCGCATTGAGGCAAAGAAAAAACCAGAAGTACGGCCGACAAAACAAATAATGAAGAAATGATTAAGTAGAAAAATCTTTTCATGGTTGTTGTAAAATTTATTATAGCAAATTTTTGCTTAAAGTCAAGAAAAAAAGCCGGACTGAAATTTTATCCGGCTAGTCCATCCTTAATCAGAATGTCAAATAGAAGCATGTGCATTTTGCCCGCTAATGCATTTTCTTATTATTGACAGCGTTCTTTGAATTTACTGGCACCTTATCACAACGAAGACATAAAATCAAGAAAGAAGGGCAGACCTTAGAGAGGCTGCCCTTGTTTTGCAAAGATCACCGTCCTTATCCGACTGTCGATGCTTGACCTATATTAATAGAAATTCCTTTCATTCCCTTAAGACTGTTAACTAGACCGATAAGATAATGCTGGATTTGATTCGGGGTAAACGAAAAGCTTAATTTGATGGTAAGCAATTGCTTCTCGACTGAATAGTTTACATCAGTGGTTTTCAAAGGCGTACCGCTGGTCGCCCCCATCAATCTATGAAAAGAATTCGATTCAGCGTCAGATACGCCGGAAACGTTAAAAGTCAAATTACCCTGATTGTCAGTATTATTCAGGTTTATCGTGACTTCGACCGACTTGCCGTCCAACAACTTTTTAATTTCTTCGTGTGCTTTGTCAATACCATTTTCTTGGGCCATATCTACCTCCCTTTGTTTGGAAAAGCGGCTCCGCTTGAAATTAACTTTATATCAGCAATCGGCTATAAAGTCAACAATAACAATTATCACTAAATAAAGATAAAAACAAGAAAACAAATGCCATCATTGCTTATCTAATTTATGTAACCATTATTCTGATATTCTGCAGAATATCAGAATGTTTCAATAAACTTGATAATTTTTAATCCATAAGGCGTTATCGTATGTAAGACCAATTGCCGACTGTATTTTTTTGATACCAGTCCGGCCAATGATAATTTTCTAGTATGCTCGGAAATAGTTTTAAAATTACAACTAAGGTTTTCGGCAATTTCATTAACAGTTATTCCGCCGCATTTATTCACAAGTAGCAGAATATCGATTCTCCTGTGGTTTGCC
This sequence comes from Candidatus Parcubacteria bacterium, assembly GCA_003599635.1. GTDB lineage: Bacteria > Patescibacteriota > Patescibacteriia > Buchananbacterales > SURF-54 > SURF-54. The sequence continues at coordinate 46,690 of QZIX01000011.1, forward strand.
ACACCCTTAAAATATCTTTCAAGTTGTTTTGATGATTTTTCCATAAAGTTATTCTTATATTCTGCAGAATATAAGAATGTTAATTATTAAATTTAAAAATACACCTGCAAAATTAATCTCCTTATTCAACTTTAGGACGATACTGCAGCGCCTCGGCAACGTGTTTTAATCTGATATTTTCTTCTTCATCCAGATCAGCGATTGTCCTGGCTATTTTTAAAATTCTGAAATAAGATCTTGCAGAAAGGTTCATCTGAACAACTGCCTGACGCAAAAGCTGCAGAACCTTAAAATCCAAACGGCAAAAATCCTTCGTCTGTCTGGATGACATTTCCGAATTGGTCAGAATACCGATTTTTTTAAATCTTTCCGTCTGTATATCCCTGGCTTTTTGCACATGGCGTCTTATTGAAGAAGAATTTTCTCCTTCGGCTTCCTGGGTCAGTTTTTCAAAATTCAGCTTGGGTATCTCAAGGTGCAAGTCAATCCGGTCCAGTAACGGTCCGGAAATTTTTTTCTGATATTTAATGATATTGCCGGGAGAACAGGTGCAGGGTCTGTCCGGATCATTAAGATAACCGCAGGGGCAGGGGTTCATGGCCGCAACCAGAATAAATTTCGCCGGAAACTGCAATGTCTTGGCCACGCGAGAAACGGAAATTACGCCGTCTTCAAGCGGCTGGCGGAGATTTTCCAAAACCGAACGGGGAAATTCGGCAAATTCGTCCAGAAATAAAATACCGCGGTGAGCCAGAGAAATTTCTCCGGGTTTAGGGTAAGTGCCTCCTCCGACCAAAGCCATTGCCGAAGCTGTATGATGCGGGGAGCGAAATGGTCTTTCGGTGACAAGCGGTTTGTTTCTGGGCAGAAGCCCGGCAACGCTGTAAATTTTTGTTACCGACAGACTTTCAGATACTTTCATTTCCGGCAAAATAGTGCACATGGCCTTGGCCAGCATGGTTTTTCCCGCACCCGGCGGTCCGGATAAAAGGATATTGTGTGATCCGGCGGCGGCAATTTCCAGCGCGCGCTTAGCCTGTTCCTGTCCTTTAACGTGCGCCATGTCTGTGTCATAATCCGGAACAATGATTTTATAACTTGCCAAGCTGTTCGGATGAGAATTTATCTTTTTTTCTTCCCGAAGATGAAAAACAAGATCCTTAAGAAATTC
>QZIX01000017.1 GCA_003599635.1 Candidatus Parcubacteria bacterium
GTAAAGAAAAAAATCCCCGAAAGCGTGTCAATTTTCATTGCCCCGCAATCTTACAATGAACTAAAAAAAAGGCTTATCAAAAGAGGCTCGGATTCGATAAAAACCATAGAAAAACGAAAAAAATTCAGCCAACAATGGCTCAGACAAAAAAAAGTTTATGATTTTGTAATAATAAATAAACAAGGGAAACTTAAAGATACCGTCAATAAAGTTTATGACATAATTAACAACTGATACTTGACCGGAAATCGATTTTAGTATATAATCTTTAAATCCTAATCATTAAATTTTAAATCATTTATATGGCAACTGATACCAAAGAAACCGGAACCGCGGTTAAACTTAAGCCGGGAATGACTGTGAGAGTCTACCAAAAAATTAAAGAATTGGGGGTAACGGGCAAAGAAAAGGAAAGAATTCAGGCTTTTGAGGGCATAATAATTGCCAGAAAAGGCGGTAACAGCACCTCGGCAACTTTTACGGTACGAAAAATTTCCGAAGGCGTTGGCGTAGAAAAAATCTTTCCCCTGCATTCACCTACTATAACCAAAATAACTCCCGTTAAGCAGGCAAAGGTCAGCAAGTCAAAGCTGTACTATTTGCGCGGTTATAAAAAAAGATTAAAAGAATCCAAAGCTTAAAAAGAAAAAGCCGGCATTTAAAATCGTTTCTGCTCTGGTGGCGGAATTGGTATACGCACAGGACTGAGGCTCCTGGCCATTTTTTGGCATGCGGGTTCAACTCCCGCCCAGAGCATCTTGGGTTTGTAGCTCAGTTGGTTAGAGCGCCTCGTTTACACCGAGGAGGTCACAGGTTCGACTCCTGTCAAACCCACCATCACATTTCGATGTACCTGGATTTAGCAGAAATTGATAATATTAGTGATTATTTTCTATAAATAATAAATCTATGTCAAGAATAATAATCGGTTTTGTCATAGTTGCGATAAGCGGTCTGATTGTTGTAAGATCCGAATGGATTTACCAAAATGTCGGCGCCATTCCATGGGCAGAAGCCCATCTGCACGCCGAGGGCGGCAGCAGAATGATGTATAAACTGATCGGCGTTGTCGGCATAATAATCGGCTTTATGCTGATTACCAATATGTTAGGTTCTATTTTATTATGGATTTTAAGTCCGCTTCTGGGTGTAAAAAAATAAGCATTTTTAATTTGGGCTGTTAGCTTAACTGGAAAGCGCCGCATTTGTCCCGAATCATTGTTTAACAATTCATAAACGTAGGTATCTGTAATGATACAGATAAAGAAATTAAAACTACGCAAGGCGGTTGCTGTAAAATCAACAAAAAGATATTTGCCTTGGCAATTATTATATTTTGAAAAATTTGGAACAATAGCTGAATAAGTAAGAAAACGAGAGAAATAAATAAAATCATGAAAAAAACTGCTGTTGAAAATTTAATCCCAGTATCAATAATGGATTTGGTTGATTAGCTAGAAAAATTATGGAGGGCTGTTAGCTCAGTTGGCTAGAGCGCCACATTTGCAATGTGGAGGTCGAGGGTTCAACTCCCTCACAGTCCACCATAATTTTTCTAACAGTAACTTTAATCTCAAATTATCCGCCAAATCTATCGGGACAATGAGGAGGCTCGCCTCGCTGGAATTAATAAGGCACGGCAAAGCTGGTCACCGGTTCTAATCCAGGGGTCCAAAGGACGTGTTATGAGAGTTTTTATGGTTTGAATTTTCACTGAGAGTCCATTATTAAAATAACAACGCGATTAATCACCTTAAAAGGTAATTTTGCTATAATCCAGATATGACAATCCCCACCCACCTCCTTGCCGGTATGGTAATCGGCAAATTGACTAATAACTACGGCGCGGCTCTAGCTGGTTCCGTCTTAATTGACCTTGACCATATAATTTCTTACTCCCAGCATAAAATTTTATTCAAACCAAAAGTTCTTTTAAAAACCATGCGAACCGAAAGTGATCCCTGGCAAGATCAAAGGAATATCTTACACAGCGTTTTTTCTTTTGCTATAATTATTATATTGCTGGCGCTGGTAAATTTCTCCTTTGGCTTGGTTTTCGGACTAGCATACATAGCGCATCTTACACTGGATATGTTCGATAGTGCTGACTTTCACCCTTTCTTCCCTTTTAAGAAGATAAATCTAAAGGGTCCATTCAAATTTTTTTCCCTCTGTGAACTTTTAATTGATTTGGCTTTAATCTTAACTTTATCCTTTTTAATTTTTAGCAAATGATATGAATAAGACAATCAAACTCTTAATGATTTCCGACATTTTCGTCCTTACCGGCTTTGGATTAATCGATCCTATTTTAGCCATCTTTATAAACGATAATATAACAGGCGGCAGTATTTTTACCGCCGGCATCGCCAGCAGCATCTTCTTAATCACCAAGTCATTTGTGCAGCTGCCTTTTTCCAGGCATGTTGATTCCCATGATGACGATGACGATTTAAAATGGCTCCTGCTCGGTACTTTAATGGTAACTTCAGTGCCGTTTTTTTATATTTTTGCCAAAAATATCGTGGTTGTTTATTTAGCGCAGCTTTTGCAGGGTATTGGCAGCGGTCTTGCCTATCCTGCCTGGCTGGGTTTATGGAGCACTCACCTTGATAAGAAAAAAGAAAGTTATGAATGGAGTCTTTATTCCACATCCGTAGGTCTGGGCACCGCGGTAAGCGCCAGTGTCGGCGCAGCAGTTGCCCAATATGCCGGTTTTAAATTAACCTTTCTAATCGTGGCGGCTATGTCTTTTTTCGGATGCACAATATTAATCTATTTGAAAAGAAACGAATCGCCAAAAAAAATCTCCGCCGCTTTTAAACAATAAATTTTTATTGCTGATATTGATTTTTTTTGCTATAATTATATTAGAAATAAAAATTTTTTTAGAAGTTTTTTTAAAAAAAATTTAAAAACTTCTATTTACTGAAAGGGGGTGAGCAAAATGGCAAAAAGAAAAAAAGCGAAGAAAGGAAAGAAAAAAGCCACTAAAAAGAAAAAGAAAGGTGGTAAAAAGAGAAGACGATAAGAAAAGCTTCTATTTCAAATAAAACAAAAATTCGGCTTAAATCCGAATTTTTGTTATTTTAGCTAAATTTACTCTAAATTTATAACAACGCTTCCTGCTTTGGGAACAATTTTTCCATTTCTTTCGGATTAAAAACCGATACTTTGCCGTATACTCCGTCGTAGCCGGGCTGAACAAAAACTTCCCCCTTTTTCATTTTTTCCACGGCTGTGGCAATCTGAGGCAAGGTAATTTTTTTTAATTCTGCCGCCGACAAATCCAAAAGGATTTTAAATTCACTGCCGCCTTTTTTTATCAGATCAAAGTAAAAGTTATCCACAGTTTTTGTATTTTTTTGTTTTCCCAAAACTTCCGCAATTATTTCCTGAAGCGGTATAACGCTTCGATATGCTACTCGTCCTTTGCCATCGATTTTTTTTCTGTCCGCTAAACGGCAAACGCGGTTACTTACGCCTATAGTGAGCGGCTTTCTGCATTTAGGACACAAATTTTTATTTTTGAAAGACTCCCGGGGTGAAAAAACCACACCGCATCTGCTGTGACCGTCATAATGATATTTTCCTTCCTGGGGAAAAAATTCAATAGTGTAAAGAAATTTTTCCTTGTCGTTTTTTTTCAATATCTTGACCAAGCCGGCATAAGACAGGTTTTGGCTGTCGATTTCTAAAACATTGGCTTCCCGGCCCAGATTCGACGGCGAATGGGCGTCAGAATTTGAAATTAAAGTTATATTGTCAAGCTCGGACCAGCGCCAGTTCATTTCGGGATCAGAGGACAGACCCGTTTCAATGCCGAAAATCCGCGGCGACAATTCTTCATAGCATTCTTTAATTGAATCAAAACCTGAAAATGAACCAAATATGGAAAACCAGGGTGTCCAGGCATGGGCGGGAATAACCAGACAATCCGGATCAATATCCCAGAAAATTTTCGCCACATCTTTTACATCCAGTCCCAGAATAGGCCGGCCGTCCGATTTTATATTGCCGACTGAGTCCAGTTTCTTGTTTATCTTTTCGGCTGTTTCCAAAGAGGGTACAAAATATATTATATGTAAACGTCTGGTTTTTCCTTTCTTCGAATAAATACAGCTGATTTCCGTCGTCAGAATGAATTTTGTTTTTTTGTCACTGCCGCGCAGGGTATAAAGTCCGGAACCGTCGCTTTCCAGGTTGTTTTTCAATTCTTTAAACCAGCCGGGATGGGTTAAATCGCCTGAACCGACGATGTCAATGCCTTTGATTTTGCACCATCTTTCTATTTCAGATAAAACCATTTGACTGGAAGTGGCTCGTGAATATTTAGAATGGATATGAAAATCACAGATATATCTCATACATCAAACAGTTTAACACTAAAACAAATGATCTGACAAACAAAAAAACCTTAGTTTTCCCAGGTTTTTCTTTTATTAAAACTTACAGCAATCTTTTAACTAATTCCAATTGTTCAGGTGTATTTACGCCGACAGCTTCTTTATTTTCTATCGCAATTGATGTGACTTTCTTTCCCTGATCAATGGCAATTTTTACCAAATCAGTTATAAGATATTCTTTCTGCGCATTTTCGTTTTTCAGTTTATCAATATTTTGCCACAGCCATTCCGAATTAAAACAATAATATCCGGGATTGACCTCCTTAATTTTCAGTTGTTCCGGCGTTGCATCCTTTTTTTCAACAATAGCGAAAATTTTTCCGTCAACCCTCAGTATTCTTCCAAAATCGTAAAAAGACAGCCGCCAATCGTTAAAGTCTTTTACCGTTGTAGTCATCAAAGTAATGATGTTTTTATTTTTCTGATGCTCATCAAACAATTTCAAAAAAGTGGCCGGCGCAATCAGAGGATGATCGGCATACAAAACAGAAATTCCATCTTCTGTTTTTGGCAGTTTATTCTTGCAGACTGCGACAGCATGTCCTGTTCCCAGCGGCTCCTTCTGCAAAACATAATTTACCTCATCTCCTAAAACCTGCCTGAACAAATCGCGGTTTTTGCCCACCACAATGACCGGTTTTTCACAAACACCGGATTTTTTTATTGAATTCAAAAGATGCCTTAAAATAGGCTGACCGTTAATTTCTACCAGTGGCTTGGGGATATCTGATTTCATTCTTTTTCCTTTCCCCGCAGCTAAAATGATAATTTGCAGCATAAAAAAATAATTTTTATACATTTACTTTAATGTCTTTAGACAGGTTTGTCAAAAAACAAAGAGGTTTAAAAAAACGGCCGGCAGACGTAACAGCCAAATTTCGGTAATTTAATAAATTTCAACCTTGAGCGTTCTTAATCCAAATTTCTGCGCCTCCTGCCGCGTCGGAAACCAAATATCGATTCTGTCGGGAAAACGCTTGTTCATTCTGTCGGTAATCAAAAAAATCTGATCGCCGAAATAATCCGGAATTTTTATATTGGTATAAAACGGCAAAAAATTAGCCGCGGCAATTCCCCACCTGACTTTGGTGCCGTTAGCCGTGGTAAAAGGATCCCCGTCGGTCTGGTCCGGTGTGCTGGAGTAAGCGGTTATTGTAATATACTTCACAATTCGTGGCTGTTTGTCCTTATTTTCAGGCAAATGGTTGATTTCGGCTGATTCTTGATTTGCAGCAATCATTTCAGAATCGCTCCCTGAAATGATTTGCCGGGCTAAAACATAATGTTGCGGGAACAAATTGGTATAGCCAAAAATAGCTAAAATTACAACATTAAATAAAATTTTCTTATAAATTTGCGGCTGTTTTATTATTTTGTAGTTCATAATTGCTTTTTTAAAGTAACCAAGTATTTAAGCATATTTTCAAATTTTTGTCAATACTTACCTTTAAAAAAATTCCCATAACCAGAGGGAATTTTTTCGTCTTATTTTTATTTTTTAAAACAAATCTTTTAATTTTTTTGGCAGTTCTGCTTTTACGTCTTTAATTTCCCCTTCCGAAACATACCTTTCAAAAACACGAAAAACTCTTTTTATGAGTTCCGGGGTAGTCAGTTCAACTGAATAGAAAAAATTTTCCTGAACAATATTTATAAATTGTTCTTTGCTTATTTTTTTTGGAACAGCGGACGGTTTCCAGCCCTCATAATAAATTCCGCGGATAAGCTGCGGCAATTGCGCTCCAAAATCCGCCGCTTCTTCCACTGTTAGCCGGTCTCTTAATGTCTGCAAAACGATTCTTAACGCCGCATATGCCTGCGCCTTGCGGTCTTCCCAGCCCATTTCGCTTTCAATCTCACGGAGAAACTGATTGCTTTTCTGAATGGTCGACGCAAAGGGGTCTTGAGATGCCATAATGAAAACTTAATACATTACCATTTAATAATAAAAAATAAAAATTAAGACAATATTAAAAACCCTCCGCGGACAGGCGGAGGGTTTAAGTTTAAATTTGTTTAAAGACTCTTTCTGACTAGTGCGGCTGAATTTACGGCATTAAACGCTTCAATGAAATTTCTGGCTTCCTGGTAACTTTTTTGCTCAATATCTTTTCTGCATTCTTCATCCATCAAATAAATTTCATTAAAAAATTGCTTTATAGCGAATTTGCCGTTCTTGCCGAAAATTTCTTCTTTTCCCTTGTCTGGCAACGGTTTATTTTCCATAACCCAGTCTGTCATTCTTTCATACAATCCTGGCTGGTGAATTTTTATGCAATCAAAAACTATATTTTGAAACAGTGTCGCCACATTGCCTTTTAAAATGTCGCCTTTAGGAAATTTTTCCCGTATCAGATCCAAGGGTGTTCCGGTTATGCCGTGCTGGGCGATTCTCACCTTAAAACCGGCATCGCGCAGGGCTTTGGCAATGGCTTTAGTCCTTTCAATATCGATACAGACTTGCGCAATGATATTGCCGTTTTTGTCGTAAACATTGCCGTGAGTCGAACCGTTGGCGATGGCTAAAACATCCGGCTTTACTCCCGCTTCTTCCAGTTCATTAATAAAGGTTACCGCTTCTTCGGGCCGGGTTAAAATCATTCCGTTTTCATTGGTTCTGCCGATTTCCCCCACTTCCACTTCCAGACCGAAATTGCCGTCACCCTTTTTTGCGGCAATATATCTGGCTATTTTTATTGTCGCGTCCAGGTTCGGCTTTAGTTCATCTTTAACCGTTTTTCCGTCAAAATCAAAAAGATGGGAAGCATCAATGGCAAATGACGTATAGCCGGCTTCAACCTGCATATCGATCAGTTTTTTGGTAGCTTCAATTTCATCGTCGTCGCCCGTTTTTATGCCGATGTGGTCGGCGTGCAAAGCCCAGATATCGTGCTTTATTTTAGAATTTGCCTCAATTAAACGTGCCGACAAAGTAAGCGGGGTTAATCCTGTATAACCGCCTTTTTCATCGCATTCTGACCTTGCCAGCTCCATAATGATGGCGGCATCCAAATCTTTGGCCGCTAAAAAAATGCCCGTCGCCACACCAGGAATTATTCTTGGGTTGCAGGCCAGGACGATTAAATTTTTATCAAGCAAAGCGTTAAAAATAATTTTACTCGATACAGGAGACATAATTACTCAAATTCAATATTAAATTGGACGTATTTTTCAGACAATAGGTCGGCTTTTTGTTTTAACTCATTATCTTTTGCACCAAGAAGTCGGTAGGTTTCAAAAAATCTGGTCAGAATCGACTTTAAATTATCAATTTGGTTTTCCTGGGGCAATTTTTGCTTTTCCCTTAAAAAAGCAAGTTTATTAAAAATGATTATGGCACTGGCAAATAGTTCTTCCATTTGTCCGTTTAATTCTTTAATTTCCTCTAAATTTTCAGACATAATAGCGAATTATTTTTAACTATATGCTTTATGCTCAGTTTTAATATATCTGACCGTGCCGGAAGTGCCGCGAACGACAATGGAGTGTGTCATAATTTTATCCGAATAAAACTTTACTCCCTCCAATAAGGGGCCGTCAATAACTCCGGTAGCTGTAAAGGTTAATAGATTATTTTTGGCCATGTCATTTGTTGAAAAAACCTTATTTATGTTTGTAATTCCAGCTTTTTTTAAATGCTCTTCTATATTTTTCTTATCTTCATCGGATCGCGGGGTAAAACGGCACAGGATTTCTCCGCCAAATATTTTTAAAGGCACAGCGGCCAATACTGCTTCAGTTGATCCGCCGATGCCAAACAAAGCATCAATTCCTGAATCAGGCAAGGCGCAGGCAATGGCAGCTGCCACATCACCGTCTGTTATCAGCCTAACCCTGGCTCCGGCATTTCTTATTTCCTTGATTAATTCCTGATGCCGCTCACGGTCTAAAACAATCGCCGTAACTTCTCTCGGATCTTTACCTAAAGCTTTGGCAATTTTTTTAATATTGTCTTTTATCGGGGCATCCAAATCTATAACTTTTGCCGCTTTTTTGCCAACAGCGATTTTATTCATATAAGTATCAGGTGCATGAAGCAATGTACCTTTTGGTCCCGCCGCAATAACTGAAATAGCATTATATCTGCCCCAGGCAACGCTGTCTGTGGCTTCCAAAGGGTCAATTGCCAGATCCATTTCAGGCTCACGGTTTTTGCCGACAATTTCTCCGGTGTAAAGCTTTGGCGCCTCGTCTTTTTCTCCCTCACCAATAACAACTGTTCCTTTAAATTCAATTTGATTGAACCTGTCGCGCATCTCATCTACAGCCGCACCATCGGCTTTTTTCTTTTCTCCGCGTCCCACCCACTCGGCGGCAGCAATAGCCGCGGCTTCGGTTACGCGCACGAATTCCAAGGCTAAGTTTCTGTCCATATTTTGTAAATTGTAAATTGTTAATTGTAAATTGAATTCTTATTTACCATTCCTGCTCTTTACCGCTTCCTCATAGCTTTTGGGATTGCCGACATCAAACCACTTGCCACGGAAAAAATAACCGTAAATCTGTTCTTCGTAAGCGAGCTTCGGGAAAACGTCTTTTTCCAATTTTATAGTTTTTTTATTGATGTAATTGAAAATCTTGGGTTCCATAATATAAATTCCGGCATTGATTACATGGGATAAATTCTTTGACGGTTTCGGCTTTTCCGTAAATTCCAGAACCTGCGAGCCGCGGATTCCGCATACACCCCAATCCGATGATTTTTCAACGGAAGTTAATGCCATCGTGACCGTACCCTTGTGCGATAAATGAAATTCAATCATGTCGGACAAATCAATTTCAGCCAAAACGTCGCCATAAATCAAAATAAAAGGCCTGTCGGAAAAAATTTCTTTTACCTGCAACAAGGCCTGCGCTGTTCCCACAGCTTCTTTTTCCTGCTCAATATAATCGATTTTAACGCTAAAACGTGTACCGGCGCCGAAATACTGTTTTACCTTTTCGCCAAGAGGACCGAGAGATAAAGTGATGTCGCGTATTTCGTTATTGCGCAAAAGATCGATTGTATGTTCCAAAAGCGGTTTTCCCGAAATCGGCAGCATTACTTTGGGCAGTTCATAGGTTAACGGACGCATCTTCAGACCCTTGCCACCGGCTAAAATCAGGGCCTTGCTTACTTTACTCGCCAGACTTTTTGAAAGCAAATATTCAATGGCATGCGACCGGTTCCTGATTTTTTCCTCGTCGATTACCCTGTCAACCTGGTCCAGAAGGTCTTTTTTTATTGATATTGTCAGCCTTTTTCTGTCCATATTACAATATCATACCATATCATACCTCTTCATACAATACCGTTAATGTTACTATTTTGTGGACTGAATTTTTAATTTTTTTATTATTTTTATAAAAGGGTAAACAAAAAATTCACGATGTCGATAAAAGCAGGTGCTAAATTTAAATGCAGTTTTTGTTATACCTAATACCAAAAGGCGAACAAATTACTTCAGCTTCTTATTGTAAATTATCTTATATTTTCCTCTTTGACTCATTCTTTTTATTGATATCACACTGACTTTTTTTACATACTGTATCAACTAGCTTTTTGGCATTCGATTCAAAAATAACTTGCGCGCCGGTTTTTTTTCCGGCATCTTCAATTAAAACTTTAATCGCCCGTTCGGTAATACCTCCGGTGCCTGTTAAAACGCCGATTGTTTTGCCCATATCATAAGCCATGGTAAATTCGCTCATAGTGCCGATACGTCCGGAAATTATTATTGCCGCGTCAATATAAGCCACAGACATCACGTTGCGGTATTTTTTGCAAACCAAATCGTTATTGGAGTAATGGAAGTCTTTTGGGACAAAAATAAACTCTGAAAAACCTTCAGAAGGAAAACCTATTTTTTGATGGCCTTCAATATCAACTGCCGGAGAAAAGGCTATGCATTTGCCGCCGGCTTGGCTGCAGGCAACGGCAGCTTCATGAGGAAGACCCGAACAGCCGCCGGTTATTAAAATCGCATTATTTTCGGCCACGGCTTTGCCGATTTGCCGGGCTTTAGCCCTGACGGCTTCGGTTAATTCCCTCGCCGCCGATCCGTAAACTCCGATTTTCATAAAATCAGATTATCTTTTAACAATAAATGCAAGAATTAAATCTATAACAATAGGTAATATTAAGCTTGAAATAACTATTTTTAGCAATTTTCTTCTCCTTTTCTCTAGTTTAGTGTATTCTGGACCAAAATCAAATTCAATGGATGGAAAATATCTTCTGTAAAAAGGTTCAAATATCATACTAGCGGTTGAAAAACCTAATACCAAAATCATTAATAATATAAGGAAAGCACCTGTATAAATCATTTGTTTGTTTTCGGCAGTAAAAATAATTACATCGTTTGGATTTAATGATGCCCCAGAGAGGATTAAAAAAAATATGGGAATATATAACAGAGAAAAACTAATAGTGGCTAAATAAAAAAAACCATTTTTATATTTAAATAATACTGATTCATGCCGCGGAAAGGATTCAAATATTTCATTTAACCTATTAAATGTACCACTTACCCAATTTCTATCAGCACCTACTACAATAAAACGATTTTGTTCAGAATTATTTTGAATTATAGAAATATCAATTTTTTTATATGCCTTAAGATTTGAAAAATGAAAATAAACACTTTCACATTTTTTTAAATCTAAAATATCACCGGTGTTAAAAATATCATCAGTTGTAGTTTCATAACTTGAGCCATCAATACAATTTATCTGAATTGAAAAAGTTAAATACAATTCATTGTCCTTATTTGATAAAGAATCCATGTACTGCGATTTTACATACTCAAATATAGTTTTTAGGTTCTCTTTATTCATTATTACGTTCTGGAAACTTTTTTTTCTTGTTTCTTTCATAAAAGTAATTTCATTAAATTTATTATAAATAAATTAATATTGTAATTTTACTGCAATATTAACTATTATGCAAAACAAGCAAAAAAAAGATCCTGAAATAAATTCAGATGACAATTTAAAAAAATTTTTCCAATAATAAAACCCTTTGTCCTGGCGGTGACCTACTTTCCCCAGAAAGAGTATCATCGGCGCTGGTGGGCTTAACTTCTGTGTTCGGGATGGGAACAGGTGTGACCCCACCGCTAAAACCACCAAGACAAAGGGTTCTATATTTTAACAATTAACAATTGACTATTAACAAATAACTTCTAATAAATAGCCGGAATTTAAAATTAAATTCCTTATAAGCTTTAATTTTTGTGGTTAAATATCTCGGCCTATTAGTACCTCTCGGCTGAATGCATTACTGCACTTACACCTGAGGCCTATCAACCTCATCATCTTTGAGGGGCCTATAATGAAACCTAATCTTGAAGACAGCTTCGCGCTTATATGCTTTCAGCGCTTATCTAAACCGAACTTAGCTACCCAGCGGTGCCCTTGGTAGAACAGCTGGTACACTAGAGGTTCGTTCTTCCCGGTCCTCTCGTACTAGGGAAGAGCCTTCTCAAGTTTCAACGTCCGTGGCGGATAGGAGACCGAACTGTCTCACGCATGTTATTCCTAAATTGCTTTAGGCACTGACTATACCTTCATCCTCTCAAAAACATTTGAGGAGGAGCTAACGTCTGATAGAAGTTTAATTCCTGAATATCAGGTACCTTCTATCTCAGTCCGACATAACGTCGGACATCAGTCGATACGGGGAATAATTTATGCTGCAATAGCACAAAATTAATCTTCCCTCGGTATTGCCCTAAAAAAATCAGTTCGTAAAATTAATTTAGGGTTTCACCGATATTAGTTAGATTTTTTTTATCACATTTCTGTGATAGAACGCAATGTAATTTACGTTCTGAACCCAGCTCGCGTGCCGCTTTAATTGGCGAACAGCCAAACCCTTGGGAGCTTCTTCACCCCCAGGATGCGACGAGCCGACATCGAGGTGCCGAACCGGGCCGTCTATGTGAACTATTGGGCCCGACTAGCCTGTTATCCCCGGAGTAGCTTTTATCCGTTGAGCTTCCGCCGTCCTATTTCGTACGGTCGGATCACTAACTTCTGCTTTCGCAACTGCTTGTCTGGTTAGACTCGCAGTAAAGCTGGCTTATGCGTTTGCACTATCATCCCGATTTCCATCCGGGATTAGCCAACCTTTGTAAACGCCTCCGTTACTGTTTGGGAGGCAACCGCCCCAGTTAAACTACCCACCAGATACTGTCCCTTCACCCGCTTCAGGGCAAAAGGTTAGACTTAAAAAATCACAAGGGTGGTATCTCACTGTCGTCCCGCCAAAGGCGGGACTCCCACCTATTCTGAACATGCGAAACTTTAAGCCAATATCAAGTTATAGTAAAGCTTCACGGGGTCTTTTCGTCCAGCCACGGATAACGAGCATCTTCACTCGTCTTGCAATTTCACCGAGTACCTCGTTGAGACAGTTCTCAAGTCGTTATGCCATTCGTGCAGGTCGGAACTCACCCGACAAGGAATTTCGCTCTTCGTTTCCCTTTTACGAAGGACTATATCTTCACCCGATGCTTGATCGGGGCTTAGCGTATAGTCTCTGAGGATTCTTAATAGTTGAAATAGCTGCGGAAGTAATTATTTAGGTTGTTTAAAAAACAACTATGTTTGTTTTCCAACTACTTCTATTTCAACGCTTCTATTCACATTGTTTTTTCAATAGAAGCCGCTTTCAACAATTTTGTTATTAATATCATAACAAAATTTAACTATTAAGCCTTTCCTGCTGGTCATGGATTACCACTTCCCAGCATACAGCTAAGTTTTTACGGACCAATTTTACATTGCTGTAAAACGAGGCAGACTTCTTTTATAATCCGTCCCAGTCCTTTTGTTCTCATATATATAAGAACAAAACCTTAGGACGGTTATAGTTACCGCCGGCGTTCATCCGCGCTTCAGTTCAAGGCTCATCCCGCTTGCGCGGGGGTCACCTCTCCCCTTAACGTTCGGACACTGGCCAGGCATCAGCCCCTATACATCACCTTACGGTTTAGCAGGGACCTTTGTTTTTGATAAACAGTCGCTTGAGATCTTTAGCTGCGTCCCGCCAAAGGCGGGAAGCCCTTATTGCGAACTTACGGACGCTTTTTTGCCGAGTTCCTAAACGAGGTTTCTCTCGTACACCTTAGCACACTTATGCCCGCCTACCTGTGTCGGTTTGCGGTACGGTTACTTTCAGCTTAACTCTAGAGGTTTTTCTAGACATCAGTTTTGACTTGATTGGCATCAGCAAGCTTTCAGCCTTTTGCCAAGTCGGAAATTTGCGGCAGCGGATTTGCCTACTGCCATTTCCAAATCAGCAACGTCCATACCATAGAACGTCAAATCTCCACTAATGCGTCACCCCGTCGAAAACCAAAAGTAGTGCTGGAATATTAACCAGCTCGTCCATCGACTACGCCTTTCGGCCTCGCCTTAGGACCGACTAACCCTGGGTCGATTTGCGTTGCCCAGGAAACCTCAGGCTTACGGTGGGCGGGGTTCTCACCCGCCTTTTTGCTACTCATGCCAACATTCTCTCTTCTTTAACCTCCACCAGCCCTCACGGGTCTGACTTCAGCGGTTAAAGAATGCTCCTCTACCGTCCGACGAAATAAATTCCGCCGGACCCATATCTTCGGTACTAAGCTTGAGCCCCGATAAATTTTCGGCGCAAGACAACTTGACCAGTGAGCTGTTACGCTTTCTTTAAAGGATGGCTGCTTCTAAGCCAACCTCCTGGTTGTTTGAGTCATGTCACCACCTTTTACACTTAGCTTAGATTTAGGGACCTTAAATGATGGTCTGGGCTGTATCCCTTTTGACTAATGGAGCTTAGCCCCCACAGTCTTACTCCTGCCGATAAAGCTAACCCGGTATTCGGAGTTTGGTTGGGTGAAGTAGGATCACTCCATCCGCACCCATTCAGTGCTCTACCCCCGGGCGCAACGACAAGGCTAGCCCTAAAGCTATTTCGAGGAGAACCAGCTATCGCCAAGTTCGATTGGAATTTCTCCGCCAGCCACAACTCATCCCAATGTTTTGCACAGCATACGGGTTCGGGCCTCCTCCCGCTGTTACGCGGGATTCACCCTGGTCATGGCTAGGTCACCTGGCTTCGGGTCTTGTACAAATGACTAAATCGGGTTATTAACCCTCGCTTTCACTTTGCCTCCGTCCGTTAAGAACTTAGGCTTGCCATTTGAAACAAACTCGTTGGCTCATTCTTCAATAGGAACGCCGTCATCCCGCGAACGCGGGACTCCGACTCTTTGTAAGCATATGGTTTCAGATACTATTTCATTTCCCTCACCGGGATGCTTTTCACCTTTCCCTCACGGTACTTGTTCGCTATCGATCATCAAAAGTATTTAGCCTTGGCCAATAGTCTGGCCTGCTTCCCGCAGGGTTTCACGAGTCCCGCGGTACTCAAAATAATCACTGTAGAGCTATAACCCCTTTCGCGTACAGGACTGTCACCTTCTATGGTTGCCACTTTCCAGAGGCATTCCACTAGGGAAGTCATATTTCATATTACCCTACTTAAGCTTGCAAGAACTTAGATGCAATTATTTTACAACGTTCTATAGGCATTACGGGCTTGCACCCTTAATTTTAAAAATAAACCAATCCTTGCGGATCAATAAATTTCCAAAAATAACCTACAGAATTTGGGCTCTTCCCTGTTCGCTCGCCACTACTAAGGGAATGGAGCAACTTACAATTCCGCAATCGTCTAAAAGACAATTGCAAAATGTAAATTGCAAAATTCTTTTTCTTTTCCTCCGGCTACTAAGATGTTTCAATTTGCCGGGTCGTCTTCATTACCCTATGAATTCAGGCAATGATGATCCGATCTTCCATCGGACCGGGTTACCCCATTCGGAGATCCACGGATCAAAGGTTGCTTGCCACCTAACCGAGGCTTATCGCAGGCTGCTGCGTCCTTCATCGTCTTTTGATGTCGAGGCATCCACCATATGCGCTTGAATGATATTTAACCACAAAAATTATAAGCTTATAATTTTCGTTTAAAAATTTTTTACTAATTGGTGTACTCGTTATCTATGTACTTATTTATTGTTTATTCAGTTGTTAAAGTTCCCGAAATTTCTGATTTTTGTTCTTGACATCCTCAAGGCAGCAGATTTTTGCTGAATTTCAGGAGGCCAATTTCTTTCCACCTGGACTAAAAAAACCGCTTTTGCAAGCGGCTTTAACTAGCACAAACTATACGGCTAACCGCTTGGCTTTTTTAGTGTAAGAAATATTTTTCTCATATTAAGCTGGAAATAATTTTATCCTTTTATAATTTCTTAGTCAATACGCCTAAAGCGTATTTTTGGGGATAAACAGTTGATACCTTTACATTATATAGTAAATTAGCTCGATTGTCAAGTATAGTCTGCTAATCCTTTTTCGGGTTATTATCAATTTTTTGCTTGGCTAAATTTACAGCTCTTCCCAGATAAATCGTTATAAAAACAACAAAAACAGTAATTATCACGGCGTAAATAAACATTGCCAGTATATTACCTGACGGTTGAGGAAAGAGTTTACTAAACAATCCCTGAATGGCCTGATTCCAGGCCAAAGCCGCAACCAAACCAAAACCGGCAGTTGCGAGGGCGGCAAGTTTTTCCAGGATTTCGACTTTGAGCGTTTTGCCTTTTTGATTATTGTTGTTATGGTTGTTTTTTGCCACGGATTCCATATTAAAGATTTAATATTAAGAGTTCCTGAATTGATTTTATCAGATAAATAAGATGAAGGCGATAATTGCACTACCATATAACGATATATGGTAGTGGAGCGACAAGAACGGTTGATTATCGTTTTTCATTTTATATTTTATTGAATTTAAGGCGATATTGGCCAATGTCTTCTTCTGTAATTTTGCTTACCAATTTATTTGATTCAGTAGGCTGCGTTGAAGGCGGTATGTCGACTCGCCTCGGTTTGCTCGGCAAAGCGGACGTATCGCCACCTTACAATTGTCATGCCGAAATTTTTTAGCAATCGCGTAAATAAAAAAGGCCGCATTAAGCTGCAGTCATTTTTTTGTTATTCTCAAAACCCCCGCACCATTTCCACCTTTGGCGGAGATACGGGCATACTCGAACTCTTGATTATATTATTGGTGCTGGAGGGGAGACTCGAACTCCCAAGCCTTGCGGCACGTGCTCCTAAGGCACGCGCGTATGCCAATTCCGCCACTCCAGCTCATTATATATTGTAAAGGCGCCTGGCCCTGTACCGGGGCGAAGCGATTGGTGCAGGTTTTTACCATCGCGGTGCACATCAACTAATAATGAACTAATTTCTTTTCCTTGTCAAAACTTCCTTATTTAATTTTACACTAGATCAAAAATTTCCAGAAATTTCCAATAAGTGTAAATTTACATAAAATTAAACATTTGTATTTGACAACAAGCATATTTTGTTAAATAATACCCTGAAAGTCAACTGGGGGTGGTTGGCTTCAAACAGATACATTTTACATCAGAAGTGGAGGTAGCGAGTATGTGGCAAAGTACAGTAGTAAAGTGCCGAGGTTTAAAATTCGGAAAAAGAGTGATGACCGATCCAGTTACTATGAAAAAAATACCTATTGAACTGCCACAATCAACCGATGACACGCTGACTCACGCTGGGAGGGCGGAAGTTATCTGTAAAGAAATCATCTGTCGCGTGGAATCAATCAAAACAACGGAACTGCCGATCAAACAGCTTGCCATTGCCAATGGAATTATGGACCAAATCGCCCATCTGGAGGCAATGCTGACCGTACTCGAAAAGCCCGAGCAAGTCAAGCCCGTACTGGACAGGGTTTCCAGTCAAATTTCGGAAAATGCTTTACCGGGCACATTCGGACTTACTGTGTCCAATCTATTTAAAGTTTAATGCCGTTTCAAACGCCCGCATGCAGCAGCTGCGGGCTTTTTTTTATTTCATCAGAAATAAAAAAACCTCCCACCACAATGAGTGAGAGGAAAAATTATTAGAACAAGCTTTTAACCTGAGACACGTTAAATTGCACATCTCCTCTTTCATCAGAGATAACAAAATCGCCGTTGGCTTCGTCAAAAACTGAAATTTCTCCAACGCGGCTTTGGCCGTCTTTAAAGTACACGATTGTTGATAAACTTGTCCCCTCCAGCTTCCTCAAACTTTCAATTATATTTCTTTCTACCATATTTCACCCCCTGTCTTTGATTTTCTTCACAGGATTAAATATTAAAAACAATTTAATAAAAAGTCAAACCTTGACATATTGAATAAAACTGTTATATTGTCTTTGAGGCTAAATTTTTAGACTCAACACGGCGCAAGCGAGAAATCGCTTGCGTGTTTTATTTTTTTAAGTTTATCCGAGATAAAATTTCAGTTGAATGTTTTTATTTTAAAAATCCTAAGCACTAAATCCTAAATACCAAACAAATTCCATTGTTCCAAATTCAAAATACAAAACAATATGATCTAGAAGATAGAACTCTTAAATTTGCTCTTGATATCAGGCTATTTGTTAAACAACTTCCTAAAAACATTACCAATTTCGAAGATGTAAAGCAATTAATCAGATCATCCGCTTCTGTTGGTGCAAACTATATAGAAGCTAACGAATCTCTTAGTAAGAAAGATTTCTTAATGAGAATAAAAATTAGTAAAAAAGAAACCAAGGAAAGCAGATTCTGGTTAAAGCTTATTGATACAAATTCAGATAAAAATTTGGGGCAACAACGAGATGCCTTTATAAATGAATCAACAGAATTAATGAAAATATTAGCTGCCATTATAGAAAAATCTAGATAGTTTAAATATTATAATTTAGAATTTAATATTTGTTTAGAGTTTAGTGCTTAAAATTTATAATTTCAATTGTATACGAACAATCATAAGTAATTAAACAAAAAATTATGAAGGCTAGCAAACAACTGTTAATCAACACTGCGCTAATCGCGTTTTTTTTGTTTTTGCCAAAAGCACTAAAAGCGCAGGAACTGACGGTTGTAATAAATGAAATCGGCGCTTACCAGGCAACTGACCATGAATGGATAGAAATTCTAAACGTCACGGGATCTCCAGTCGACCTTTCCGGCTGGAAATTCTGGGAAAACCAGACCAACCACGGCCTAAGTTTATTCCAGGGAGCTGACTTAATCATCGGGGTGGCTGAATATGCGATTATCGCTCAAAAAGCCGACATTTTCCATACCGATTACCCTGATTTTACCGGCACTATAATCGACAGCTCCTGGGGCAGCCTAAAAGAAGACGGAGAAGAGATAGGATTAAAAGATGCCGGAGGCAGTTTTATTGAACAGTTTACATATACCCCGGCGCCTGATTTTTCTTTAGAAAGAACGGATTCCAATCTTGCAGACTATACATCAGTTAACTGGCACGAGCATTCAGATTCTAATACCGCAGGAATGGAAAACTCAGCACCGACGGTAAATCCTCCGGTCGATGAAATTTCTGATGGCAGCGCGTCTGATGATATTCCATCTGAAAATTCCAGTAATGAGGCTGCCCCCGAAATAATTGAAACCGGAAATACAACGGCCGAATATCTGCCTTCTGATATTGTTGTTAATGAGTTTATGCCCGATCCGGGTTCAGACGACGAAGAATGGATTGAGCTTTATTCCAATTACATTTATCCGATAAACTTGTCCGGCTGGACCATTGAAGACGGCACCGAAAAACCTCAAGCGCTTTCAGGTTCGATTCTGCCGCGGCAATTTACGGTTTTGGAAAATCTGAATTTTCAGCTCAACAACGCTGGCGATATTATTGTTTTAAATGATGCAAACGGAAAAATCATTGACCAGGTGTCTTTCGGCGCCTGGGATGACGGCAATATTTCAGACAATGCTCCCAAAAGCGGCAGCAGGCAAAGCCTGGCCAGAAATATTGACGGCAAAAATACTGACAACAATTTCAACGATTTTTCCAAAACATCCGCTGATACCAAAGGACTTGAAAATATTATCAGCTTTCAAGGTTCAGATGAATCGACGGATGTTGGTTGTGAAAAATCAGTTATCATAAATGAAGTTTTTCCCGATCCCCGGGGATCCGACGCTGATTATGAATGGATAGAATTGAAAAATCTAAACCAGGAAAAAATAAATCTGAAAAACTGGGTTTTAAAAGATGCCGCCAAAACCGGATTCACTTTTGCTGAAGATGAAATTACCGCCGGCGGCTTTATCATATTAAAAAGGGAGTTTACCAAAATCGCTTTAAATAACAGCGGTTCGGAAAAACTGCAGCTTCTTTCCAGCAGCGGCTGTCTGGTGTCGGAAATAAGCTATGAAGGCAAGGTAGTGGAAAATACAAGTTACGCCTTGAATGGCAGTAATTGGACATGGACGGAAAGCCCTACGCCGGGCGCGGAAAATATTATAAAACAGCCGAATCAAAGGCCAATTGCGGTAATTGACGCGCCGGGTACAGCCATAACCGGCGAAACCGTTTTATTTGACGCTTCCGACTCATCTGACCCGAACAATGACAATCTGGCTTTCCGCTGGGATTTTGGCGACGGAGTTTTGGGCAATTTAATTTCGACCAAACATACTTATGATACGGCGGGAAATTATCTGGTTAAATTAACGGTTACCGACGATTCCGGGGCGGAGTCGGAAGTCATACAGGAAGTGAACATCACGAAAAATGGTGTTGTAAAAGAAACGCGGCAAACAGTGCCGACCGCCGAACGAATTATCGTCAGCGAAATTTTTCCCAATCCATCAGGATCTGACGATGCGGAATTCATTGAACTTTACAACCCTACTCCCTGGCCGGTTGACTTGTCTTTTTGGCAAATAGACGATTCAAAAAACACGGGAAAGCCGTACAAGATCCCTTTAAAAACAACGATCGAACCTAGGCAGTTTTTGTTTTTCGAAAAAACGACAACAGGAATTATTTTAAACAATGATTCTGATTCAGTAAGACTTTCCGATCCTGTATCTAATTTGGTCGACCAAATAAAATATCAAAACCTAACCGAGGGCCATTCTTTGGCGATAGATGAGAATTATTTATGGCAGGAAACGTCAACGCCCACGCCGGGCGAAGAAAACAAAATCACTTTTTCTTCAGGTGCACAAAAGGCATCCGATAAATTTGAGGCAATGGCTCCGGCTGATGCGCAAAATCTTGATTCCGGTGAAAAAATCAAAGTTATCGGAACAGTCACGGCAATACCCGGGCTGTTTTCCTCCCAGTACTTTTACATTGACGGTCTGCAGATTTACAGTTTCAAAAAAGATTTTCCCTCTTTGGCTTACGGCGATAAAATCGAAGTTTCCGGTGAAATTTCTAAAATCAATAACGAAAAACGACTCAAAATCAAAAGCAGGGAAGATATAAAAATTATTGCGCAAAATCAGCTGACAGCACCCCTGGAAATTTCAGTAGCCGAAATCACTGAAGAAAAACTGGGAATGCTCCTTAAAATTTCAGGCGAAGTCACGGATCTGAAAGGGTCGCTTTTTACTGTTGATGACGGAACCGAAGAAATTGCCGGGTATTTAAAAAACGGCACCGGCATAAAAAAAGATTTTAAAATCGGCGATACGGTCAATTTAACAGGTATAATTTCCGGCAGTAAAAACGGTTTGCAGATTTTACCAAGATCGCAGGATGATATTGTGCCAAGCAAAGTTTTGGGAGAATCAAACATTGAAACGACAACCGGCAACAGACAACTGTTTACGGTTTCAAGAAGCTGGTTTTTCCCTGTTACCCTTTTAATTCTAGCGGCTTTAATCCTTTGGCAGAGAATAAAAATAATCCAGTTAAAGGAATTTATAAAAGAATAGCTCCCGGAAAATCCAGGAGCCTATTATAAAAGTTGTCAGTTTATTGTTGAGGTTTTATAGGTGAATGTTGCTGCTGCTGGCTCTGCAAACCCGGTACAAAGCGTTCATTGGTCGGCATAACCGATGCTTCTTTACGAAGCGTCCGTTCGGGCATGCGCCGTTTTTTTCTTATCAAATGCTCATAAGAACGCTGCTGTCTTTTTTCTTCATTCATTTTGTCATTCCCCCAATTGTTGACCTTGGCCATTATATTTTATCTTTTCCTATACAAAAACTGGCTACTAAAACTTGGCCAGCTAAGGGACGCAAAATAAAATTTGAAAAGTTTGAATTCTAATTTCAGAATCCACGCTTCTAAAATTTTAATGGTGTCACAACTCCTTAGCCAAGCCATTAAAGGTCAATTAATTTTCCAAAGAACAATTTTAAATATTATATTCAAAACTATAATAATGTCAATGGTTAGCTGTTGAAAACAGCACCTATTTTTAGCTTTATTCATCATTTTTGTGCTAAAATAACATTATGAAAATAAAAGCAGAGGCAAAAAAAATATTATTAGAATTTAAAAAGACCAAAAAAATGTATATTCTTATTTTTATGGCAGCGGCGTTAATCACCTACATACTGTATGTCCTTACGCCTGTCGGCAGAATCAATTATTTATTGATGTCAAAACAAGAGCTGGAGGAAAAAATTAATTCTGACTTTTTTAGCGCCGAATTGTATATAGCCGGCATGAATGAAACCATGCAAAAAATGGACAACATTAAAAATGTTTTT
Organism: Candidatus Parcubacteria bacterium; assembly: GCA_003599635.1. GTDB lineage: Bacteria > Patescibacteriota > Patescibacteriia > Buchananbacterales > SURF-54 > SURF-54. The sequence continues at coordinate 21,989 of QZIX01000017.1, forward strand.
ACCGCAAAATCTCTTGACGATATCCAGGAAGCCGAAAAAGTACAATTATTGCAGCTTTGGGGGAACTTTATTGATTATCAGATTGCCTTAAGCAAGCTTGTAGACGACTACAAATATTTTTACCAAATAAATTACTTTCTGAATAAAAATTTGCATGCAAAAGCTTTCATTATCGGCTATTCTTCTTTTTTGTCTTCATACTCAAGCGGCATTAAGTTTATTGATTATTCAATGGGAAATAATGTTATCGAAAAAATTCTTGACGATTCTTACCCTGAGTACGGCATCGACAAAGGCATGTATGAAAAATTAAAATGGAACGTTATCCACGTTAATGATGTTTTAAGGCTTACCGCGGGGTACCGAAATTATTTATTTTTAAAACCGGTATATATAAAAAACGGCCTTAATGATTCTGCGCTAGCGGCTGATCTCGAGGCCAATTACAATTTTAGCGTTTCCAAGCTGAACGATAAATCGCTGGAATGGTTCCCTGAAAATACCGTAGCCATCTTTAAGAAAAAAACTTTCACTGCCTGGTTCCCTGTCCAGAAAAATCTGACATATAGGATAGGAAAAATAAGATTTACATCAAGAGTTAAAAATTTCATAACCGATAAGCAGCTGTCAGGGATGAAAAAAACATTACAACCCGGGGACTTGCTGGTAGAAAGAAGGAATTGGTTTACGAGCAATGTCGGCATTCCCGGCTTTTGGCCCCATGCGGCAATTTACCTTGGCAATTTTGACGAATTCAAAAAATATTTTGATACGCCAGAGATAACAAGCTATATTTATGAGTCCGGCTATTCCGATATTGAAGATATGCTTGCCAGGCTTAACAAAGAATTTTACGAAAAGTATTCGAAAAATAAATTTGAAGTCATTGAAGCCAAGGCGGCAGGCGTGGTATTAGAGCCGCTTAACGGCAGCGCCAACGCCGATTACGCCGCAGCCTTACGGCCGAAAATCGACAAGTTAAAAAAATTCAAAGCCTTAACTTCAGCCGTAAAACATTATGGCAAAGCCTACGATTACAGTTTTGATTTTATAACCGATTCAACATTAGTCTGCTCCGAACTGGTCTATAAATCATTCAATCCTTACCTGGATATAAAATTGTCGCCATATCTGGGCAAAATGATTTTTACAGCTACTGATCTGGTTAAAAAATTTGACGCCGAATACGGCACTCCCAAACAGGAACTTGATTTTGTTTATTTTTTAGACGGCCAGGAAGCCGAAAAAAAAGCCATTGTGGGAAATTTGGACGGCTTTAAAAAAACATGGGCCAGATCCAAATGGGATTTTAATCAGCAATAAAAAAAATCCGCCTCATTTTCTTTGAGGCGGAGGATTTTTCCGGGAGACAACATCCCAAGATTTAACGCATTTAATATTTCGACATCTTGGTATTTTCGTCTGTGAACGGCCGTGACAATGACAGTAGCATGCGCCATCTACATTGTTAAGCGGACTGATACAATCTGACCTGGAATACAACGCTTGTCCGCATGTGCATTTGTACATTTACCCCCCCCTATTCGGTTGAAAAACCGTTTTCAAAAAAAATTTGGTTACAAGTAACCTCCAACATCTCTTTTTCCTCATTCCACGATGGCCCTTTAAAAAAAGCTATCGGATCCGTTAAATAAATATTCCTGCCGGCAACCAACTGTTTAGCTTTGACCTCGTGTTCTGAAATCCAGCCAATGTTCGTCCCCCATTTGAATTCAAAAGGGGGGCTGATTAAACACTTAACAAAGCCGTTTTTTATTATCATTATGTCCCCCTGTTTACCATTGTAATGTACGACAATATAGGGTATCATAAAGCATATAAAAAATCAATATGATAAAAGAAGCCCTCACCTTTGATGATGTTTTGCTGGTGCCGCAAAAATCTGACTTTCCGCCCGACACTACAAACACCAAAAGCCGGCTGTCGCGCCGGATTAGTTTAGATATTCCCATTGTTTCCGCGGCCATGGATACGGTAACCGAAAACGGTTTGGCAATTGCGTTGGCAAAAGAAGGGGGCATCGGCATTATCCATAAAAATATGCCGCCGGAAAAACAGGTTGCTGAAGTAAAAAAAGTTAAGGCAAAAAAACTTCTGTGCGGCGCGGCGATTTCCGTCGGTAATGATTCTTTTTTGCGGGCAAAGAAATTACTATCGGCAAAAGTCGATGTTTTGGTTGTCGATGTTGCCCACGGCCATTTTTATAAAGTGGCGCAGATGGTCAAGCGGCTGAAAAAAGACAAAAACTTCAAAAAAATTGATATTATCGGAGGCAATATCGCCACAGCTGCTGCGGCTCGAGATTTAATTGCAGCAGGCGCGGATGCAGTCAAAGTCGGCGTCGGCCCAGGTTCGATTTGCACTACGAGAATTATCGCAGGCATCGGCATTCCTCAACTGACTGCCATTATGGATGTGGCCAAAGGAGTTAAAAATAAAGTTCCGATAATCGCCGACGGCGGCATAAGGTATTCAGGCGATATGGTCAAAGCTTTGGCGGCAGGCGCGTCAACTGTGATGCTTGGCGGGATATTAGCGTCGTCTAAAGAATCGCCGGGAAAAATAATTACTTTAAACGGCAAAAAATATAAAATCTACCGCGGCATGGGCTCGATTGGCGCTATGAAAAAAGGATCTAAGGACAGATATTTGCAGGCCGGAAAAAAATCAGCGGAAATGATAACCGAAGGAGTTGAAGGTTTGGTCCGGTACCGGGGTACGGTTGCGGAAATTGTTTTCCAGTTTGTCGGAGGATTAAGGCAAGGACTGGGGTACTGCGGCTCGGCGGATATAAAAATGCTGCAAAAAAAAGCTGAATTTGTAAAAATTACGGCCGCGGGTATTGCCGAATCTCATCCGCATGATTTGGAAAAATTTAACACTAACTCCAATTATTCAGGAGAAAAATTTCTTTAATCTTCAAATGCTAAAAAATTCAGCTGATCTAACAAAACTTCTGTTCTGGTCCGACTCTTATGATTTTCCCATCCGCCGCCGCAACTCCATATGGGAATTTTGCAGCTGATTTAAAAGCGCAGTTTCATTGATAAAATTATGAGCGCGGTTGGAAATGACAAATTCGCCGTTGATCATCAGGTCACGGATAAAACTGCCGCCGTGAGTGATCATATTGCCGACAAGCGACAGCGGCTTTTTTTCATTATAAGGTATAAACCCCCTGTCATTTAGTTTCCAGATGCTCAAGTCGGCCCTATGGCCAGGCAAAATCTTGCCAACTTTGCCAAGCTTTAGAATTCGAGCCGCATTAGAGGTTAACATCTTAAACAAATCCTCATAAAACACGATTTTTTTGTCATGGTGCATAATGCGCGTCTGCAGTGCTTCGGACAGCAGATCAAGACTGTTTTTGGAAATGACGCTGTCTGTTCCCAAGGCTATTTGGTTAACTGCGCCCTCTGTATAAAATTTAGGATATTTAAACTCACCACTTTTGTGGATTTTGTTCGATGTCGGCAGATGGATAATGCCGGCTTTTCTTTTTTTTACCAATTTTATTTCTTCATCCGTAAAATGCACCGAGTGGGACAAAACCACATTGGAATTTAAAAGCCCCAGTTTATCCAGGGCAAAAGCCGTCCGGTTACCGTATTTTTTTACACATTCGGCGACAAATCCCTCTGTTTCAGCCGCGTGCATGGTAAACAAAACTTTATACTTCTTAATCAGTCCCTTTATCTGCATAAGCTGCTGCGGCGAAGCTTTGTGAATATAATGAATGGCTATGGCAGGAATGGTATAATATTTTTTGGAATTTTTAAGAATTTTTTCCGCCATGGCCACATTATTTTCCGGGTGGCTGTTGGAAACGGCTGATATTGCGTTTATAACGTTGTGATGGGTTATCCTTGCTGCTTCTTCCACTGCGTTAAAAATAGAATAATGGGAAAACGTTGTGGTAATTCCGTTTTTCTGCTCTTCCGTAAAATCGCCTATGGCTCCGATTACAAAATCTTCAAAATTCATATTCTTTTCAAACTGAGCCATTTTTGCCAACTGCTCTGCCATACTTCCCTTGTCCAAAGACATTGATGAGCGCAAAAGGTACATGGGCGGGTGCGCGTGGCCGTTTATAAAACCGGGGGTAACTACCATGCCTTCACGCTCATAAGCGTTGTAGACAAGGTCAACACCCTTAATTTTTTTGCCGTTGAAGTTAAAGATTTCAGATATTACGCCATTTACAATCAATAACGACTTGTTTTTAAGGACTTTGAGCTTATCATTTTCGTCAACGGTAATTATTAATGCTGCCCCGTTAATCAATATCTTTTTAACATCTTTTTGTCGCGACAAAACCTGATATCTGGTTCGCCCCTGCCGGCGGCTTTCAAAATTGTCATATCTTGTTATGAATTCAAATTGTTTCATGTCTTTTTAAAAACAATTTTAATGATAATTTTACTTGCACTAAACTTTTTGTTAAAATAATGTCATGACGGTCAAATTTTCACAGGTATTTACCAGGGGGGATAAAATAAAAATAGGCATTCTTTTGGCTGTGGCCGCTCTATGCTGGGTTATTGTCTGGAAAGAATATAAAAAGCCGCTGGATTTCAACTGGCAGGAGGGAATGATCACGCATGGATCGGAAAGAAATTAATATTTAGTAATTATAGAAAGAATTGTTCTGCAATGCAAGACTTGCAGTTTTTTTAATTTCTGATATAATTCTTTTGTTAACAGAGGGATAAATTGTAATTTCGCGGCAGTAGTTCAGTCACCCCGCCTGGAATCGCCTGAATTTATCTAAGCATCGTCAAAGCGAGGCGGGTAGAACGTCTCCTTTCCTTAAAATAAAATTAATAAATATAATAGTTACATTTTTAAAGTTAATAGTCAATTGTTAATAGTTAACTGTTATTATGCGGCAGTAGTTCAGTTGGTAGAACGTCTCCTTGCCAAGGAGAAGGTCGCCGGTTCAAGTCCGGTCTGCCGCTAATTGATAGACGAACTAAATCAATATAAGCACGAATTTAATCCCTTCATAATTTAAACCGACTCTCGCCCGCAAAACCGAAACCTCGGTTTTTTTATTTAAGGTTTCTGCAGGGTCTGCCGCTTATTGATTTACAAACTTAACCAAATATAACTTTAAATTACATCTTAACAAAATATAAATTGAGTCTCGCCCTGTAAAACCCAGCCGATAAATTCCCTGCCATATTACGTTTTTGGTAAAGTTTTGAATTTAAATTTTTTGGCTTTAATATAAAAAACAGTCTTTTGCAAAAAAGCCTTTGATTTTGCTGAGGCAATAAAATCATAATTGCTTCAGATAAAATAAAGCAATGCCGCAGGCAACTGAAACGTTTAGAGATTCTTTTTTCCCACGCATTTTAATGGTAACGATTTTATCAGCTTCCTTTAAAATATTCTTGCTGATGCCGGAAACTTCATTGCCTATTACCAAAGCCAGCGGAAATTCAGGTTTTAAATTATGCAGGGGTAAACTTTCTTTTCCTGTTTCAAGGGCAATTATTTTTACGCCTTCTTTTTTCAATTTTTTGATCAATGATAAAGTCCGCCTGCATTTTTGCCAGGGGATATTTTTTTGCGCACCAAGCGCGGTTTTAGCAATCTGCATTTCGAATCTGCTTGCCATCGGCCCGCCTGTGATTCCGCACAAATAAATTTTAGTCACCCCAAAAGCATCGGCTGAACGGAAGAGCGATCCGACATTATATAAACTTCTGATATTATAGGCGATTAAATAGATTTCTTTTTTGAAAATTTTTGTTGACATTTTATAAAAAATATTTATAATGAAGTAGTATTAAATATTGTAAATCGGGAACGGTTAGTTGTAAACCGCATTTTGCCCAGGTGGCATGCTTCGCCGTGACTAATTTAGTTCCAGCGAGGCGAGCGGAATGCCGTATACCGTGCAACTGTCGCTAAAGTTCCGAAGCAGGGCAAGCGCGCATAAACAACATTATGCCCGGGTGGTGAAACTGGTAGACACGCAAGACTTAAAATCTTGTGGCTGAATAAGCCGTGCGGGTTCGAGTCCCGCCCCGGGCATTTTTAAAATAATTAGGGTTCGGGTTATAACACTCACTGAACGACTGCCAAGTTCTGGGGATGGGTTCTTTCCTGGGCATTAAATAATTTTTAATAAGTCTTTGAAACAAAAATCCACTACAAACAAAATGTACATCAAAAATTTCATAATTATCGTGCTCATTTAAAAAATTTATTTACATGCAATAACATTACTTTTTTATTAATAGAGTGCTAAAATAAAATTTAAGAACTGACGCCGGGAAAGGAGAAATGCTATGTATGCTACTGATATTAGTAACTGGACAGGAATAGATGAAATTGCTTGTGCTCTTTACTGGAAAATTCACGATGAAACTGCAGGTTTTACCTGGGAAATTAATATTCATGAAACAAAAGAGGGCTTCGGCAGTTTCAGGGTAATTAAAGCCAGATCCGCTAGATTAGGTCTATATATTGTTTTTTACCTGATTGAGGATCCTTGGGCTGATCTAAAAATGTACTTTGAAGTAGGAAATAAATCCTATAGCTGCACACGTCAGCCATTTGAAAAATCGGAATGGCTGCGGCAAATCGCTCAATTTTTTTCTGATTCTTACAAAAAAAAATTAGAAGAGTTAAACGAACAGAAACTAAAAAACGGACGAGAGCAAAAAGAAAAAGAGATACAACTTGAAAAAGATCTGAAAGAAGAGCTGTTGGCACAACTAAAAGAAGAACCAAACCACCTCTGAAAGACAGCGCGCTTTCAGAGATTTTTTTTCTGATATAACAAGTAGCCCAAACAGACCCAAATTTGTTTCTAAAAAATAGTTACTTGTTTTTTTGTTTGCGAAAAGGTAAAATACAGACAAAATATGGCCGAAAAAACCGAAAGAATAGTTAATCCGCAATCACAGGATACAGACAAGCTTTTTGATTTTGCTTTGCGTCCCAAAAAACTTTCCGAATTCATCGGCCAGGATAAATTAAAGGAAAACCTGGAAATTTTTATTACCGCGGCTAAAAAAAGAAAAGAACCCATCGAGCATGTCCTGCTTTACGGACCGCCGGGTCTAGGCAAAACCACTTTGGCCCATATAATCGCTAATGAGATGAATGTCAACATCCGCGTAACTTCAGGTCCGGCAATTGAACATTCAGGCGACCTGGCTGCCATCCTGACAAACTTAACCGATGGCGATATACTTTTTATAGACGAAATTCACCGGTTAAATAAAGTAATCGAAGAAATACTCTACCCGGCAATGGAAGAGTACGCGCTTGACATAATCATCGGCAAGGGACCCAGCGCCAGAACCCTGCGTCTTGACCTTCCCCGCTTTACTTTGATTGGCGCCACAACTAAAATCAGTTTAATCTCTTCGCCGTTGCGCGACCGGTTCGGCTGTATTCATCACCTGAATTTTTACCAGGATGAAGAAATTGAAAAAATAATTCTGCGCTCCTCAAATCTTTTGAAATTACGCACAGACAAAAATACGGCGGCAGAAATCGCCAAAAGATCAAGAAAAACCCCCCGGGTCGCCAACCGTCTTTTGAAAAGAGTGCGGGATTATGCGCAAGTCAAAGGTTCAGGCAGTCTTGATGAATCCATAACCAAAAAAGCCCTGGAGATGCTGGAAATCGATGACTTCGGACTGGACAATATTGACCGGCTGATACTTAGCGCAATAATTGAAAAATTCAACGGGGGACCGGTCGGTTTAAATTCCATTTCAGCCGCCACCGGCGAAGATATGGCAACAATTGAAGATGTTTATGAACCGTTCTTAATGCAATCGGGATTTTTGCACCGTACTCCCCAGGGCAGAATGGCGGCCGATTCCGCCTACAGCCACCTGAGGCTTAAACCAAAAAATAAAAACTTTAAGTTAATATAATGGTATCATTATCTATCCTTTACTACGCCTATCTTGTCCTGCTGTTTTTATTTTTCATTTTCAGTTTTTTCGTCCTTTACCATTTAATCAGGTTCGGCGGCCTTTATATCGGCAGCCTGGTTATGGTGGCGGTTTATATTTTCATTTCCGTGATGATATTATCCATTTCGTTCAATTCCATATCAAAAGTTGATTGGCAGGAACCAATGGTGATTAATTATACTTTACCGTAAATTATGTTTAATCTTCTGGTTCCAAATAAAGAACATGACGAAAAAATTATAATGCTGCTGCGCCGCCACTGGTTTATAATCTGGCTGAAAATATTTTTTTTCGGATTGGCGGGCATACTGCCGGTGATTTTTTACTTTATGGAGCTGCCTTTCTTCAACAACATTAACCAAAATAACATCGGCCATGCCCTGTTGATTTTGTCGACTAGCGTTTACTATTTATATATCTGGCTGTTTTTATTCGTCGCTTTCGTCGACTATTATCTTGATGTCTGGATTGTGACCAATAAAAGAATTTTAAATGTCGAACAGCACGGATTATTTCACCGGACCGTTTCGGAACAGCGGCTTTACCGCATCCAGGATGTAACTTCGGAATTGAAGGGAATTTTTTCGACTATGTTTAATTACGGCACCGTTCACATCCAGACAGCGGGTGAAAAAGCAAGGTTTGTATTCAAGGAAGTTCCTGATCCCCACAACATCGCGAAAAAAGTAATGATGATGGCCGAACAAAGCAAAAAATTCAAATGGGTAATGGAAAACGAAAAATTATAAACAAATCATAAACAAAATATGGCCTCGAAAGACGCCATATTTTTTGTTTTTGTTTTGACTTTCGGCTCAAGCTCTCTTGAAATAATCTTAAACTGACAATCAAAACCGGTAATTTAAAAGAACCAGCAATAAGCAGCAAAAAATCACCTTTTAGAAAACAATTTCCTGCCGCCTATCAATATATAAAATATTTATTTCCCATTTCCGCTTCAATATACTGCCCGGGCTGCCAGCCGACTTTCTTTTCCAGCGCCAGCTGCGCTTCTGATTTGGCAATACGGTTTTCAATTGCCGTCGACAACATCCTTAAGCCGAAAGCGAACAAAAGAACAATTAAAAAAGCGCTGGCTATACTCAATAAAATCCCTTTTTCGGAAAAATTATAAGCCAACGACGCGGCCGCTGATTTATCGGATTTCGCGGCAGAATAAAATAACGTCAGATTTGCTGTTGTTTTTTGCATATTTTTATTTTTGTTTTTGTTTTTCCCCGCTTATTATCTTGGGAGAATATTTTTGGTATTAAAAAAGTCACCCATTTGAGTGCTTATGTATACATATTAGCACGTCTGAAAAATAAAGTCAAGCGTAAAGACGGGCTGTTGCCAATGACGGCTAAAATGCTATCATTTACCTATGATAAATCAAATAAATATCGGACAAAATACCATAATGCAGATGTTAGGGCGCACAGGGGCAATTGCTGTTGCTTTAATCACCATGGGAGTCATCACTCGCTACCTGGGAAGAGACGGATATGGCGATTACACCACCATAATCGCTTTTTTACAGATTATCTGGATATTTACTGATTTCGGATTGCAGATGATTTCCATTCAGTCAATATCTGAAAAGGGCGCTGATGAAAGCGAAGTTTTAAGCAATCTGCTTTCATTAAGAATATTTTTATCAATAGTTTCCCTCGGTTTAACTTTCCTGGTCACTTTTTTAACTCCCTATCCCCGGATAATAAAAGTCGGCATTATTTTTGCCTCCCTTTCCTTTTTTTTAAACTCCATATCCGTAATTTTATACAGCGTTTATCAAAAATATCTCTTAATGGGCAAACTGGCCTTGGCCGACACCTTAAGCAAAATTATAATTCTGGCCTTTACCGCAATTTTCGCCTGGCTCAACCATGGGCTGTTATGGATAGTTCTGGCCATGAATTTAGGCACGGTCTTTTTATTCATTTTTATTTTTTATTATGCCAATAGAAAAATAAAAATAAAATACAGGGTCAATTACCGAATCTGGAAAAAGATAATCGGAAAAACACTGCCGTTGGCGATTACCATTTCCTTAAATCTGCTTTACTTCAAAGGCGACATAGTAATACTTTCGTTTTACCGCAGCGCTTCGGAAGTCGGTCTTTACGGAGCGCCTTACAGAGTTCTGGAAGTTTTGATTAACTTTATCTATTTGTTTCTGGGTTTACTGATGCCTCAAATCACATTTTATTACAGTTCCAAAAATTTTGACGCATTAAAAAAAGTGATGCAGTTCGGTTATGATATACTCGTAGTTTTTTCTTTTCCAATAATTTTAGGCACACTTTTGATCGGGCCGCAACTGATGAAATTTATCGCCGGCAATGAATTCGCGGTTTCGGGCGATGTTTTAAAAATTTTGATCTTTGCGACCGTGGCGATATTTTTTGCTTCTCTTTTCGGTTATCTGATAGTATCGGCTAACAAACAAAAAGAAACGATTAAATTTTATTTTGTCAACGCCGTTATTTCCCTGACGGCATATTTTATTTTTATTCCCAAATACGGTTTTTGGGCGGCGGCCGTTATAACCCTGATTTCTGAAACATTTATTTTGGCTACATCATTTTATATCGCAAAAAGAATATTCGTCTTTAAAGCGGATCTGACTTTGGCCAGAAAAGCGGCTTTGGCTTCTTTGATTATGTCCTTAGCGCTTTATTTTATAAGAACCGCGCCCGTCTTGCTTAGTTTAGCCCTGGCTGTTGCCGTTTATTTTTCTGCCCTGTATATTTTGGGCGGCTTTTCCAAGGAAACGATATTTAAAATTTTTAATTTAAAAAAAGAAAGGACCTAATGTTTACTTTCGATTTTCCTTATCAAATACAGCATCTGCTAACTTCTTTTTGGCTTGCCGTGCAAATTGCGCTTTTAATTTATCTCGGGCTGGTATTTTATTTTTCACTTAAAAATCCGGCTTACGCCGTTTTTTTGACCGTTATTGTTTTGCCGTCATATCTTTTCAGAACCAAATTTAATTTTATTCCTTTAACTTTCCTGGAAATTTGCCTTCTGATTCTGTTTTTTTCCCTGCTGATTAATCTTGGGGTTAAAAAAGAACGGCAAAAAAAATATTTTTACCCCTACAGGTGGCCGATATTGCTGATTTTGTTAACTTCTACCATGTCAGTATTCATTGCCGCTGACACTGACAAAGCCGCCGGCATCTGGAAAGCATATTTTATTGAACCGGTGATGTTTTATATTGTTTTGATTAATTTCATCCAGTCAAAAAAAGATTTCAGGCTTTTGGCGTGGGCTTTGGGAATTTCCGGCTTTTTGATCGCGGCAATTTCCATTTTTCAAAAATTCACCGGCTTCGGCATAGCCGAAGTTTCGTGGTACGCGCCGAATTTGCGCAAGGTAAATGCCGTCTACACTTCGCCTAACGCTGTCGCCTTATTTTTAGGACCGATCAGCGCGGTCTATATGGGCTGGCTTTTGGCTGATGTAAAAAATAAAAATTTTTCCGGCAGATTTTTGCTAAAAATTATTTTGCTGCTTTCTTTCTTAACGACGATTTATTTCACCAAATCCGCGGGCGGGGCAATCGCGATTTTTACCTCAGCAATATTTATTCTTTTTTTCGGCTTAACAAAAAAATGGACAATATTAGCCGTGTTATTTTTAATATTGGCATCACTAATTTTTTCTCCGCTAAGGCATAATATCGGGCAGACCTTTGATTTGGCGGATCCTTCCTGGCAAAACCGCCTGATTTTATGGCAGGAAACGTGGAAGTATCTGACTTTTAGCGTTAAAAATTTTATTTTCGGCGCCGGGCTTTTTTCTTTTCCCCAAATCCAAAATCAATTCCGTGACCCGCTAAAAATGGAACCCCTGCTTTATCCGCACAATATATTTTTGAACTTTTGGATAGAAACCGGGCTTGCGGGGCTGGCGGCTTTTTTGTGGCTTATGTTTTCCTTCTTCCGTAACGGATTTAAAGCCGCGGCTTATGGCAACAAGGCTTTTGTTTATGGGATTATGTCCGCCATGGTTTATATAATTATTCACGGTTTATTTGACGTGCCTTATTTTAAAAACGATCTATCGGTTTTATTCTGGATAATTGTTTCTCTGTCAACTATGACCTATACCTTTGACAAATAATCTTCTTTATTTTAAAATAATAAGCGTTTTTTAAATATGGGAGGGAATATGGAAAATGAAACTCTGAGCGTTTCCGAATTGGCAGAATGCTTTCAGATGACAAAAAAGTATATCGGCTACCTCATCCGTAACGACAAGCTGCCCTTTTATTTACACCGCAAAAAAAGAAGATTTCGTGTGTCAGAAATAATAGAATGGCTGGATGAGCGTCATTTCCATATTATCTGGAGAAAAGGACGAGATGGAAATGAAACTCCTAAAATCGAACATTATCCCGTACAACAGGCTATTTGATCTCAACTCAAAAGAGGACCTCCATGGCCCTCTTTTTTTGGAAAAGACAAAATCGTCTTAGCGTCGGACCAATTTAATCTTATTTTTTAATATATCGGTCAGTAATTTGCTCTATAAATAATTTGGCGCGGTCTTTGCCGCCAAGACCGAATGCCAGGCCGCCGGCCAAAGCCAACATACCCACAAAACCGGTAAAAAAAGTCTGTATCAGTCCGGGCGCGATTCTTAAATGGATCAAAGCGGCCATAATTGCAAAAATTATTATTGACCATCTTGCCAACGCTCCCAAAATTGCCGCCGCCAAAATTCCGGCAGCCGTAGCCGCATTAAAAACTGCTGTCTGGACAAAGCCGGCCGCAATCAATCCTATGGAGAGTATGGCGACTGCGACAATTACGTTAGGGATATAATAGACAACATCTTTAATAAAAGCAGAGATCGTGGGTAAATCCAGTATTTCAGCTGCAATAATTAGAAAAACGGCGACAAGCAGCCAGTACACCAAAAGACCGAAAAACCTGCTAACGCTCGTCTTGAAACCGATTTTTTCCAAACCATCTTTCACATGAACCTCATCCAATCGCCTGTCTAAATTAATTTTTTCCAGAATTTTCTCTATTAACCGGCCCAACCCTTTGGCTATATATAAACCGATTATAAAAACCACCAGCGCGGCTATGATTTCGGGAATAAATCCTATAAACTGATTCCACACGTCAATAAATGAATTTTTGACCGCGACAGCCCACGATGTGACATTTTGCATATAAATAAAACTTAATTGTAAATTAAATTTTTGTTAAAAAACTTTACGAAAACTAAAATTTATGATAAAATATAGATATTAAGATATTATGAAATTTACAGCAAAAACAAAAAACAAAAATTACAATAATTTTTTTGAAAACTTATTGCAAATTACATCTGCCGGTGTAATTTGTTTTTTATTATTGAATCCGCTTATCGTTTCCGCCCGAAGCTACGAACCGGAAAATATCATTTCTGACGCTGAACTTTTCGACAAAAATTCACTGACGCAAAAAGCCATTCAGGTATTTTTGGAACGGGAAAATTCGGTTCTGGCAAGATACAGCCAGATAGTCAACGGTTCGGCAAAAAAAGCATCGCAGATAATTTACGAAATCAGCCAGCAGCAAAACATCAACCCTAAATTTTTACTGACAACCCTGGAAAAAGAACAGGGACTTGTCAGCAAAAGCCAGGCCACGGAAAAAGCGCTTGACTGGGCTACCGGCTACAGTTGTTACGGAGGCAGCTGCAATTCAAAATACAAAGGTTTTTTCAATCAGGTTGAATCAGCGGCTATTGTTCAGAATATTTACAAAGCCAAAGCGTCAGGATACTCTTTTCAGGTAAATAAAACCACTAAAACTTACGACGGCTATTATTTAAAACCGAAAAATCAGGCCACGGCCAATTTGTTCATTTATACCCCCTATGTCGGCTATTCCCCCGAGCTTGGCGTTTTGGACCCTTTTGGCGGCAATCGGCTTTTTTGGCGGATCTGGAACAGATATTTTACCAAAAAATATTTTCCCGACGGTTTGGCAATTAAAAACAACGGCAATTATTATTTGATCGAAAAAAATAAAGCCAGAAAGTTTTCAAGCCGGGAAATATACCTGACCTATTTTGAAGAAGATGAAGCTTATTTTATATCCGATGACGCTTTTAAATATTATGACACCGGCTTGCCGATTGATCTTGCCCGAAATATGTTGATTAAATCGCCGACCTCCGGACAGATATATTTAATTGCCGATGATTTTACCAAACGACCGGTTTTAAACAACAATGCTTTAGCTTTAATTTCCGATTTCCGGCTTGCGGCCGCGGAAAATGAAATAAAAACAGGCAGCGCCGAACAGCTGGGACACTTTATCGAAGGCGCGACCATTTCAGAAAACAGCAAATACCCTCAGGGAAAACTTTTTAAGGATGAAAGCGGCAACATTTTCTATGTTAAGGATGGCATAAAAAAATCAGTCGACCCGATGGTCTGGCAGATCAAATATAATTCGGCAGAGCCGGAACTGGTCACTGCAACCTATCTTGAAAATTTTTTATCCAGTACGCCGGACAAGTTACCTGACGGCAGTATCGTCAAAAACGATGGCAAATATTATCTGATTGCGGGAAACGGACAGAGAATGAGATTCGATAATGTTGACTTCGTTTCCAAAATTTACGGACCCGACAAGCTGGCTGCCGCATCCTCTGTTTCCACGTCACTTCTGGAAGTCCACACTGCGGGTGAAGTAATCGATTTTATGGATGACACGGTTAAAGAATCAGCCGTCAAGACCGCGCCGTCAAGCAGCGGTCAGCAGTTTAGCGCACAATTCTATGCCATGGAACCGGACGGCTTGATTTTACTAAACGGCGAAAGCAAAACCGCAACAATAAAATTTAAAAATAACGGCAGTTCCAGCTGGACTGCGGAAACTGTCTGGCTTAAAGCCCTGAATCAGGACGGCAGTGACTCATCTTTTGGTCCGGCTGAAAAATTTTACCTTTCAGAAGCACAAATTGCCGCCGACGGCATCGGCACTTTTAATGTCAGTCTTACCGCCCCCTATACTCCGGGTTTGAACGAAGTCATTTTCCAGCTCTATTATGACAATTCAGGAACTGAAACAAAATTTTCTTCAGGTTCTGTCGGAAAATTTATAATGGTTAAAGCCGGTGAAACAGGAGAAGTTGTCAGTCATAACCTTCCGGTTGCAGTAAAAAACAATTGGCAGCCGGTTACAATCGACATTAAAATAAAAAATACCAGCAAAGATACCGTCTGGACGGCCAAATACACTAAACTTAAAATTTATGACGAAAAAGGAAATTTGAGCCGCTTCTACGATCCGGGCGACTGGCTGTCAAAAGATATTGCCGCCATCCCGTTGCGTACAAAAACCGTAAAACCGGGAGAAACGGCTGAATTTCAGTTTACCTTAAAAGTTAAAGGGGTAAATCCGGATATGTACGGCCATAAATTAGTTTTATATCTTGAAGATCTGGAAAAACAAGTCGCTTTGGACGGAACTTTCTCCTATATCCGGCTGATGAGAGTGGATAAATAATTCGGTTAAACATAAAAGAGCCCTCTTTAGGGCTTTTTTGTAATGGCATAGCAGTTAAATTTCAATACCCAGGGCGTTTTGGCGCCTGTGCCTTTCCAATTCCCTCAAAAAACCGGATTCTGATTCGCTTAACGGAATTACCCTGTTATTATCTATTATGTCCGGATCAACATAGCGGAATTTTTTTATTATAGTAACGCCGACTTTGGACAGAGTCTTGCTTTTTAATTTTTCAAAATCAGCCTGAAGGGGGCTTTGTTCGATTTTTTTTGACAGCAGCGAATCGTCCCCGTATAAATCCTTCAAAGTCAGGATTTTTGCTGCCAGGGCTTTTTTTATGATTTCTGCCAGCTGATAATAACGGCTGGATGCTCCTGCTCCTCCCCAGTGTTCGGTTTGCAGCCGCAAAAAGTTAACGGCAAATTTGTTTGCCGTTTCTTTGGTTTTGAAAACTATTTTGTCATCTATAACAGTCAGGTCAGCAAGAATTTCCGGAACAATTCCGGGGTTTGCCCAGGATTTTAATTCTCTTAAAGCATAATCAATTCTGTCGGCGCACAGTTTTGGGATCGGCTGTTCAAGCAGCAAAAAATTTTTTTGGCCGGCTATTTTTTCAATGTCAAAACCGTATTTTGTTAGAATCATGGCTATACTGCTTTTTTTAAAAAATTCTTCGTGAGTATGATCCTGGTAATCCTCATTTTCTGTGCTGCCCATGACAAAGTCAATCACGTGTGAAAAGACAGTGTGGGCAATATCATGAATCAGACCGGCAATTTTTTCTTCAAGAGAAGCTTTCATTCTGTCCAATAAAATCATTACTCCCAGCGAATGCTCAAAGCGGTAAAAAATGGGAAAAGGATAATTGTCAGGCAAGCCGCCGAACTGCGATACTCTCTTTAAGCGCTGCAATTCGGGAGAATTGATGATTTTTAAAATCACCGGTTCGGTTATTTCGTATCGGCCGTAGATGTTGTCAACTATTCTTATTATATTATGCATAAATTTTCTCAAAGAAGATTTGCACTTTCTAAATGATGTCGTATATCAATACCTAAAAGTGACTTTATTTGGTGATAGTCTAACCGCCTTATTGCCTCGGCTTCATCATGCATCCAACCATAACCATAGTTTTCGGCTATACTTTTTAAGTATGGCCATAGAATAATAAAACCTATATTACTATAGCTCTTTCTTGCCCTTCTTTTATTTTTAACAAAAACTGATTTATTCTTAAATTGATAGATTATACTTACAGCAGCTTGAAATTGTCCTACCGTACAATCTGATTCTATAAGAAGAATAGTTTTATAGCCTTTATAATTAATGAATTTTTCATCAGCGCTTTCTAACCAAGGCACAACTCGGTTACTGGAAAATCTTGTTAAAAAGTAATCTTTACTCTCTCCAATCTTAAGTTCAATTGCAATTTGCAACTTATGATTTACAAGATCTGCTGTTTTCAAATTTTTAACCTCCCTATCACCATCTATCCAATTACTATTTTGGCTAGTCAAATGTTTTAACCAATATGCTTTTCTAGTCTTTTCTTTATTTTTGTCTATTTTATCGATATTTTCCATTTGTGTTGTAGCACGAAAGGTAATTTTAAAAAATACTATTATCAACCAGTCAGAGTTAGATCATTATTTAAAATAATCGGATGCATGGCTTTAAGCTCATCAGTATAAAAAAACCTGGGAATTTCATTTAACAAATAATTTTTTTATCTAACGCATGAACAAAACCCATCTCGATAAAATTACCAAAATTGCAGCTGCCTACTTTATTAAACGGTATTACCTTTTAATCAAATCCCCTTCTGCCTTAATCAAATTTTTTCTGCCAGGGCTCGGGCAATAATTCCTTGAGTTTAACAATTCTGTTTTCTTCAAGAATTATGTCAGTATCATAATTTTTGTCATTTATCTGATATATCATCTCTTCTTTATATAATTTTACCAAGCTTTGAGCCGTTGATATTAATTCCTTGTCACTAAATTTTCCCATACGGTTTGTTCTTATTTTAATTTGATTTAAAAACTTAAATGAAATATTAAAAACCTTTTGATTATGTACAAAAGCGGTGTGGATGTCCGTAAATTCGAGCCTGTGGCGCCATTGGCATATCAGCTTTGGAATCCCGTACAAAGCGGAAGGGGCGAGATTCGAACTCGCGAAGGTCTTACAACCTTACGGCTTTTCGAGAGCCGCGCTTTCGACCACTCAGCCACCCTTCCGCATTTTACGGGACCAGCCGTCTTGCGTTACAGATATTTTCGCCCGCCCGTACCAAACGAACGTTGTGAATTTTGGCCCGGCCGACCCTCAACTTTTATCCGTCGCTGTCAAATTCAAATTATATCTTATCACTAAAAAAACATTTTTAAAAGGACTGGCAAATAACAAACAATATGTGTTATAATTAAACCGTAATTTTCAGTAAATATTTATGGCAAAAGTAAAAAAAGCGGTTATCGCAGCAGCCGGTCTGGGAACTCGTTTTCTGCCGGCAACCAAGGCGCAGCCGAAAGAAATGCTGCCTATAATCGACAAGCCCATCATACAATATATAGCGGAAGAAGCAGTTGCATCAGGAATTGAAGACATAATAATTGTCACCGGCCAAAGCAAACGGGCTATTGAAGATCACTTCGACCAGAACCAGGAACTGGAAAATCTGCTTATAAAAAGCGGCAAAAAAGAAAAAGCGAGAGAAATGGAAAAAATAGCTGAAATGGCGAATTTTATTTATATCAGACAAAAGGGCCCTTACGGCAACGGTACGCCGGTGCTTAACGTGAAACATTTAATCGGCAATGAACCATTCGCGGTAATGTTCGGTGACGACTTGTTTGTGGGGAAAAAACCCCGGCTGGCCCAATTGATTGACGTTTACAACAAATATACTGATCCGGTAATTACCGCCGTGCCGACTGACGCTGACGGAACTAAAAAATACGGCATCATCGACGGTACAAAAGTCGAAACAAATGTTTATCAGGTAAAAAATATCATTGAAAAGCCGGGACCGCAAAAAGCTCCGACCCGGCTGGCTTCAATTTCGGGCTATATCTTTACGCCCGACATTTTTGATGCCCTGGAAAAAACCTCTTTGGGAAAAAATAACGAACTGTGGCTGGTCGACGCCATTTATAAACTTCTGAAAAAAAGACCCATTTATGCCTGCGAAGTCGACTGCGTTTACTACGATGTGGGATCTCCCTCCGGCTGGCTTAATGCCAATATAGAACTGTCAAAATAACAAAATGAAAAAAATAAAAAAAATAACTATTCTGCTTTTGGCGGCAATGCTGGCGACAACCGGTTTTCGCTGCAAATTCCAGCCCACTGAAGTCCAGCAAAAATTAAAACCAATAACACTGAACTATTGGCGCGCCTGGGACGATACTGAAGATTTTTCTCAAATCATAAATGAGTATCGGGCGATTCATCCCAATATCAACATCAACTACCGCAAATTAAGATACGAAGAATATGAAAAAGAACTTTTAGAGGCCTGGGCAGAAGACAGGGGCCCTGACATTTTTTCAGTCAGGAACACCTGGGTCAGGGCTTACGAAAGTAAAATATCGCCGTTGCCGAAAGAAATTTCCATGGCTTACCAGCGAACGGAAAAATCACTTGGCATTAAAGAAGAAACGGTGGTGGAAATAAAAAAACAAAAATCAATAACTCCGGCGGAAATCAAGCTGAATTTTTTGGACGTTGTTTATAAAGACGCGGTGATAGGAAGTGAAATATACGGACTGCCTTTAAGCGTTGACACCCTGGTTATGTTCTATAACCGAGGACTCCTTAATAATGCCGGAATTTCCCTGGCGGCAGGCGATTGGCGGCAGTTTCAGACAGACGTTAAAAAAATCAGCTTATTGTCCCGTGACAATAATATCATCCAGGCCGGCACTGCTTTAGGGACTGGAAAAAATGTTTTGCACGCCTTTGATATAATTTCCCTCCTGATGATGCAAAACGGGGCGGTGATGGCGGACACGGCCGGCAACCCGACCTTTCATTCAATCCCCCCCGGCAGTTCCAGCAACTATAATCCCGGCATTGAAGCAACCAAATTTTATACGGATTTTGCTTCGCCTTCAAAAGAAGTTTATTCCTGGAATTCAAATATGACCAATTCCCGGCAGGCCTTTGCCCGGGGTCTTGTCGGATATTATTTCGGCTATTCTTCTGACATAGAATATATTGAAAGGGACAGCCGGGGCAAATTAAATTACGGCATAACCAATATGCCGCAAATTGAGGGCAACACGGAGGTTAACATCGCCAACTACTGGCTGGAAACAGTGTCCAAAAAAAGCAAGTATCAAAATGAAGCCTGGGATTTCATTCAATTTATGACTCAGGCAAAAAATGTCAAAAGTTACCTGGGTTCAGCAGCCAGGCCGACTGCCTTAAGAGCTCTGATAGATGAACAAAAAAGTAACGGCAATATGGCAATTTTTGCCTCCCAGCTTTTAACGACCAAAACCTGGTATCAGGGAAAAAAAGCAGCCGAGGCAGAAGAAATTTTCAAAGAAATGGCCGATTCGATAGTCAAAGGCGAAGACCCGAATAAAGCCGTACCCTTTGCCGCTCAAAGAGTTTCACAAACAATACGTTAAATTAAATCGTTGATCTTATGGAATTAATAAAAAAATACAGTTTAGCTGTTTTATTTGCGCTTACCGTATTAAACTTTTTAACGCCCGTCAAATCGTCCGCCGCAGAACCATGCGCGGTACAAGGACCGCAATGGCTGAAAGACATCGGCATTACAGACGGCCTGATTATTCCCTGCAACTGCATTCAAGGCGACGGCAGCCAATGCCGTTTTCCGGAAATGATCCAGGTGGCGCTAAATATTTCCCAGCTGATTTTAGGAATAGTCGGCAGTCTGGCTTTACTGATGTTTGTTTACGGAGGATTTATGTTTATCATCTCCCAGGGAAATGAACAAAAAGTAACTTCAGCCAGGCAGATTTTAAGCAATGCCGCCATCGGAATCGTTATTGTTTTTGCCAGCTGGATTATAGTCAATACTGTCCTATTCGGGCTCACCGGTCAGGGCTCTTTGGCCGAAACTGTTAAAATATTCGGACGGGAATGGAACAAAGCAGCTGAATAAAAAAATACTGGGGATAAATATGAGGAAAAATTGTTGACAAAACGGGAAAAAAATTGCTATACTATAACAAATTAAGTAATCAATCAGGGTTTGCCCCTTTCTTTAAAAAATCTTTTAACATACTATTATTAACAACTTATAATCAATATAATTATAAGTAAAAGAAGGGGGGTGAGTTAATGAAAAAATTAGCTATTTTTGCAGCAGTTATTGCTGTGTTCGCCTTTAGCGCGATGCCAGCGGTAGCTACGGCTTTGGACTTAGGAACCACATATTTGGGATCCACAGGACTAGGAACCAGAGAACTTCGCGAGGCGGTAATGAGCATTGTTAACGTCGCCTTAACTTTCCTGGCGGTAATCGCGATTTTAATCATACTTTACGGCGGTTTTGTCTGGATGACGGCAGCGGGTTCAGAAGATAAGGTTTCCCAGGCAAAAAATATTATTATCGCCGGAGTTATCGGTTTGGTTATAATATTAGCCGCCTTGGCAATTACCAACTTTGTCTTGACTTCATTGATTAACGCAACCGGAGCCAATGCAGCTTAAAAAAAATAATTACGAATTTCTTATGAAAGGGGGTGTAAAAATGAAAAAATTAACTTTTATTGCCACTACGGTTGCTGTATTCACATTAGCCGTAATGCCGGTTCTGGCAGTTGATTTAGGCACCAGTTATTTAGCTTCCACCGGATTGGGAACCAGAGAACTTCGCGAGGCGGTAATGAGCATTGTTAACGTTGCTTTGGGATTTCTGGGTGTATTAGCGATTTTAATCATATTATGGGGCGGTTTCAGATGGATGACAGCCGGCGGTTCGGAAGATAAGGTCGGAGAAGCCAAAAAAATTATTGTTGCCGGTATTATCGGTTTAGTCATAATATTAGCCGCTTTAGCAATCACCAATTTTGTCCTCGTAGCGTTGTTGAATGCCACCGGAGTTACACCATAAACTTTTAACTTATATAAAGGCCCGGGTTTTTCCGGGCCTTTATTTTTTTTGGCAAAATATAGTATAATATGGGTATGAAACATTATTTTAACCTGAACAAGTATTGGGGAATATTACTTTCCCTGACTTTAATAGTTAGCGGCCTGATAATGAATCTGAACAGTGTAAACGCCCAGCCGTCACAGGATCTCTACGGGCTTAAGCAGACAACCGATGCTGTTCCCGATTTTCAGACCAATAAGGAAACCGATTTGTCTATAATCGCCGGCAGAGTTATAAATTATATTTTCGGTTTTGTCGGCATTATATTTTTAATAATGATCCTTATCGGCGGTTATAAGTGGATGTCATCAGGCGGCAATGAAGAAAGGGTAGCCGACGGGAAAAAAATGATTGTCCAGGGAATAAACGGCATGATTGCCATATTTTTAGCCTATGCTTTGACTTACGCCGTTCTATCCGGTCTGAAAGCCGCCACTTCATCAACACAACAGTAAAATGAACAGAAAAAAAATATTAATTTCGCTGGCTTTAATTTTTTTTACGATTTTTATTCCCTGGTTTGATTTATCGGCATTGTCGGCCATTGATAATTTAAAAAATATGGGCGCAGAAGCCGGTTATAATCCGGGCGATGCAGGCGCGCCGCCCAAAGAATTCGGCTCGGCGCTGATGACTTATGTGGACGGATTTTTATTAATCATCGGCGCCTTTTACGTTGTGCTGCTGATATTTGCCGGTTATTTATGGATGTCATCGGCGGGAAACAACGAGCAGATTTCCCGCGCCAAAAAAATTATTCTTTGGTCGTCTGCCGGCATTGCGATTATAATTTTTGGCAGAATCATAGCTGAATTTGTAATTATATCTTTGGGTGAAGCGAGTAATGCCCCTTATAGCCCGACATCATGAAAAAAAAGAATTTTAAAATTATCGTTTTTTTTCTTATTCTAACAGCTTTTAGCCCTGCTTTTGGCGCTTTGGCTGCTGATTCGGTTTTTGATCGCGTCTCGGGCAATTTAAGCGACACTGCAATTGAAGCCGGACTTAGAGACCGCGAAAGCACGGAAATGGCCGATTTTGCTTTATACCTGATGCGAATTATCAACATATTACTGAGCTTTATCGGCATTGTTTTTTTAATACTAATTATATACGGCGGTTATCTTTGGATGACAGCTTCAGGCAATGAAGAACAGGTCGGAAAAGCCAAAAAAATGATTATTGCTTCCGTAATCGGTTTGGCTATAGTATTAATGTCCCGAATAATTGCCGAGTTTGTGATCCTGGCTTTGGGGGAAAGCTCCGCTGCACAATAAATTTATGATGTATAAAAAAACTCTTTTGATCTTCCTGACAGTGCTTTTGCTTGGGCCCGGTCTTGTTTTAGCCGATCCTTCGGACAATATCACGACCAAAATGACAGATCAGATCGAAAAATCAGGCACCATTCTGGAGAGTTATGAAAAAGGATCTAATGAACCTGAAATAATCGTCGCCAAAATAATTAATGTTTTGCTCAGTTTTCTGGGAGTTATATTCATCATCCTGATAATTTTCGGCGGCTTCAAATGGATGACA
>QZIX01000002.1 GCA_003599635.1 Candidatus Parcubacteria bacterium
AGCACTGAATTTTGGCGCTGATAGCCGGCCATAAAGTTATATTTACCCGCAGTAAGTTTTCTGCGGGTTTTATTTTTGCCAGCACCGCCTTTCAAGAAAGGTGGGGCATCCTGAACTAGTTTCGGATCTAGTCTTTTTTTGTCATCTCGACCGGTGTTACGATTATTTTAAGGTGAGTGGAGAGATCTAGTTTTATTTTAGTTTTAGCAAAAGAAAGAATCCCCCTCTTAAGATAAGAGGGGTCAGGCCCGCTGCGCCATTTAACATATACTTTAGCGGGGCGAGCGGGTTATGAAAGGTACGTATTCGTCATCTTGACCGAAGTGGAGAGATCTCGAAATGTTTTAGCTTTTTATAACGAGATTCCTCGACTACGCTCGTAATGACAAAATGTAGATCTCCGTGTCGGAGAAGGTTGGGGTGAGGGTAAATTGGCACACTTAACAGCTTATTAGCTTACAATTTACCAGCTTAAAACTAACTAGCAACTAGAAACTAGTAACTGAAAACTACAAATTTTTGACAATTCAGTAAAAAAATGTGAAAATTTAATAGGGAAACTTAACCAATTAACCATAAATTTATGGAGGAAACAAAACCTGTGGAAACCGGTTGCTGCCCGCCGTTTAATCCCGGGCCCTGGCAGGACACAGAAATTGTCTGGCAGGATAAAATTTTTATAAAAGACCATGTGAAATGCTTATTGCACATACCGCTTGATATGGGCAAAAAAGTTTTAAAGAATATGGCTTTAATGGAAAAAGCCGGCGCCAAGCCGCAGCAGCAGCTGATGTTAACCGACGAAAATTCATACTGGGGCTGCGATATTTATATTAATGTCGCCAAAGACGTTCCCGATGCCCAGATGGCGAAAATCACGGGCAAATTTTTAACCAAAGTTTTCGAAGGGCCGTACAGCCATGCCGGCAAATGGGCAAAAGAGATGCAGAAATATGTAAAAGAAAAAGGCATGAATCTTAAAAAGCTTTATTTTTCCTACACCACCTGTCCCCGATGCGCCAAAGCTTACGGCAAAAATTACGTTGTCTTGTTTGCGCAGGTTGAATAGATCAATTAAAAGAAGTTTGTTAAGCCGCGTTTTTTTTGCTGGCTACAGTGATACTGCTGGGTTATATATTTTTTGCAAATGGCGCTTTTTCACGGGCGCTAATACAAAAATCCCGGCCTTTTATGCAGGCTGGGATTTTTTAAAACAAAGTGTGATTATTTTTTCTTTTTTAAAACTTTCTTTTTCGGGCTAACCGGCTTTTTTGCCGTTTTCTTTAAATCCTTGTCTTTTGCCGGTTTAACCGGTTCTTTATCCTGACGATTTAGAAATTTTAATATGGAATCAAGTTTGCTGTTTATTGCTGCTAGCTGGCCTCCTAAATCGCCTGAAGCTTTAGCTGCCGGGGAGGAATTTTTAGTAAAGCAATTATTGCAATAGACCGGCTTGCCTTCAGTAGGTCTAAATGGTACCTCGCATTTTGTCCCGCATTTGGCGCAGACGGCTTCAAACATTTTTTTATCAGAAAACTGTTGTTTTCTAAAACTGTCGCGGTTCTTTTGAGGGCCCATTGTTTTAAAGCAGTCGTTGCAGTAAACCGGTTTGCCGCCTGAAGGCTTAAAAGGCACCTGGCAGCCATGGCCGCAGTTGTCGCAGACGGCGTCAAACATTTGTTTGTCTTTCCTTTTAAAATCGTTCCTGCCGCCGCCACGCCTGTTTTTGTTAAAATTTCCCATAAATTTTGATTTAAATTAGAAATTAGAATTATTGATTAAGTCTATCCCTTTAATTAATAAATAGCAAGGAGGGGAATATCTGCTGTCGACCTGAATTATGCCATCCTGAATTCTTCTCAGGATCTAGTCTTTCTTTGTCATCTCGACCGAAGCGGAGAGATCTTGTTTTACTTCGGCCTTTCTCTCCTGTCATCCTGAGCGTAAGCGAAGGATCTATTCTTTAAAGCACCCTCTCCCGAACGAAATATCAAAACAATAGTATGGGGAGAGGGTTGGGGTGAGGGTAATTGGCAAACTAACAACTTAATTACTTGAGCACTAACTCACTAAGGACTAAATTCTTGACTTTTTAAATAATTAATGTTATTATGCGAAGTTGAAAATAAATTCAACTGTTGTCATTGCAGAAACATTGGGATTAGTTAAAGATAAGGGAGAATATGGCATGCTTAAGAAAGCAAAGTACCGTAATTGGGGTTACCCAGCTGTTGGTTCTGAGTTTGGCGAGGTCGTCTATGCCATCATAGGTAGAAATTGTTTTTTTTCGGGCATCCAAAGATCTTTTGTTGCAACTTCCACTATCAATGCGGAAGAAAGTATTGTCTGCGCCATTGCCGAACAGGAAGGCAAGGCTATTGGTTCTTTAATTTTTTACGACCTGCAAACACATCTGGGATATGACAAGCCCGCAGGAGAATTTTGCCTGAACAGGCTTACGATCAAACAGGCTAATAGCCAAATAACAATAACTGGCTGGGAGCCGGTCAGCTGTCCCGATAATATTCGGAAGATTTTCGAAGATTACATCGGAAAAACAGCCTCGTCAGCAGAACCTCACACGGTTGAACAGGCACAAAAACTTGGCTATGTGCCGACAGAAATGAGATCTCCGGATCTTGGCCGTTGTCAGGAGTATATCAGAATACTTGGCAAAGAATGCCAACTGATGGAGCAGATGCAGGCGAACAACGCGAAGATAGCCAATATCGCCAGGGCATTGTTGGCTCCACCTGAGCACGAGACTCACATTATAGTTGTTAACGGCCAAGGCGAGTACAGCGTCTGGCGGAGGGATGTGATTCAGGATAATTAAGTCATTTGCAGGGGCTCATCTTTTTTCAAAGATGCGCCCCGTTTTTTTTATTCTCCCTTTACTAAAGGGAGTACCCGAAGGGGGAGGGATTTATTAAAAACAAATTTACAAGCCTAAAAAACTTTTGGCACAGGATTTTTTATTTTTTTTATATTATGTTGTTACAAGTTAATTGTTATTTGTTAATTGTTAAAATTATTGACTTTTCACCAAAAAAATTAGATAATTTAGAGGTAAATAAGAATACGGCGAAGGCCTTTTTTATTTTGACAAAGTAATTGAAAAATGGGAAAATATAGTCACGGCGTATGAAAATAGTTAAGAAACCCACAACTAAAAAAATTAAGAAAACAACGGTGAGGATATGAATTTATTTCTCGATACAAAATTAGCAAGAGGCTATAAAAATCAATCGCAGAAAATTCGTGTTATGACTGAACATTGGGTTAATAAACAGATATTTTGTCCGAGTTGTGGTAATTTAAACATAGATAAATATGATAACAACAAGCCGGTGGCTGATTTTTTTTGTGCAAATTGTGGAGAAGACTATGAATTGAAAAGTAAAAAGGAAACTGTTGGAATAAAAATCGTCGATGGAGCATATCGTACAATGTTAGAAAGACTAACGAGTGGGCACAACCCAAATTTTTTTCTTCTTAACTATAATATTCATAATTACCATGTCCTGGATTTTTTTGTTATACCAAAACATTTTTTTGTCCCTGGGATAATTGAAAAACGCAAGCCTTTAGCAGAATCTGCTCAGCGTGCTGGTTGGGTTGGTTGTAATATTTTACTACACAGTATTCCGCAAACTGGTAAAATATTTTTCGTTAAAAATAAAGTTCTTGAACCGAAAAATAAAGTGCTTACAGAATGGAAAAAAACACTTTTTCTTCGAGAAGAAAAAGAAATAAATGCTAAGGGTTGGCTTTTGGTAGTAATGGCATGTATAGAAAAATTGGGTAGCAAAAAATTTTCACTTGATGATATATATGCATTTGAGGATGAATTGAGTTTGAAATACCCAGAAAACCATTATGCTAAAGATAAAATACGACAACAATTGCAAATTTTACGAGACAAGAATTATCTTAAATTCCTTGGAAGAGGCCAGTACCAAATTGTTTAAAAATATGGATTATAAAAATTTACAAAGCCAATACGATAAGATTTATACATACTTTAAAACTACTACAGAACACTTGCCTTAATATAATCAATAGGTAAGATATATTCTAATATTCTGCAGAATATTAGAATAGAAGATCCTTCTAACATTCATAAGAAAGTCGGAATGTAAAAAATTTCAGGAAAAAGTTTTTGGAAAAATAAGATAACATTCCAATATTCTGCAGAATACCAGAATAAATTTAAAAAAGACCTTCTCACATTCTTAAGAAAGAGAATGGTAAAAAATTAATATAATTAATATGCGAAACAGAGAGTTTAATCAATCTAAATTAGAAATAATAAAAGAGCAGGCAAAAAAAGGCAATGTAAGTTATGAGCTGAATAGATGGTTTGGGGAGCGCATGTTAAACGGAGATCGAGAACTTTTGGAAATTCAAAAACAGGGATTTGCTTCAGAAGCTTTAGCCTGGCTAAAATCAACTACGCCTGAGGAAATGAAATATGGCACTGCTTCTAAAGAGAAGCGCATTGCTAAAGCAAGGGAATCTGCACAATTGGCCGGAAAAACTTTGGAAGAGCTGGCAGAAGAAAACGGTTTGGAAATGTTATTGGCTTAAAACTTGAAGAACATTCTAATATTCTGCAGAATACCAGAATAAGGTTAAAATGATCTTCTCACATTCTTGAGAATGTCAGAATGAGGAATTTAACGAAAAAGTTTTTGAAAAAATAAAATAACATGCAGTTTGAATTTGCTGACGAATTAATTTAAAAATAACCTTCTCACATTCTTGACCCTTCGACTAACCTCAGGGTAAAGAAAGTCAGAATGAGAAAAATTTAAGGAAAAAGTTTAATATGCTAAGAGTGTTTTTTTCCGAAAAGAAAAAATGCCTTAATCTAATCAATAGGTAAGTTATATTCTAATATTCTTGAGAATATGAGAATAAGAAAATTCTCACATTCTTGCCCTTCGACTACGCTCAGGACAAGCGAATGTCAGAATGAGAAAATTGACAACTATCAACAAATTCTATACGATAACAACATCAAACGGCGCACAGCCGTTTTTTGTATTTAAGAATAAAAAATGATTGATAAATTAACTCAAATTGTCGATTGGACAAAGCTAAAAATCAGGATTATTTCCAACAAAGAGATTACTTTTTATTTTTACGAAAGGGAAATTTGATGGGCTTCTTTGGGTTGTAATATCGGATTTGAGGAAGATGGCAAGAATAGGAATTTTGAGCGGCCTGTTTTAGTTCTTAAAAAATTTAACAAAAATATTCTTTGGGCCATACCGTTGACGACCAAAAATAAACAGGGCCGATTTTTTTATTCTGTAAATGAAGGGCAGAAGAATTATACATTAATTCTGCCGCAGTTAAGGTTGATTAGCAGCAAGAGATTAATAAGAAAAATGACAAAGATATCTAAAGCGAATCTGTATGCAGTAAAAAAAGAGATAATTAACTATTTATAAAAAAACGATCCCTGCAATAAATTGCAGGGTCTCGGAGTTGTACCGCAAAGCGGTACTAACCATTTGTCCACAGTATATCATCTAAATTTACAGCTGTCAAATTTATATGGACCTTATAAATCTTATTATTTCTACATTAAATTAATATTAAATCATAACAGTTGAAAAGATAGTGTTTATGAATACAAATTAGATGCAAATTGGAATACAAAACGAAAAAGCACCGCCAGGGGACAGAACCCGAGGAGGTACTTTTTCATGATAATCTAAAAGTAAATTAGCAAAGAAGGAGAATGCTGTCAAGTGAATAAATAGCTTAATTAATTAAGAAATATGAACGGCGCAAGGCCGTTTTTTGTACTTCTAATTAAACCATCTGACATTCTTAAGAAGGTCAGAATATAAAAATATATGGATAAAACCTCAAAACAATTAGAAAGGCATTTTAAGGGTATTTCTAACCATCGTAGGATAGATATATTATTGCTTATTGACAGCAATAATGGCATATCGTTGGAAGGCATAGCTGAAAGTTCAAACTGCAATATCAAAACTTTATCCGAACATAGAAGAAGGTTATCACTGGCCGGCCTTAAAAATATAACGGCAGATGTGTTTCACATAGCATTTCACCTTACGACAAAATAATGGTAAAATTTATTAAGACCTTCTTGCATTCTTGAGAATGTCAGAATAGAAAAATTTAAGGAGAAATTTAAATTTAAAAAAATGTTTAATTATTACTCACAAAACGAAAAAGAAGATATTGACGATGAATTTAACGACGAGATTGACGAAGACGTAAAAGAGCTGATGGAAAATCATGATATTGACCAGGATCAGGCCGAGCAGGCGCAGGAATTAATGGATGAAGGGCTTGATGAAGAGGAAGCGGTGGAAGTTGCTGAAGAAGGGCTATAGTTAAATCCGGAATTTTATTGTCAAATAAATTTTTTAAACTTAAATATCAAATTCTAAACGACTGACATTTTGAAACGGAAGTGAAGAATCTGTCAGAGATCCTTCTTCCGCCAAGGCAAACTTAAGGATGACCTACCCTTCTGGAAAGGCGTGGCAGGGAAAGTCTGAATAAAATGGAAAAGTGAATTTGACACTTACTTTAAACTAGGCAATAATTTATTTAAAGAAGGAGGGATTGCACATGAAAAATACAATAGCCGTAATTTTTATTACCGTTATTTATTTTGTAACAATACTGTATCTTCCCGTTAAAGGGCAGGAAATTATCAATGTCAAAAAAGCCAAAACCATTGAATCAATAAGATTTGTCCTGGCCTTAAGAGATAAGGCAAAAATGGTTTCAGAAGAGGAAACAATCATGATTGATTCAAAATCAGAACAGCTGAAAAAATTTGACGCTGTCTTAAATGACGGCAAAGAAACTGTAATGGTTTGCGATCCGGAAGGATCGGACCGAATAACTGTCAACCGTCTTTTTTTAAAACAGACAAGGCAAAGACTTGAAGCTGACATAGTGCAGCGGACAAATCTGAAAATCAGGGCTGATTACATTGTGTCTGTCTGCGACGAAAAGCTAAAATGCCTTTTCGCTGACCTGTCTAGATAAGGATTTCTTTCTGGCTCTGCGCGGTGGCAGAGCTTTTTTTATTTGCTTCTGCTGTAAATTTACTGTTATAATTATTCTGTAATAAATAAAGCAGAAAATATGAGCAATACAGCCAACGGAACTTCGGGAGCCATCTACGGGCTTGGTTTTATAGGCGCGGCGGTTTATTACATCAGCCATGCTTCAAGCTTAATGATGGGCGTCATAGGGTTTTTAAAAGCCTTGGTCTGGCCGGCTTTTGTCGTGTACGGCGCTTTAAAGGTTTTGGGAATGTAGGAATCTTGGTAAGGAGGTTTCCCGTGGAAACGAGTCAAAGCGTGTCCTTGCGTCAAGCAGATTTCGTGGTTTTGGATGTTCAACAGATTGCGTGTACAACGTCAGAGCTGCCGCCTTTTTTATATATGCAATATATAAAAACGCAATAATTTCACCTGTGGATAACCTTTTTTAAATTTAGCCAAAAAAACCGTTTCTATCCCTTGACAATGTGATTGGCTGCGCTATATTAAATTTAGAGTTTAAGTGAGGATAGAAGTTTAAATAAGAGCATGTGGCCTGGGGAAAAGAATTCTGAGACTTAGCAGAAAAGTCCTGGAATTGCTTTCCTCAAACACTCTCTTATAAAAACCCCACCAAAAAACCCGCAACACCATAAAACCCCGCCTTCAAAAAATCAAACTTCAAACTTCTAACTTCTATCCAACAACAATCACTTAAACTCTTATCATTTATAAACGCTGCTGATGGCAGTTTTTTTGTTTTCAAGGAAAACAGTTTAGGATATAATTTATATATGCCCCGAAACATTGTCCCGATCGACAGAACCATCAAAAACAGGGTTAAAGAAATTGTAATGTTTACTTCTGATACTGAAAGTGAAGACGGCAAAAAAGGGTTGGAAATGTTTCACCGCGTTTTCGGCGGGAAAATCATAAATCTACCCAACAGAGGGCATTAGTGTTTTCGGGATATGGGAACGGAAGAATTCCCGGAACTAATAAATGAAATAACGTCCTAAAAAAAATGGGAATGGACCCGACAATTAGAAAAAATATTTATTCCGGGCAGCATGTTGAAATCATCCAAAAACAGCACCAAAAAACCAAGGAACTGTCGCAGGGGATAGTGAAGGAAATTTTAACAAATGCCGCCGTACACCCCCGGGGAATAAAGGTCCGTTTAGAGTCGGGATTGGTTGGACGGGTGCAAAATATTTTTGACTGATGATTAAGGAAATAGTAAAAAGGGTTTTTAGGTTTTTGAATTTTTATATTCCGGTATGGTTTTGACAGTAACAATAAAACAGGTTAATATAAGCATAATATCGTTCTTATCTGGGGGAAATAATACAGGAGGTAGCAGAATGTCCGTACCACCGGCAGCAACAACAGTATTACACAACCCCGGCACCGCAACTCAAAGATTCAAGTTTGAAAAAGGGGAAAAAATTCCCAAACCGCCGGAGAATCTGGTTTTTCATGGGTTTTTTGGGGAACCCTGCATTTACGTCTATCCGGGAAAAGAAGGCTTTTTTAGCTTTATTGGGGATCACAGTTCTTATAAAGAAAGGAAAATCCTCAAACTCCCGCCCAATTTCAGGGATTTAGAAATCCTAGTCATCGGCGGATGAAATTTTTCAATCAATTGCGGCAGTCATTTTGATGCCGCATTTTTATTTGAGATTCTTAATAATTACAATTTTTTAAAAATGCTGACATTACTTAAAATATATGAATCACCGGTTTGAAATCATGAAGAAGAAAATAAAATGGAAAAAGGAGGGTAGGTAATGGATTTAGTAGTAATTCCAATAGGAATTCTCGTTCTCGGAATCCCGCTTTGTTTAGCTATCAAAAAAGTGGGTTGGCGCAGAAAAAGAATTTTGATCATTAAAAAATAATCCGGACTCCATTTTGCGGCGATCAGCAAGGTCGCAGTTTTTTTTTAGAAAAAAATGTATAATTAAACTATGGAAAATTCAAGCAAAACAATTTTAATTTTCGGCGCCACAGGGAGGACAGGCCAGGAAATTGTAAAAGAATGTGAAAGTAAAGGCATAATAGCCGCAATTTTTAATAAAAGAAGCCCCGGTTTGAATGAATTGCGTCAGGCAGTAAAAAATACTGACGGTGTAATTATGGTATTCGGCCCACGGCCGCCTTATAAGGAAATTTATTGCCACAAATTAACTGAAAGTATAATCGAAGCCATGAAGGCAGAAAATGTTTTAAGACTGGTTTGCCAGACCGGAGCCATGATCGGCGACTATCGCCAAAACCGTTCTTTTCTGTTCCAGAAATTTTCTGACCAGTTTCGTAAAAAAAATCCACAGGGGTATAACGACAGGGTTAATCAGGAAAAAGCAGTAAAAAATTCGTCTTTAAACTGGACAATCGTAAAGCCGCCACGGCTTACGCAGGGGCAAAAAAACGGCACCGCTAAGGCCGCGGAAAATCTGAAAGTTAGTTTATTGTCATCAATATCACGAAAAACCATTGCTCAATTTATTGTGGGGGAATTTTTCACCCCGAAATTTTTAAAAAAAACAGTCTTTGTAAAAAACTAAGCCGAGTATATCTGTTTGGATAGAGTATAATTTGCCGGAAAAAAACGCCTGGCTGGGAAAAATCTTTGGCAATTTTTATGCCAGATAGCGTGTCAACCAGATGATTAAAAGCGTCAAGTCGCATTTCAAACAGTCAACGTAAAGGAGCAAGGGGTTTGTTGGCGGGGCCGTTTTTTACCTCGCCGTTTTTGTAAAATTTGCTGCCGTGGCAGGGGCAATCCCAAGTTTTGTCAATGCCGTTCCAGGCAACGATGCAGCCCAAATGCGTGCAAACAGCTGACATTTTTTGAACTCTGCCGTTTTTATCTTTGTAAACCGCGATTTTTTTATTGTCTTCATTAATGACTGTTCCAGAATTAAAAGGCAGCTTTGCAGGCTCCTTTTTTGTTTTTATCCGGCCGGCAACCATTTGTTTTATGTAATTGACATTTTGTTTCATAAATTTTTTTACGCCTTTAAATCTCTTGATGCTGTAAAGTTTTTCATACTCATTTTTTTTTCCTAAAATGAGGTCGGAATTTATCATTGCCGACAGAGTGCCGAATGTCATGCCGTCACCGGCATAACCGGTTGAAGTTAAAAATTCCTTTGGATTAAAAATGTATCGGCCTACAAAAGGCAGGCCGTCAGCGGTTTCTAAAATTTGGCCGCTCCATTTATTGGTCAGGTTGTAATCGTTTTTTGAAATCAATCTGTCGAGATACTCTTCAAGTTTTTCATAAGGTTTATTTTGTTTTTTTCCGGTTTTATGATCCTCTCCGCCTAAAAAGAAAATATCCCGGCCTGATTTTGAATCAAGCCGAAAATAATGATACGGTTCCTGCGTATCTATATATAATCCTTCCGGTATAAGGTTTTTTTTTGACGTTCCGGCAATTACATAGGTTTGCTTGGGCAGGATACGCGTATGGACATCAAAAGCCCAGTTGTCAGGGTTGTGGGTGGCAATTACGATATTTTTTGCCTTTACAGTATTCTTTTTTGTTTTTACGGAAAACTTCGGACAGTTTGAATAAGAAATTATTTCCGTATTTTCAAAAATTTTTCCGCCCAGTAAAGAAATTTTTTCCGCCAATGTAAAAAGATATTTTAAAGGATGGAATTTGGCGTGGTTGTAAATTTTTATGGCTGAAAAATCAAAATTAAATACTCCTGCCATAAGATCGGCTTTGATTCCGAGTTTTTCCATATATTCAAATTCCCTTAACAAATTTTCCTGCCCTTTTTTATCGGTGGCATAATAAAACAGGGGACAGCGTATAAAATCGCAATCAATAAACTCGTCTATGACGATTTTTTCAATTTTATCTGCCGCTTCTTGCATTGAGCGCCAGACTGCGCCGGATTTTTTTTCACCCCACCTTGCAGCCAGCTCAGTTAAATTTGCGTCAGCGGCAAATGAAATAAAAGCTGTTGTCAGGGAACTTTCGCCGGATGCGATTTTATTTTTTTCCAGAACGCAAACTTCTAAACCTGCTTTAGCTAGAATATAAGCCGCGGTAAGACCGGTTATTCCGCCGCCTATTACAGCCACATCAAAAGACAGGTCGTCTTCAAGCGCCGAAAATGCCGGCTGCAAAATGCCATCTTTCCATACTGAAGTTTCTTTAATCATTTTACAATCATAAAAAACAATGATTTAGAAAATATTAAAAAAATTGTGTTTTTATCTAAATTTACATTAACTGATATTATACTGTCAAGGCCGGGCGACCTTGCAAAAACGGCGTTTTGTGTTAGAATAAATTCATGTCCGCAGATAAAAAAATGGCTAAATTAAAGATTGATTTTAACTGGCCGCTTGTCGGCCACGAAAAAATAACCAATTTTTTGCAACAGACAATTATTTCCGGAAACCAAAATCATGCTTATTTATTTTGCGGATTGCAAGGTCTTGGCAAAAAGACCGCTGCCGAATTATTCGCTTCGTCTTTAATGTGCCTGGGAGACGGCCAAGCGGACGGCAAGGCGCTTCCTTGCGGTAAATGCCACTGCTGTACGCAGTATTTTAAAAATGTCCATCCCGACATATTCAAACTGGAAGTGGCCAGGAACGAAAAAACTGAAAAGCTGAAAAAAAATATCAGCATCAGTCAGATAAAGGAACTTCATGACAAGCTGTCAAGGCGGTCCTTTTTGAATTCATATAAAATTGCGATAATTGATGAAGCAGACCTGATGACGCTTGAAGCGGCGAATTCACTGTTAAAGATTTTGGAAGAACCGCTGGGCCGAACAGTGATTATCCTGATCGTGTCAAAATTGTACCGTATTCCGCTGACAATTGCTTCCCGCTGTCAGGTCATTAATTTTTTACCTGTCCCGCGAAATACGATTTTTGCCTATCTGGAAGAAAAAAAAATTGACCGGAAAAAAGCGCAGGAAATTTCAGACATTGCTTTCGGCCGGCCGGGCATAGCCATCAGCCTTTGCAATGATGCGGAAATGCTGGCTGAATATAAAAAAGGCATCGGAGAATTTTTAAAAATTTTAAAAAGTACTGTAGCGCAGAAATTTCAGATGCTTGATTCTTTTTTAAATAAGGAATCTGATTTTATTTCCACCGGAGATTTTTTAAGCCAAAAGCTGGACTTATGGCAGGGGATTGTAAGAGATTTGCTTTTGCTTAAAAATTCATCTGGCGGTTTTATAAGAAATTCTTTTGCCAGAACGGAGCTGGAAAGTATTGCCGATGTTTTTAAAACGGAAAAATTAATTGATTTAAAAAAGGATCTGGAGTTGACAAGAAAATATATATTTTCAAACGCCAGCCCGCGGCTTTCGTTTGAAAATTTTTTAATTAAACTTTAAATTATGAAAAAGAAAGCTGCCAAAATTTTTTGCCTGATGGCGTTATTTTTGCTTACCGCATGTACCGGGCTTAAAAAGCAGCCGCCGCCCCCGACTTCCGGAGTTTACCGTTCAGTCGATGAAGGAGTAACCTGGACGCGACGAAATACCTTTGTCAGTCCCCAGGGAGTAGGAAGTCTGAGCACCGTCAGCGTCAATAAAATAATCATGGATCCGAATGATTTTAAAGCGCTGTATTTGTTAGGCAATAATGAAGGGCTGCTTTACAGTTACGATGCCGGTGAAAGCTGGATGCAGGCGCAGCAGTTTCGCGGAGGCACGATCCTGTCTTTGGCCGTTGACCCTCACGATAAATGCACTATATATCTTAGTTTCGGCAACCAGGTCTATAAAAGTTCGGACTGCAGCAGGAATTATAAATCCGTTTACATCGATTCAAGAAAAACCAGTGTTACGGCGGTAGCTTTGGATGAATTTAATTTTGGCGTGATATATATAGGAACTGAAACGGGTGAAATCATCAAAAGCAGCGATTCCGGCCTGAGCTGGACGACAGTTGCGCGGCTCGGCAGCAAAATTGAAAAAATTCTTATTTATCCCAAAGACACCAGAGTTATTTATGTTCCGACTCAAAAGAAAGGAATTTATAAAAGTAATGATTCCGGCGTCAACTGGGAAGAAATTAATGAAGGTTTGAAGCAGTATTCCGGCAGCCGGGAGTTTAAAGATCTGATATTCGTGCCCAGCCAGGACAATTCCATGATCCTGCTGTCGCGGTACGGGCTTTTAAAGACGACTGACGGGGGAACCAACTGGGAGGCAGTGGAACTGATAACGCCGCCGCTCAGCGCTGACATCAGGGCAGTTGCCGTAAGCCCGCTGAACAGTGAAAAAATTTATTACGGCACAGGCAGCACTTTTTATAAGACAGAAGACGGCGGTCAGAACTGGATTACCAGCAAACTGCCGACTGGCAGTCCGGCTTCAATACTGATAATTAATCCCGAAGAACCAAATATTTTATATCTAGGTTTTAAGAGCATTAAACAATAAGAATAAGTATGAATATAGAAAACTTTAGCAAGGAATTCGGACAGGCGATTGACTTTTTAAAAAATGAAATCGCCCAAATCCGCACCGGCCGGGCCAATCCGGCCATGGTTGAAAACATTTTAATTGAGTCTTACGGCACAAAAACTCCTTTAAAACAGCTGTCCTCAATCAGCGTGCCTGAGGCACGGACAATCATTATCCAACCCTGGGATAAAAATATCCTAAAGGATGTTGAGAAAAGCATCATTACGGCCAGACTGAATTTGTCGCCGGCAGTCGACGGCGGCGCGATTCGTCTTAATATCCCTCCGCTGACCGAAGAAAACCGAAAAGAACTGGTTAAAATGGTTGGAGAAAAAGTAGAAAAAACAAAAATTTCCCTGCGCCAGATAAGAGACAAGATAAAAGATCAGATATTGAAAGAGGAAAAAAACAAGCAAATTACTGAAGATGACAGATATGATCTGATAAAGGATCTGGATGATACTATCAAAGAATATAATGAGAAAGTCGATAATCTGGGCGCTGAAAAGGAAAAGGAGATTATGACAATTTAACCTATGCTTACCACGCTAATCGTATTTATATTGATTTTGGGTCTGCTGGTTTTAGTGCATGAATTGGGACATTTTGTAACCGCCAAAAGAGCCGGTGTTAAAGTGGATGAATTCGGTTTCGGTTTTCCGCCAAGAATAATCGGTTTTTATAAAGATAATAACAGATGGCGGATTGCCGGGCCGAAAACAGTGCAGAAAGAATCGACGATTTATTCCTTAAATTGGGTACCTTTGGGCGGTTTTGTTAAAATTAAAGGCGAACAGGGGGAAGCCGCCGCTGAAGAAGACAGTTTTGCCCACAAAGGCGCAGCCAAAAGAGCCTGGATATTGTCTTCAGGCGTGCTAATGAACGTAATACTGGCCGTGTTCTTGCTGTCAGCTGGATATTATATAGGATTGCCGCAGATTTTAGATGAAAACAATTTGGGTCAGGCGAAAATCTCCGAAAAAAAGATTCAGATAGTAGAGGTGGTGGATCGTCTGCCTGCTCAAAAGGAAGGGGTGCAGATAGGAGACACAATAATTACCATCGACGGCAACATTTTTTCCGCTGTGACTGAAATTCAGTCTTATCTTGATTCTAAGGCGGGGCAGGAAGTGATTTTTGAAGTCAAAAGAGAGGAACAAATAATTACAAAGAAAATCGTTCCGCAAATGATGGAAACGGGAAAGGCGGGAATAGGGGTGGCTTTAGTGGAAACGGCTCTTGTTTCATACCCATGGTATCTGGCTTTGGCCCACGGATTTCTAACCACGCTTATTTTAGCCAAAGCCATAATTGTAGCTTTCTTTAGTCTTTTTAAGGATTTGATCACCAGCCAGAAGGTAATGGTTGACGTTGCCGGCCCCGTGGGGATTGCCGTTCTTACCGGTCAGGTGGCGAAGATGGGTTTTATTTATATTTTACAGTTTACCGCCTTGCTTTCGCTGAATTTGGCCATCATCAATTTTGCTCCTTTTCCGGCGCTCGACGGGGGAAGAGTATTGTTTATCATAATAGAAAAGATAAAAGGCAGACCTGTCAATCAAAAAGTGGAAAATTTTTTTCATAACCTTGGTTTTGTTCTGTTGATGTTCCTAATCCTTTTGGTAACCTTCAGGGACATTTCAAAAATAAGCGATATTTTTTCCAGGATTGGCAACTACATAAAAAATATCATTTTATAATGCGTCTGGCTTTAAAGATTCCCGATAACATCAATGTCAATGATTTCTTCCGTAAATGCGGGTATGCCGTGATTTTTGCCAAAGAAAAAAGAAGCGTCAGCTATGTTAAAAGACTGACAGGAAATTATTATCCCAGGATACATATTTATGTCAGAAAAACAGCGGCTAATATGATAATTGACATTCATTTGGATCAGAAGAAGGTAAAGTTTAAAGATAAAATTATTCATGCCGGCGATTACGGAGGCGGTTTGCTTGAAAGTGAAGCCGCAAAAATTAAAAATAATTTAAAAAAATATAAATAGTACCGATGTTGCAGACACAACTTTTCACAAAAACCAGAAAGGAAATTTCAGCTGACGAAAAAAGTCTGAATGCCCGTCTGCTTATAAAAAGCGGCTATATCGATAAATTGATGGCCGGCGTTTTCACTTACCTTCCGCTCGGATTGAGAGTTTTGAAAAAAATCGAAAATATCGTCCGCGAAGAAATCAACTTAATCGGCGGACAAGAAATTTTAATGCCGGCTTTGACACCGAAGGAATACTGGGACCAGACCGGGCGCTGGCAGAATTTTGACGCCTTATTTAAACTGCGAGGCATTGACAGCAGGGAGTATGCCTTAGGGGCAACTCATGAGGAAATAATTTCACCCTTGCTGAAAAAATTTATACTTTCTTACAAAGATCTGCCGTTGTACGTATACCAGATACAGGATAAATTCAGGAATGAGCCGCGGGCGAAATCCGGACTTTTGCGTGGGCGTGAATTTTTGATGAAGGACCTTTATTCATTCCATTCCGACGACGAGGACTTGGACACATATTACTATAAATCACTTAAGGCCTATAAAAAGATTTTTGACCGATGCGGAATCGGCAGCAAGACTTTCGTGACTCTGGCATCAGGGGGCAGTTTTTCCAAATATTCACATGAGTTTCAGACAGTAACCGAATTCGGCGAAGATACTATTTTTTTGTGTACCAAGTGCAAGGAAGCTATCAATAAGGAACTTTTTTCGGAATTGAACCGCTGCCAGATCTGCGGCAATGACCGGCTGGAGGAAAAAAAATCAATTGAAGTGGGAAATATTTTCAAACTTGGGGTAAAATATTCAACACCGTTTAATTTAAATTTTGTTGACAAAGATGGCAGAGAAAAACCGGTGGTAATGGGCTGTTACGGCATAGGTATCGGCCGGCTGATGGGAACCATAGCCGAAGTCTGGCATGACGAGAACGGCCTTGTTTGGCCCGAAGCAGTGGCTCCGTTTAAAGTCCATCTGCTTTTGCTTGGGTCCGATAAAGATGTGAAAAAATCGGCTGAGGCGGTTTATAAAAAACTTGTTGAAGAAAACATCGAAGTCCTGTTCGATGACCGGGATGTTTCGGCGGGAGAAAAACTAAACGATGCGGATCTTTTAGGTATCCCGCAACGGGCGGTGATAAGTAAAAAAACCGGCGGTAAAGTCGCCCTAAAAGCCAGAAATGAAAAAAAGGAAAAAATTGTAAAAATAAGCGAGTTGATTAAAATATACAAAGATAATGTTTAAAAATTTTCTGACAAAATTTTCCAAAGATATGGCCATTGACCTGGGCACTTCCAACACCCTGGTTTATGTAAAAGACAGGGGAGTAGTTGTCAATGAATCATCCGTGGTGGCGATAAACACCAGAAATGACCAGATTCTTTCTATAGGTGAAGAAGCTTCGAAAATGATCGGCAAGACACCTCCGCATATAGTGGTTTCCAAGCCGCTTTTGGACGGTGTAATTTCTGATTTCGAAGTGACGGAAAAAATGCTCAAGTATTTTATCAATAAAGTCCAGCAGGAAAATTCCTTTATGGCGCCCCGCCCCAAAGTTGTTGTCGGCATTCCCCTGGATATAACCGAAGTTGAAAAAAAGGCTGTCGAAGATGCGATTATGTCGGCCGGTGCCAGAGAAGTCCATTTAGTGGAAAATGTTATTGCCTCGGCCATCGGCGCCAGGCTGCCCATTCAGGATCCTTCTGGAAACGCTGTGGTCAATATCGGCGGAGGTCTGACGGAAATTGCCATTATTTCACTTTCCGGTGTTGTTGCCTGGCGCTCGTTAAAAACAGCAGGCAGGGATTTTGATCACGACATTATCAACTTCGCTCGCAATGAGTATAATCTTTTGGTGGGTGAAAGAAATGCCGAAAGAATAAAGATGCAACTGGAGGGTTTTGAAAGCGACAAAGAAGTGCCGTTAAAAATCCGCGGTCGTGACCTGATAACGGGCTTGCCCAAGGAAATTTCCATAAATCCGCTTTTGATCCTACATTGCATGGACAGATCCGTCAAAATGATTGTGGAAAATATAAAAGCAACCTTAGAAATAACTCCGCCCGAGCTTACGGCTGATATCTACCAAAAGGGAATTTTATTGACAGGCGGCGGTTCTTTGCTTAAGGGTCTTGACAAAGTCATTGCCAAAGCGATACGGATAAATGTTCAGACGGGAGACGATCCCTTAACCTGCGTTGTGCGTGGGCTGGGCATACTTCTGGATGATAAAAATCTTCTCAAGGAAGTAGCGGTTCCGTCATCCAGCAGAGAAGAAGAAACTGTCCGCTGATTATTATATGAAAATTTTTAGTTTTAAGGTCAAATTTCCGTTTTTGATTGCAGCAGCTTTTTTACTGCTGATTTTTTTTCATTACACGGGCATACTTTCTCCGGCAAAGGATTTTACAATAAAAATTTTTTCACCAATACAGGCCAAAATCACCCGACTGGCACTTTATATTAACGGTAAATTATCCAGTAACGATGAAATTACCACTGAAAATTATAAAAAGCTGGAAGAAAAATTAGTCGAATTAAGCGTTGAAAATGCGCGCTTGCAGTTGCTGGAAGAAGAAAATGAACAATTAAAAAATCAGCTTAAAGTTGTTCAGAATTTGGGCAAAAGTTTCGTCAGCTGCCGGATAATCGGCAAGGATACGGCCTTGCGAACGGGACTTTTTAATTTAAACTGCGGTATTAAAGATAACGTAACCGTCGGCCTGCCGGTGATTTCCAGCCAGGGAGTGTTCATCGGCAGGATTTATCAGACTGAATCACGGATAAGTCAGCTTATGCCGGTGACCGATCCAAAAATAAAAATCGGCGCCGCAATTTTAAACGATGAGCAGACCATGGGAATCATTACCGGCAGAGGCGACGGGCTGCTGAAGATGGAATATATACCCAAAGGAGTTAAAATTGACACAGAAATGCTTGCCGTGACATCAGAGCTTGAAATAAACACACCGAAAGATCTTTTGATCGGCAGTGTAGTGGAATCAACAGCAGATCCGAATAATTTTTTTCAAAGCGCGGTGATCAAGCCGTCATTTGAAATCAATGATCTGACTGTTGTTACAGTAATCTTACCTTAATCTATGGTAAAACACTTTATTATCTTTTTTTCCGGCTTTGCCGTCATTTTTTTGCAGTCAAGTTTTTTTAATATACTTAAAAGCCCTTTTAATAGCGTAAATTTATTCTTATTTTTTCTGATTCTGCTTTTATTAAACGGCAATAAGGCAAATGTTGTCTGGGGCTTGTTTTTTACAGTTATTGCCGAATTATATTCTCTTTTGCCGTCAGGCGTGCTGACTTTTTGCACCATACTGCTTTTTTATTTCATTAGATACATTTCAGGAAAATTTCTCGGGGACAATTACTTTTTTTCGCTTTCGGCTCTGATATTTTTATCAGTTATTTTTTATAATTTGCTTCTTACGGCTATTTTAAGTCTACTGCGTGTTTTTATACCTAGCGTTATGGCGGCAGATATTTCCGCCGACACTTTTATAT
Source organism: Candidatus Parcubacteria bacterium (assembly GCA_003599635.1). Lineage (GTDB taxonomy): Bacteria > Patescibacteriota > Patescibacteriia > Buchananbacterales > SURF-54 > SURF-54. The sequence goes on from QZIX01000002.1 coordinate 19,028, forward strand.
ATATTTTTTATGAAATAATTTCGGCATTTTTCCTGCTTTTATTGTTTTATCCGCCGTACTCGTTAATCAGGACAAGATTCAAATTTTAATTTTTATGGACGTCAGTGATATCTTTAAGAGTAAAAACGCCGTGGGGGGAAAAATCGCCAAAAAGAACGGTTTTTTAGGCGATGATAATTACGGCGCTGATTCGGAAATTAACGACAATCTGCGGCAAATGATTTCAGGCAAAAGATTGACTGTTATTTTTCTGGTGGCAATTATTTTTGTCGCGCTGATTTTCATCCGCGCTTTCTGGCTGCAGATTGTAAACGGCAAGTATTATAAAGATATCGCCGAGGGTAACAGAGTCAGGATTTTGACCACTAAAGCCAATAGAGGCGTAATTTACGACCGTAACGGGCATGTTCTTGTTGATAATATCGCGAGTTTCGCCTTGACAGTTATCCCTGTTGATTTACCCAGGCCGGGCGAACAAAGAGAGCAAATAATAGCATGGCTGGCCAAAGCGACTAAAAAAACTCCCGATGAAATAAAGTCCGCGATAGACAACGCCGACAGTTTTTCATATGAGCCGATAACTCTGGCAGAAAACATTGACTATGAGACGGCTTTATCGTTTGAGTTGGAAACGGCGGGAATGAACGGGGTGTCAGTCCGGGTAAAACCATTGCGAAATTATATAGCCGCTGATAAAAATAATACCTGGTCGCATGTTCTTGGCTACCTCGGTAAAATTACCAGTGATGAAAAAGAAGAATATTTGCAGGCCGGCTACAGCCAGGAAGATCTGGTGGGAAAAGACGGCGTGGAAAAATTTTACGAGAATGTCTTAAAAGGTAAAGATGGCAGGGAAAAAATAGAAGTGGACGCATTGGGAAATAAAAAAGAAATAATTTCAATTGATCCGGCACAGCCGGGCAGCAGTCTGGTTTTAACCATTGATTCAGGTTTGCAGCAGGCGGCAGCGGATGCGTTAGCAAGAGGGCTTAAAAGAAATAGCAAGCAGAAAGGATCTGTTATAGTAATGGATCCGAACAACGGTGAAATTCTTGCCTTTGTCAGTATGCCCTCCTTTAACAGCAATGATTTTAGCCGCGGTTTAAGCCGTGAAAAATTTGACGCTCTTCTAAACGATCCGAGTCAGCCAATGTTTAATCGCGCGATTTCCGGCCAGTATCCTTCAGGCTCGACGATAAAACCCGTGATTGCGCTGGCCGGACTGGAAGAAAAAGTGATTACTCAGGCAACGCAATTATTAAGCGTCGGCGGAATTTATGTTGATAAATGGTTTTTTCCAGACTGGAAATCCGGCGGGCACGGCTTGACCGACGTCAAAAAAGCCTTATCGCAGTCCGTTAATACATTTTTTTACGTAGTCGGCGGCGGTTATAAGGATATTTCAGGCCTTGGCCTTGAAAGAATAAACCATTATTTCAAAATTTTTAATTTAGGATCTGTGCTCGGTGTCGATCTGCCAAACGAGGCGGAAGGATTCATACCGACTGCTGAATGGAAAAAAACGTCTAAACAGGAACAATGGTATATCGGCGATACTTATCATTTATCCATAGGACAGGGGGATATTTTAGTCACCGTGCTTCAGGCGACATCATGGATGAATTTTTTTGCCAACCAGGGCATTATTTATCAGCCCAGGATAGTAAAACAATTATTAAATCAATCGGGAGAAGTTTTAGCTGAAAAAGAAGCGAAAATAATCAGACAGGATATCGCAGACCAGGAAAATATTGAAACAGTCAGACAAGGGTTGCTTCAGACGGTGTCTTCTGGCAGCGCAGTCTATCTGTCGTCTTTGGCAAAACCCGCAGCCGGCAAAACAGGCACGGCCCAGCTTTCAAAAGACAAAAGCCCGCATGCCTGGTTCAGCGGTTTTTTGCCTTACAAAAATCCGGAGATTACCGTAACAGTTTTAATTGAGGAAGGCGGGGAAGGCAGTGTGGTTGCCGTGCCGGTGGCTCGGGAAATTTTCAATTGGTGGCTGTTAAACCGTTAAACAGGTGTGGATAAGTTAGAATTTAAAAACTTGACAGCAGGGATAAATAAGTTTATTGTAATAGTTACTTTTATTTTAAACTGAAACAAAAATAAATTTATGCATACCTATATTTCAGCGGAAGGCCTGAAAAAATTGAAAGATGAGCTTGATTGTCTGAAGAATGTGAAAAGAAAAGAAGTAATCGAGCGCATTGCCAAAGCCAAAGAATTGGGCGATCTTTCCGAGAATGCGGAGTATTCTGACGCTAAAGACGAGCAGGGATTTATAGAAGGAAGAATTATGGAACTTGAAAAAATAATCAATGATGTAGTAGTGGTGAAAGAGAGTTCTAAAAATTCGGATTTTGTAAATATCGGTTCGGAGATAAAAGTCAAAATTGACAGCGAGATAAAAAAATTCAAAATTGTCGGTTCCCGGGAAGCCAACCCGGGGGAAAATAAAATCTCCAATGAATCGCCTTTGGGGCAGGCGTTATTAGGCAGAAAAGTAGGAGAAAAAGTAAGGGTGATTATTCCCAAAGGCGAAATCGAATACCAGATTTTGGAAATAAATTAAATAATTTTACACATTTTAGCTGCCCTTAATTGCATGGGCAGTTTTTTGACTTAAAGCCGTTTTTTAGTTAGAATTAACCCATTAAACAAGATTTTATGGAAAAAGGAGATTTTCAGGAAAAGAAAATCAGGCAGAAAAAAGTCAATGACTTAAGGTTATTAGGGATTAACCCTTATCCGTCAACCGTTGCGGTCGGTATGTCCGTCGCAGAATCAAGAGAGCTTGGCGAAGGCGCTAAAAAAGTCAAAATTGCGGGAAGGATTGTGTCTTTCAGGCAGATGGGAAAACTTACTTTTGCCAATATTAAGGATGAGACGGCAAAAATACAAATCGCCTTTAAGGAAGACTCAATCGGCAAATCCAAATATGATTTTTTGAATTTTTTAAATGTCGGTGATTTTGTAAGCGTTACCGGAAATCTTTTTAAAACCAAAAAAGGCGAACTGACTGTTCAAGTGACGGATTTCAATCTGCTTACCAAGGCGCTTATGCCATTGCCTGAAAAATGGCACGGGCTAAAAGATCAGGAGCTGCGTTTTAGAAAAAGATATCTGGATTTACTGTCAAGCAATCAGGTGTTTGAACTGTTCAAACTGCGCAGCAAATTTATAAAGAACGTAAGAAATTTTTTTGAACAGAAAGATTTTTTAGAAGTGGAAACTCCGGTATTAGAAAATATACCCGGCGGTGCTGATGCTGAACCGTTTGTAACGCATCATAATACGCTAGATTTCGATTTATATTTAAGAATTTCCCTGGAACTTCATCTGAAGCGTTTGCTCGTAGGGGGCTATGAGAGAATTTTCGAAATAGGAAAGGTATTTCGTAACGAAGGCATGAGCACTCAGCACCTCCAGGAGTTTACTATGCTTGAATTTTACATAGCGTATAAGGATTACAATTTTTTAATGAAATTCGTGCCTGATTTGTACCGTTATGCCATTAAAAATACTTTCGGAAGTTTGAAAATTGACTACCAGGGAATCGAACTTGATTTCGACCAAGGATGGAAAACAATTGACTACGTTAAGGCCATAAAGGAAAAAACCGGTGTGGATGTTGTTAAAGCCGCTGACAATGAAATCAAAGAAGCCATAAAAAAATTTAAAGTCAGAACTGACATTAAAGCCGGCCGGGGAAGGCTGATAGATCAGCTTTACAAAAAAATGGTGCGGCCGGAATTGGTTCAGCCTACTATTTTGATTAATCTGCCGGTTGCCGTATCGCCTTTAGCCAAGAGGCATTTTGACAAACCCGAACTGGCCGAAAGAATGGTAATTGTCGCCGCCGGAATTGAAATCGGCAACGGTTTTTCAGAACTCAACGACCCGCAGGACCAGAAAGAGCGTTTTTTGGAGCAGATGAAATTAAGGAAGGCGGGGGATAAGGAAGCGCAGATGACCGATAATGATTTTATTGAAGCTTTGGAATACGGCATGCCGCCGGCCGCCGGTTTTGGTGTTGGACTTGACCGGCTGTTTATGATTTTGGCCGGCGCGGATTCAATACGTGAGGTAGTGCTGTTTCCGACCATGAAAGATAAATAATATGGAAAGGCAGGAAGCTTACAATATCGTTCTGGCCAATGTCAAAAATAATAACTTAGTTAAGCACATGCTGGCGGTAGAAGCGGTTATGGCCGGCCTTGCCGTAAAGCTTGACCAGAACGCAAATGACTGGCGCCTGGCGGGGCTTTTACACGATGCCGATTACGAAGAAACGAAAAATGACATGCCCAGGCAGGGCGTAATTATTGCCGAAAAACTTTCCCAATTGGGAATAGCCGATGAAATTTGCCACGCCATAAAAGCCCACAACGACAAGACCGGTACGGCGCGACAAAGTCTGATGGATAAAGCCATTTACGCAGCAGATCCTTTAACCGGTTTGATAGTCGCTTCAACTTTGGTTTTGCCTTCAAAAAAAATTGCCGATTTGACGGTGGAAAATATCCTTAACCGCTTTAAGGAAAAATCATTTGCCAAAGGTGCCAGACGAGATGCCATATTGTCTTGTGTTGAAATTAATTTATCTCTGGAAGAATTTGTCAGCATCGCTTTGGAAGAGATGAAAAAAATTAGCAGCAACCTTGGCTTATGATCAAAAAAGTAATGGTTTTCGGAACATTCGATATTTTGCACCCGGGTCATCTGAGTTTTTTCAAACAGGCGCAAAAATACGGCCAACTGACGGTTGTAGTCGCCCGGGATAAAAATGTTTTGAAAATTAAGGGTAAATTACCGCAAAACTCCGAGAACGAAAGGCTTAAAACAGTTAAAAATATATGGGGAATCACCGCTTTACTTGGCGATTTAAATGACCCTTATAAGGTTATAAAAAAAGCCGGGCCTGGTATTATCTGCCTTGGTTACGACCAAAAAAGTTTCGTGAACGAATTAAAATTTAAATTTCCAAAAATAAAAATTATCAGGTTAAAACCATATAAGCCAGAATTATTTAAAACATCTAAACTAATTCAATATGCTCGACATTAATAAAATCAGGGAAGAAAAGGAGACGGTAAAAAAAGCCCTGCTTAAAAGAATGGATGAAAAAGATCTTGATCTGGACAGTTTAATTGAGTTGGATGATGAGAGGCGTCGGTTATTGCATAAAGCAGAAAATTTGAAAGCTGAAAGGAATAAATACTCCAAAAGCAAGCCCGATAAAGAAACTATTGCCAAACTTAAAGCAGTCGGCATAGAAATAAAAGAACTTGATGAAAAGTTGAGAATTATCGAAGAAAGGCTTAAAGAAAAATTAAGCGCCTTGCCGAATATTACCGCTGATGATGTTTTGCCTGGGGGCAAGGAAAATAATAAAGTAATCCGAACTCTTGGCAAGAAAAGAGAATATGATTTTAAAGCTAAAGATCATGTCGAATTGGCAACTGCTTTGGATATAATCGACTATGAACGCGGAGCCAGAATGTCAGGTTCCGGGTTTTGGATTTATAAAGGCCAGGGCGCCGTTTTAGAATGGTCTTTATTGAATTATTTTATAGAATTTCACAGAAAAAACGGCTACGACTTCATACTGCCGCCTTATCTTTTGACTGAACAATCGGCTTATACATCCGGGCATCTGCCCAAATTCCGCGATGACCTTTTTTGGACACAGGATAAGCTTTGTTTGAACGCTACCTCAGAAATGATGCTGGGAAATTTACATCGTGATGAAATTTTAAACAAACTGCCTATGAAATATTTCGCTTACTCGGCCTGTTTTAGGCGGGAAGCGGGCAGCTATCGTAAAGAGGAGAGGGGAATGGTGCGCGGACATCAATTTAACAAAATTGAAATGTTTCATTTTACTGAACCAAAAGACAGCTGGAAGTCTTTTGATGAACTTGTAAAGAATGCCGAAAGACTTGTTGAAGGACTGGATCTGCATTTTCAATCCGTACAACTTGCGGCAGGGGATGCTTCGGCTGCCATGGCCAAAACCATAGACATTGAAGTCTGGATACCGAGCATGGAAACGTACAAGGAAGTATCCAGCGTTTCCAATGCCCTTGATTATCAGGCGCGGCGCGGTAATGTCAGGTATAAAAATCCAAAGGGTAAAAACGATTTCGTCCATACATTAAACGCTTCCGGCCTGGCAACCAGCCGTTTATTTCCGGCAATACTTGAGCAGCATCAGAATTCTGACGGTACGGTCAATATTCCCAAAAGCCTGCAGAAATACACCGGCTTTAAAAAAATAGAAAAAAAATAATTTTATATGCCAAGAAAAAAAATTAACGTCGGCGTTATTTTCGGCGGTCGTTCAGGTGAGCATGAGGTATCCATAGTTTCGGCTCAGGCAGTAATGAAGGCGTTTGATAAATCAAAATATAATGTGATTCCCGTTGGCATCACTAAACAAGGTGTCTGGCTGTCAGGAGCAGAAGCCGTAAAATTCTTGAAAAAAGGTATAAAAAAGATAGTTACTAAGACGGTTTTGGCACCGGATGCAACGGAAAGGGGGTTAATGAAGGTAAGCCGGAATAAAGTCAGTTTTAACCAGAAATTAGACGTAGTTTTTCCCGTGTTGCACGGCACTTACGGCGAGGATGGAACTGTACAAGGTTTATTCGAACTGGCCAATATACCTTATGTCGGAGCCGGTGTTTTGGGATCTGCCGTCGGCATGGATAAAGTCATCCAGAAAGAAATTTTCAAGCAGAACAATTTACCGATAGTCAAGTATGTCTGGTTTTTAAAAAGTGACTGGCAGAAAGGCAGAGCTAATATTTTGCGACTCATAGAAAAGAAGCTGAAATATCCGGTTTTTGTCAAGCCGGTGAATTTGGGTTCTTCTGTCGGCATATCCAAGGCCAGAAATAGGGCAGAATTGGTCCCTGCCGTTAAATTAGCGGCAAAGTTTGACAGAAAAATCATCGTTGAAAAATCGGCCGGTAATATCAGGGAAATCGAGGTCGCCGTGCTTGGCAATGACCATCCTGAATCCACTGTGCCCGGAGAAATCATCCCATCGAATGAATTTTACGACTATAACGCCAAGTATATTGACGGCAAGTCACAAGCCATAATCCCGGCCAGATTGCCCAGAAGCGTAATTAAAAAAGTCAGAGAAACGGCTGTTGCGGCCTACAGGTGTCTGGATCTTTCGGGAATGTCACGTGTCGATTTTTTCGTACTTAAAGGATCAAACAAGCTGATATTAAATGAGGTAAACACCATACCGGGATTTACTTCAATTTCAATGTATCCCAAGCTGTGGCAGGCAACAGGGCTGTCATATAAAAAGCTTTTGGATAAACTGATAAACTTTGCCATTATAAGACATAAGGAAAAAAATAAACTCAAGACATCATTTGATTCGGGCAGCGATTGGTATAAATAATAAATAATTTTTACGTGAAAAAGAAATTGGGATATGTACGTAAGGATTTAAAAAATCCTTTTTTTAGAAAAAAAAGGGCAAAATTTTCACTTTATTTTTTTTCGGCTGCGGCCTTAATATTAGCAGCAGCCATTTTTGTAGTCATGGCGCAACGCCTGTTATTGATTAAGGAAATAAAAATTATCGGCACTGATAAAAAAGAAGAGGTCAGATCCGAAGTTTTAAAGCAGCTGAGTAAAAAAAATTATATATTTTTTTCACAGGAAAACATTTTATTTTTAGACAGTAATGGCCTGTCGTCGCAATTAATTGACAAATTCAATTTTGAAAGCATAAAAGTGAAAAAACATCCGTTTAACAGTTTGGAACTTGATGTTGATGAAAAAACAGCTGCCGCTGTTTTAATGGACAGCCATAATATTTTTTATTTGAATAAGGAAGGTATGGTAACGGCTAAAGCCATTTTGGATTCGGCAAGCGAAAAATCAGTACAGAGAAACGAGATTGTCACCAAAGACATTCCGATAATTATGGTACCCGAGCAAAATTACGAACCCGGCAGGATCGCAATAAATAAAGACCTTGTAAATTTTGTAGCCAATATCCATGACAGTTTAAAAAATACAACAACTGATATTGAACATTACGAATTGATCGACGATAAATTCAATGATATAGCCGCCGTATCATCAGCCGGTTACAAAGTATTTTTTTCTATCCAATCAGACGCAACAAATCAAGTTAAGAATTTAATCGCTCTTTTAGAAGAAAAAATAAAGGATAAAAAAATTGAATATATTGATCTGCGCTACGGTAACAAAATTTTTTACAAGTAAATCTTTATATTTATTCAAACAATACAAACAATACAAAGCAGAAATATATTTTTATGAGTTTTGAGAGTTTGTTGTTAAGGTGAAAGTTAGTAATTTGTAATGTGGATAAGTGATATTGCGGTAAATTATAAATAATTATAGAATAATTTTAGGGTCGTATAATGTATATTAATTCACGTTAAAGCTTGATTTTATGAATAAATCCAATACCCCTTTAATTAAGCACATACCTGATTTTTTAGATTATTGCGACGTGGTTAAGGGTTTATCCGCAAAATCAATTGAAGATTATCACCGTTTTATAAAAAAGTTCGTCTTGTGGCTTGAACAAAATAATCTGGGTGGGTTAAAACCCCACGATTTATCAAGCCAGCACATTTATCAGTACCGCCTGTACCTTTCCCGACACGCCAATTTTAAAAACCACGGCCAACTAAAAAAAAGCACTCAAAATTATTATTTAATAGCTATCAGGGCTCTTTTATTGTATTTTACCGCCAAAGACATAATCTCGTTACCTGCAGATAAGGTTGTTTTGGCAAAAGAAAAAAATGTCCGCAAGGTAAACTTTTTAAACCTGTCACAGCTGCAAAAATTACTTTCCTCCCCTTCTCTTAACAACGTTAAAGGTCTTCGTGACCGCGCTATTCTTGAAAGTTTATTTAGTACCGGCATGCGCGTCGGCGAGCTGGCGGGTTTGGACCGGGATCAGATAAATTTAGATTTTCTAAAAAAAAATAAGCTTACAGAACTGGAACTCCCGGTAACCGGTAAAGGCGGTTACACCCGCACGGTTTATTTTTCACGACGGTCTTTGGATGCGATAATCAGTTACCTGGAACTTCGAAAAGACACGGACAAGCCATTATTTATAAGTTTTTCAAGGTTTAAAAATTTGGAAAATCGTTTAACAACAAAATCGATAGAAAGACTGGTCAAAAAATATGTTCATCTGGCCGGTTTACCCTTAAATACTTCACCGCATACCTTGCGCCATTCATTTGCCACGGACCTTCTTAATCAAGGTGTTGATTTAAGAATTGTCCAGGAATTCTTAGGCCATCAAAATATCTCCACCACTCAGATATATACTCACGTTACCAGTAAAAAGCTCAAAGACATCCATCAAAAGTTTCACAGCGGCGAACGGCTTAAGGGCTAAAATATAAAAACGACTCGGTTAAAGAGGCGTTTTTGAGTTATTCGATTTAACTTTTTTGTAAAGCCAGTAGGAATAAATTATCGGCACTAAAGCAATTATAACGATTCCGGCCATAAATATAATCCAGTAAAGCTGCTGATTAGGCAGAAATGCGCCCAAGATCAAAAACAGGCCAAGCAGCATAAACAATTTCCCTCCCAGGCGGTGCGTTTTGTTCCAAACTTCTTCCGAAGACAATGTCCAGGGCGTTCTGATGCCAAAAAACCAGTTTGACTTTATTTTACCCATATAATTACCCATCACCATAAATAGAATTCCTATGGCCGGAGGAATTATGTAATTAATCGATAAGTCATAACCCATGCCGGCCAACCCGACATAAAAATAAATCAGCGTCAGAACGGCGATCAAAATGTCCTTAAATATGTGATAGACTTTGGAAAATTCCACATAACGGTCTTTTTTAGGATCGATATAAGGTATGGCCAGAAACAACAGATAAAGACCCGCATTTAATGCCGGAAAGAAAAAAGCTGCAAATGTTTTTGGTGAATAATCATCAATTTCTCCCCGATAATTCCAGTGGGTCGGTACTTGTTCAGGAAAATTTGCGTAAAAATAAAAGCTGGCAACTAAAGATGTCAATAAAAGCGCAATTGGCAGTATTTCGGTTTTAAACGATAATTTGATTGGGTTTGGCATAGGATTTAATCATTTTTTTTAAAAAAATTATAAAGGTCTTTGGAAATCTCCTCAAAAACCGACAAATTCAGCGAGTATATGATTTGCTGCCCCTTTCTTCTGGTAGTTACAAGGTTGGCATTTTTTAAAGTGTTCAGATGATGCGACAGCGAAGGCAAAGTAATGTCAAAATTAACGGCGATTTCATTAACGGCCAAATCCTTTTTTTTAAGCAATTCCAGTATCTGGCGACGGGTTTTATCGCTTAAAGCTTGAAAAGTTAAAGATAGAGTCATATTTAGATATTAAGACAACTATCTAAATATTATCATATCAGATATATTAATCAACTGTAACTTATCCACAGATTAAAAACTGTAACTATTCTTTCTAATTTACGTCTAAAATATGAACCAGCAAAACATGCAAAATTAGTTTGCTTTTTTGCAGAATAGATGTTAAGTTTATTTGTTCATTTAAATGGTTATCTCTCTTAAACTGTTGATTACTGTCGTTAGTTTCAGGGAGATAAAAATAATCCACGATGGCCGGAACGGTCCACCGGCGCAATGAGATTAGTTCTCCCGTTAATTATTAATGCGAAATTTATGTATCAAGCATTACGGGGAGGACTCACTCTTGCAGTTCTAATCATCGTGGTTGGAGCTTTTTTGCCGCAAGTGGGGCAAAAACTGGTCGAAATTATCATTATTATTCTTGATCTAATACTGGAAGGATTAAACCAGATTTCTGCCACACTACCGCATTAAACTTTCAAGGGGCATGACTTTTAGTCAGGCCTCTTTCATTTAAAAGTAAAAAATAAACCATTTTGCTTCATTTATTGAAGTTTGTAAATTACCTTGACGCTTTTTCTGTAGCCGACGCGGTCCTTGGCATATTCCCCCGTCCCCCACATCTGCCCGTAAGCAATCGTATAGTCGCCGTATTTGTCGTTTATTTTGTCCATAGTCTGGGCAATATTTTTTTTGCTCAAAACGTCATTAAATAAATTCATTTGTCTGGAAAGGCCGGAAAAATTGCCGACGGAAACGGCCAGCATTCTTATTTTTTGACCGATCTTTTTGGCTAAAAAAATTTTTGCCGCCAAATTATAGATATCAATGGTGATAAACAGCTTTTCCGGAACTTTAAAAATTTTATAGAACCCGCCACTGGATACGTAAGACCAGTAAAGCGACATACTTTTGGCTTCCAGCTTCTGTTCCCGCAGGCGGCGGCCGACTTTTTCGCATAATTTCATTAATACTGACAAATGATAATTGGTATCTGTTGTGTGTTTAGGCAAGCAGTAGCTGTGGCCGATTGATTTGGGTTTTATTTCATCCTGTGTTTTTACCCCTTCAAGTTCAATGCCATTGACATTGGCCCATAAAAAATAACCGGGTTTGCCTAAAGCAGTCAGAATATTTTGCACCGGATAGTTTTTTAAATCGTTTAAATTGTAAATACCCAGACGGTTAAGGCGGTTTTCCATGCGGAAATTAATGCCCCAGGCATCGGTTAGCTTCACCCGGGAGTAAATTTTGGGCGCTTTTTTCGGCGTAATAATATTTACGGAATCCGGCTTGGCAATATCAGCGATAAATTTTGCCAGCCATCGTGTAGTGGAAATGCCGATTTTGCTTTTTAACCATTCTCCGACTTCTTTTTTTATCCTTGTTTGGATCTGCCGGCCGATTTTTTGGGCCAAAGACAGGCTTTGGCAGTAACCGGTCAGGTCCATAAACGCTTCGTCTATGCTATAGGGTTCGATTCTTTCGGTATAATCGGCTAAAATCGAAAAAATTTTTTCCGTTGTGGACCGGTATTTGGCAGGTTCGTTTTCTATTAAAATCACATCAGAATGTATTTTTTTAGCTTCTTTGACCCGGCAGCCGGTGGTGATGCCCAGTTTTTTAGCTTCGATTGATGAGGCGATAATGCAGCCGTTAGGCGCCAGATAAGCGCAGACGCCAACGGGTTTCCCGCGCAAAAAAGGATTAGCCTGCTGTTCAACGGAAGCGAAATATGAATTCATATCAATGTGGAGGACGATTTTTGGGCTGATAGGTTTGAAATTTATGAGTTAAAATGTTAAGGCAGCTAATAAAGCGAAAAGCGATACAGCGATTGAAGTTTTAAACTTTTTCGCTATAATCGCTATATTAAATTTATCGCTTGATTACCCTTCGCAATACATTTCTTCCAGCCGCCATTGCAGATTATTGGTGTTGAAAGACAGCTTAAAGTAAGTGGTTTTGTCGGTTACGTTAAAATAATAAATTTTGCCTTGGCCGTTTTTTTGATAATGGATCAGATTTAATTTTTCAATTTTGTATTTTTTGTTCCGGTGTTTAAAATAAAGCGGCTGGATTTTAGTCCCCTTAAAGAAAACCAAAACTTCAATCGGCTGGTTAATTTTTTCATACATAACTAAATATTATATAAGGCGTTTTTTTGGATTAAAACCATTTTGTTCTTGTATACTCGTTCCTTTTTGAGCAATTTTTTATAGCTTGTTTTAAACATACAGTTAAAATAATGTTTCCATAAAAACTTTTTAATTGATTTTGGCATAGTTTTATTTTTAGTTTATTATTTAATTTAGTTATTTTCTGTCGTTTTGCCAACGACTTCCCTTTATTAATTTTAAAAATTCTAAATACTAATGTCTAAATCTCAAACAATAGTGAGGAGCGGCGTTTTATTCATTTTATATAGTTTTATATTTTCTGATAACCGCCTTAACTATTCCCTGAATCAGCGGATCCTTGGCAAAAATGGGTTTCATTTGCGAATTTGCCGGCTGCAGACGGATTTTATCTTTTTCACGATAGAATTTTTTTAAAGTGGCATAGGCGTTATCAAGCAATGCCACGACCACATCGCCGTTTCTGGGGCTGGGGTTTCTTTCCACTATCACATAATCACCGTCTAATATGCCTTCATCTATCATTGATCTGCCCTTAACCTGTAAAACATAGGAATTGGCAGCATCTGCTACCAAGTCAGCCGGTACGCCGATGGCTTCGTTATTTTCTATTGCTTCGATCGGTTCACCTGCCGCTATCAGGCCCACTAAAGGCAAATTAAGAGCATTAGCCAGCCGCATTACTTTAGGCGTGACTTCAATTGACCTTTTTTCATTAAAACCGCCTTTTAAATAACCTTTGTCTTTTAAAGCCTGGACATGCTGATGGACAGTCGCCGGTGAGGATAAGTTGAAATGCCGGCCGATTTCCAAATAAGAAGGTGAAATCCCCTGTTCCTTAATATAAACAGCAATAAAATCGACAATTTCTTTTTGTTTTTTGGTAGGTTTTTCCATAATTTAATTATATACCGAAAGAAAACCGAAAGTCAATGCTTAGTTGTGGATAAATCCGTTTTGACAATAAATTAATCTAGGACTAAAATAGTCTTAGATACTTAATAATAAAATCATTTATGAAACTCAATCAAAAAATAGAATATGCCCTTTTGGGTATGATTAATCTGGCCCGAACTGATTTTATAGCCAAAAAAGTCAGTTTGATTGCCAGAGAAGAAAGATTGTCAGCCGTTTTTCTGGCCAAAGTATTCCAGGATTTAAGCCGGGCCGGGCTTGTCATGTCTGTTTTCGGCCCGCATGGCGGCTTTTCATTGATCAAAAAACCGGAAAAAATAACCTTAAAAATGGTAATAGCCGCCATAAATAACAGTTATTTTTCCCCTTGTTACCGACAAAAAGAATTTGTCTGCACTAAAAAAAACTGCCTTCTTCGCCCCGTACTGCTGCAAGCTGATACTGTCCTGGAAAATTTTTATGAAAATGTGACTTTAGCTCAATTAATTACTAAATCCCCTGCCTTAACCAAAGCCGGGGTTTAAGAAAAAAATATGAAAAGCGATATTCAAAAAAACAGCCACAATTTAAAAACGAAAATTATTGATGCCACAGCCGAAATGAAAAAGTGTCATCAGGAAGTCTTAAAACATCTTGACGGCCTTCAGAATTTAAAAGAAACAATAATTAAAAAAAATTTGCCGGTTTCAGCCATTAAGAATGAATGGGATAAATTTAATGATTTTGCCAATACCAGTCTTTTGCTTCATACCAGAGACGAAGAACAGGCGCTGTTCCCGCTGCTTGAGCCGAAACTTTGCAACCACGCCTGTATCGGCACCGGCTCCATTACGCCGGTGGAAATGATGATGACCGATCATAAAAATATTCATGCTGCAATCGAAGTAATAAATTACCTGACCAAACTTTTGGGCAAAAAGGAGGTCAGCAATGAATTGTCCTTCGTGTTAAAAAATGAAATGGCCGCAAGAATGGCAATGATAATAAAAACCATGCGCAATCATATCTGGAAAGAAGACAATGTTCTTTACCAGATTGCCCGGTCGGAATTGTCCTTTGAGGAATTGGACAAAGTCAGTCAAAAAATGGTTGTTTTTCGCAGCCAGTCTGATTTTATCTGCCTGCATTAAAGAAGTTTTTAGTATGTGCTATAATTCAGACAGCAAAATAATCCTATGGCGCTTAAAAAATTCGTTCCCAAAAAAGAAATTATCGGATTTTTAAACAAGATAACCCGTTATGGTCTGACCAGTGAAGTAAAAAATAATCTAAGAAAAAAGGGGTTTAGTTTTGATGCCAGAGGATGGAGCAAGGAAAAACTCCGTCAGGCTGAGCAACATCTTAAGGAAGGTGATGATCTGAAACTTGGCATGGGTGATTTGGGCCTTAAAAAAGAGGAAAATACCTACTTCAGGAAGAATCTGTCTGCCACCAGTTCAAAACAAACATCGGTTAGTAAAGATGAAATCCTAAGACTAAGCGGAACATTTCAAGGCAGGAAAAAACTTTCAAAAATAGCAAAACAGACCTCAAGCCGAGACCTGGCCCACAATATTTTACGAATTCTTGAAAAAAAAACGCCCGCCGGGCATTTGACAGCGGAACAGCTGTGGCAACTTAATCCGGCGGAACTTGAAGAAAAACTTTCACAGCTTGAAAACAGCTCCGGCTCAAGCAAAGATGAAATTGAAAATGTAAGAAAAATCTTAAATACCAAAAGAAACCGAATTATTGCTGAAGGAAACGTGTCGGAAAATCAAAAAACAAAAAGCGGCAGGGACGTTATTGAAGAAATACTTCACGGCGATGACAACCATAAGCCGGATGACAGACAGCAGAATAAACCGCTGCCGCCCTTATTTGACGAACGCAAACTGCCGGGAAGCGGCATGTTCGACTGATTATCTGAAGTAGTATTTTTTAAGCCACCAAATTACGCCGAAGCTGAAAAAAGCCGCGAAAACGTTGTACCATGTGTACTCTGTTTCAAAAAAATAAGGCATAATCAAAATTACCAGGCCGCAGACAAATGCAGCCAGTTCATGCCTTAAAAGATCAAAATAAGTCAGAGATACGTTAAATATATTATCCCCTGTTTGGCGGGATTTTTTTGACTGGCGCAAATTATAACTTGTGGCTTTGGCTCCGCCTAAAATGAAAACGGCAAGCGGCGCAATGTATTTGGCAAGCAGAATGCCCAAATCGTCAATGTCCTTGTAAAATTTTATGTAAGCGGCCAGAAACAAAAAAAAGCCGAGCCATAACCCCAGAATAATGAATTCCTTTAAATTTTTGAAAATAATATTTTCTTCTTTATTCATATATGTCAATTATATTTATGGCAGATATTCCAAGGGATTGACCGGTATGCCGTTTGATCGGACCTCGAAGTGAAGATGAGGGCCGGAAGTCAATTTTCCCGCCCCGGGGGTTTTGGGTTTGCCGCCGCTCAATGCAATTATGTCGCCCTTGTTAACGTATTGGTCTTCCTTAACCAAAATTTTGGAAACATGTCCGTAAACAGTGGAAAAACCGTCATTATGAATTATCATGATATAACTGTAACCCATGCCTGCATCCTTGGCGCGGGCCACATATCCGCTTTCGGCGGCTTTTACCGAAGTCCCCTGCGAAGCGCGGATGTCAATTGCCGGGTGTTCGAAAATGTAGCGATAGGGATAATCGGGATCATGGAAATATGCAGTGACGTATTTGCTGGGCACCGGCCAGATGAATTTTGCCGGCCCGAATCCCTTGAATTTTTCCTGGGCTTCTCTTTTTTCCAGTTCGTCACGAATTTTTCTTTCCAGCGTGGTTATTTCGGCGTTTATCTGCTGTTCTTCCAGTTTCAATTTGTATACCAGGTCCTTAAATTGAATTTCCGATTGTTTTGACTGTACAAGGAGCTCGCCTTTGACGAACCGTTTTTCGTCCAAATTGTCCCGGTGTTCTTTCAGCTCGTCAATCAATTTTTCATTATCCGTTTTTTTTGCTTCCATTTCGGATTTGTCAGCCTGCAGGGTTGCTTTTAAGTCAGTGACTTTTTGCAGAGTATTTTTTACATCATTCTGCATCTGGTAAAGGTATTCCACCTGATCGAAAAATTCAGAAAATGATCTTTTCTGCAGCAATACCTCAAGGTAACTTTTTTTATCGTTGATGTTGATAGTTCTTATATATTCGGCCAAATATTTTTTTTGATTTTGTATATTCTTTTCCGTTTTTACGATTTCAGATTCCAATTTGCTGATTTCCAGGTTTAATTTTTCAATTTCAAGACTTGTCCTTTCTATATCAAGTTCATTTTTTTTGATTTCATTTTCAAGTATTGCCAGTTGATTTTTTAAACTTAAGCTTTCCGATTGCTTTTGTTTGATTTGCTTATTGTATTGGTCGATTTTTTCCTTAATAGAATCGATGGCCTTTTTTTTAAGGTCTATATCTTCGTTGTATTCATCAACTGAATCGGCTCCGAAAACCGGGGTTGTCCCGGCGATAAAAAAAACAGCCATAAATACGGCTGCAGTCAAAAAAACCGCAAAAAATATTTTTTTGTTTTTGTTTATAACCGCCATTAACTTAATTATAACATAAGTTTACGGCAATTTCCATCGGATTGTCCTCTGCTAAATTTAGTAACAGCCGACCCAGCGATCATTTCTTGCTTCTACTGCCGCCACGTCCCAGCCGTCGTTTAAGGTTTCCTGGTCATAAGTGGTAAGCCACAGGTTGGCATGGTATTCATTCGGCACAATCCAGCCGGAATTATACAGATCCGTCAGTTTTTTGCCGTACATATCGCCGCCGGTTGCGTAATATTTGTCCGTAATATCCACTCCGTCCCTTCTGAAATACCATCTTTCAGCCGTATTGCTTACTTTGTCAATATGTATTTCCCAGCAATACCATTTGTCGGCTAATGTGTCGACGCCGGCAGAAAAAATATCGTCGACCAAAACGCCGTAGCCGGAAGGATGGTCGCTGCCAAAACCCAGCGACATAGTGTAATCCATCTGGTTTACCGATGTCAGCCCGAAGCTTTTGAATTCAGATGTCATCGGCGCATGAAAACGCAGATAATGTTTTGTATTTTTATTGGTGTCGATGCCTGAAAACCAGTGAGTATTGGAATGAAGATTTCCCGGCTGTACCCAGTCTTTACTGGCGCGGACATATGCCCTGATGTAAAGGTCGTCCGGGTCCCTGAAAATGTCGGGAATGTCAGATGAGCCGTTGATTTTAAGTTCCATTGTCCTGCCGTCGCCGTCAAGCCCCCCATTGCCTACGGTAACCATTTTTAAGTAATTGTTATTGCCGGGCGCTCCCGGCATAACTGCGGGATACTGCAATGAATTGTTGTAAAACACTTTCCAGGTCTGTTTGTCGGTGCAGTCATCGCCGTAATAGCTTTCCTCGTATTGCGACCCCAGGCCCTGGCAATAACCGGTTTTGGTGTTCCAGCTGGAAAAGAAAAGGCAGCCGGGATCGCCTGAACAGTTCGTTTCCGGACTGCTGCACGTTTGCTGTTCCGAAGGTTTCGGAAGAACGGGACAGTAATAGGTTGAAGGGTCAGGGTCCAGGCAGGTTCTGGTCTGAATACCATTGATGCAGCTTCCCCAATCTGAACACTGCCATGATTCGGTGCAGGAAAAACAAGATGACGAACTAAGACAGTCTGAATCAGAGCAGTCTGTTTTTCCGTCGCAGTCGTTGTCATAGTTGTCCGAGCAGTTTTCAGCAACACAAGCCGGCTTACCGGGTTTTACAATCACAAAATACATGATATTGCCCACACAGCCGTCGCCGCAGGCGCCCAAAGAAACTTTTCCCGGCAGATAATTCTTAACGTAAATCAGGCTTTTCGATCCGGCGCTGGTAGTTAAGCTTAAACCCGTGGGGGTAAAATTTTGCGTCAGCCATAAAGGTTTTTTGCCCCAGCCCCAGGAATCTTCCCAGCCGATTACATAAACTGTTGCCGGTTCGGAAATTTCAAAACTTACGCTTAGCGATGAATTGGCTTTGTCATCCATTTTCGTCCTTAAAAGCGTTTGCCCTGAAAGTTCGGAAGAAAGCGATCTAATGGTGATAGTTCTGTCAATATACGGCTGAGATCCGGCATTGGCAATTCCGCTTTTGTATGTTGAGGGTGAAATATCCGTTAAAGTCAGGCCGGACGCCGAAAAAAAGCAGTCAGTGTCATTTTCATCGGTCCCGCCGTCGCAGTCGTTGTCAAAACCGTCCGCGCAGATTTCCGAACCCGCGCAGCAAAAATTGTCATTGCAGCCGAATTGGCAGTCGGTGCTGACCGAACGGGCATAGGTCAGACCGCCGACACCGGAGCAGTAATATTCTTTTAATGACACCGGATCCAGACAGGCGTCAGGATAACTGATGCGTCCGTTGATTAAAATTTCACCCGGTTTTTGAAAATTTATGCCACCGTCAGAATCCAGGCAGGTTTTTACTTTGGTTATGGTCGCTTTTTTGGTAGTTCTCAGCCGGGCATCAGCCGTAAAAGTAGTCACAACGCCGACAGCAATGCTTAAAGCAGCTAATGCTGCCAGAAAAGCGATCAGAGTGAATAAAACTGATTGTTTTTGTTTTATGAAGTTATCCACAGGTTTGTTTTTTAATTGTAAATTCCGTCAATAAAAAAAATCCTATTTGAATTAATAATATTTTAATGAAATTATAGGACATTTTCCCCTCCTATAATAAAATTGTAAGGATTTAGTGTTATTTTAGCATAAAAAGTAACATTGGACAACGAAATTTCCATTACTGTGTTGACAACAAAGGCAGTTTATTCAATTTTAATGAAGATTTGGTTAAGAAATAGTTACTGCTTCCTTATATATTTTTTACAGTTTTTGCTTTTGCATAAGCATTTAAAGTTAAGGACTGTAGCGTCTTTTGAATAATCTGATGTTATCTCTTCACCTTTTTTTATTGATTTAATCGCTATGTCACTTTGTCCTCTCACTCTGGTATTAGACTCGCAGCAGTGGTTGACGTATCTTTCGGGAATTCCTTGCAAAATATATTGGCCTTTTTTATAGCTGGAAACATAATGTTTGAGCTTAGCAGATAGCTTTTGATATTCTCTTTTAGTTAAAATTTTTTTCGGTTTCCATTGCAATACAACCTCGCCTTTTTTAAAATTTCTGGCGGTAAATACTCCTTTGCCTTTAATTTTTTATTTTTTTACTATGACATTTGTCATTTGAAATTTTATCAGACATTAAAAATTTGTAATTGAAAATTTTTAAACTATCCATTTCAGAGTTTCTTCGAACAATTTTTCTTCTGTTCCCTCTTCGCAAAAGTTATGGCTTGAGCCCCTTATTATTACATAATCGTTTTTTGGCTTTATCATTTTTAAATACGGCAGCCAGTGCTTATGGGTACCTGATTCTGCAAAGATAAACTTTATAGGCGTGTCAAGTTTTCTAATAATTTTTCCGGGCTCTCTTGCCTCTGCCCATTCATTTATCATTTTTTTATTGGCCAGGGTTTCTTTTCCCCAGCGAAGAATATATTTATTTAAGGATTTGTTGTAAGTAATAAATTTATCTTTAGTATTGGTAAATCCTTTTGTCGGGTCCCATAAAACAATTTTTTTTATGCCCGAAAGATTAGATTTTAAAATTACCAGGGCGCCAAGGCTGTGGCCGATAAGAAAAATATTTTTGTATTTATCTTGGAATTTGTTTAAAACAAGCTTTAAGTCATTTACGTGTATGGTTACGCACGTGTCGCTTAATTGCCGCCCATTTGGCTTTCGGCTGTAAAAATCAAAACGGAAAGTGTCGAACCCCTTTTTGGTAAAAAAAGGCACGGCATTAAAATACTGGTGTTCCCTGGAGCTGCCTGTTAAGCCGTGCACAAATATCAGCAAAGTTCGCTTATGCTTCCCCTGCCAGTTACGCGTGCCGTAAATAATGTGGTTGTCTTTGGTTTTAATTTTAATTTCTTGTTCCATTTGTTTAGTTGTAAGCGATAAGTTATAAGTGGCAAGTTTTTAAACAGTGTCATCTCGACCGATGTTACGATTATTTGGGGTGAGTGGAGAGATCTCGATATACTTTAGCTTTTTTAAAACGAGATTTCTTCCCGCGGACGCGGGACTCGAAATGACAATTGTTTTTGTCATTCTGAGCGGCACCGAAGAATCTAAATTATTGTTTATTTCTAAACATTCTTAGGAAGACAGGGGTTTCAAAACATCACGAAACCCCTATGAATTTGTAGTTAAGCGATTTGCCTTAACATTGCATGGGCTTCCCTTAACAGATTATCCCTTTGGTTTTTTATAATCTGTTTACTGTATTTCTTGGCAATGTTTCTTATTGCCGTGGCTTGCTCATGAACATTAAGGCCGTATCTTGCCAAGCAATTAATCAGCGATCTGTAAGCTGAATTGATTCTTGCTAACTCCTCATCGGTTAGCTTTGGATTATTTATCCATTCAAGCATTGCCGCCGTAACCATGCAAATCCCCCCCTTCATAAGAGCAATTTTTTTGGCCTTCCTAAAAATATTTTAAATTTTTAATACATATCTTCATCATCATCTTTTTCCTTTGGCCCCTTTTCTTTTAGTTGTTTTTTGACATATTTAATAATTTCAGTTAAGTCATTTTCCAATTCCGGTGGAATTGTATCACACTGTGTATAACCCCTTATAAATTTTTTAAATACTTTCTGCTCTATATACCATTTAAATTATTCTCTGCCTAAAATTTCATTGAAAGCTTTTTTAATTTTAGTTATAGCTTCTTCCGGCAAAGGTTTTTTATGCCAAACTGAAAGCAGTAACAATTCATCCGGATTATAACCCCAGTCAGGATAATATTCTTCAGCTGGGCTTAAGGGAAAACTTAATTCTTGCTTTACATTTTCCATAAGTTTTTGTTATGTCATCCTGAATTTATTTCAGGATCTAGATTCCCCGCCTTTGCAGCGATGTAGGCGAAACGGGTTCGGAATGACAATTGTTTGGGATTTATGATTTAGAAGTTGGACTTTTATTAGAAATTAGGATTTGGAAATTTTTACTATTATCGTTTTATTCTTCTATATCTCTATCGCTACTCTTTCCTTTCCAATTCAGCCAGAACAAATACGCAATTAAAAACGGAACGCCGGAAATTTGCAGGATCCAGGCCAGGTAATACCATTCAAAACCCGTTGATATCATATTCCATAAGACAAAACCAATGTAAAAAAGTCCGGCCAAAGCAAAGAAAACAGCGCCGACAATTTCTTTTTTCCAGGCAATAATTAATATAAGCAATAAAACAAATGTCGGAACATTGTGCATAAAAAGTCCGATAGCAACGTCTTTGGCGTTTGCCGCGCCTTCAAAGACATCCAGCGAAAACATCGCCAGAAACAAGATGAAGATAATGGAGAGGATTCTGGGAGTCCAGTAGATGAGTTTGTTTGTTGTTTGCTGTTCCATGTAATTTATACTTAAAAAATTTTATTTAGTTATATTTAATGTAGCTAAAGCCTGCTGGTACTGTTCATCCAATTCCTTGCTATGATATATGCAGATATAATCACTTGGGCGTTTGTCTTCACTAATCACAACTTTTTTATATTCAATGCAATAATGACTACCTTTAAGGTCACCATCTGGCCGTGGTGAACTTGTAACGACTTTGAGCAAATTTAAGCCGTTACTGTTTTTTTCTCTTTCCGTGTAGGATAAGGTAGTGTGATCGAGACCATAGCCGTTTTTATACATATTTTGAAAATATTTCTCAAGGCTCTCCGGCTCAATAATTTTTCCTTTTTCATCTCGCATATTGTAATATTCATAAATGATTTGTATGTGAAAGCGGTGAAGCGGATTATCATTTACGGCTACCCTGGCAACGACAAAGTAATTGGGCTGTTGTTCTAATTGAATTTCATCATAATCGCTTTTGATTGTAAATTCCAGCCCTAAAGCTTTGCTAAAAATTTTAACGAATTCTCCTTGCTTTTCCTTTTGCCATGACAGATAGTTTTCTTGAGGTTTATTTATCGATCCACCATTTTTTATTTCCTTATCTTTTTTAACGTTAACGTTAATTTGTTGGTTTAACCTTGCTTGCTGTTTTTTCTGGTATAAAGCGAAGCCACTGATTGCTATAATTGTTGCAATTAGTATTATTAGCACTGGTACAACGATTTTTTTCATAGATTTATAGTTATATTAAATAAATAAGATTGAAAGAATTCTGGGAGTCCAGTAGATAAATTTGTTGTTTTTTTGCATATGATAAATTAAATTTTAAACTATCTGATTATTTTTGCGTCTTTGGGCAATTCTTTCTGTATTATTCCCAAATCAGTTTCGGAATAATCATTTCCGGAAATATCAAGGGTTCTTAAATTTTTTAGATTTCCCAACTCATATGGCAGTCCGGTAAGCTTATTATTAGATAAATCTAATACCTGCAGGTTTTGCAATTGTCCGATTTCTGCCGGGACTCCTGTCATCTGGTTATTGCTCATATCAAGGATTTTTAAGTTTTGAAGATGCCTGATTTCCGCCTGTACGGCGCCGGTTAACTGATTGTTTGAAACATCCAGTTCTTCCAGGCTTGTTCGGTTAAAGACATACTCCGGAATTTTTTGCAGGTTTTGATTGCTTAAGTCTAATTTTTTTGTTTTCGGTGTATCACTCTGGTTTTTGTTTTCATTTTCTATAGAGACTTGTTTTTGAGGCGGCAGTAATGAACAACCGTTTAGCAATAATGCGATAATCATTGTGAATAGTATTTTTTTCATATATTTTAAGTTATATAATTAAAATTGATAATGTTAAGTCATCCAGTAGATGAGTTTGTTTTTGGTTTGATTCATAAATTTTTACGATGGCTGTTAGCTAAAATTATTTTATTGGATTGTGCAAATTTGATAAACCGTATCAGGCTTCATTTCAATTCTTATCTAGGTTGCTTGATTTTAGGTAATCTAATAAGGCTGGACTTATTGATATAGTTTGATTTCCTTCTTTAATAACAAGAGTCATATCTGCAATTGCTTTGTATAACTTGAATGCTGCTAAGATTGTTTTATTAGCATCACCTTTCTGTTGGCGAGTATCATATTCCCATGAATGCAAGTATTTATTTCTAATGTTCCTTATTACTTCAAATTGTTCATAAATTTTTCCCCCAATTGTTTTGATTGCAAGCAAAATATTTTCTCTTCTTATTTGTCTTATATCCTCAAAACTTTGTCCAAACAATTTTTTTTCATCTTCTTCTGTAATTTTTTGTCCTCTTATATTGAAATTGCTCATTTTCCAAATAAGAAGAGTTAGCATTTCGCTAATTATTCCTGATAATGCTATACAAGATAGGTATTCCCCTAGACAGTACTGCCTTTTTGCAGAAATCAATGGGTCAATGATTCGTTCAATAATATTTTGATAACTAGGAGTTATTGTTACATGCGTTTCTTGGGTTGTTATTTCAGTATATCTTTTTAAAATATCTTGATTTATGGTAGTTATGGGTCTTTCGAAAAAATATTCAAGTTGGGTTACGGTATGTTTTATAGCTTGGTTTGTTGACGGAGACAACAAGTCATCAATTTTACAATTTTCGATAAAAGGGCCAAAGGAGCTATTAATTCTTAATAATACCCTATCCTTTTCTTCATTCTCTTTTTTTTGATCTATGTTTTTAGTCATATAGAATAATTTAAATTTATTTTTTTGTATTTTTTATAATAAAACTATTGTTATATTCTTGATGACTATTTACCCCCTTGCCGGTAACCATAAATAGAATCTGGCCATTGTCTGAGTAAGTGGGTAAGCTTGCCATTTTTTTCTTTTCACCTGCATCTATAAAACTGCAATTGTGACTAGATGAACGAATTGGATCCTCTTCGTAATTATAGAATTCAGTTATGGGTCGTTGCTGCTTTTTTTTGTCTTGTAACCATTCGATCGTTATGTTTAAATCTTGAATCGGGTCATTTCCAAGATTGGCCAGTTCGGCAGATAACCCAAGTTTTTGACCTAGAGAAGATATATATAATTTGGGTGAGAAAGATTTTTTTGGAGGATTGATGAAAAAGTAGCGTCTTATAAAGAATCCAAATATTGTAATCAAGATGCCTAAGAAAAAAATAATAAAGCTACTAATGACTGGATATTGTTCAATAAGTTGAACCATATTTTATTTAAAATTAAATGTTTCCTTTATTTAGTTTTTTGAGATTCCGAAACAAGCTTGCCCCGTATCTCCACCATATGCGGATGGTGCTGGGGTTCGGAATGACAACGTTGTTTAGTTATTATATATCAAATTCTTTTGCTATTAAATTCATCTTATCTGAAATTTCATCAAAAATTGGATCATCTTCGGCTACTGCCGCGCCTGGCTTTATTTTTAAAAAAATTCCTTTTAATTCATTGAGCCAGTTTTTTATTTGTTTATCTTTAACTAAAGCTAAAAAATTGTCTAATGCTTGTCCAGCTGACTTTAATCCAGCTTCACTCCAAATTCCTTGCAGCCGGGACATTGCAACCAAACTCTCGCTCAAGTGGTGAAAAAATTCATTGCGAGCTTTTTCCAATGGCGGCATTTCGTATTGTTTTTGAGAATTTTCCTGATTTTTCATATAACAATAAGTTGATTGAAGGGTTTTTGTTATCCTGAATTTATTTCAGGATCTAGATTCTTCGCTTTCGCTCAGAATGACATGTTTATTTGTCATCTCGACCGGTGCCACGATTTTTTAAGGTGAGTGGAGATATCTCATAACATCAAATCTTGCGATAAATCATTCAATTTGGGATTAACCTTCCTTATTAAATCCACCTTCTTTTTCCTTGACCATTTTTTGAGCTGTTTTTCTCTGGTAATGGCATCAGATACGTTATCATAAGGTTCGTAATAAACTAATTTGTTTATATTGTATTTTTTTGTAAAACCTTCCACTACCTTATTTTTATGCTGGCTTATTCTTTCATCAAGTTTGCTTGTTACGCCAATATAGCTTGTGGTGTTCCACTTATTCATCATAATATAAACGTAATAGGTTTTTCCCATAGAGTAAGGTATGAGATTTCTCGACTAGCTAAAAAACACTTTACGCATCGCTCGAAATGACATTAATATTCCATCGCTTTTTTAAGCCTATTCAAAACCTTTTCCTTGCCCAAAACCGCGGCGACTTCAAACGGCCCGGGGGATTTTTGGCGGCCGGTTAAGGCAACGCGCATCGGCCACAGATTGGTGCCGGTATCCAATTGGTTGGCTTTTATAAATTCCATCACCTTTTTTTCTAACATATCGGCCGTAAAATCCTTTTCATCAATTTCTTTTAGCAGGTTGTAAATCAGATCCAAGGCTTGTTTGGTTTTTTCCATATCAGCCTTTTTCCAGACCAGCATTTCTTTTTCGTATTCCGGTTCTTGGAAGAAAAATTTTGTGGCTTCGGGCAGCTCTGTTAAAGTCTTGACCCTTTCTTTTTCTGTGGCAATAATCATTTTAAATTTATCAAAAGAAATTATTTCGCCTGACTTTTTCACAACCAAGTCTTCTTCTATATTTTGACCCATATATCCTGTGAGCTCAGGCTTAACTTCCGCGCTTCTAAAAATCGGTTTTAAAATACCTTCTTTAATGTAAAAATAGACAGCAAAATTTGCCAACTCTTCTAAAGATTTTCTACGTATATACTGGCCGTTTATCCAGTCAAGTTTTTCCACGTTAAACACCGCGCCTGACTTATTGATTTTTTCAAGCGAAAACTCCTTAACCATTTCATCAAGAGAAAATATTTCCCTTTCATCGCCGGGGTTCCATCCTAAAAACAAAACGAAATTAAGCAGGGCTTCGGGCAGATAGCCTTTTTCCAGATAATCTTTAACAGCAACGTCCCCCACTCTTTTGGATAGCTTTGACCGGTCGGGATTAAGCAGTAAAGGCACATGCGCGAATTGAGGCGCCTGCAAATTTAAAAATTTATATAAGATGATGTGCTTGGGAGTCGATGAAAGCCATTCCTCGCCGCGCATAACGTGGGTTACGCCAATTTCCGCATCGTCAACGACAGACGCCAGATGGTAAGTCGGAAAGCCGTCGGATTTGATTAAAATCTGATCATCAAGCAGGTCTGTTGCAAATTTCACATGTCCCCGGATCAAGTCGTCAAATTCAATGGTTTCATTCTCCGGCATCTTCAATCGTATAACATACGGAACTTCGTTTTTTAATTGTTCGGCTACTTGTTGCTCTGTTAAATCCCTGCATTTTTTATCGTACATTGTGGGTTTTTTTAAATTCCTTTGTTTTTGATGCAGCTCTTCTAATCGTTCTGGTGTGCAAAAACAATAATAAGCCAGGCCGGAGTCAATCAATTTTTGCGCGGCTTTTTTATAAACATTAAGCCGCTGCGACTGAAAGACAGGTTCATTATCAAATTTCAGTTTAAAAAAATTCAAAGTGTCGATTATGTCTTCAATTGCGCCTTCGACATATCTTTTTCTGTCGGTGTCTTCGATGCGCAGCAAAAATTTGCCCTTGTTTTTTTTGGCCAGCAAATAATTATATAAAGCCGTGCGCAAACCGCCGATGTGCAAAAAACCCGTGGGGCTGGGAGGAAAACGTGTAATTATTTTTGTCATAAGTGTTTCTGTCATCCTGAACTTGATTCAGGATCTAGAGATTCCGGATCAAGTCCGGAATGACAATGATTTATTAATTATTTAGGTTTTCGTCTGGAGCATTTATCTGCTGCAAAACTGAAGCAAGTTTCTCTAAATTATCGGAAGTCCTAGACTTTAGCATTTGCCATCCTATTTGTTCCTGATAAATATCATTATGTGCAATAGCTATAAGTAAGCTTTGAATTTCCGCCTCTATCTGTTCTCGCAGAGGCTTTATATTTATATGCTGTGGCAATTTTTGTATTTTATCTAAAATTTCTTGATGTTTTTGCTCAATTAACTTTATTTTTTCTTCTTCTGTAAAATATACTTCCGGGATGAAAACCTCCTTACCCTGTTTTTTTAACTCAACATCATGATTTATTCTTTCTATATTGTCTTTAATCACGCTTATTGTCTTATTATATAGGTCGAAATTTTCGGTGTTCATTCCACTCTTGGCGTCATTTACTAAATCATTAATTTTTTTAATTCTTTCATTAGTGGCTTCTTGATTTGCGTTTATACTTATTAATAAATTTTTAAATTGCGCGCATAATTCAAAAAGTTTTTGTTCTTTATCTTCATCTGGTGTATTTAAATGCTCTGGCATATTTTTTTAATTTAATTCTGATTATCCTTTGGCACGCTCAGGACAAGGTTTAGAATGACATAAAACGGAAACCTGATTATGGCATTATAAATTCTTTTTATTCTTTTCGGTTCCTTGACTAACCTGTACAGCCATTCCAAACCGATAATTCTAAAAACATAAGGTGAGCGTTTGATTTCACCGGAAATGTAATCAAAGGCGCCGCCGACACCCATTGCTAATTTAGCAGACGGAATCCGCTTGAGGTTTTCGTAAATCCATTTTTCCTGCTTTACCTGGCCGAAAGCGACAAATAAAATGTCGGGATTTGCATTTTTTATTTTTTCCACGTCAGTATTTTGTGCTTCCATCCCATCCTGCCAGCCTGAAATTTTTAAATCACTAAATTTTTCCTTAAGTTTATAAGCAGTCCTTTTGGCAATATCTTGTTTTCCGCCCACTAAATATACTGAATACATATTTTGTTCAGCCAGTTTGCAGATGTCAAACATAAGATCAGCCCCCGTAATCCTGTGTTTGATTTTAAAAAATGAACCGAACTTCAGACCGACGCCGTCGGCAATGGATAAATCGGCATCATTTAAAATTTTTTTAAACTCGTTATCTTTTTGCGCGGCAACTAAAAATTCAGGGTTCGGGGTTACAATGTAATGCTGATTTTGGGATTGTAAAAATTCCCGGATTTTATTTAAACATTCACTTTTAGAAATGTTATCGATTTTTACACCTAAGATAGTTACCATTAATATTGGCGTCATTCTGAACGAAACGGAGTGAAGTGAAGAATTTTTCTGAAGATCCCGCTTTGCTCAGGATGACAATGTTATTATTTCAATTTGAAACTTTCAATTACGGAATATTCAGGCCCCGGCGGGGTCAGTTTGCTTTGCATCAGATCAATTGAACGGACTTCAAAAGTCAACTGTGGAATTATTATTTTATCATCAATATAAAATTTTTCGCTGTTTTTGATTCTGCAAATTGTCAGGTGGCTTTTCCAGGACCGGTTATCAATTGCAAATCCCGAATCTGACAATTTTTTGCCTATCTCTTTTTGCAATTTTAAGGCATTTCCTCCATCCCGGCATTCCAAATAAATTATCCGAGGAAATTCAATGGAGGGAAAACCGCCGATGTCTCCCAGACTCATCTGAAAAGAATTTTTGTTCCTTATGCTTTCCGAAATTATCGATTTAATCTGTTCTATTTCTTCATAATCCAAATTACCGAGAAAATGTAAAGTGAGATGCAATATTTCAGGTTTGACGTAAATAAGGCTGCGTTTTGAATTTAAATGCTTCAGTTGCGAGATGTAAGTTGCGAGTTCCTGCTTAACATCACTGGGCAAATTTATGGCTATAAATACCCTATTTTTATCACCTGACATAAGTTGATTTTAACAAAAAAATATGCTAAAATCAAGCTATTGGCACATTAACCATAATCAAAATAAGGAGGAATAGTACGATGGGGCATCGATCAGGATTTGGTGATGATTTTTACATGAGAAAACTTTTACAAAGAGGATTTCCCGGCGAATTCCCCATTGATCCTTCAACTGACACGGCTGCTGATCAGGAGAAGGCACTGGATGATTTTTCTGAAGCTGTAATGGAACACGTTAAAAAAGAAATTGGCGGTGAACCCATAGACTTAAACGAGTGTGTCGGCTGACCAATCTTGGTGAGCCGCTTTTTTTATGGTAAAATAAAACAAGCCGATCTTTAAAAAAACATAGGGTAAAACCAGGAGGGAAAATATGTTGTCAAAAATATTGCTAATGGTCGCTTCTTTTTATTTAAAGATCAAGTTCGGAGATAAGCTGTCTGCGCAAGACCAGGTCTTCAGTTGCCCGCAAGAAGCCAAACTTACCTACTGGATGGCAGAAAGGCTGAGTTTAGTCAGATTAAATCTTGAGCATGGATTTGTCCATTCCAGTACTTCTAAAGGTATATCGCTTATTGATATCGAAGAATCAGAATTTAAGGAATTTTTTCACCGACATCTGCTAATACCCGTAGTTTGCGAGTATGGCGATCAGCTGCAATCAGAAGCTTTTTTAATCCATTTTGTTGATTGCATATTTGAGCAATACAACGAACGCCACCGTTTATTGAAAGATTTAGCTAAAAAAGCGGAGAGGATTTCTCTGCCCATCAGTTCGATTCAAAAAATTAAGATTTATTTTATGGTTATGGCATCGTATGCCGTTATTTCAGCGGTTAGGAACGGTATCCTTGTGCCTGATAGCAATCTTAGGGTTCTTGACTGCCCTATAACGCTATAACCATAAAAAAACCTAATTATCAGCGGTTAACCAAACATGGTTAACCATTTTTTTTTATGCTAAAATCAGGATATGAAAGAAGCATTATTTTACCAAAAACTAAATGACCAGAAAGTAAAATGCCAAGCCTGTAGTCATTACTGCATAATCAGTAACGGAAAGCGCGGCATCTGCGGGGTTAAAGAAAATCAAGACGGCGTTTTGTATGCCTTAAATTACGGTAAAATCATCGCCCGAAATATAGACCCGATAGAAAAAAAACCGTTGTACCATTTTCTTCCAGGCAGTCAATCTTATTCAATAGCAACCGTCGGCTGCAATTTCCGCTGCCTTAATTGCCAGAACGCCGATATTTCCCAGGCCTCAAAAGAGGGTTATTTTTTTAACAAGAAGGAAATCCCCGGGGAAGGTATGTCTCCCGAAGGAATTGTCGCCGATGCTTTAAAAACAAATTGCCAGAGCATTGCCTACACTTATACCGAACCGACAATTTTTTATGAATTTGCCAAAGACTGTATGGCGCTTGCCAGAACCAAGGGTTTAAAAAATGTCTGGGTGTCAAACGGTTATTTTTCAAAAGAAGTGATTAACGATGCCAAAAGTTTAATTGATGCCGCTAATATCGATTTAAAATTTTTTAGCAATAAAAATTATTTAAAAGTTTGCGGTACCAAACTCCAGCCGGTGCTTGATAATTTAATTAGATTAAAAGAATCGGATATTTGGCTGGAAATTACGACTTTGCTTATTCCCGGTTTTAATGATTCTGAAAATGAATTAAAGCATATCGCCGGATTTATAGCTGAAGAAATTGGGCTCGATGTTCCCTGGCATGTATCCGCCTTTTATCCGGCTTTTAAAATGGCTGACGTGCCGCCGACGGCAACAGCATCAATTCTTAAAGCGGTTAATATCGGCAAAGAAAGTGGGCTTAATTACGTTTATGGAGGAAATATTGTTGATGAAAAGTCAAGCACGACTTTTTGCCCCCATTGCAAAACCCCGGTTATAAAAAGAATCGGTTATAATATAAAAAGAATGGATTTTGGTGGATATTGTCCGAATTGCCATTATAAAGTCAGCGGAACATTTTAGTGTTTTAATTATGAAAAAAATATTTATTGTTACAATTATAGCTTTTATTCTATTACCATGTCAGGTTTTGGCAGACGAAATTTTTGACCAGAATTTTATTATTTCGGATTCCCAGCTTACTGATTATGATTCAATGTCAGAAGCCGACATCCGGAATTTTCTGCTGGCCAGGCAAAGCCGGCTGGCTTCAAAGTCATTTGCTGATTTTTATGGCGGAACCAAAAGAGCGTCACTTATAATTTTTCAGGCTGCCCTGCGAAACCATATAAATCCGAAATTTATTTTAACCATGCTGCAAAAGGAGCAAAGTCTGGTTGAAAACAAAGAGCCGTCTGCCAGAAACTACGACTGGGCAACAGGCTACGGTCTTTGCGACAGCTGTTCAAGCGATGATCCGTCACTGGCTATTTTTAAGGGTTTTGGCAATCAGGTTGAATACCTCGGCAAAATAATGAAAAAATATCTGACTTATCCCGATCAGTATAATTTTCAGGTCGGCAAAACTTCGCAGGTCGATCTTTATCTGGTAACTCCCTTAAGCCAGGCAACAGCCAATTTATACAATTACACGCCGCATATTTTGGGCAATAAAAATTTCTGGAAAATATGGCAGGACTACTGGGAAAAAACATATCCTGACGGAACTCTGCTTAAGGCAGTTGACAACAAGGATGTTTGGCTGATAAGTAACGGATTACGAAGAAAAATAAATTCTTTTTCCATATTGCTGTCAAGATTCGATCCGAAAAAAATAGTTGTTGTCAATCAGCTGGAAATCGATTCTTATCCATCGGGTCCGGAAATCAGATTTAACAATTATTCCCTGCTTCGCGACCCGTCGGGTAAAATTTATCTGCTCCAAGACGACAGTTTAAGACATATAAATTCGCCTGAGGTATTCAAAATTTTGGGATTCAATATTGAAGAAGTTGAAGATATTACCGATGTTGACCTGACAAATTATAATATCGGGGAACCGCTGACTTTGCAGAGTGCCTATCCGACAGGCGCCCTGCTGCAAAATAAAAAAACAGGCGGCATTTATTTCGTGCAAGACGGAATAAAATATCCGATTCTTGCCAGGGAAATCTGGCTGAATAATTATTCCGAAAAAACAGTTATTAAAGTCTTACCCGAAGAGCTGCAAAAATATACTGACGGCTTACCCGTAAAATTTTCTGACGGGACACTTGTCAAATCAGATGCTGGTCCGGATGTTTTCGTTATTTCCTCCGGAAAAAGACGGCCGGTTATTTCAGGAGATAAGTTTGAAGAACTCGGCTACAGTTGGGAAAAAATAATTTCAACGACTCAAACAGTGGCGGAAATTCACCCTTTGGGAGAAATAATAAAATAAAAAAACCGCTGCGCAAAGGGCAGCGGCGTAAAGGACTTTTTTAAGCAACTTTAATCGCCAGACCTGGTTTTTTCTCCCTATCCGATTCAATGATCTTTTCGCGGGCATCATCTAACAAATTGATTATTTTCCGGACAAGGCCATCCTGTCCAGGTATAACCGACATTTGTTCGACCAGCTTTGTCACCATGTCTTTCGTGGTGACTGTGTCGTTGCCTTTCCGGATCCTTTCACAGGCGAGCTTGATAATTCCATACGTCCCGTGCGGATCCACTTTGTACAGATAGGCTAACGTCAACCCCATCAGGTTATTGACGATAAAAGCCAGACTAGGATCGGTGTAGGGGAAAAAATCAACCAGGGCATAGGCAAACGATTTTGGCTCTTTGAAGATTACTTCAATCGCTCGCCAGTCAGGATTTGGTGTGTCCAGATTCGTGCCCAGCATGGCTATCGTCCGTCCCCTAAGGTCAACCCGTGGGGGTAAAAATTAGTTTCCAGTCTTTACCGGTCAATACCTGCGGTTGTGCCATATCCGTTGTCTTCATGTTAGTCCTCCTTTTCCTTTTGGTTATTTTAAAAAAAGCGAATTTTTTACTGTTATCAGGTAAATTAACAAAATATAAAGACTAAGTCAAATTTTAATAAAAACGGCAAGTCGTGCTATAATTTAACCAAGCTGTCTTAATTTTATAAAATGAAAATATGTCCTTGGTTTTTGCCGCCATAACCCCTCATCCGCCAATTTTGATTCCTTCAGTAGGGCAGAACAACCTGAAAAAAATTAACCAGACCAGAAAAGCCATGCAGGATCTTTCGGGAGAATTTTACGCTGCCCGGCCGGATACCGCAGTTATTATTTCACCACACGGCGATGTTTTTAATGATGCCTTTACAGTAAATATTGCCGCTGATTTTGAAGCCAATTTTGAACAGTTCGGGGATTTCTCAACCAAACTGAAATTTTCGGCTGATTTCGAATTTATTCAGCAGTTACGGATCAAAACAGAGGCGACAAACGATTATCCTTTGACCATGGTTTCGAATTCCCGGCTTGATCACGGAGTCGCAGTACCTTTATTTTATCTGACCCAGAGATCGAAAATGAAGATAGTTCCGCTGGGTTACAGTTTTTTAAATTTAAAAAAGCATTTTGATTTCGGACGTTATCTGCATAAAATTATTTCCAAGTCGGAAAAAAGAATAGCAGTTATAGCTTCGGGAGATCTGTCGCATTGCTTAAGTCATGAAGCGCCGGGAGGTTTTGCCGAAGAAGGAAAAATTTTCGATAAAAACTTAATTGATTTTATAGAAAGTAAAGATACGGAAAATATACTCAATTTTGATGAAAAGTTTGTGGCTGCTGCCGGTGAATGCGGTCTGCGTTCATTTGCCATACTTTTGGGAATTTTGGATGATGTAGGTTATAAACCGGAAGTTCTTTCTTATGAAGGCCCTTTTGGCGTCGGATATTTGGTGGCAAATTTCAGAATAGGATAATAATTTGACACACCGGCCTGCAGCCGGTTTTTTTAATATTTTTTAGTCAGTAAATTTAGTTTATGAAAACTGTTGCCAAAATTATTCCTTATGTGCGACTTCCCAAATCACTGGGCGTTTTCGATTATAAAATAGCCCCTCATCAGGCCGGAGCTATCAAACCGGGTGCCCTGGTCAGGATTAATTTCAGAAACAAACCTGTCTTTGGCGTTGTTTTGTCAGCCGCGCAAAATTCCGGCATCAGTAAAAAAAAGCTTCTGGAAATCGATGAGGTTACAGACCTGGTTTTACCGCCGAAATTTATGCAATTTTTGTTATGGTTTGCCGATTATTATTTTATATCACCTGCTCTGGCTTTAAAGACGATGATGCCGAAACCGGCGGCAAAAAAAGATTCAAAAAAAGATTTTTGGCCCTGCGTTAAATCAAGCAACAAAATGCGGCCAAAGGCGTTCAGGGCAAAAGAGAAAAAAATTCTGTATTTAAACAGTGAACCGCGGAATTATTTTGATTTGATTTCTAAAACAATAAAAAGTAAAAAGCAGGTTTTAGTGCTGTTCCCTGAAATTTTTCAGGTGCAAAACATCTATCAGGAATTTTTAGATTTTTTTAAAGATGCCGGCTTGGTTCAGTTTCACAGTCGTACGCCGGCAGGATCGCTTTATACTGTCTGGCGCAATATTCTAACCGGCAAGGCGTCGATTATTGTCGGAACCAGACAGGCAGTGATGGTTCCTCTGACTAACCTGGGCCTGATTATAATCAATGACTCCTTTAATTCAAGTTTTAAACAATGGGATCAGAACCCGCGATATAATGCGTCCGTTCTGGTTGAAAAACTCAGGGAAATTTTCGATTGCCAGCTGGTTATTTCAACTCTGACGCCGACTGTGGAAGAATACAATCAGGTTTTGGAAAATAAATTTCAATTATATGAAGCCGGCGGGGTAAAAACCGAATCGATAACAAGAGTTATCAATATGAAGGATGAAATTAAAGCGGGAAATTTTTCGGTATTTTCAAGGGAGTTGATGTCCGAAATGTCAGCTGCGGCGAAGAAAGGTGAAAAGGTGCTGATTCTGGCCGGCGGCAAAAGCACCTACTCCTATGTAATCTGCCGGGACTGCGGTTATGTGCCTAAATGTCCCGACTGCGGAGTTGCTTTTTCCTACTATGAAAATCAAGCTGACGATCTTATTTGCAATCACTGCCGCAGAAAACAGATTATGTCGCCTTTCTGTCCTTTGTGTCGCGGTTCCCGCTTTAAGTTTGTTGGCGTCGGTCTTTTGAAAATTACAGCCGATCTTAAAAAATTTTTTCCCGACGCAAAAATAGAATTAATAGATAATCAAAAACTAATAAATGCGGATGCGGAAATATTTTTGTCCACGCCAGCCGGCTTAAACCGTATCCAGGATTGCAAATTCAAAACAGCCTCGATTTTGAATTTTGATACGCTGATTAATGTACCGGACTATCGAGCCAGCGAAAGATCCTGGCGTTTAATATTCAGATTGAAAACTTTATCTTCGCGCTTACTAATCCAGACTTATAATACCGAAAATCCCGTGCTGCAGCACCCCGGATATGCTTTTTATAAGGAGGAAATAAAAAATCGAAAATCAATGGGTTACCCGCCTTTTGGTTTTTTCATTAAATTTATTTATCAGGACAGTCATGACGATGTTGCGAAAAAAACCGCCTTTTTGCTTTTTTGTGACTTAAAAAGAACGGCTGTGCAAGACGTGACGGTTTTAGGTCCTTTTCCTTCCTATATCAGGAAAATTCGCGGCAATTACCGATGGCTGGTAATTTTAAAATGCGGTTTGAAGACCAGAAGAGATGACATAAAAAAAATAATGTCAAAAATAGACGACAAATGGTTAATTGACATTAATCCAGATTCTTTGCTATGATTTAGAAGTTTATGGCTGAAATTTTGAATATTTTGCTGTTTCCTGACAAAGGACTGCAAAAAAAATCCAAAAAAATCAAAGATTTTAATACTGATGAAATAAATCAGTTGATTTTAGATATGGACAAAACGATGAAGGAAAGAAACGGCATTGGACTGGCAGCGCCTCAGGTCGGTAAAAATATCCGTTTGATTTTGGTCAATACCGAAAAGGGCAGTTTGGCCCTTTTAAACCCGAAAATAAAAAGAAAATCATGGGCGAAAGAATTGGGCGAAGAAGGGTGCCTGAGTCTGCCGGAAATCTGGGGCCTGGTTAAGAGATGCAAAAAAATCAAAGTTGAAGCAATGACTAAGCAGGGCAAAAAAATAACGTTTGAAGCCGAGGGTCTTTTCGCCCGTGTTATACAGCATGAGGTCGACCATTTGGACGGCATTCTTTTTATAAAGAGAACAAAAAAAATTGTCAAAGGCGCGGACAAATTGGCTGGACTTGGTAAAAGTAAAAAATAAGCGGTAAAAAATCACGTGGCTTGCCGGATTTTAATTTTTCGTTAAATCACAAACTGAAAAAATAATGCCTGTTAAAAATAGCATAGTATTTTTCGGTACTTCTTATTTTGCTTCCATCATTTTAAAAAAGCTGGCGGCGAATTTTTGTGTTTTGACGGTTATAACGCAGCCCGACAGGCCATCGGGAAGAAAACAGCAAATAATGGAAACTGAAGTGAAAAAGACGGCTAAAGAAATGAAAATCCCCTTTTTTCAGCCGGAAAATTTAAACGATAAAAATTTCTTATTGCTTTTAAAAAAGTACGGGGCCGAGGCGGGGGTTTTGGCGGCTTATGCCCAAATAGTGCCCAAGCAAGTCCTTAAAGCTTTTCCCAAAGGCATTTTAAATGTTCATCCGTCACTTTTGCCGAAATACCGGGGCGCTTCTCCTGTTCAGACTGCGATTATTAATAATGAAAAAGAAACAGGAGTTAGCATCATAAAACTGACTGACAAACTTGACGCCGGGCCGATTTTGGCACAAACGAAAATTGCCATAAATGACGATGACAATAATATATCACTGCATGAAAAATGCGCATTCGCCGGAGCTCAATTGTTTGTGAAAATTTTACCCGATTATTTATCGGGTAATTTTGTTTTAAAAGAGCAGGAAGAATCACTGGCCAGTATGACTTATGAATTGCGAAAAGAAGACGGTAAGGTGAACTGGAATGATGACGCGGCAAAAATTTTCAGAATTTATAGAGCTTATCTGGGCTGGCCCGGGATATTTACTTTTTTGGAAAACAAAAGGATAAAGATGACCGAAATACGCTTTTTGAATAAAAATTTTACTCGAAAAGCCGGCGCTATTACCGTTTCCGGCCAGGATATATACGTACAATGCAAAAATCAGTCGGTGCAGATTTTAAAATTAAAACCGGAAGGCAAAGATGAAATGACAGCCGGACAATATCTGTTGGGCCATAAAAAATTAAGCGGAAATATTTTTACTTAACCTGGCTTGATCTGCGGCAAATATCCAGACAAGCAAAATAATATAGCCCATACCTAAAGGATGGTTCAGATATGGCGTAAAAATGTTGGCAATCAGAAGAGCCGCTAAACCGGCAATAAGGCCGCAATACAAATATTTTTTTTCTTCCTCAATTATTAGAAACTGTTCAGCCGCTTTTAATATTATTGTCAGAACAAACAGCAGATAAAAAAATAAGCCGACTATTCCTGTTTTAAGCCAGATATCAAGATAACCCCATTCAAAGGCGTAAGTTGTGTATTTTCCCTGCGGGCTGGCGGCTAAAATCCTTGGGTCGCTGCTTTTATAAGTCAAAGTCGTTCCAAAGCCGCTGCCGAAAAACGGCTTTTTTGATATGGCCAAGATGAGAGGTTCAAGCTGATTTTTTCGGCTGGATTCTGAAGATCGGGCCGACACACCGCTTGTTCTGGCTGTAATTATTTCCAGTGACGTTTTTTTGGTTATCAGATAAATGAAAATTGAGCTGAAGACGCATAATATTGCCGTATAAACGACAACTGAAACAACCAGATTTTTTTTTAACCGGAAAATATAGATAAAGCCGGCTATTGTCATTATAAATGCGGCCAAGCCGGCCAGCCAAAAACTTCTAGACTGACTGATTAATATGGTTGTTGTGTTTAAAATGGAAAACAAAGTTATAAAAAACAAATTTTTGGAAATTTTTTCCCTGCCAAAAAGATTTTTATCCCTGACGTAGAACAAAAACAAGGCGAAAAATATGAAAAAAGCTGCTAAAGAATAAATCTGCGACTGAAAAAAGATCCGGAAAATATCATTTGAGATGTAGGTTATTTCCCCTACCCCGGTATTTCTTAACCATTTGTAAAAAGGGCTTCCGATGTAAGCGAAACGATACGAAAATATATTTAGCACGACAATAGTTTTTAAAGAAAGCCAGGCAACGGAGGCGAAAAATATTGACATTATTTTGTCCGCCTGTTCGCTGTTAACTGAAATGATTCCCACAGGCAGGATCAATAAAAAGATCCAGGAGTTGAAGTCAAAAAATAAGTTGTTGAAGTCGTTCTTTAAGCTGCCTATAAAAAGACCGTAAACGACGCTAAAAATCAGGAGCGTATACCCGGCAAGAATGTAAGGGCAAGATTTTATTTTTTTAAAAAAGGCCCAAAAATTTATTTTTTTGTTTAAAAGTAAAAGTATCCAGACACCCAGGATAACTATGAAAATTCCGATTCTCAGGGATATGACAGTATCCGAAATGTTCAGGGAAAAAAGGTATCCTTTGCCGCCGACAAAAAGCTCGGCCAGCATTATATAGAGTCCGTATACAATATTTTTTAAACTTAAAAATAGGATTGCCGCCAAAATCAGGGCAAATAAAAAAGCTGTCAACATCCTGCTGTTAAAGCTTAGAAAAGACAGCGTTTCCGCAACGATAATTGAAATAAGGGCAGCGTAAAAATATTTGTTGACTGGCATTTATTATATTACTGGCTTATGTTAAGATAATAATAACATTTATAACCATATCCGTCATTATGGACAATCTAAAAAAACAGCTCGGTAAAAATATTGAAAAAATAAGGCAGAAAGCGGCAAAAATCCGGTCGAAAAAAGGTGATGAAATATTAAGCACGATAAAAAAGAAGGATATGTTTTCCGGGCTTCGCGGAATTACAACCTCGATTGGCGAAACAAGTTATGTTGATCCGGAATCCGGTTTAATGATCAGGGGAAAATCAATAAGCGATCTTTCCGGATGCCTGCCCGAAGAAGTCTTTTTTTTATTGTTAACCGGCCGCCTGCCGAAAAAATTCGAGTTGCACAAGCTAAGTCAGGAACTGGCGAAAAAAGCTGATTTACCCGGCTATGTCTATAAAATTTTAAAAATCTTACCGCCCGAAACGCACCCTATGACCATGTTCAATACGGCCTTACTGTCTTTGCAGAACGAATCTGTGCTTAGCGGAAAATACAATCCGGCCATTAAAAAAGAACAGCTGTGGCAGTACGTGTTGACCGACTGCCTGAATCTGATCGCCAAGGCGCCAATTATTGCCTCAGCAGTCTACCAGTTGAAATATAAGGCGGGAAAACTGCCCAGATACAGCCGTAAATTAAGCTGGTCGAAAAATTTTTCGCGGAATTTGGGGATTAAAGATAAAAGATTTGATGATTTGATACGCCTTTATCTGGTATTGCACTCCGATCATGAGGGTGCCAACGTCAGTGTCAATTCAGCCAGGCTAGTCGCGTCAGCTTTATCAGACCCCTACTTTTCAGTTAGCGCTGGTTTAAACGGCCTGGCCGGACCTTTGCACGGCCTGGCCTGCCAGGAAAGCGTCAGGTTCATTTTAAAAATAAAAAAGCATTTTGGAAAAATACCGACAAAACAAGATCTTGAAAAATATCTTCGCCGCTGCCTTTTAGAAGAAAAAATTATACCCGGCTACGGACACGCTGTTTTAAGGGCAACTGACCAAAGATTTTTGGCATTGCTTGAATTCAGCCGTAAATACAGGATGAAAAACGAAGCGCTTGAATTGGTCTGCCTGCTCTATCAGGTAACTCCGGGTTTGTTGAAGGAAAAAGGCAAAATAAAAAATCCATATCCTAATGTTGACGCAATTTCCGGAAGTTTGCTTTACAGTTTCGGCCTGAAGGAAACCGAATTTTATACTGTGGTATTTGCTTTGGCAAGGATTTTGGGAATTTGTTCCCAGATAATCTGGGATCGAGCCTTAAACCTGCCTTTAGTCAGGCCAAGATCGATTACTTTGGATCAGATGCTTTAACTTTTTTAAACTGATAAAGCCAGACTAAAAACAGACTGCCATATTGCGCTGCCGCAAGGCAAAGCCAGGCTAATAGATTGTGATGTTTTCTGAAATAAAGCAGTAAAGACTCGTTAAAAAAATTTCTTTTTTTTAACGGCATTAACTGTTTGAAACTTTGTCCGCCGTAATGCTTTATTGTCGCTTCCGGAAAATAATATATTTTGAAGCCGGCTGCTTTAATTCTTTTGCATAAATCGACTTCTTCGAACCAAATATAAAAATTTTCATCAAACATACCCACTTGAGTAAATATTTTTCGCGGTAAAAGCATGAAAGCGCCCATTATCTGATCGACCTCAGCCCCTGTTTCATAGTCAAAATCCGCAGCAAAATAGCGCCGCAGCGGCCCAAGCCGGGGAAAAAAGTGATGCAGTTTGTAAAGGATTAAGAGTTGCGAACAAAAGGTCGGAAATCGCCTGACAGACGGTTGGACAGATCCGTCGGCATTGGTTATTTTACATCCCAAAGCCCCTATCTGAGGGTCGGTTTTTATGCAAGACAGTGATTTTTGTACGGTATCAGCGTAAATTTCCGTATCCGGATTCAGGATAAGGATATATTCACCTGTTGATCGGCCTAAGGCCAGGTTATTGGCCCTGGCGAAACCTAAATTTTTTGAATTTTCCGTCAGTTTGACTTGCGGAAAATTTTTTTTAACAGCCAAAGCACTGCCGTCAGATGAACCGTTATCGACTACAAAAACTTCAAAATCAAGACCATTTAAGTTTTTAAATATTGAATTGAGGCAGGTTAACAATTTTTCCCTGACGTTCCAGGAAACGATTATAATTGATAAATCCATATATTCTTATTTTACCAGCAATTTAATATAAAAAAAAGGAGCGTTTAGCTCCGTATGGTTATAAATCGCGAAAAATTTTCCGAAGATATTCTCATGCAAAAGAAAAAAAGCAGAAAGCGCAAATACCGCTATGATTATCTGGATTGCACAGGTTACATCCGTCGCTATAAACAGCCTCGGGGTCAGGGATACTATGCAAGAACAAAGAAGGTAAAGTGTTAGAAGGAAGAAAAAGAAAATAATTCTAAGCGTTAACTGTTGTACTTTCTCCAGAAATATCATTATTTCCTTAAAATAATAGCCGATTACAACGACAAGGGTAAATAAACTGTAAATGCAATTGGGTTTCGCTTGAACTAAAAGATCCAGATTACAAAAGCAATGCAAAAATGCATTACCATGTCATACCTTCTGCTAGTTTCAATGTCCATAAGAAACCTCCTTTTTCAACAAGTTTAGCAAAAAAAATAAAAAGGCAAGATTAGGCTAGGGAATGTTTTGTTTTAATAATTTTAACCGCTGACTCATATTCCTTAATATTTTTAGGTTTAAAACCAATTTTGTCCCAAGGTATTTCAAATAAAACCTTCGGCAGCCAATTGCTGATCCTACCGTTTCTTGTCATAATTTTGAATAAATATTCAGGTAACCAAATTCCGGTGTGGCCGTTTTCAAGCATAGTCAGCCATAAATCCCAATCCTGAAAACGTTTAATATTTTCGTCAAATCCAGGAAAATGCTTTCTTAAAATTAACGAAGTGGTGTGAATATACGGTCCTTGTTTTAATTTCAGGATGTCAAAATTCCACAATTTAAATTTTTTCCAGCCATAGGTAAAGGATGTGTAACAAAATGATTTATTACTATTTTTTTCCAAAAAGATTATTGTTTTTGAAAGAAATTTGGGGTGAAGTTTGATATCTGCGTCGCAAAATATTATATATTTTGCCTGCCCTTCCCTGGCACCCCGATTTCTGGCGGCATTTGAGCCCTTGTTTTCCTGATTGATAATTTTTATTTTTTTCAATTCATCATCTGAAAGCCATGACATAAATTTATTAACCATATCCAAACTGCCGTCAGAAGAACCGTCATTTACCAAAATCAGGCTATAATCTTTAAAATCCTGGCCAAAAATGCTCTGTAAACAAAAATTAATGGTTTTTACATTATTATAAAATGGTACGACTATATCGACAATTGACATATATTTCTTATAAACTATAATTAAAACACAAAAAAGGAGGGAGTAAAATGAATGTCATGCACAACTGGCAAGATCCATATAATCCGCAAAACTCAGGGCATATGGATGCAAGGGAATTAATTGAACGTACCCGGATTAATTTCCCTGGTATTTCCTTGCAAAAATCGACCACACCACGATGTTCATAGTGGAAAAAATACACGATGCCGAAACCGCCAATCGGCATCTTTTTATTTAAGACAAGCGATTATGGCGCTTGAAATGTCTTCGGCTGAAAGTGATTTTACCAGATATGAACGCTTTACCTGCTTAACAGCATCACCCACACCGCCGCTAATATAGGCAATAACCGGTTTATCGAATAAATCCGCTTCCAAATACACTGTGCCAAACCCTTCCACGTCTCCGTTTTCAAGCTCAAATGGTGTCATTATAAAGGCGCTGCAGAGTTTATAAAATGCTGCCAATTCTTCCATACTGATACTGCCTGTAAATATAACCTTAGGAGCCACATTTAGATTTTCAGACAGTTTTTTTAAAGCTGGAAGTTCCGGCCCTTCCCCCACTATAACATAAACCAGATCTTTTAAGCTTTCAATCGATAGCGGTAACGAACTTATAACCTTGTCAAAACCTTTACGCTTTACGATTCTGCCCACGCTCAGCAGAATTTTTTTACCGGCAAGACTGTATTTATTGTTCAATTTTTCGATTGTTTGCTCACTTAAACTGTTGTATAAATTCCTGTCAACTTCCGGATAAACAATTGATATTTTACCGGCTTGGGCGCCCAGACGTAAAAGCTGTTGTTTTGTGTAAAGACTGTTAACTATAATTCTTCCGGATTTTTTAATTATACTTTTCAGGATAATTTTTTTAAAAAACCTTTTTGACGGCAATGCCACATCCAGACCGTGAAAAAAAACCGTATATTTTACCCGACAAAAATAAACCGCTTCGCCTACCGGCAGAGCCTGTCCGACATAAACTTCATCAATTTGATATTTTTTGATGATCTTTTTTAAAATAAAAATCATCTTTAACCATCTTGGCCAGAAAGATTTGTATAATAAATTTTCCCTTAATATTTTGAAGCTCTGCTGACTGTCAAATTCGAAATGTTTATCATTTTTTGCTGTTAATACTATAATTTCACCATTGTCAAATCTTCGGCAAAAATTTTGATAATAATTGGCAACACCGCCTATATAAGGGGGAAATTCAGTTGTTACTAGGAGTGACCTTTTCATCTTCAGCGCTAAAAATTATTTTACCTAAATTCCTGATATCTTTTGATGTAAACGTTTTTAACAGGTAAAGCACGGCAAAATAAACCGTGGCGGCCAGGCCGATTACGAAAATTATGTTAAAATCGGATAAAATCTTAAGCGTTATTACCATTGCCGATGAGGCAACTATTATTTTATACAGGTATCTGGCTATATATGAACCGGTTTTCGGCAATAATTTTCTTACTGCGTTTGTGTCAAGCGCCACTAATGCAATATTAGTACAAAGGAAAGCCATTCCTGAGCCGAGCTGATCATACCTTGGTATAAGCAAAATATTCAAAAATAAGGAAACCAATGTGATAATGCCGCGGTTTATGGTATTTTTATTCTGGCGGTCGCACGCGTTAAGAAGCGTGCCTGTGGCAAAAGCGACGAATATAAATGGCATGGCCAAAGCCATAACTTTAAAGGTACTGACCGATTGCTGGTACTGCGGCCACAAAAGATCGATTATTTTAGGAGCTAAGACGTAAATTCCCAATGATGACGGAACACTTATCAACAGCAGATAAAAAACGGAATTTTCGAACGAATTTTTTAAAAATTCCTTCGATGTTATGTAGAAATTACTGAAAGCCGGGTAAATTGCCGCGGCAAATGAACCGGCAACTATCATTTGGATGGCAAAAATAACTTTTGCCGGCACGGCGAAAAAACCAACGGCTTTGTCACCGGAAATATAGCCGAGCAGCACTGAATCGGAAGTGTTGTAAATTTTAATAAAAATTCCAGCCAACGCGAACGCAGGCAATATTTTCAGCAAAATCTTAATCGTTTCTTTATCCCAGGAAGGCATTA
Organism: Candidatus Parcubacteria bacterium; assembly: GCA_003599635.1. Taxonomy (GTDB): domain Bacteria; phylum Patescibacteriota; class Patescibacteriia; order Buchananbacterales; family SURF-54; genus SURF-54. Next base: position 63,360 of record QZIX01000002.1, read on the forward strand.
AAGAAAATTTAAATTTGGTTTTTAATAAAACCAGGGCAATTATAAAATTAAAAGCGCTGGCGCAGATCAAAGCCAGTATTAAAAATTCAAGCCGGCCTGTAAGTTTGAGCGCGAAAACACCTACCAGAATGTTTATGACCTGAAAAACGACTGAGGACATACTCTCGTATTTCAATAACTGTGTCGACCTAAATACCGAAAAAAAACTCAAAGTAAACGAATCAAGCGTCATTACTATGATCGCCAGATAGACAAGCATTCTTATTTCACTTGATTTTCCGGTGAGATTAATGACCGCAACTGCCACAAGTATCGTTAAAATTAAAAGCGGTATTTTTAATGCGAGAATGTTTTTTAAATATTTATTCGTTCTTGAAAAATTTTTTGCCCCTTCGCGTATCAGTATCTGACTTAAACCCAAATCAATGAAAATCGAAAACAGGGTTGTAAATGAAAGCGCGAATACATATTTGCCCAAATCACTGGGGAATAAATTGTTTGAAATAAACCAAAAATAAAAAAAGGACAGTGTTTTTTGCAATATGAGGGAAGCAGTCAACCAGGTCGTATTTTTGGCGATTTTTTCAATCATATAGCGAATTATACTCTAAATTAAATAAATTTTGAAGCGGCTTAACAAAAAAACGGGGCTTTTACGCCCCGTATTTGATTTTTGCTTACGGTTGTAAAATATCTTCCGTTCTGCCATTTATTGATATTATCACGTTTTCTACGGTGGCAAATTGCTTAAGTGTTGTTGTAATTTGCGATCTAATGGCAGCAACCCGGCACGAACCTCCGACGGCAGCTTCCAGCCTGTCATCAAAATCAGCATAGGCTGTTTTGTCTTTTATAATCAGGCTCTGAAGTTTAACACCGCTGTTAATACTGGTGTAGAATTTTTCATTTATTTCTTCCGGTGTGGGGCCCTTTAACAGTTCTTCTATGGCGGCTTTGCCGACAGCTTCGGTTTTGGCGATTCTTCTTTGAATCGGATAAACCAATCTACAATCCATAACTTCGGGGTTGAGTTTTTCCGATCCAAAATAAACATTTACTGTCATATCTTCAACGGCTATAAATTTTACCGGAATAATTACCTTGTCTGTTTCAGTGCCGTCTTTGGCCGAATACTGAAAAACTTCAACTATTCCCGTTTCGCTGGCCGGTTTATTGTAATTCACCTGGATGTTAAAAGAACCGAAATAACCTGCATCCGGACTCTCAGACATAGCTGTAGTTTCAGCTAATTTGTTACCTTTATTATCACTTACTCTTACTATAAACGTGTTTTCGAAAACCCGCGCGTCACCTTTTACAATCAGAGGTAATCCGATTTCCTGATTGTCCTTCGGCTCAGAAACAAATATATTTTGTTTTACGGCCTGACATGTCTTTATAGTCGTTGTTTGATCATCAGGGCACGGCGTTTGACGGCATTTTTCACCTTGCTGGCAATCAAGTTCCTGGTCGCAGGTACTTGTGCAGTTCTTAGCAGTAACATTTTGGTTGGTACCGGTGTTTTCCCTGCCATTTTTTAAACTACAGCCGGCTATAAGCAGCAGGATTGCCGCCAGGATAAGAATTTTTTTCATATGTTTATATAGTTATTAAAAGCCAGGACACTGTTTTTTTATTTCTTTACCGATGCCGCTGTAAAATTTTGTAAAATGTTTTCTGAATTCCGCTGCCAGATAAACAGCGGTGCGCCGGTATTCATTTTTGTTCTTCCAGTTTCTTTTTGCCAAAGGTTGAATCTTTATACCAGGCAATTTCCTTGGTACCTGGAGGTGAAATAAATTATCCTCTTTATATTTTAATTTGTCAAGCCTGTCTTGAAGAATTAAATTGACTATTTTTTTGCTTACTGCTATGTCGATTCTGTGTCCGATGCCGTATGGTCCGCCGGTCCAGCCGGTATTGACCAGATAAATTGAAGATTTGTGTTGCTGGAGCTTTTTTTTGAATAAATCCAGATAATCCCGGGGGTAGTTGGGCATAAACGGTTCACCGAAAAATCTGCTGAACGTATTGATCGGGCGGATCGTTCCGATTTCAGTCCCGGCCAGTTTGCTTGTGTAACCCATTAAAAACCATAAAAGTGCAGAATCTAAAGATAATTTGGCTACCGGGGGCAAAACGCCGTTGGCATCAGAGGTCAAAAAAATAATTCTTTTGGGATGTTTACCGATGCCGGATAATTTGGCATTTTTCAAAAATTTCAATGGATATGAAACCCGCGAGTTTTCAGTCAGCCTGCCGTCGTTTAAATCGATGATGCCGTTCGGATATATCATGGCATTTTCAATTATCGTGCCGTCCTTTAAATAATGTCTGTCGCTGAAAACTGCCCTGAAAATTTCCGGCTCTTTTTGTCGGTTAAGATTTATAAGTTTGGCATAACAACCATATTCAAAATTGCTTATTCCGTAATCTGACCACCAATGTTCATCATCGCCGATTAGTTTTAAATTTTTATCGGACGATAGCGTAGTTTTACCGGTACCGGATAATCCTAAAAACAGCGATGTGTTGCCTTTTATATCTTCGTTGGCCGAACAATGCAAAGGTAGCACGTTATGAAGCGGCAGAAGATAATTCATGACAGTAAACAGCAGTTTTTTTATAGCGCCACAGTAAGAACTGCCAAAAATTAATCCGATCCTTCGGTCAAGATCCATTACTATCCCGATATCAGAGTCATGATTATAAGTTTTTTTCAGCCATAAATGATATTTTTTCGACTTTATCTTATCATAAGGCAAAACCAGCAGGCGAAATTCTTTTTTATAAAATACGCTTTTATAAATCTTTCTGCTTTTCGGTAAAAACATATTATCGGCAAAAAGCACACTTAAAGCCCGGTCAGAAATTATTTTTAACGGCAAAGCGAAATTAATATCAGTGCCGATTATTTTGTCAGCCGCATAAATCTTTGGCTTTTGCGCCATCACTTTCCGGGCCTCAGCCAAAAGAAGATCAAAAATATCGCGTCTCATTTTATTGCAATAATCCGAATTCCAGTCGATGTGGCGGTTACTGGGAACGCTATCGACAATGAAAGTATTTTTAGGGCTTCTGCCTGTTGATTCATGGCTGCTCCAGGTAGCCAACGTCCTGATCTTTCTAAAATCGCCTCTTTATTCACTATCGCCTGCCTGATAAGCTGCTTTCGAGGTAAATTACAATAAAAATCGCTCGTTTCTAAAAATTTTTGTAGTTGATCCTTCATATGATAAAGATTATAACACAACCATCGTTAACTAAAAAACGGACCCCTGACAGGGGTCCGTTTAAATTTATTATAGCTTAACGTTTCGAAAATTGCGGAGCGCGTCTTGCTCTTTTGAGTCCGGGTTTTTTCCTTTCCTTTTTCCTCGGGTCGCGTTTCAACAGCCCCAAAGGTTTTAAAGTCTTTCTCCATTCAGGTTCAATTTTTACCAAAGCTCGTGTAATGCCGTGACTTACGCTTTCTGCCTGACCTCTTATGCCGCCGCCGCCGACTTTTACAGTAACATTTAATTTGCTTCGTTCACCGACCAAATCCAGCGGTTTAGTAACTATTTCCTTGAATTCAGTCAGACTGAAATACTTATCATAAGGTTTCTGATTGATAATTATTTCACCGTTGCCTTTTTTGATCAATCTTACCCTGGCAATGGCCGTTTTTCGTCTGCCCACCGCGTAAATATAGTCCTTTTTCGATTTAATTTTCTGCTCCTTTGGTTTTTCGATATTTTTATTCATAATTATTTAAATTGAAGACGTTTTATTCTTTCATTTAAAAGCTTATTTTTCGGCAGCATTTTTTTTACTGTTCTTTTAATAACCTCCCGGGGATTTTTTTCAAAAACATCTCTAAGACTTTCAGTTTTTAAGCCGCCAGGATATCCGGAATAACTTTTATATTTTTTCTGGGTCATTTTATTTCCGGTGATAATTATTTTACCGGCGTTAATTACAATTACATAATCGCCGTAATCGTTGTTTCTGCTGTAAGATGCCTTATTCTTGCCCATAAGTATTTTTGCTATCTTGGTTGAAACTCTGCCCAAAACTTGCCCTGAAACGTCAATTTCATGCTTTTGTCGGTTTATTTTTTTTTCAGTGTTTTTCATACTTAAACAAATTCTATTTTAACCATCTTGGCATTATCGCCCTTCCTGGAACCCACATTGGTTATTCTCGTATAACCGCCGTATTTTTGCTGATACTTGGGTCCCAATATTTCCTGACATTTGTTTACCGCTTTTTTTGAATACAAAATTTTCAGCAGCTGCCTTTTGCTGTTTATATCGTTTTTTTTGCACAGCCGGATCAATTTTTCCACAAACGGTTTTAACGCCTGGGCTTTTGACTTTGTTGTCTTAATTTCTTCGTAAAGCACAAGACTGGTGGCCAAATTCCTCATCATCGAATTTCGCGATTCTTTTTTTCTGCTTAAAATTTTACCTTTTCTTTTATGCTGCATAAATTATTTTTCATCTTTTTCCTTTTTGCTTTTCTTTGTTTTTTTAGTTTCTTCCTTCCCCGCCAAAATACTAGAATCAATATAATTAAAGTGTTCCATTAAAATTTGAGTTGATTGTTTTAACGCTTCCTGGGTAGTTATTGTGCCGTCTGTTTCCAAAGTAATTAAAAGCTTGTCGAAATTTGTCATTTGACCGACACGTACGTTTTCAAGTTTAAAACCGACATTGACTATAGGACTGTAAATCGCATCGATATTTATCTGACCGACTTCAGTTTCTTCTTTTTCGCGCGATTCAGTAGTTATATACCCACGTCCTTTTTTTACCGTCATTTCCATTTCCAGTTCAGCATCCTTTTCAGTCAGGTTAGCCAACACAAGATCTTTGTTCACGACTTCAACCTGTGACGGTGTTTTAATGTCTCCGGCCTTTACAATTTTCGCTCCTTTGACCGAAATCTGTATTTTTTGCGGTTCATCGCCGTGAAGCTTTAGTCTCACCTTTTTTAAATTCAGCGAAATTTCCACCAAATCCTCTTTAACATTTTGCAGCGCGGAAAATTCATGCTGGGCCCCTTTGACTTTAAACGAAGTTATGGCAGCCCCTTCTAGTGATGAAAGCAAGACTCTCCTTAAGGCATTGCCAATAGTCGTGCCGTAGCCGGGAAAACATGGCCAGATGGAAATAATGGATTCATTTTCATTTTTCCCCTTTTCAAATGTTAAATTGGCCGGTAATGAAATTTTTTCCATATTTGTTGAGGTTATGGATTATTTTGAATAAAATTCGACAATTAATGTCGGATTAAAAATAGATTTAATGTCATTTAAAGACGGTCTGTTAAGTATCTTGGCCTCTAATTTTTTTTGATCAAAGCTAATCCATGACGGAATTTCTTCGTCTTCACCTTTCTTTTCCTTGAATGACTGGAATATTTTTAAATCCTGATACTGCGGTTTGATTGTTATTAAATCCTTTGCCTTAATCTGGTATGAAGGGATATTGACCGACTTTCCATTGACCAAAAATATACCGTGATTTATCAGCTGCCTTGATTGATTTCTTGATTTACTGATCCCAAGCTTATAGACAACATTGTCAAAACGCATTTCCAGCGCCTGCAAAAGCAGTTCAGCTGTATTGCCTTTCTTTTTTATGGTCTTTACATAATAATTTCTGAACTGTCTTTCCAGAATGCCGTAATATCTTTTCGCTTTCTGTTTTTCTTTTAATTGCGCGCCAAAACTGGTTGTATAACGGCTGCCTTTGGATCCGTGTATTCCCGGCGGATAATTTCTTTTTAAAATAGCGCATTTGGCCGAAATACATCTTTCGCCCTTTAGAAAAAGTTTCTCGCCCGCCCTGCGGCATTGTTTACATTTTGGATTTAATGATTTTGCCATTGTACTAATATAAATTATACTCTTCTGACTTTTTTAGGACGACAGCCGTTATGGGGTATCGGGGTCACATCCTTTATTGAAATGATATTCAAACCATTTACGTTTAAGGCACGAATTGCTGCCTCGCGACCTGATCCGATACCTTTGACAAAAACCGCAACATCTTTAACCCCGAAATCCTTGATTTTGTCTATCGCCTTTTTTACTATGATACCGGCCGCATAAGGTGTTGATTTTTTCGGTCCTTTGAATCCAGACATACCGGCGCTGGATTGAGCCAGCGTATTACCTGAATTATCGGTAAAAGTGATTAAAGTATTATTATAAGTAGCTTTAATATAAGCTCGTCCCGTGCTGACCTGCCTGATTATTCTTTTTTTTGATTTAGTCGTTTGTTCTTTTACCATAGTTAAGCTAATTTTTAAGTCTTTTGCGCGGTCGGTTTTTTACCCGAGCCCATGGTCTTTCGCACATTGCCTCTTACTGTACGAGAGTTTGTTTTTGTCCGCTGCCCGCGCACCGGTAAATTTTTGGCGTGTCTTGAACCGCGATAGGCCCCTATTTCTTTTAATCTTTTAATATTAAGCAGTATTTCCCTTTTCAATTCACCCTCGACTTTATAATTTTTTTCTATGAATTCACGCGTCAACCTTATCTCTTCTTCTGAAAGTTCTTTTGTTCTTTTATTAGGGTTGATTTTCAGAATATTTAAAATCCTCATCGACTGACTTCTGCCGATGCCGTAAACATAGGTTAATGCTACTTCAATTCTTTTGTCGTTCGGGAGTGTTACACCCGATATTCTTAATGCCATAGTATGTTGAATTGATATCTATTTTATCCCTGCCTCTGCTTGTGTTTAGGATTTTTGCACGAAATATAAATTCGGCCCTTGCGACGGGATACTTTACAGTCTTTGCAAATTTTTTTTACTGATGCTTTCACCTTCATTTTAGTAGCGGTAAATTATTCTTCCCTTTGTTAAATCGTACGGGCTGATCTGAACTTTGACCCTGTCTCCGGGTAATAACCTGATCTTAAACATCCTCATTTTACCGGAAAGATGCCCTAATATAAGCTGCTCATTGACCAGTTTTACCCTGAACGTAGCCGATGGCAAAAGCTCGGTCACTTCTCCGTCTATTTCCAAATAATCCTTGCTTGAAGGCACCGTATTTTTGCCTTCATTTTCTTTAATCATATTTTGACTAAAAATAAAATTCTTAAGTAAGTAAGACCTTACTTAGAATTTTATTTAATTATCGTAATTTTCTCTAAATAAACTGATATTTTAACCTTTTAGTTAAAAAAAATAGTCAATTACAATATTATATTAATTTGAAAAGTTTGTCAATACTTTTAATTTTTTCCGACCACGGCTTTAATTCTCCTGATTCCTGCTGAGCTGGCTTCTTCCTTGATTATTCTGAAATTCTTTAACTCTTTAACATTATTTACATGAGGTCCGCCACAGACTTCCCTGGAAAATACTTCCCCTGTTTTTTCATCATAAATGGTATAAACCTTTACTCTGTCCCCGTATTTATGCTCAAACAGTCCCAATGCCCCTGAATTTTTCGCATCATCAAGAGACATTTCCTCAAATTTTACCGCAAAAGCCCGCATAATCGCCTGATTGATTAATATTTCGGTTTCATTAATTTGTTCGGCAGTCATCTTTTTATCGTGAGAAAAATCGAACCTAAGTCGCTCGGAAGTAATATTTGAACCTTTTTGACAGACATGATTACCTAAAACTTTCCTTAAAGCTGCCTGCAACAGATGAGTCGCTGTATGAAGCTTGGTTGTTTTTTCCGTATGATCAGCCAAACCGCCCTTGAATCTGACTTCTGTTGCCAGGCGGGACATCTTTTGGTGATTTTCGTATTCTTTTTTAAATTCGGCCGGATTAATTTCAATTCCGCTTTCCTTTGCCAGATCCCGGGTCATCTCAAAAGGAAAACCGTAGGTAGAGAACAGAATAAAAGCTTCCTTGCCTGTAATTTTTTTATCCCTGGCCATTTTATTAAATTCTTTCAAACCCTTTTCCAGCGTACGTATGAATATTTTTTCTTCTTTCTGCAGCTGCTCAAGAATAAAAGATTCATTTTTTTGCAGTTCAGGGTAATTTTTTTTATAAGTATCAATGACAGTTTTTGCTATTTTATCAAGAACAAAATCAGGGCTTCCTATTTGTTTTAACGTTCTTAGGGTTATTCTTATTAAGCGTCGTAAAATATATCCTTGTTCGATATTAGCCGGCACTATCATTTTATTGTCACCCAGTATAAAAACAACTGCCCTGGTATGATCCGCTATCAGCCTTATTTTTTGCTCTGGGTAAGTTTCATTTCTTATAAAAGCCAGTTCAATGATTTTTTTTATTATTGGGTTGAATAATTCTGTCTTATAAACGCTGTCATATCCCTGCAATACCGCGCTGGTTCTTTCAAGTCCCATACCCGTATCAACATTTTTTTGTTTTAAGGGAATAAATCTGCCTTCCTTGGTTTTATTGAATTCCATAAAAACATCATTCCAGATTTCGACATACTTACCGCAGCCGCAGCCGGGTCGGCACGATGGCAGGCATTTAATTTTGCCGGTGTCATAAAACATTTCCGTGTCAGGTCCGCAAGGCCCGGTTTCTCCGGCCGGCCCCCACCAGTTATCTTTTTTAGGCAAAGCAAAAATTCTTTCGTCCAGCCTGGCATCCATTCCCGACTTTTTATACTGCTCCTGCCAAAAGCTTATCGATTCTTCATCGCGAGGAGCGTCATTGTCGCCTTCAAAAACGGTAACGTAAATTTTTTCGGGATCAATTCCAAGCCAGTTTTTACCGGTTAAAAATTCCCAGCTCATCTCGATTGCTTCTTTTTTAAAGTAATCACCCAGGGACCAGTTCCCCAGCATTTCAAAAAAAGTCAGGTGCCATGAGTCACCCACCTCCTCGATATCGGTTGTCCGGATGCATTTTTGGATATTGGCAAGCCGTTTACCTGCCGGGTGGGTTTCACCTAGAAGGAAAGGAACCAAAGGATGCATACCTGCAGTGGTAAACAAAACCGTGGGATCGTTTTCCGGAATTAAAGAAGCCGAAGGTATTATGGCATGACCATGGCTTTTAAAAAAATCAAGATATTTTTTTCTTAATTCTTCCGCTTTCATTGTTTTATCAGTATATCCAAACCAATTGCTTTTGACAAGGTATTTTATGAGATAGTTAATTAATTACGCCGCCGCCGATAAGCTCATTTTTGTCGTAAATCACAGCAGACTGGCCCGCAGTGACGGCAAATACTTTACGGTTCAGAATAATTTCACAATATTTTTTATTGATTTTGATTCGGCCCGGTTCCGCTTTTGTCCGATATCTGATCTGGATATTATACACTTTTCCCGGCTGCGGAGGGTTTATAACCCAGCTGCAATCGCTTATTTTGAATTTGTTTGAACTTATTTCAGCTGGTTTTTTCGTTACCATTAAAGTGTTATTTTTTAAATCTTTCTTCATTACGTAATAAGGACCGCCTGATAGTTTTATATTTTTTCTTTGACCAAGAGTGTACAGCGCTAAGCCGTCATGCCTGCCTAAATTATTGTTTTTTTTATCTATAATTCTGCCCGGTTTGAGTCTAAGATTTTGTTTTAAAAAAACACCTAATTTTTTCGGGGGCACAAAGCAGATTTCCTGGCTTTCTTCTTTCCATAATACAGGCAGACGCAGCTTTTTTGCGAGTTTCTTTACTTTGTCCTTATTTAACCCGCCGACAGGAAAAATAACGCGCGACAACAAATCCTGATTTAAATTGTACAAAAAATACGTCTGATCTTTTTTTTTGTCCTTTCCCTTCATTAAAGCATAAGACCCGTTTTTTAATTTACGCTTAATGGCATAATGACCGGTTGCTAGTTGCGTACAACCAAGTACTAAAATCCTTTTAAGCAGCAGATCAAATTTTATAAATTTATTGCAATTAATGCACGGATTGGGCGTCTTACCTTTCCGATATTCATGCAAAAATTTGTCCACTACGTTTTGTTTAAATTTTTTCTTGAAATTCAGCGTATAAAGAGGAATATCCAGATAATCAGCGACGCTTTTTGCCCTCAAATACGACTCCTGGGAGCAGCAGCGGTTTTGTCCTTGTGTGTCAGGCAGTTTTTCATCATGCCAGAATTTCATAAATATACCGATACAGTCGTATCCCATTTTTTTCAACAAAGCGGCAGATACGGAAGAATCAACGCCTCCGGACATAGCAACGGCAATTTTGTTCTTGTTTTTTATCATTTGGTAATTGTAATAAAATTAAAGACGCCAGGCAAGCGTCTTTAACTATTCCGAGAAAGCAGCCATTAAATTTTTTTTATGACGATCTTTTCATCTATGGCGTCAATTTTAATCCTGTCTGATTCGATAATTTTCCCTTCTATTATCTGCAATGCCAGTTTATCGAGTATTTTCGTCTGAACAACCCTTTTCAGGGGCCTGGCCCCGAAGACCGGGTCATAACCTTTATTGGCAAGGTAATCATTTAACCTGGGGGTAAATTCGACTTCAACTTCTTTTTTCCTGAGTCTTCTGGCAACTTCTAAAAGCTGGATATCTACTATCAGCTTCAGCGATTCCTGACTCAAACTTCTGAAAATGATTATTTCATCCAGCCTGTTTAAAAATTCCGGCTTGAAAGTTTTTCTCATAACTTCATTTATACGGCTTTTAATTTCAGTATCGCTGATAATATTTTTCCTTTCATCGGTAAAACCCAATGTGTATTCCTTTATCAGATCTGAACCTATATTGGAAGTCATTATAATTATAGTATTTTTAAAATTCGCTTTTCTGCCTTTGGCGTCAGTCAGATGACCCTCATCCATTATCTGCAAAAGAATATTAAAAATGTCAGGATGAGCTTTTTCTATTTCATCAAATAAAATCAATGAATACGGCCGACGCCTTATTTTTTCCGTCAATTGACCGCCTTCTTCATAACCGACATAGCCGGGAGGCGAGCCTATCAGCTTTGAAACGGTGTGTTTTTCCATAAATTCCGACATATCCAGCCGGATAAGGGCATTTTCATCATTAAACATAAATTCAGCCAGGGCCTTCGCCATTTCTGTTTTACCCACACCTGTCGGTCCCAAAAATATAAATGACCCGATAGGGCGATTTTCTTCTGCTATACCCGCTCTGCTTCGGCGCACGGCGTTGGAAATTATTTTTATTGCTTCATCCTGCCCTATAATTCTTTTAATTAATTCATCTTCCATTCTGGATAATTTGACCGTTTCTGATTCAAGCATCTTGGATACGGGTATGCCCGTCCAGCGTGAAACAACCGTGGCAATGTCTTCCTCTGTAATTTCCTCTTTCAGGATCCTTTCGTCGGCATGCATTGTTTCAAGCTTCTGTCTTGATAATTTTGCCTGACGTTCCAGTTCCGGTATCTTGCCGTATTTAATTTCCGCTACTTTTTCCAATTCACCCGACCGCTCCAGTTTTTCGGCCAAAGTTTTAAGTTCGTCAATTAATTTGGACGAATTCTGTACTTTTTTTATCATATCCTTTTCATTTTTCCAGCGCATTTCTATTTCATCGCTTTGTTCCTTTAAATCGCTCAGATTTTTTTCCAGATCTTTAAGCCGCGCCCTTGACTGCTTGTCTGAATCTTTTTTTAACGCCTCGCGCTCTATTTCAAGCTGTCTGACTTTTCTTTTCAGATTATCAAGCTCTTCCGGCATACTGTCGATTTCCATTCTTAAAGCCGATGATGCTTCATCAATCAGATCCACCGCCTTATCCGGCAGAAACCTGTCGGTTATGTATCTTTGAGACAAAGTCGCCGCAGCGATTATTGCCGTATCTGTGATTTTTACACCATGATGAAGTTCATATTTTTCCTTTATCCCCCGCAAAATCGCAATTGTGTCTTCCAGCGACGGTTCGCTCACAAAGACAGTCTGAAAACGCCTTTCCAGGGCCGCGTCCTTTTCTATATTTTTCTGGTATTCCTTTAAGGTGGTGGCGCCGATCATATGTAAAGTACCTTTGGCTAAGGCAGGTTTAAGCATATTGGCCGCGTCAACCGATCCTTCCGCCTGGCCTGCTCCGACTATTGTGTGCAGTTCATCGATAAACAAAATCAAAGCACCTGATGCGTTTTCCACTTCTTTTAAAACGGCTTTCATCCTATCTTCGAATTCACCCCTGAATTTTGAACCCGCCACCAGACCGCCGATGCTCAGCGACAAAATTTTCTTGTCTTTCAAGCTTTCCGGCACATCGCCTGATGCGATTCTTTGGGCAAGTCCCTCGACGATTGCTGTTTTTCCCGTCCCCGGCTCGCCGATCAGCACCGGGTTATTTTTTGTCCGTCTTGATAAGATCTGCATTACCCGGCGGATTTCGCCGTCACGACCGATAACCGGGTCAAGTTTCCCGTCTTTGGCCATAGCAGTCAGGTCAACGCTATATTTTTCCAAAGCGCCATATTTGCTTTCCGGCTCCTGGTCAGTCACCCGATGCGTTCCCCTGACATCCTTTAATACGGTAAGTACATTTTCATAATTAATGCCGTTGTCATTAAGCAGTTTTAAAACGTCAGTGCGGACTTCAAGCATGCTTAAAAAAATATGCTCGGTTGATATGAATTCATCCCCAAGCTTGCGGGCTTCTTTTTCTGAATTGTTCAAAACCCGGTTGAAATCCACGGAAACATATTGTTGCGCGATATTACCATGGGCCACCGTAGGAATGATGTTTAGTTGTTTATCAAGGTCTTCTTTTAATTTATCCGGATTAAGTTCCAGGCGCTTGAGTATTGATTCGACAATCCCCGGCTTCTGTTCAATCAATGAATAAAGCAAATGATATAGTGTTACCTGCTGATGGCTTTTTTCAACAGCCAGGGCCAAAGCTTTCTGCAGCGCTTCCTGGGTTTTAAAAGTATATTTGTCAGGTGTCATATTTATAGATTTAACAGTATATAATTAATTTTGGATGAATGTAATTAGCACTCGGCAATCAAGAGTGCTAATTTGATTTTAAAAAAAATTTTTCCTGCTGTCAAGTCAGCTAGCCGCTAAGCAAGGTGTAGACAATCCCTGAGACAAACATAATTATCAGAATGACGCCGATTAGATATGATTTCGCCGATACTGTTTCAGCTTTTCTTTCGGTTCTTTTGCTTTTAAAAAACATCAAAATTATCATTATTCCCACCAATCCGCCGGCTACCGCACCAAAAAAATTCAGAATTTCAATAAAATCCTTCTTAACGTATAAAAACATCGCCAAGGGAACGATAACTGTCAGCAACCAGCTTAAATTTTTACCGAATTTATAATCGTATTCAAAAGTCTGCTTTAAAGCCAGGCCCAGTGTAAGAAAGCTGGTGCCCATGGTAAAGAAAGCGAAAAGATTGGCCAGCATAAGCGCCTCAGGACCAAGGACTTTGCCCAGTCCTATTGTCGCGATTTCCGTGGTGAAAATCCCGGTGGCTCCGGCGACTATAACGGCAAAAAGAAAATAAATAACGAAAATCAGACTGTAGCCGCAAAGAATTGCGGAAAATAATTTTTTTTCGTTGCCGATTAATATTTTTCTCATCTGAGGAACGGCGGAAGCTCCGGAAAAGGCGAATAAAGTTGCGCCGTAAGGCAGCAGCAGATTGGACAAATCAAAGGGCGCGAAATTTGTCAGGTTAAAGTGACTGGATGAAATCAGGGTTATAAAAATCACTACAATAAACATAAAAAACGTCATTAAAAGTTCAAATCTTTTGATCAGGTTTAAGCCAAAATAAATCATAACTGAAAAAACCACATAAAACAAAATGCTGTAAGTAGTACTGCTGCCTCGAAAAAAGGAGGAAAGGACCTGTCCTTCCCCTACCATATACGCCAGCAATGCGCCGTAAATTTCGGCAATTAGAAAAAAACCCAGTAAATTTCTGCCGGTTCGGCCAAAATAGATACCGGCGTAGCCGGCCAGCTGGTGATCTTCATTGCTTTTAAGGACTATTTTGGCGAAATAGAGCGATAAAATGATAATTCCGGAGCAGACAAGCACAAAATTTATAAGCGCAATAGTCAGCCCGGCTTTTACTACTAAATAAGGCAGGCCTAAAATTCCTGCCCCGATAACCGTTCCGATTAAAACTGCAATGCTTTCCAGATAATCGATAAAATTGTTACTTTTTTTGTTCATTAATATAATTATACTATTTATTTTAACTGCGGCAAAGTAAAAATCAACACCGCGCTCGAAGTTAAAACCAAAACAAAAACGGCTTTTTTAAAAAGCCGTTTTTTTATTTACTATGATTCGTATCTGTGAGCGTTTTTGAATTCTTCTCTGAATTCGGTGTTCCTGTCCCAGACCCGTTTTAACAGCGCCGGATTAACGCCGGCATCCATTGCGAAATGAATCATTGCGTTGACGTCTTTGGGAAAACACATCCCGCCATAGCCGCACTGACCATCAGGACCCGGAACTTCATTATGAGAAGGGCCCATTCTTTCGTCCAATACCCATAAATCTCTAATCGCCTCAAAATCAAGTTTCATTTTATCGATAATTTCTTTCATCTCGTTTAAAAAAGTCACTTTTGTTGCCAAATAACAGTTCCTCATATACTTTATCATTTCAGCATTATCGCTTGTGGTGAAGTGAAAACTGACGCTATGCTTATAAGCATGATTATAGGCCTTGATTAACGGCTCTGATTCCGAAGGTTCTCCGCCGATAATGATGTTGGTTTCATCCAAAACGTCCTGGGCAGCGGATACTGCGCGTAAGAACTCCGGATTAAAAATTATTTTTTTGCCTGTTTTTTCTCTCAATTTTGTGGTAGTGCCAACGGGTACGGTTGATTTTATCACTATCAACGGAACGTTTAACCAGTCAAACGTGTTTTCGATGGCTGTTAAATCGCATTTTCCGCCGTCTTGCATGGGTGTTGGAACACATATCAGAGCAACTTCGCAATTTTTGTTGATTTCATCTTTGGTATTGATATTTTTTTTGATGTCATAAACCAGCGCGTCTGTAAACAATGAATTGTATGCTTGGCCGACAACACCATGGCCGATAATGGCAATTTTTGATCTCATAATAAAAAATTATCTGTTAGCTATACAAATAATAAATTATAACGACTGTCTAGTCAAATCAATCAAATCTGATAACCTGACCGGGGTCAAGTTTTTTTATTATTTTGGGTTTGCTCTGTTCAGGTTCGATTTTGTTGCTATCGCTGTTTTGGTCCTGATTTGAACTATTTGTTCCGTAAGTCTGATTTTTTGGCTGTTTTTCATTATTGTCCTTTCGGGTGGTTTTAAAAGGCATCGGCTCTTTTGCCATGGCTTCCTTCAGGGTTAAGGAATTTTCCGCGCCACTTTCATCATCGGGTTTAACTATTTCTCCTGATCTGATTTTACGAAAACATTCAACGCAATAGACCGGCCTTATACCGTCAGGAACAAAATTTACAGTAGTCGTTTTGCCGCACTCATAGCATTTGACGGTATACGATTTTTCATCATTTTTCCTCTTTCTTGGCGGTTTTTTTTTGTCGGCATCTTCGCTTGTTTTGGCATCCTCCGCTTTCCCTGTTTTTATCTTTACCGCTGATTCATCTGACATGCCGCTCCAACGGGCAATTTTATCTTCAATTTCCTGCTTGGGACGGGAATAACGTTCACGGGACACGGCGATTACCTTCTGGCTGTTATCTTTCTGGCTGAATTCAAATTTCAACGGCGGTAAGGTCGTGGCTGAAAAGGGGTTGGAAGAAACACCGTCTATCATCAGTTTCATGTAAGTATTATGCTTTGTAAGATTGACCAAATCTTCTTCCTTAAAATAAGGGGTAAATTCCTGAACCAAAAATTCAGCGTCAGCCGCCCCGACCCGGAAAAGCATGATCGTACCGACGTTTCCGAAAACCGAGGCCCTGACTTTTTCATCTAGCTGTTCAATATACTGATGGGCAATGATAATATTAAGACGATATTTTCTTGCTTCCGACAGTATATTAGCGAAACTTTCGGTGGCAAAATTTTGAAATTCGTCAACATATAAATAAAAATCCTGTCTTTGTTCTTCCGCTATATCTACACGACTCATGGCAGCCAGCTGTAATTTGGTGATCATCATGGCGCCCAGCAGCGCCGAAGCGTCTTCGCCGATTCTTCCTTTGGCCAGATTCATTATCAGTATTTTTTTATGATCCATTATGTCCCTTAAATCAATTGTCGATTTTACCTGGCCGACGATGTTTCTAATCATGGCTATGGATAAAAACTGACCGACTTTGTTTTGAATAGGTGAAATAGCTTCAACCTGAAATTGATTGGAATATTTGGGAAATTCTTCCGACCAAAATGCCTTAACAACAGGATCCTTGATTTTCGACACCACTTTGTACCGGTAATTTTTATCAACCAAAAGACGGGTAACACCAAGCAGCGTGCTGCCGGGATAATCCAAAAGAGCTAAAATGCTATTTCTTAAAAGATATTCAAGCCTCGGCCCCCAAGAGTCAGCCCAGAGTTTGTGAAATACCGCAATCAGGCCTGAGGCAATAAGATGTTTATGTTCAGCTGACACCGACTCCATAACGTTAAACGCTATGGAATAATCAGGGTCAGCAGGATTAAAATAAATAACGTCATTTATTCGGTATGAAGGAATATACTGAATGATTGTTTCAGCCAGATCACCGTGCGGATCTACGACCGCTACGCCTTCACCGTTTCTAATGTCCTGAATAATCATATTTTCTAAAACCGTCGATTTACCCATACCGGTCTTGCCAATCAGATACATATGCCGGCGACGGTCATCCTTTTTAATTCCAAACCTTCTGCGCTGGTTGCGAAAATTCGTTTCGGCAAGTATGGTTATTGGTTGTTTGTCGTTGTCTTTTGTTTCCATGTTATTCCATTGGTAAATTGGTCGGCGCTATATCCTTAGTCTCGGTTTGCTGTCTGAAATTTGATGGCGGAATGCCCTCTTCAATCGGCAAGCTTAAAGGAGGTTCGGATTTTTTGCTTTCCGTGCGCTTGATTAACGGCGCTTTGACTGACATAGCCGGAAAATGGTAGACAGATGCCATTTCTTCCGTATTTAAAATAAAACCGTAATCTCCGGGCGACATATACTGCGCCCTTTCTTTATAGATTCTTAGCATCCGCGTTTTCCTCCAATTAACTCTTCTGGTGGCCATAAAATGAAGGGCGCCTGTCCAATATCTAGTGTCCGGCTTAAAAGCATTGCAATCAAGGGTATTAAACTGTTTTAAAGCGCCGTAAAGAACTTTTGAGCCTTTGTTTTTATCGTAAACTTCTTTTTTGGCGATATAAACCAGACGTATTCTGACGTGAAAACCGAGTTTGCTGATTTTTTTCTCTATCGCGTTCACCGTGTCTTTTTCCCCCTGCGTCATGTATAAAACTTTATTGGGAGGCGCCCCTTCCTTCTCTTTGGATGCCTGAGAAAGCGACGTGCTCATAAAATCAATAAGTGCAAAAGGGGCCTTGTAAATCAAATCAAAAATATTATCTTTTTCCTTGATTTCAGCGCCGATTAATTTCTGTATTAAAGGCGTTGCTCCTTTGCCCCAGTCATTGTCAGCGGGTGTTGATAAAAATTGAACCCAAAACTGTTCGCCCGGGCCGATTTTTCCCAGCCCCTCCAGAAGCCCGGCCATGGGCTCTTTGGCCTTTTCTTCCGATATCGGATCTTCGAAAGCAGGATGCGTCTTTATGGGATAATATTGTTTTTTGGCTAATTTAATTTCCGTACCCCATAAGTCATATTCAGGATGAGGAAAAGTCATTTTCCAGTCCTGGCTGTAATCTTCTACTTCGACAATTTCCGCATCAGGGTACTGGGCGTAAATGGCCGCCTCAATCAGATCGCGGTATTTTACCTCCATATGGATAAGGAATTGGATATATCCTTCCAAACTGATAATTTCAAAACTGAAACTGTCCGGTATTCCGCCGTTCCACCATTTATCAATGAAATCAAAAGTCGCATGGGCGCCGCATAAATGTTGGAAAATATTTTCCACCCCGCGCGGCGTCTGCATATTTTCTTTAGGGACATCAATTGCCAAAAGCGTATATTTTCTTTTGTTCCGGTACAAATTGCGGATATAAGCCAGCCAGAGTTCTCTTAACGCAAAAATTAAAAACAATAAAAAAAGAGCCCAGCCGCCGTGCCGGAAAATAAGCCAAATCATCAGGAAAGGATTCCCGCCGGCTTCCTGGGCAATTGAGTTTATACCTATTAAAAAACCCATAGAATTTTTATTTTTGTTTTGAGTTGTTAAAAATTATTTACTGGCTAATGTATAGCAGCTGTCTTCGGTTTTTTTGAATTTCTCCCTGTCTGTTAAGGCCAGATTAATCGTGCTCTTTTTCACCTGTCTGGATTTAAGCACGTTATTTGTTATTTCTTCTTTGCTTAAAGGTTTTTCTGAATTTTTTAAAATATCAATTATGACATCAGCGACTGTACCCGGCTTGTAACCCCATTCCGCCAAAGCATAAATGCCCCTGCCGATAAGAACAAATTTATCATTTAAAATCAGTTCATTATGAATAGTTGCCGGGTGCGCAACCTTACTGTCGAATTTGGCCTGGTTAATCAGATTGGCAATCTCTTTAAAATGCAGGGGTTTTTTTTCCCTTCTTAATATCATATAAACTTTATCGCTCATTCTTTTTGGTTTGACCGTATTCCATTTTTTCAGTCCCCATTCGTCCATGATGTTTTTATCAATTTTTTTACTTGCCCTCAGATATGCTTCTACTATCCGCGACAATTTTTCATCGTTTAAATCGTTGTAATTGCAGTAATAGGCGTTTTTTTCCTTATGGTAGTCATGCCCCTTTAACAGTTTCAGAATTTTTGACAGGTCAAGAAGGCTATTCTCTTTTCTGATTATATCATGGATGGTATCTTCAAGTTCCATCGCTTTTTCCAGTTGCACCAGGGGACTTTTCCATCCCGGCAGCAGATTTTCATTTTTGGAAATTCTGTCGATTTTTTCATCCAAAAGATTTTCCAAAATAAAATATGCAGCCTGCCTGTTAGAACCGCTGTTGTCAGAATAACTTAACAAATTTTCAATTAAATGATTTTCTTCCATCAGACCTCCCCAGTCTTCCAACAGACGACTAATCAGGCTTTCGATGCTTTCCAGTTCGGTTTTTAATTCCTGCAAATCCTTGATTTTTCTTATGGCTGTCATCTGAATCTGTCTTATTCTTTCGCGGGTGATGTCAAAACTCTTGCCTATTTCTTCAAGGGTTTGCTTGTTACCGCCGTTGAGGCCGAATCTTTTGTTCAAAATTTCTCTTTCCTTGTTGTTTAAATTCTTTAACAGTCTGGAAACAAACTCGGACGGAATGAATTGAGAAGCATCCTGCATTTGTTTGCTGGCGATAATTTTATCTAAAATTGAATTTTCTTTATCCATATATATTAACTAAAATTACACAAAAATTTACATATTTCATCAAATTACTATTTGATGTTTAAAGTATATCATAAATTTGTCTTATAGTCAAGTATATTGTATACTAAAAAAATAGCCCTAAAGCTGTTTTATATGTTGTATTATTTTATTTTATTGATGATAACAAGAAGAGGACTGGCTAAAAAAATTGATGAATAGGTGCCGATACTGATGCCGATAATTAAAGCCAGGGAAAAATCTCGAATAGTGCTTCCGCCGAAAAGTAAAATCGCAAACAAGGCCAGAAGCGTAGTAAATGACGTGTTTATTGATCTGGTAATTACTTCATTCACACTGCGCTCAACTGTAAATTCAAAATCTTCGTCCGTGTGCCGCGATAGATTTTCGCGCGTACGGTCAAATACTACAATGGTGTCATTTACCGAATAACCCAAAATCGTCAGTATGGCGGCAATAAAAGGCGCGGTAATCTCAATTGAATAAATGTGGCCCAGAACTGAAAAAGCGCCAAGCGTTATTAAAACGTCGTGAACCAGGGCGATCACAGCTATCAGACCGTATTTCCACGAAGCCACCGGTTTTGAAACTTTCCTGAATGACCAGGCAATATAAATTATTATTGCAATTATCACAATTATAACCGCGGTTATAGTCTTTCTTTTAAGTTCATTGCCTATCGCCGGACCGATAGAATCGAATTTGTTTTCAATAATTCCGTCCCCGAAACCGGCTTTAAGTTTGGCCAGAATTTCCTGGTGTTTAACTTCGTCGACTTCCTTGAATCTTAAAACCATTCCCTTTTCTCCAAGCGGCTGGACCGTAAGTCCGGAAAGATTTTCTTCCGACAAAACGTTGATTACAGCCGAAGACGCCGGAGATTCTGAAAATTCAATTTCCATCAGACTGCCGCCTGTAAAATCGATTCCGTATTTAAGTCCCCAGGTAAACAAAAATACTATGCTTAAAATTATCAAAATTCCGGATAATCCGAACCAGATTTTTCTGTTGCCGATTATTTTAATCATTGTATTTGGTTTTAATTTTTACTCCGAATAACCAGCTTTTTGCTAAAAATTTACTTTGTATTGCCAAATTTAAAAAAACTCTGGTCATTACCAATGCCGAAAACATAGAAACTAAAATTCCCAGACTTAACGTAACAGCAAATCCTTTAACCGTACTGGTCGAAAACCACATCAGTATAAACGAAGTTATTAAAGTTGAATAATTCCCGTCGCGAATTGAAGGCCAGGCGCGTCTGAATCCCTCGTCAATGGAAGATTTCATCGATCGGCCGTTTCTTAATTCATCCTTGATTCTTTCGAATATCAAAATGTTGGCGTCAACTGCCATGCCTAAAGACAAAATAAACCCTGCGATTCCCGCCAGCGACAGAGTAACCGGTATAATCTTAAACAATGCCAGGAGAGCGACACCGTAAAAAATTAAGGATATACTGCTGACAAAACCAAGCAAACGATAGTAAAAGAGCATAAAGATAATAATGAGGCAAAATCCGATAATTCCCGCATTAAGACTTTTTTGGACCGATATGTTACCTAAAGACGCGCCGATTGTTTCCTGATTTATTAGTTTTATCGGGACCGGCAGCGCGCCAGCGTTAAGCCTTTGGGCCAGCTGTTTAGCCTCGGCTATAGTAAACGAACCGGAAATTACTGCCTGCCCGTTAGGGATGGCTTCATTGACCCGTGGTTCGCTTATTGCCTGTCCGTCAAGAAAAATTCCGATAATTTCTCCTACATTTTCCGATGTCAGTTTGGCAAACAAGTCTTTACCTTCATCATTAAATTCAAGCATGACTTCGGGCAGGTTACTGTTCTGATCAAATTGAACCTGGGCGCGTTTTAATTGCTTGCCGGTTAAGCCGGTATATTCCCAGTTTGTTTGTTGCGGCGAAATGAAATCGGTTTCCGATTTAGTTTTTATCAAAATATGGTTTGATAATACCTCAGTGTCATCTGTACCATCGGGTTTTGGTCCGCCCTTTTGTTCAACTTTTTTGATAATGTGAAAACCGTAAACCGTTTTGACTAAATCGGAAGAAATCTGTCCCGTCTTAAGTTCGTCAAAAATAGCCCTTTCATATTCCGGGACCAGCTGTCCCCTTTTTGCCCAGCCGATACTGCCGCCGTTTTGGGCGCTGCCTAAATCCTGTGAAAATTCCTTGGCCAGATTTTCAAATCCGCTGTTTTCCTGTAAAACTTTTTGTAAAACTTCTCTGGCTTTTTTTTCCGCTTCAAGGTTGAATGTTTCCATTTCTTTTTTTTGTTCCTCTGTCAAAATCAATTTTTCAGGTTCAACCATCTTTTTAAATTCCAAAAGAGGTGTTTCGCCAATCATTTTAATGGCTTCATTAACGTTTTTCACGCCCGCCAAATCCACTATTATTCTGGAACTGTCTCCGCTGCGGCTTGTCTGAACCAGGGGCTCGGAAACTCCATAAGCGTTGACACGGCGCTCGATTACATCTCTTACGCCAGCTAAAGCATCGTCTTGCTCACCTGAAGGAACCAAACTTAAGTCAGCCTCATAGAGCAGGTGAGTTCCTCCCTGCAGATCAAGACCCAGGCGGAACGGTAATTTGAAAAAATCCGGGACACCGGGCAGTGATAACTTTGATGACTGTGAATTCCAAAGGAATGGAAAATCTAAAATAGCTGCCAGAATGCCGAAAATCAGCAGTATAACAGCTAAAATTCTAATTTTGTTTTTGCTTGAAAACATTAAATATTTTTAACAAAAGTATAT
This sequence comes from Candidatus Parcubacteria bacterium, assembly GCA_003599635.1. Lineage (GTDB taxonomy): Bacteria > Patescibacteriota > Patescibacteriia > Buchananbacterales > SURF-54 > SURF-54. Next base: position 85,503 of record QZIX01000002.1, read on the forward strand.
TGAACGCGTGTAGTTTAAAAACGGCTTAACGAAATAGATTATATTAAACAAAGCTGACAAAGTCAATATTTTCAATAACACTCCCAAAAACCGGAACTCGCCTTCCCTTCGGGAAACTCGCACATCGCTCCGGCTTTCAAATCCCTCCGCAAGCAAAGCAGTTTGCTTGCTTAAATAATTATAATTTAACTAAAATGCGCCGTGAGGGATTTGAACCCCCGACCATCTGCTTAAAAGGCAGTTGCTCTACCAGGCTGAGCTAACGGCGCAAGTTACGATTCTCCCGATTTAAATAAATAAAGCGTTTTTACCGCTTATATTATTTAACTACATAAATAAAAAAAAATCAAGCCAAGCGGGCTGACCTTTTCTGTCCGGATAAGCCGCCTAAAAAAACTCGGCTGTTTCTGTCCCGGTGCTAATTGTCAGGTTTTCAATCAAAAATGTCGTTATGGCGTAAGACGCAATTATAATTACCAGTCCGATGACTCCGTTGACAATTGTTTTTTTGGCTTCCGCAACTTTGTCTTCAGACCCGCCGGCAGTCAGCCAGCGAAAGCCGCCCCATAATATGATAATTATTGTAATAATGGCCAGAAACCCTAAAATTACATTTATCATATTAATTATCAGTTCCATTAATGAAACATCTCCTAAATTAAGCTCTTGCAGATAGGATGTGCCAAAACCGTTTTCCTGGGCCAAACTAGCGCGCGCCATAACTAAAAATCCCGACATAATGGATTTTAAAACAAATAATATATATTTTTTATTGGTCATTTTTTTCTACACAAATTATGGTCATCGGTATATTAAGTTTTAATTAACCCGTTGAATATGCTAAAATTATATTATCTAAATATGAATATTGGATTATGGAAACAGCCAGCTGGCACAATTTAGAAATAAAGAAAATTTTTGAAATTTTGCATACTTCAAATAACGGGCTTTCCGAAAAGGAAGCCCAAAAAAGATTAAAAAAAACGGGATTAAATGAACTGGCAAAAAAACCACCCTTAACAAAGTTAAACATTTTAATAAGTCAGTTTAAAAGCCCGCTGGTTTATATTCTGATTCTTGCCGCAATTATTTCACTTTTTTTACGTCATTATACCGACCTGGCAGTAATTTTGATTGCCGTAACAATTAACACTTTCGTCGGATTTTTTCAGGAAAATAAAGCCAATAACTCAATTAACCAGTTGCGCCAGCTGGTCAGACAATATGCCAAAGTCATCCGCAACAATAAAGAAAAGCTCATCGATGCAAAATATCTCGTTCCCGGCGATATCGTAATATTGGAAAGCGGAGACAAAATTCCGGCTGACTGCCGGCTGCTGGTAAGCGAAAAATTGGAAGTTGTGGAATCATCACTTACCGGCGAATCGGTTCCTTCAAAAAAGGAAGTTAGAATAACAGACCTGGCAACAACCCTGGCTGATCGGGAAAATATGGTTTATATGGGAACCATTATAGAGTCAGGTAAAGCAACCTGCTGTGTCTGTGAAACCGGATCTAACACTGAAATCGGTAAAATAAGCATGCTGATCAGGGAAACACCAGAAGAGGAAACTCCTCTGCAGCAAAATATCAGGCACTTAAGTAAAAATTTAAGCATAATAATTTTATCAATTTCAGCTTTAATTCTTTTATTTGGACTTTTAAAGGGACAGCCTTTTTTTGCCGATAACAATCACCCGCAAGGCGGGATGCTGGCAACGGTCGTGGCATTGGCTGTCGCCTCCATTCCGGAAGGAATGGTAATTGCGGTTACAGTGGTTTTGGCCCTGGGTATGCAGACAATATTGAAACAAAAAGCGCTGGTCCGAAAGCTGATTGCGGCTGAAACACTCGGCAGCGTTTCCGTTATCTGCACTGACAAGACCGGCACATTGACTGAAGGTAAAATGACGGTCGTACAGATCAACCTTCTTGACAGAAAGATTAATTTGTCAAATGTTTACGGCACAGGCAAAGACATTTATGAAGAATACGAAATGATACTGAAGATTTCCGCTTTGTGCAATAATTCTTTTATTGAAAAAACAGAAGACAATATAAATCAATTAAAGATTATCGGCTCTCCGACCGAAAAAGCCCTGATGTCTGCCTCTTTGGCAACGGGGTTAGATCTAGACAGTTTAAAAAAACAGTTTGTCCGTATTGATGAAATTCCTTTTGACGGCAATAAGAAATTCATGGCTAGCCTTTTCCGCTCAAATCACAAGATGCAAATTTTCATAAAAGGTGCGCCGGAAAAAATACTGAGCTTTTCCGAATACGTCAGTGTTTCCGGTAAAAAACAAAAACTCAGTTCAGCCGGAAAAAACAAAATCAAGGATGATTTTGAACAATTGACAAAAAAGGGGCTAAGAGTGATTGCCTTTGGATATAAAAACACCGACAAAGACAAAATTGAAGAACCGCTGGCGGGTTTTATTTTTCTCGGATTCGCCGCTATCTCTGATCCCTTACGCGCCGAGGCCCAAGAAATGATAATGAAAGCAGCATCAGCCAAAATAAAAACGGTCATTGTAACCGGCGATCACAGGTTAACCGCCAAAACTATCAGCGAAGAATTGGGTTTGAAGGTAAAAGATGAAAATATAATGGAAGGTTTTGAGCTAGATAAACTTAATGATGAACAGCTGGCAAAAAAAATACGCAACATTTCCATTTTTGCCAGAGTCGAACCGCGTCACAAATTAAGGATTATTGCCGGCTGGCAGGCCAAAGGCGAAGTCGTAGCGATGACCGGCGACGGCATCAATGACGCGCCGGCGCTGAAGGCAGCGGACGTTGGAATTGCGCTTGGTTCCGGCACTGACATTGCCAAGGAAACTTCCGATCTTATCTTGCTTGACAACAATTTCAAAACTATTGTTTCCGCCATAAAAGAAGGGCGGATAATATATGAAAACATAAAAAAAGTTATCCTCTATCTTTTATCGGACAGTTTTTCGGAAATGGTGCTTGTTTCCGGCTCTTTAATTTTCGGTCTGCCGCTGCCGATTTTACCGGCACAAATTTTATGGATCAATTTAATAACCGACGGTTTTCCCAATATCGCAATGACCATGGAACCGGGCGAGGAAGAAATTATGGATCAAAAACCAAGAAAAAAAAATCAGCCGATTCTTGACCGCGAGATGAAAATGCTGATTTTTATCATCGGGTTGGCCACCGATGCGGTTTTGTTCGGTTTCTTTTTGTATTTTTTAAAATATGATTATAATATAGACCATATCAGGACAATTATTTTTTCAGCGCTGGGAATCGATTCTTTGCTTTATGTTTTTTCCTGCCGTTCGCTTAGGCGAAGTATTTTTTCACGAAATTTGTTTTCCAATAAATATCTGCTGGCGGCGGTTTTAACCGGTTTTCTTCTGCAATTCATCGCTGTTTACGAACCGCATCTGCAGACTATTTTCAAAACCCAGGCGCTGGGCTGGGAATGGCTGCTGATTTTACTTATGGCCTTAATTAAGCTTTTAGGAATAGAAATAACCAAATTTTTATTTATATTAAAAACAAAAAACGTTTAAGCGCCGGGTTTTTAGATTCAAACACCGCATTATTAACAAAACCCCTGGTTCATGTTATAATTAAACAAAAATGATAAGGCCAAAAAAGATAAAAAAAGGAAGTTTATTCATAAAAATCTTTTCTAGCGGTCTGGCAGTTTTTATAGTTTCGGTTGTCTTTGTGAGTTTTTTAAAAAATTACCTTGAAAGCAGAAAAGTTGATAATCAGATTAGAATGATTGAATATGAAATCTCCCGAATAGAAACCGAAAATGCAAAAATTAGTGAACTCATAAAATATTTTGACAGCCAGGCTTATGCGGAACAAATTGCCAGGTCCCAATTTTCAATGCAAAAGGAAGGTGAGGAAGTGGTAGTTATAAATGACGGTGATACTGGTACGGTAAACCAAGATAAAAAGAATAATAAATTAGAAACAGAATTATCCAATCCCCAAAAATGGTTGCGATATTTCTTAATAAAAAAATAATATGCCAACAAAAAAGTTTAACGATTCTGAAATCAGCGAATTACGCAAGGAAGTGATTGATTGGATTGACAAAAAAACTCCGTCGGATAATAAAATAAGACAAACAAAACCACCAAGAAAAACTGTAAGGAAAAATGCGGTTAAAACGACAAAAAAAATTGCAGCAACCAAAGCAGAAATCCTGATTAAAACACCGTCAGCGTCAATTAAGCCCGTGCAAGCAAGCCAGCCGCCGAAACTTTTGCCTTCACCTAAAAAACTTCCACCGGTAAAAATTCTTGCTTTAGCGGCTATAGTTATTGCTTCCCTTGTCACCGGCCTGATTTACTTTAAAACAGACCTGCTGAAAAAGAAAGCGCCGGCAGAAAAAAATGTTCTTGTAATTAACGGTATAGGAATTTCTGAAAGTTTTTATAATAAAGAATATAGTACGCTTAAATATTTTTACGGCAAGCAAAGAGAATTAAATCCTTCTTTGCAGGAAATTTCCGATGAAGAAATCAAAAATATGGTGAATGAAAGAATTATCAAAAACGTACTGCTCACCGATTTGGCTCAGGAATATAATATAACGGTTTCTGATGAAGAACTCAACGGTGAATTTGACGGTCTGGTGGAAATAAGCGGCGGCTTAGATGAAGTCAAAAAAATTCTTCTTGACCTTTACCAGTGGCAACCCGATGACTTCAAGAATAATATTTTAAGATACAGCATTCTGGAAAGAAAACTAAATGAAGTTATAGTCGGATCAGAAAGTTACATTGCTCCAGTTTTACAAAATTCCAACAGGGCTTTTGAAATGATAAAAAATAAGGAAATTGAATTGGAAGATTTTAAGGACACGGAAAAGGTAAAAGGTTTTGGTTTTGAAAACGTTATTTTTGAAAATCTTGGTTCGTTTGGAAAGGGCGTAATGGTCCCGGAATTTGAAGCAGCGGCATTTTCGCTGGATATAGGAAATGTTAGCACGCCTGTCAAAACAGTTTTCGGTTATCATTTGATAAAAGTTACTGAAAAGACAAAAAGTGATTCAGGCGAAGAAGAAATTTCAGCCGATCATGTTTTGTTCAAATTTTTAACTGTCGAAGACATTATAAAACAAAGAAGGACGAGTGCAAAAATCCAGGTAATAACCAGATAAACCACTAAAAAAAGCCGATGGAGGGATTCAAACCCACGACCTTTCCCTTACGAAGGGACTGCTCTATCAGCTGAGCTACATCGGCAATATCCAGCAGGTGAAGGGATTTGAACCCTCGTTCTCTTCCTTGGGAAGGAAGCATGTTACCAGCTACACTACACCTGCATAAGCCATAATTCATTATAAAAAATTTATTTAAAAAAGGAAAGTGTGAAATAAAAACAAAATGATCAGGTTTATAAATGTCACTAAAATTTTTCCTCCAAACACCATTGCCTTAAAAGATATAAACCTTCACATAAAACCCGGAGAATTCGTATCTATTGTCGGCCAGAGCGGTACCGGCAAGACAACCATAGCCAGATTGATGACTGCTGAAATCAAACCGACTAAAGGCAAGATCGTTATCGGTGGCTGGGAAATTACCGACATTAAAAAAATGGACATTCCCCTGCTGCGAAGGCAGATAGGAGTTGTATTTCAGGATTTTAAATTATTGCCAAAAAAGACCGTTTTTGAAAACATCGCTTTCGCGCTGCAAGTCTGCGGTACCGGTCCTTCCCGTATCCGCGAAATAATCCCGCAGGTGCTTAAGATAGTCAGTCTGGACGGTAAATCCGACCGCTATCCCAGAAATTTGTCAGGCGGAGAACAGCAAAGGGTGGCAATAGCCCGATCTTTGGTGCATCGTCCGAAAATACTGCTGGCCGACGAACCAACCGGCAATCTGGACGCGATTAATACAAGAGAAATTATCGATTTATTGTTAAAAATAAATGAGTTCGGAACAACGGTAATTTTGGTGACTCATAATAAAGATGTGGTCAATTACCTTAAAAAGCGTGTGATTACGATTGACGATAATACTATTGTGTCAGATCAGGACAAAGGGAGATATATAATATGATTATAGTCAGCTTTTACCGCGTAATTAAATTCGCTTTCCAGAGTTTTTGGAGAAATTTCTGGCTTTCCATGGTAACTGTCACGGTAATTATCCTGACGGTAATTTCTATTAATTTTCTTCTTATTTTAAAAATCGTCACCGATTCTTTAATCAATTCCGTCCAGCAGAGGGTCAACATTAGTATCTTTTTTAAGCAGGATATCCCTGAAGCAGATGTTTTGGAGGTAAAATCATACCTTGATTCTTTATCGCAGGTAAATAAGATAGAATACGTTTCGGCGGAAAAAGCTTTGTCCGATTTTAAGTCAGCACATCAGAATGACAAGGATATTGTACAATCGCTCGAAGAAATTGAGTCCAATCCGCTCGGCGCCGTTTTAAACGTTTCTGCCAAAAAACTTGATGATTATGAAAGTATACTGGAAGTTTTAGATCAATCAAAATATAAGGAACTTATCTTAAGTAAAAATTTTGACGATCATAAAAATTATATTAACCGCATCAATGAAATTTCAAGCAATTTGAGAAATGTAATACTTTCACTGTCTATTGTGTTTGTATTTATTTCAATCCTGATTGTAATTAACACAATCAGGATTGCGATTTATACCCACAGCAATGAAATTTCCATAATGAAGCTTGTCGGAGCCTCGAACAGTTTTATTCGAAGCCCGTTTTTGATTGAAGCTATTTTTGATGGTGTTATCTCGCTAGTAATCGCCGCAATTATAATATTTCCGGTTTTGAATCTGATACAACCTTACCTGACCGAAACTTTTATCGGCATAAATTTCGACATTGTTTCCTTTTTTAAAGATAATTTTTTTAAAATTTTCGGTCTTGAGCTTCTGATAATTTCATTGATCAGCATTGTCAGCTCAGGTATAGCGGTAAGAAGATATCTGGATGTTTAGCTTGACTAACGGTGAGGTTTCAGTATAATTTAAAACAGCTTTAACGCTGTTTTTTGTTACCGGATTATCTATTTTGGTTAATCATTCGGGGATCGTCTAATGGTAGGACAGCGGCCTTTGAAGCCGTTAATCGGGGTTCGAATCCCTGTCCCCGAGTT
>QZIX01000015.1 GCA_003599635.1 Candidatus Parcubacteria bacterium
AAACGAGCGTCTACGGCTCGTTTTTGACGAATAAACTCATGATAAAAAATAAAATCAGTCACTAACACTGATTTTCCCTAAACGGGTGAGCGGAATCCGCGTACGTTTCACTTCGGCGGACGCAGTCGAACCGCATTCTTACACACAAAGCGGGTAACGGGAATTGAACCCGTATCTCCAGCTTGTCCCGCAACGATGAGGCGATTTCGCCTTAGCGAAAGAGCCCATCTTGTTGCGAGGAATCCCGAAGTTGCACACTGAGAGCGGGTGAGCGGAATCGAACCGCCCTCCTCAGCTTGGAAGGCTGATATAATAACCACTATACGACACCCGCTCTCAATGCGGGATCCATTTGCATACTTAGAAATAAAAATAACATTTTATGCGGGAGAAGGCTAGCATAATAGCCATTATACTATACCCGCTTTCTGTATAAGAATTTATTTTTAAAATTTTTTCAAACCTGCCTGTTCCGCCTTTCAGGAAAAGATTTACCATTCTGACTGCTTTTCAATATATAAGCATAATACTTAACAAAAATTTAGCGGGACACCCGCCGAAACTATTCCTTAAAACTTTTGGCGTAATCATCCAGATCCTTGTCAAAAACCATAACAGCTCCCAATTGCAGATCCATTTTTTTTACTCCGCCGCTGTTTATTTCCAGAACAAATTTCGCCTTTTTATCCGGTGCGACAACCGGGCAGTTTGTCTGACACGGCTGATTGTCCTCTTTTATAAAAACAACTCTTCTTTCTTCGTCCAGCCAGATAAAATCCAAAGGCATTTTTGTTTTCTTCATCCAAAAGCCGTAAAAATCCGATTGTGGAAAAAGAAAAAGCATGCCTTTGTCCTGATCCAATTTTTCCCTGTTCATCAGTCCCAAAAACCTTTCCTGGTCATCGTCGGCTATTTCAACCTTATAACAAATACTTTTATAACAAACCCAATTCATTGATCCGGGTTGGTTGTTTGCGGTTTGGTTTTTTTTACTGCAACCGGCAACTGTTAAACCCAAAAGCAAAAGCAGAATTGTTTTTTTCATAAATTTTACAGCCAGCGCCGCCAGACAAAGATAGAATAAGACAGCCCCATAATTATCAGGGTAAATCCCATTATATAATAAAAAACCCCGTCCTGTCCACCCCCCGGAAGCCCCACATTCATGCCGTAGATGCTGGAAATTATCGTAGGCAAAGTAAGTATAATGGTTATGGAAGTTAAAAATTTCAAAACTTTGTTCAGGTTATTGGTCAGTATTGTCGAATACGCCTCACGGATATTTTTTATGGTTTTGATGTTGGTATCGCAAAGTTCGATAACCTGCCTCATATCGACCAAAAGGTCTTCAATCAAGTCCTGTTCCTGTTCAAAAAGGCTGATAAACTTGCCTTTTAAAATCTTATTAAAAATACTGGCGTTTCCGACAAGGGCTGAAATATAGTTATTCAAAATCTCCTCCCTTTCAACTAAATTTGTTATATCTGTATTTTTCAGTTTATCAAGACGAAATCTCTGTTTATTAATAGACTTGGCTGATGACCTGATAAGATAATCATAGGATTTTACCGTTCTTTTAAAAACGTCAAACAAAAATTTAGGCCTGTTTTGAGTCTGAAAATCCTTTCCGCCCAAAAGGAAGCTGCCGATTATGTCATTTGGCCTGATACTGACGGTAATCAGATACTTTTGGGTTAAAATAATGGTCAGGGGAATGGAAAAAAAACTTTCTTTTTCTCCTAAGGGGATCCTGATAATAATGACCAGGTAATCTTTTTCGGATTCTATTCTGGGCAGTTCGCTTTCATCTAAGGCATCTTCCAAGATATCCAAAGGAATATTTGCTTTTTCGCTTATAAACCTGATTTCCTGGGCAGTCGGGTCAACAACTCTTACCCAGCAGTTTTCGCTTAATTCGCCTACTTCTTTTAATTCCCGGTCGCGATGATTTTTTTTGTAAATTTTGATCATAAAAAATATACCGTCTGTAATTTTAAAATAAAAATAAAAAATAGGCAATTCCTGCCCAAAACCTTATTCTTAATAATGATTTTTTTATTGTAAATTTAGTAGATGATCCAGCTTTTCCTTGTCAAAACCTATTATTAAATCCTCCCTGCCGTCTTTTTCAATTATAATTACCGGCACGCTCATTTGTCCTGTACGCGAAATCATTTCACCTGCTGCCTTCTCGTCGGAAGTCACGTCTTTTTCGACAAAATCAATATTTTTCTCGGCTAAATATTTTTTTGTCATCTGGCAATAAGGACAGGCGGCTGTCGTATAAACGGTTATTTTTTGATCTTGAGCCATAAATTTTTTTAAAGCGGCAAAATCCGCCATAAAACGCGGTCTGATTTTAGGAAAACGTCTGGCAGCCTGCGGGTGGTAGGTTATGAAATATTTTATTTTCGGCAATCTGGGAATCTGCCGGGCTAAACGACCCATTAAAACGATAACTTTCGGCTTTATTATCCTTATCTGTAAAAAAAGATAGGGCAAACAGGCCTTGACCTCGTCTTTTTCAGGATAACGGTTTCGGGGGGTTTTATGCTTGACCACGCCCGTTATAAAAAGCTCACTCCGTTTTAAATCCGATTTTAAAAGCACTTCGTTTAAAAAAATTCCGGACAACCCCACAAACGGCCGGCCAGTTGCGTCTTCTTTTGCCCCGGGGTTCTGGCCGACAAGCATGATTTTAGCATTTTCGGGGCCTTCTCCGGGCACCGCTTTGTTGGCTTGCTGCCATAACCGGCATCTTTTGCAATTATTAATGGTGCGATTTAAATTTTTTAATCTGTCTGTCACTTTTTTATCCGGCTTTTTAGATTCAGGGCATTCTTTACGGCATAGCCCTTATAGTCGTTATTGAAATAGCAGTAAACCTCTTTTCCGTCTTTTGACCATTTTTTGATTCTCTTCGACCACAAAATCAGTTCTTTTGGCGAATAATTCCCCCGGTACATTTTTTTCGGTCCGTGCAATCTGATATAAACCATGCTGCTTGTAACCCACAACGGAGCGGTGAAACCTAAACCGTTATAAATGCAAAACCCAGTATTCGATTCAGCCAGAACATTTTTCACTTCCCGGCAGAACCATTCTCTGTTCCTAAACTCAATTACGGCTTTTATGCCCTTGGGCAGGGTATGGATGAACTTTTTAAAACGCTCCGTATCCTTTTTAAAGCCGGGTGGCAGCTGAAACAAAATCGGACCCAAATTATCTTTTAAAAATTTCACTCTTTGCCAGAACAATCTTGTCGCCTTGTCAGGCGTCTTTAGTCTTTTTATATGGGTGATGTAACGGCTGGCTTTTACCGCAAAAACAAAATCTTTGTTAACCGTTTTTCTCCATCTGAAAAAAGAATTTTTTTCCGGCAGAACGTAAAAAGTGTTGTTTATTTCAACCGTGTCAAAAAAAAGGGAATAATATCTAAGCCAGTCTTGGACCGCAAAATTTACAGGATAAAAAACTTTTTTCCAATGGTTATAACTCCAGCCGGAAGTACCGATATGGATTCTGCCTGAATTTTTTGAAATCATTTTTCATCCTTCTTTTTTTTCCGCCGCCATTTGTTTAAACCCAAAGTCGCCGCCAAAAGCAAAGTCACACCGGCGATTCCCGCCCAGATTTTTTTCTTTTGCCCTTCTTCCGCCTCGTCATATCTGCTTTTGGCTTCCTCAAGCCGGGCTTTAAGGCGCTCAACGGTTTTTTTCAGCTTCTCCTTGCTGCCGGGTTCAGTTTCATCATATTCTTCCGGGTCAGAATCGTTTTTTTTTCTTTTTTCAGCTCTGTTCATATATTATTGTTATTTAATCAGATCGTCATCCATAAAGATATTACGGCAATTGCAAAACCTGAAATTACGTCATTCCACAGGGCATAGGGGCTTGAATATCCTAAAACGAAAGGAGCGAATATAAGCCACGTACCCAACAGGACATTGACCAGTTTCAGATATGAATATTTTGACGGATAAAAAGACGATATTACCGTAAAAACAGAAATTACCAGTCCTATGGCTAAATCGTTGGGCATAGCCAAAAGATAACTATAACCGAAAACAAAAGGAGAAAAGAAAAGCCAGACGCTAAAGATCAGAACTATGGCCGCACTGCTTGTCGTTATTTTCGATTTTTTTTTCATTTTCTTGCCTTTTTCAGCTTAAATCCCTACTCGCGGAAATCCTCCATTTCAAAAATTATTGCCAGTTTGCCTCTGGCCTCATCATAAGCCCGCTTAAGTTCCAAAATGCTTAACTGGGCATTTTCAATCAGTTCGGGTGATGCCTGAGCAATATCTTTTTTTGCCGCCAGAACATTCTGTTCGGCGCGGGACTGGATTTTATGCAAATCATTCCGTATTTTGAGCAATCGTTCTTTCATTTCGTCATTACCGGCCGCTTTTTGGTTAACATTATCAAACAATTCAGTTATTTTTGAATTAATTTCCTCCAGCTGATATAACAACATTTTCATAAATATTTCGGTTATTTTTTCAAACATATCATTATGAATCATTTAGGCAATTAGCAGATTAACAAAAAAGAATTAACCTGTAATTAAGTTTAAAAAAAGCCCGGAACCGGCCGGTCCGGGCGTTAATAATTAATTTATTTTTGTTTTTTATTTTGGCTGACCGAAAAGTTCTACTGCCACCCAGCGATTTTTGCCTTTAAACATGCCATATCCCGCAGCCGCTCCCATTTCAGTGTATTTTGAATTTAACATGTTATGCCTGTGGCCATCGCTGTTATACCAGGCGGTTACCAGTGTTTTGTCATCTTTATAGCTGCCGTAAGCGATATTTTCGCCGACTCCATAATAGCTGTAGCCGGCGGCACGGATGGCCGCGGAAAATGTTTCGCCGGAAGGTGTCGTATGCGAAAAATATTGTCTGTCAAACATGTCTTTTACCCTTGCCTGAGCCGCTTTATCCAGTTTGGCATTTCTTTTTAATTCCGACTTGCCATTTTGTTTTCGATAGTAGTTTGTCCAGTAAACTATGCCCTCGGCGGAAAGGCCTGATGACGGCACTTCCGGCTGGGTCGGGGTCGACGGCTTTGGTTTTTCTTCCGGTTCGGGTTTTGGTTCGGGCGCGGGTTTTGGCGCAGGCGCGGGTTTTGGCTCGGGAGTTTTGGTTTCCGGTGTATCGGTTTTTAAATTCAGATTGTCGAATATTTTTTCACGCAAAACATCAGCGCTGGTTCTTGACTGCGCCGCTTTTGACATGGCGTTTTCAAGTATTGTTTTTTGGTTTGCCGAAAGATCGATTTTTTTTGTCAAATCCTCTCTTTGAAAGGACGGACCGGAAAAGGAAGCTGCCGCGAAAATCGCCGTCAGCAAACCTACCGAATAGAGTTTGGTTTTTTTATTTTTCATATAGAGGCGATTATAACAAAAAAAAATAAACGGTCAAAAAAAGACAGTTTATTAAATTAATTTAGGCAATAACAGTAATTTTTCCGGCTGCCGTGTGGATAAAAAATATTTTTTACTGTTAATAAATCAACGGCTTCCGACTTGTTAACGCTTAGTTAACAGTAAAAAAACAGACTTTCCTTTAAAGCCATTTTCTCTTCTTGAAAAAATAAATCAACACCGCCGAAATTAATAGACAAATAATCCAGAACCACAAATAACCGAATTTCCAGTTCAGTTCGGGAAAGTACCTGAAATTCATGCCATAAACGCCGGCGATAAAAGTTAGGGGTATAAATATGGAGGCGAAAATAGTCAATACTTTCATCACTTCATTCAGTCTGTTGCTGACACTGGACAAATAAATATCAATCATGCCCGAAACCATATCCCGGAATGTTTCCAGGGTATCTATCACCTGGATGGTATGGTCGTAAGCATTGCGGAAATATATGACCGTTTTTTTATTAATCAACAGAGACTCGCTTCTCACAATGCCGGCCAGAATTTCACGGACCGGCCAGACTGATTTTCGCAACGTCAGCAGCTTGCGTTTTAATGCATGGAGATGATGAACGTTTTCCGGTCCGGGATCCTTTATAAGTTTTTCTTCCATAACCGAAATTTTTTCGCCGATCATTTCCAAAACCAAAAAATAACCATCAATTACCGCATCAATCAAAGTATAAGTCAGGTAATCCGCGCCCATTTTCCTGTGACGCCCTGAAACATTTTTTATCCTTTCCCTGATTGGTCCGAATAAATCACCCGGTATATCCTGGAAAGAAATAACGTAATTTTTGCCCACGACCAGACTTAACTGTTCCATTTTGTAATCTTTCTGCGCATCTAAATTGATCATTTTTAAAGAAATAAAAAAATAATCGTCAAATTCTTCAAATTTCGGGCGTTGGGCGTGATTTGAAATATCTTCTGAGGTCAGGGGATGCAAATCAAAACTTTTGCTTAACTTTTCAATTAAATCGTTATTCGAGCATTCTATGTTGATCCAGGCGACACTGTCCCTGGCAATGTCTGACGGCTTACAGCCGTCAAAGCCGGATTTTTTTGTCTGGTAATTATCCTTGCCGTAACTGATAACTTCAACTTCTGTTTTACTGCAGCTTCGTCCCGCTGTTTTTTTTATTGACTGATCAGCTTTAGCTGTTATTTGCATATAAGATATTATACTCCTTTTAAGCTATAATAGGCAAAAAAAATTTAACTGCCTTTTTTAGAAATGATGTTAGAACAAAAAAGACAATTAAAAAATTAAAAACCGCGTGAAAGACAGAAATAATCACGAATTATATGAAAACTATAATAGCGCAGAATATGAAAAAGGCCTTAATCAATTTTACAATTACCAAACAAAATAATCCAAGACGCCAATTTACCGGCTGCACCCTGCTTGGATATGAATCTGAAAGTTTTGTCTTCTACCCAATAGAAAGTCTCTGAATAATCTTGTTTGCCGCAAAAACCTTTAATATCTGTGACCGTACAATCGTTTAATTGAACTTTGCCAAATCCCGGATAATTAGGGTCGTTATTTATTTTTTGTAATTCATTTTTTGTAACCGAATAAATTTTTTGTGCTTCTTCCTGGGTTTGAAATTTTTTAACCGTAAAGGCGAAATTGTTTGTCAGATCTTTTTGATAAACGTATCTGACAGTATTTTCAGCCCGTTCAGTATTTGACAGTTTGAAATCCTCAACTGATTCAGGGAAAGCACAAACAACCTGACCTTGTTTTTCAGCATCTGAATTTTTATTTGTTGTTATGTTTTGATTGTTTGTACAACCTGCAATGAGCAACAAAACTATAGATAATACGATTTTTTTTAATTTCATAATTTTATCAACAATATAATTATTTTAGAAGTATTTTATGAAAAATGCAAATAAAAACAGTGTGGTTAGCTGTTATTGATTATCATTTGATTATTAAACTACTGGTATATCGAAACTGCTCACTTTCATAAAAATCGGGGTAGTCGGACTTGAACCGACAACCTCCTGCTCCCAAAGCAGGCGCTCTAGCCAGTTGAGCCATACCCCGAAGATAGTAAAGGGCCTATGGCTAATAGCTGTTCGCAATCCGCAATAGCTACAAGCCATAAGCCGCTTGCTAAAATGCCGAGGGGCGGAATCGAACCGCCGACGCAAGGATTTTCAGTCCTTCGCTCTACCTCTGAGCTACCTCGGCAAAATTTACTGCCTGATATCTTATAATTAACAACTCTGTCCGGCGTTGAAAGCGGCGACTGGAAGAATCGAATCCCGTAAAATTTCGCTTACGCTCAATTTACGGGACAAGCCTAATGACCTCGTCATTATCCCGAAAATGCTTGAACATACCCGGGACAAGTCAACTCCGTCTTTCATTAAAAGTGGGCGCGTCAGGAATCGAACCTGAGACCTCGTCATTATCAGTGACGCGCTCTAACCAACTGAGCTACGCGCCCATACGCCCACTTCTGGTGCGGGGTGAACACTCTAACTCGCCTCGCTTTCAGCATATAACGAAGCGGGCCAACTGAGCTTGTCGCCCTAAACTATTTAAAAACCCAAAACTTACAAAATACAGTCTACACTATTCAGGCAAAAAAATCAAGGTCCTAAAAACCGATAAAGCAAAAAAGAACCGGCGGTCAGTTCCACCGACAATTTTTTGTCATTGTCCAGTTTATCTTTTAAATCTATTCTTCTGACCAATAAGCCGTCATTGATTTTAATGTCGCATTCTGAATTATAATTACAATAATATATTCTGCCGGAAGCAACGGCTTCAAGGTAAAAAAGTTCCGCCTGACCGAGTTTATAATCAACGAATATATCGTTTACCTGTCCGAACTTTTGCCTATTGGCAATGATTTCATCAATAAATATATTTCTGAAATTTATCGGTTCATAATTTTTCTTGACCTGAACTGCTCCAATTATCAAAAAAGTCGCAAATAAAACCAAAATTAACGCTTTAAAAAATAAATGTTTAAAAAAACTAAAGGTCTTAAAAAATAAGGCCGCTACAATCACCGCCGCTGCCGGATAAACAGGACTGATATAATGCGCCAGTTTTGTTTTTACCAGCGACATAACAATTAAAAAGGAAAAAAACCATATCAAAAGAAGCGCTGATGATTCCGATTTTTTTCTGTAATAATCGTATATTGCCAAAGCCAGACCCGGAACCAGAATTAAATTCCAGGGGAAGAAACCTGCAATTATTTGATTGACATAAAAATCATATCCCGACAAATGACCTTCGACCCCCTGAAAGGTTCTTTGGTAAAAATCAAACTTAAACATCTGGATAAAAAAATCGCTGCCCGCCAAATATCTGTATATCAGCCAGGGAAAAATGATCCCGGCAATTATCAGACAGTAAAAAATGTAATCTATAAAAGTATACCGTTTTATTTTTTTTACCGCCAGCAAAAATGCCGAAATTATAAATATTGGCGTCAGGCCAATTATACTTTTGTACATAAATCCCAAACCGACCGTTATTGCCGACAGAAAAAAATATCTTTTCTTATGATATTTGAAGCTTAAATAAAACAGATAGATTGACAAGAGTATAAAAAAGTTTATTCCCGCGTTAAAATCCGCCGTTCTAGCAACCCAAATATTGATATATTGGCTGGTGGTCAAATATATTCCCACAGCCATTAAAGCGGCTTTTTTATTTAAAACTTCCGTGCCAAAAGCGTAAATTACGACTGCCGTTAATACGGCAAATGCTGCTGACCAAAATCTCAAAGTGAACTCATTTACGCCGAATAGTCTAAAAATAATTGCGATAAGCCATATCCCCAGAGGCGGTCTGACATTATAAGTGTCCGGAAAATAATTGTATTGGGCAACCAGCCACTTTCCGGTTTTTATCATTTCCAAAGCGCTTACTGCGTAACGGGATTCATCCCAGTTAAACGCCGAATTGCCGCCGAGATTGTAAAAAATTATCAGAGCTGAAACAATCAGAACTCCGGTCATCTGAAAATATTTGTGACGCAGTATTTTGACTATCATTTTTTATCGATAATGATAAAAGTAGGGGAAAGCAGTCCTGCCAGATATTTTATTCTGAACTTAATAAAAAAATACGGAAAATAACCGTATATCGCCGATTCCGGAAATAGTTTTCTGACATCTTCGTAATTAAAAAAATGCAAATGTTCCTTATTCTGCAAATCTTTCGGCTTGTATTTCAGCCAATAAAACGGCTTCATCAAAATAAAATAGCTGTTGGGTGTGGTTAGAATCATTTTTCCGCCCGGCCTTAAAACCCGGCGGAATTCATTTATTGCGGATTTTACATTCGCAAGATGTTCGATAACCTCAGAAGCCCAGACCAAATCGAAACTGTTATCTTTGAAAGGAAGCATTCGGTCAGCATCAACTGTCCGGCATTTTTCGTATTGTTTGGTTTTATCGACAGATATTACATCAAATCCCTTTTTAATTAAAATTTCCGACTGTCTGCCTTTTCCGCAGCCGATATCCAGGGCTTTTTTACCGCGACCGTTTCCTGCAAATTCCATGGCTATGACTTTACCCCTGGTCCTATTTGCCACCGTTTCCTGACCTAAATCTATGGGAATTGACTTTAACAATTTAAAAACCCTCTCCATTAAATCTTTTTTTTAAAGTAATAATTTTTCGTATATTCTGAATGCTTAAACTAATCGGACTGACCTTGCTTTTTCTGCCCGGCTGGTTAGCCCAATTGACGGGAATTTCTTTTATTTTAAACATTTTCCTTTCCGCCAAAAGCAGAAGTTCGGTATCAAAAAACCAGCAACCGTCCTGAATGCGCGGTACGATTTCATTTACAACATTTCTGTTAGCCGCTTTGAAACCGCACTGAAAATCTGAAATTTTAGAATTAAACACCAGGCGTATTATCTGTTTGTAAAAAAAAGAAAAGAATAAACGATAACGGCTGACTATAACGCGGGAACTTCTCATATAGCGCGAACCGATGACAATGTCGCTGCCCGAAAAAATTTCCCTTAAAGCTTCCGGCAATGCGTTTAGATCGGTTGACAGATCAGAATCCATATAAACGTAAATATCGGCCTGGTTTGACAGCCAGCCAGAAATTACGGCATTGCCCTTGCCTTTGACTTTAAGCGACATTAAGCTAACAACCCCGGGGAATTCTTCTGCCAAATTTTCGGCCACCTGCCGGGTATTATCGATCGAACCGTTTTCGGCAATCACTATTTTAGCCGGAAGATTCCGGGATTTTAAAAAAACAGCCAGCTTTTCCACGTTCGGCCTTAAAAATGCGGCCTCATTATACGCCGGCAAAACTATGACGATTCTTTTTTCCGTATTCATAATGTAATTATAACTGATAAAGCCAAACAAAAAAACCTCCGAAAGGAGATTTATATTGACAACCCGAATATGGCAAACTTGTGTAAACGTCTTGATTTTTGAACCAAATAGTTCAAAAAACGACCTTGTAAGTGTAAGTTATCCTTGCATATGCAAAAGGATAACTTGAAACACCGTATCTCCCTAGAAAGGAGGTGATCCATCCACAGCTTCCGCTACGGATGCCTTGTTACGACTTCGTCCCTGTCATCAACCCTACCTTCTGCCGCAAACTGCGACATTCGGGTATTGCCGACTCCCTTGACGTGACGGGCGGTGTGTACAAGACCCGAGAACGTATTCACCGCGCCGAGGCTGATACGCGGTTACTAGCGATTCCAGCTTCATGAAGTCAGGTTGCAGACTTCAATCCGAACTGAGACCAATTTTGGTGGGATTAGCTCCATCTCGCGACTTAGCAACCCATTGTATTGGCCATTGTAGCACGTGTGTAGCCCAGGATGTAAGAGCCATGCTGATTTGACGTCATCCCCACCTTCCTCCCCGCCCAAATTTTCCGAGCTACTCGGTTTGCAATAATTATATTTCAAACCGAGAGAATAAGAATAATCTTATCCTTATGTTTAGAAAATTTGGGCGGGGCAGTTTCCTATGAATATTTAACATAGAATAGGGGTTGCGCTCGTTACCCAACTTAATGGTACATCTCACGACACGAGCTGACGACAACCATGCAGCACCTGTGGTGCACCCTCGAAGGCGGCCTTAATTTCTTAAAGCTTGCAGCACCATGTCAAACCCTGGTAAGGTTCCTCGCTTATTGTCGAATTGAACCACATGCTCCACCGCTTGTGCGGGTCCCCGTCAATTCCTTTGAGTTTTAGCCTTGCGGCCGTACTTCCCAGGCGGGATGCTTAAGGAGTTATCTTAATAGAACGACACTGGTAGGGTCGAAACTACCAATGCCTAGCATCCATCGTTTACGGCGTGGACTACTGGGGTATCTAATCCCATTCGCTACCCACGCTTTCGTCCCTCACTGTCAGAACCGTTCCAGCAAGATGCTTTCGCATTTGGTGTTCTTGCCGATATTAACACATTTGACCGTTACACCGGCAATTCCACTTGCCTCTCCCGGTC
Organism: Candidatus Parcubacteria bacterium; assembly: GCA_003599635.1. Taxonomy (GTDB): domain Bacteria; phylum Patescibacteriota; class Patescibacteriia; order Buchananbacterales; family SURF-54; genus SURF-54. The sequence goes on from QZIX01000015.1 coordinate 11,913, forward strand.
TCGATCTTAAAAGTATTTCCCGCAGTCTCGCCGTTAAGCAGCGAGATTTGACGAAAAACTTTTTAAGACAGCTACGGACCCTTTACGCCCAATAAATCCGGATAACGCTTGGGGCACTCGTATTACCGCTGCTGCTGGCCCTGCACCATTTGCGCAGAACTTGGACTATACCACCATCCTGACAAATTGTCAGGCGTTCGGCGTTTGATAATACATATATTTTAATCTCGATGCACTATCTCATTTCGATCTTTATCGAAAATCAGTCTCTGAGGGGTCATACTCAATAGAGCAGAGGACTTCCCTGCTGATTGGCAATGAATATTTAAGCAGCACATCATTGCTTTCCAGCATATGAGCCGAATTTTTCAATTCCGATTACTCGGAAAAGTCGCGCTACGGTTTTTTTATACGAGTTTACATTGCTTGCCCTGTCACCTTAATGGCGCAGGGCTGGCACGAGTTTAGCAGCCCCTTATTCCTCAGGTACCGTCATTAATTCTTCCCTGAGAAAAGATCTTTACACCCCGAAGGGCTTCTTCGATCACGCGGCGTCGCTCCCTCAGACTTTCGTCCATTGGGGAATATTCTTGACTGCAGCCTCCCGTAGGAGTCTGGGCAGTGTCTCAGTCCCAGTGAGGCGGGTCGCGCTCTCACGCCCGCTACCCGTCATAGCCTTGGTGAGCTGTTATCTCACCAACTAGCTGATAGGCCATAGGCCCCTCCCGATCCGGCATCTTGCGATGCCTTTATTATTTCCTCTTGTGAGAAAATAAACCATCGGCTATTAGCCCCGCTTTCGCGGGGTTATGGCCGAGATCGGGGCAGGTTACCAATGTGTTACGCACCCGTTTGCCACTGTAGCCTTGCGGCTACCGTTCGACTTGCATGCCTTAGACACGCCGCCAGCGTTCATCCTGAGCCAGGATCAAACTCTCAAAAAAGTTTATTACGAAAACCAGTAAAACGTAAGAATTTCTACTTTTAACGAGATGTCAAAAATGAAATACTTAAAGATATTTTTAAAGGTGTATCCAAACCTTATAGAATTGACGTCTACTTTGCCGGTAAACCGGCAAAGAGTTTGCCATATTCGGATTGTCAATGTCCTTTTTCCTCTCCCTGACTTTCTTTCCAATGCTTGGGTGAAGAAAAAACAGCAGGACCATTTTTGCTTATGGCTTATGGCTGATTGCCTATGGCAGGATTTGCCATCTGCTATTAGCTATTCGCCAGAAAGGGTGCCACTGTTTTTTCTCCAAATTTATGGAAAATATTTAATTTTCAATAATTTATTTGCGAATTTTTTAGGTTAATTATTAACCAAATATATGATAACGCATTCTAAAAAGAATGTCAAGCAAAAAAATTACGGTAAATAAAACTCCTATCGACCAATTTAATGGACCAGAGATCTGCCCCCGTCATGCCCCCAGGAGGGGACCCCGGGCAATAAATATATTTTATATCAACAGATGATTAATCAAATCAATTTAACCACAGCTTTTGCACAGAATTCCTTAATTTACCGGCGAAAACAGGGGATAGATACTCCTACTGCCCATTTGTTTGATTAGGGGAGAGAATAAGAAAGGGTAAACTTTTCTTCCGCTTGTGCTTCTGATGTCAGTTTTTAATTTTTTAATGGTTGCCCGAACTTCAGGAACCCGGTTATTTGCCATTAGCAATTAGCGGCAGGCTATCTGCTTTTGACTATTATTTCTTTTTTCTTTGGTGTTTCTGCCTCCATTCATGTATTTTTTGATGATTTCCAGACAATAACACTTCAGGAACTTTAACCGTTTGCCGTTTGCCGTTTGCCGTTTGCCATTTAAAAACTTCCGGCCTTGTATACTGGGGGTACTCAACATAATCCAGGTCTTTGCAGAAAGTTTCCTCATCCAAAGCGTGTTCATGCCCGACCACGCCTTTTATGTGCCGGGAGACTGCTTCCATAATCGTCATAGCGGCCAATTCGCCTCCGGCTAAAATAAAATTGCCGACAGAAATTTTTTCATCAACAAATTTTTCCACGCGCGAATCAAATCCTTCATAGCGCCCGCAGAGTAAAACCAGCTGGTCGTATTTGGAAAGACGCTTGGCTTCTTTTTGGTTGAAAGTTTTGCCTTCAGGGGCAAGCATGATAATCCTCATCTTTGACTTTTTCGCTTTACCCCTGTATCGCTTTATCACTTTTCGTTCAATTTCGTTTATCGCCTTATATATCGGTTCTGCCTTTAAAATCATCCCGGGTCCGCCGCCAAAAGGCCTGTCATCGACCGACTTGTGTCGGTCATTAGTGTATTTTCGCAGATCGTGGGCATGGATTTTAATCAGCCCTTTTTTAAGAGCGCGCCTTAATATGCCGTAATCAAAATAACAGCAGGAGCCGTTTTCATATCCTTTGCCTGTGGCACAAAATAATTTCGGAAAAATTGTAATGATGTCAAATTGAATCATATAATATAAATACCCTTATTTTCTTCCAAAGTCAATTCATAACTGCTGACATTTTATAGTGAAGGCGACATTCTGGAAAGTCGCCTTCAGTTAAACCGTCTTTCAATTCTTAAAGAAGGCAAAACGTCGACGTTTTGCCTTCAGGAAATAATTTATTTTTCCAACCTGCCAAATAAAGCGTAATGAGGCCGGTAATGAATTTTTCTATTGACAATATTGCTTTTTTCCACCCAAACTTCCGGCCTAAAATTTTTGAATTCCTTCTCTAACAACTGTCTATTAAAAATGTAATGCGGCAACCCTTTTTCCCAACATTTCAAGGGAATATAAGTTCTTGAAGCAACAAGTTTCCTGTTTCTTTTATACTTATTAAAACTTTTTTGGACCGTTATAAATAAAAAGCCTTGTGGCTTTAAAACTCTTTGAATCTCTTTAATTGCGCTTCTTATATTATCTATCTTGCCGTGGTTAATAACCTGAATCGAAATTACGGCATCAAACAAATTATCGGGGTAGGGTAGGCGCTGAAAAACATTTCCTGTTTTTAAATTGGCCTCAAGTTTTTCTTTCCGCAACCATTGGCGCGTCAAATTAATGCCGCTTTTTGAAACATCAACTCCATAAACTTTAAAACCTCGCTTGGCTAGAAAAACAGTATGCCTTCCGGAGCCGCAGCCTAAACCCAAAACTCTTTTGACTTTATTTTTTTTAAAAAGCCTGACAATTTTTGCCATATCTTCCTGCGGCTTTAAAAAAAATCTTCCCTTTTCTTTAAATATTGTATCCCACTGCAACATAACATTATAATATCAGAAATTTTTCAATAAAAAAACACCGTGGCTTTTTAAAATCCATGGACTTGAAGCAACCCTTGAAGACGTTTTGTTGCCTTTAAAGGTGCAAAAGGAAAGCGAAGGAGAGGAAGAATATTACAATAGAGACTTCACGTTCAAAGATCCCATTGCGCAGTTTAGCAAGAAGCCTTTTAACGGATATTGCCTGGTCCGTTGTTATGCAAATGCATGTCAGGTTGTAGTTGAAAAAACACGTGTATCCGACCCGACAGATGTGGCAATTTTTTGTATGCAGTCAATGAAATCTGCCGCATTGCAAGGCAGCAGAAGATAACCAAAAGACTGATAACGGCTATCAATCAGGAAAACTATGGTTATGCAGAAAGGCAGAAGAAAGAATTACTGGAAACATTTGGAGAGGGTCTTTAATATTTGTGCAATCCGGCCGCCGGGTTTTTACCTGCGGCCGTTTTCTTTTTTTAAAATTGAATGAGGAAAGATTTCTCCAAACAATAAAATTTTCCTTCCAAATCAAAAACCGCCCGACAAGAGGCGATTTTTGATATTATTTTTTTGTTTAGATCTTTAAATCATCAACAACCGAGGTATCAGCTTCAGCGGCTCTGCTCCTTGATTGTCTGCCGCCTTCCGGCTCTTCAATCTTTAGATTGACGCGAGCGTTGTTTTTGGCGCCGACAATTTTTAGCAAGGTGCGGATAGCTCTTGCTGTCTGACCCTGTCGTCCAATGACATAACCCATATCTTGTGGGTTAATCTTGAGAGTAATTAATACTCCCATCTCGTCAACTTTTCTGTCGGTTGTCACATCTTCAGGATGGGCAACGATAGCTTTGACGATACTTTCTACGAATTCCTGGTCTGTTACAGTTTTTGCCATAAGTGCTTTTCCATCCCGCCACAAAAAATTTTTCTGTGTCGGAATTTACTTGTTAATTCAATCAGTACTGTCGACCTATTACTCCCATATCAGGAAGTTGATTTTAAAAAACAGTCTGACCATTTTTTAACGGTTCTCTAAATTTAGAACCAATAACTATTATAGCATATAATAAACATTTGTCAAGTAAGAGAGTAATTATTAATTTTGAAGGTGGTTTATTCAAAGTTATTAATTTATTGAAGTGTATTGCCAGTCATCAGACAAATGATGTTTTGAGAAGTTATAAATGGTGTAATGATAATAATTTTGCAGGTCTTTTACATTTCTAATAATATGGTCATAGTCAGATTTCTGCCATTTGAATTTATGAAATGGATTAAGGCTGCCACTTAAATCTATTTTTATATTTTAATAAATTTGGAGCTGTAAAATTTTTTGAAAAGCGATATGAGAATTGTTGACCCTGAAGGCGACATTCCGGAATGTCGCCTTCAATTACATAATTAATATCTCTTGACGACTCTTTTTTTAATGATTGGATGACTTTTGAGATATTATATTTTTCACTCGCCTGTAATAATATATGCGCATGATTATGAAGAATGCAAAAACCGTATAATACAAAACTCTTTAACTTCTGGCACAATAAAATTTCTTCAACCAATAAATCACAAAAAATTCTTTCCCTAAATAATGGAGAACTATTGTCTGTCTTTATAGTAATGAAGTAAACGGCATTATCAATCTTGTAACGTTTTTGCGAGTTTTGATGCAACATAAAAAACGGCTTTTACGCCGTTGATTCATATTTTAAACTAATGGCAAAAATCCGTCAAAGGCTTAAAAAAAACCGGCTAACATGGTGTTAGCCGGGATTAAGAGATATTCAGAATTTCAGGTCAAAATTTCTGACCTTGATGACAAAAGACAAACCATCCCTGGTTTTCAGATTGTAAAGCTCAGTCACGAGGCTTTCTGGAACGGCAGTATCCGTATCAATCACATTAAAAACAATGTGCTCTTTGGTACGGTGAAGACCTTGGTCGGCGATATTTATACCCGCATCATAAAATGGTCCTGTTAGTATGTGGAGCGCGCCCGGCACATCTTTGTGCACCACAACCACCCGGTGGCTGCCCGGATTATCAAGCTCTTCGTTTGGATGCATCTTCGGCAGATTGACCGCATTGTCGACCTGGCCCCAGAGCCAATAGTTTAAAAACTGCCGCACAATCGTCTTGGAAGAAGCTTTCTGTCCTTCCTCGGATTGACCTCCTATGTGTGGGGTCCAGATTACATTTTCCACATCAGGCGCCTCGGCGGCAACCGGCGGTTCAGAGTTAAATACATCAGCGGCAAAACCGCCGACTTTTTTTTCTTTTATGGCTTCAAAAACTTCCTGATGGTTGACGATGCCGCCGCGCGACAAGTTTATTATCTTTACTCCTTTCTTCATCTGATTGATGGTGGCGGCGCAAATCATATTTCTCGTGCCTTCGGTAAGCGGAACATGCAAAGTGATAATATCGGCTAAAGCATAAAGTTCGCCGATGTTTTCAACGAAGCGACCGTTACTTTCCCATTTTTCCTTATCCACCTCGTAGATGACGACTTTGGTGCCGAAAGTTACTGCATATTTAACGACCAGACTGCCAGTTTGGCCGTAGCCGATAACGCCGATTGTCTTGCCTCGAAGTTCCGTGCCGATAAACTTTTTCTTTTCCCATTTGCCCGACTTAATTGATCTATCGGCATCAATCACCCGACGCGACAGATTCAGCATCTGGGTAAATGCCAGTTCGGCAACAGCTACCGCGGTCTCGTTGCCTGCGTTGGCGACAACAATGCCCTTTTTTGTGGCGGATTTAACGTCAATATTGTCGATACCGACACCGGCGCGGCCGATTGCCAATAAATTTCTGGCAGCCTCCAAGTGCTCAGCCATAACTTTGGTACCGGACCTGACACCCAAAAAATCAATGTTGGATATCGCTTCAAGCAATTCGTTGTGGGACATGCTTTTATCTCTGGCGTCGACTACCATTTCTTCTCTTTGCATAAGCTCCTGGACTCCTGCCTTATGGAATCCGTCAAGTAAAAGAACGTGTGCTTTCTTGTTCCCGTTCATCTCTTGTATCTCCTTTTTGTTGTAATGTACGAAGCTAAAAACAAAAACCAGCCGTTCTTGTGGAAGGCTAGCTGTTTTTACTTTAACGTGAATCTATGCAGAAAAAAACCTTCCACCAAAGGCTGATGATGAACATGATGATGAGCAGATTATGCTCCAGCTTGATTGCGCGGAAAGGTATTTCTTAAGATTCATATTGTTGATATCTTATACCATCAATTTAAAAGTGTCAAATTAAGTATAATCAACCATAATAATAATTTCTTTTCTGTTCAATAAACAAAATCTCCCCCTGAATCGGGGGAGAAAAGATGTGATTATTTTTTTTCTTCCGGCTTAGCTTCTGGTTTAGGTGGTTCTTCTTTCAGGGCTTCTTTAACTTCAGATTTTGTTTCCGGTTTTGGCCCCTCTGCCTTTGGGGCTTCGGCTTTTGCCTCTTCGGTTTTTTTCTTGCTCTTTGATGCTTTGACCTTTTTTCCGGTAATGATATTTTTATCAAGGAATAGATTGTTTAACGTGGGGGAAAGCTTGGCACCTCTGCCTATCCAAAAAAGTATCCTGTCTTTTTTAAAATCACCGGCTTTGGTGTGCGGGTCATAATGGCCCAGGTACTCCAATGCCCTGCCCTGGGTGTCTTTGGATTTTTCCGAAACAATTATCCTGTAAGTCGGATATTTTCTTTTGCCATAGCGGGAAAAACGAATTGCTAACATAAAAAAAATAAACTAATTAATAATGAATTATGAGCGCAATGACGTAGAAGTATAGTAAATTATTTTTTAAGAAATGTCAAGGACTTAAATCCAAAGCCCTAAACTCAAATGCCAATTCAATATCAAATTATTAATGCCAAATGCTTTGGGATTTGTACTTTGAGCTTGATTTGAAATTTGGATTTTGACATTTGTACTTATCGATTTACTAATGCTTCAGCGTCTTCTAACTTAATACTGAGTAGTTTGGAAACACCGTCATCGCCCATGGAAACACCGTATAAAATATTGGCTTTATACATTGTGGCGCGATTGTGAGTGATGGTTATAAACTGGGTCTTGTGGGAAAGTTCATCCAAAATCTGGGCAAACCGCTGCGAATTGGCTTCATCCAGTGCCGCATCCACTTCATCAAGCACCACGAACGGCGAAGGATTATTGGAAATAATGGCGCAAATAAGGGCAATGGAAGTCAACGCTCTTTCACCGCCTGAAAGCATGCTAATATTTTTTAATTTTTTTCCCGGGGGAGTGGCAAATATTTCTATGCCTTTGATGGTTTTGTCCGATTCCAGCTTCTTCCACGGCTTTTTTTCATCATTGCTTGCATCATTGCCGTTGGCGTTCTTGCCGTTGCCGATTTCTTCCTTAATAATTTCTTTTTCGGCTTTCTTCTCTTCTTTGATCAATGAAAGTTCCGCCCTGCCGCCGTTAAACAAAATTTTAAAATACTTCTGAAATTCATTATTGATATTTTTAAAGGAAGAATCAAACTGTAAATGGATATTTTCATCCAAATCCTTGATCACTTCTTCCAAAGAGCTTATTGATTTGTTTAAATCTTCCGACTGGCCGGATAAAAAATCAAAACGTTCCTTTGTTTCCCTGTATTCCTTGACTGCTTCCGGATCAATTCCGCCTATAAGCTCTAGCTGATGCTTCAAATGATGGATCTGTTGCAATGTCTGCGTTTCGTCAAAACTTTTTTGGCTTTGGTATTCGTCCAACCAGGCGAAATCTTTCATTTCGTCTTTTATTTCTTCTTCCAGGTCTTCCCGTTTGGTTTCCAGGCGGGTTAATTCCACCCTCAGCTCGGAATTTTTGCCGTTTAAAAAATTCAAATCGGTCTGCTGCTTTTGATATTGGCGCTGCAACTGGAAAAATTCGCCTTTCTGTTCGTCTTGCTTTTGATTAAAACCGTCAATATCCGCCTGCGCCACTTTTACTTTGCTTTCCAGATCTTTGAGTTTTTCCAAAATTGACTGTTGTTCTTTTTCCAGCGCCGGATCAATTTCGCTTATTTTTTTCTTTTGCGGATTTTCCAGATCCGAAATCAAAACCTTTAAACTCTCTTCAAGTTTTTGTGAAAATTTCAGAATCTCGGAAAAATTTTTTTGATCAATAGCATTTTTTAATTCATCTTGAATTTTCCGGCTTTCTTTCAGACGGTTTATAACTTCCGAAAGAGGCATTGCCTCCATTTTAAAACTCCTCTGGCGGGCAAGCTCGATTTTATTTTTTAAGATAAGCTGTTTTTCCGTTAAACCGTTTTTTTCTTCCAGCAGTTTTTGAAAATTAGACTGAAGTCTATTAAAATTTTCAGTCCGGGAATCCTGTTTTTCCAGATCAAAAAGTTTGTTTTTGGTTAAACTCAGTTCAGACTGTTTTTTTTCCGTTTGATCCTTAAGGTTTTCGTATTCCGGTTTCAATCCCTTTATTTTATTTTCTATATCATGCCACAAAGTGCCGAAATAACTGATTTGCACCTGGCGCAATTCTTTTTCTATAATTTCCCTCTTTTCCAGGCGGTTGACCTGGCGCGTTAAAGACCTTAGGCGCGGTTCTATTTCATTTAACAAAACTTCCACTGATTTAAGATTCTGCCAGGCCAGCTCCAGTTTGTTTATGGACTGGTCGCGCTTGATTTGAAACTGCCTGACACCGACAGCCTCGTCAAAAAATTCCTTTCTTTCCGCCGGCGAAGCCACTAGGATAGAATCGATCATTCCCTGGGAGATGATACTGTAACTTTTCTGGCCGAAATTGGCTTTGGCAATCAGCATTAAAATATCCTGCAGTCTGACTTTACTCTTATTGATTAAATATTCGCCTTCGCCTGAACGGTAAAGCCGGCGGGTGATTACCACCTCCGGATAATCGATATCGACTGTTTTATCTTCATTATTAATATGGAGGGAAACTTCCGCCATCCCTAAACGCCCGCGCCGATCAGATCCGGAAAAAATAACGTCGTCGGATTTTTTGCCGCGGACAGACTTCATGCTTTGTTCGCCCAATGCCCAGCGGATAGCGTCGGCAATATTGGATTTGCCCGAACCGTTGGGGCCGACAATAGCGGCAATGCCGCAGATTTTTTTCGGCAAGGGCGAACTTGCGCCGTTTTCTGTGAGCGGACAGCCCTTTCCCGGATGGGGAAATTCCAAAACGGTTTTATTGGCGAAAGACTTAAAGCCCAGAATTTCAATTTTTTGCAAAAACATAAAAAAATAAATTAGCTGACCAGCTGTTTACCCGGCGAGCTGACCAGTTTATGAAATCATTTTACCAAAAACATTGACAAAATACAATATTTATGCTAATATTTTAAGTTAAAAAAAGGGGATTTCAATAAACCTATTCGTTAAGGAGAAAGCAAATGTTTTCTGAAAACCTGTTTCCAGGCAGTATTGTAGTAAGAAATAGCTGTCCTGATAAAGTTAACCGGAGCCAATTAAATGAGAAAGGTGACCCCTTCTATTAGATGAAAAAAGACAAACGGCTTTTTTTGACAGAAAATTCTGCCGGTACCATTTTCACGAATTAAGCCTCCAGGCGGTTATTGACTATATCTTACAGTCATGGCCGGCTAAAATGGCAAAAAACTGTCAAGGATATCAGATATTCGTACCCGAAGAAAAAATGCGTTTTTGGTTTGGCAAAAACGCTTGGTCATGGATTCGAAAAAAAACGAATCCGCGCCTTTTCTCTTAATAAGAATAATTTTCATGCACTACCATATTGCTCAATATGGTAATTTTTTAATGAAGTTGACAACAAATATTGTTAACTACTTGCCGTTACCATATAACGATATATGGTAATAGTCTGTTTTCATTTTGAACTAAAAATAATACACATTATTTTATAGAGCTTCCACAACCACATGTCGAGATGTGGTAATGAAAAATTTAAAGGTTGAATTACCAATACTGACCTCTAACTACTGATAACTGGTAACTGACACCTCATATTGATTTGACTACTAACTGCAAATTCTCTAAGATGTTAGTGGTTTTTTAGGAGGTTAAAAATTCAATTCAATAGGAAGTGTTTTTTTGACAATTGAAGGAGGAAGAACATGTACTCGGTTTATGGTCCTTTGAAAATTCTTTCTTGTGAAGCAGCATTACACTCTGGCTTCGGACCAACTGTTGCCGGCCTATTAGCTGCGCCTCTCGTCAAAAGACGTGTAAAGATCTTTAGTAATGAAAATCTAATGCCCGAGATCGACCCTTCTGAGGATCTAGAAGGGTGCGATGTCTACATCCTGCAACAACAGGTGTCACCTCTTTCCCAACAGATGATTGAACTTCTTCTTTTCATCGACGCTGCCAAGACTACATGTAAGGCAGCGCGTGTAACAGTCGTGTTGCCATACTATTTTTATGCGCGAACAGACCGTACCGATGGCAGAAAAATTTCAGCCGCAGCGGCTCTTTGGAGCAAACTGTATCAAAGAGCCGGTGCAGATCGTATCTTAACAATGGATCCTCACACAAATACTATCGAGGCACAATCGCGAATCCCGCTTGATGCTCTACATGCAACAGTCTATTTACTGGCAAAGGTTTTGGGAGAAATTGGAAAAGAAGGAAAGGTCGTGGTAGCCACAGATCAGGGTTCAGCGAAATACAGTGGCGTCTACGCTGACTATTTCAATTTGCCATTGGCAGTAATCGACAAACGCCGAACTGACGATTCGGAAAAACCAAAAATGGTCGGCATTCTGGGGGAAGTGAATGGACTTACTGCAATTTTCTGTGATGATGAAACATTAAGCGGTAATACCTTGATTGACGCAGCTGAAATGGTAAAGTCGCGCGGCGCAAAAACAGCAATTGCAGTAGTAAGCCATGGATTTCTAAGTCTTGGTGTTAATAAAATTGAGGATTCCAAACTTGACCGCCTGGTTATCACTGATACTGTGCCAATAATTGAAGAAAAAATTACGAAGAAGATTCAAGTCGTAACTATCGCCCAAATGTTTGCTGATGCCATAAGAAAAATGCACGGCTCACGAACATCAACAGAAAGCATTACCTAGCGTGATACAACTGCGCACTTTCGGAAATCGCGTTTTCCGAAAGTGCGCCTTTTTTTAAAATTACGAATTAAGAATCAATACGAATATTACGAATACTTAGCTGTCTGCTGTAAGTATATTTGACAGTTATAACTTTATCTGCTAGCTTATAAATATGAAATACTTTTTATTAAGCAATAAGGATAAGAAACCTGCAACTTAAGTCCAGGCGGATTAGTATTGCTAAAAAAGTAAAAATAAGAATCTGCCCGGACGGCAGGTTTTTTTGTTAACCCTGAACTTGCCGAAGGGTTACTGGAGTAAAAAAACGAACTTTTACAAGAAGGGAGGGAATAACAAGAACCGTCGGCGCGTTTGTATTGATTTATTGGCAAAAAAAGGAGGTTAAATAATGTTTACAGGGTCATGTGTAGCGTTAATTACGCCGTTCAAAAACGGCCAGGTCGATTATCAAAAAATAACGGCCTTAGTTGAACGGCAAATAAAAAACGGCACCCGCGTCATCTGTCCCTGCGGTTGTACCGGGCAAGCAGCCACGCTTTCCCATGATGAACAAATCCGCATCATCGAAGCAGTCGTTGCAGCTGCTAATGGCCGCGTGAAGGTAGTTGCTGGCACTGGAAGCAATTCGACCCACGAGGCGATCATATTAACGCGGCGAGCCAAAGAAGCCGGAGCAGATGCTGCCTTGATGATAACGCCGTATTACAACAAACCGACGCAAGATGGTTTGTTCAAACACTATGAAGCAGTAGCCAAGGAAGTCGATATTCCCATTGTTCTTTATAATGTTCCCGGCCGTACCGGAGTTAACATGCTGCCGTCGACTGTCGCGCGACTTACCAAAATCGAAACTATAATAGCGATCAAAGAAGCATCAGGTAATATAAACCAGGTAAATGAACTGATGGAAAGCTGCAGTATTACCGTTTTATCTGGCGATGACCCGCTGACTCTGCCGATGCTGGCTTTGGGTGCCGCGGGCGTAGTCAGCGTTACGGCCAATGTGGCGCCTTTTCAGGTAGCTGACATGATCAACACCTGGGAACAAGGCAAATACAAACATGCCCAGGAAATTCATTTCAGACTTTTACCGCTGTCAAAAATCCTATTTTGTGAAACCAACCCAATACCTGTACAGTGGATAATGTCACATTTGGGATTTTGCGAAGACGAGCTTCGATCGCCGCTTTTTTCCCTGTCCGAACAGTGGCAACCAAAAATTTTAGCCGTACTTGAAAAATTACGCTTGTTTAAACAAGTTGCGGCTTAAAAGGTTTTGTTGATCCAACAAGCGCGCATTTTGTCATAGATGCGCGCTTCTTTTTATCTGCTACATCTTAATGGTCAAGGTACAAATTGACAAAAATTAAGTTTAACGCTAAGATTTAAACCCATATTGTAGATGTTCTTTATTAAATTGAGGAAAATACCCTACGGGGTTTAAGAAAGTGAGAAAAAAATGTTGCCGTCACATTTGACAATTAACTTTCCCAATCAGAAACAAACATTGCCGATTGAAATTATCGAATTCCCTCGAGATCGGTTTGAGAGAAATCTCAGAGGAGAAAAAATCGGCTACCGGGGGTTAACTCTTTCGGTCAGTAAGGACCCCTCACCTAAATGTAAAAGGAAACGCAGGCTAATCTGTGATGTTATCGGAAAAAACGGCCATCGTGCTAATATTCTCATATTTGCCTAAAACTTTTCCTATAACTATTACGACAAAGTCATGCCTTTAGACTTCGCATCAAACTAATGAAGCGCGGAGTCTTTTTTTCACCCAAAAATAATTCAAATAATGCTATAATTAATATATGGTTAAAAAACAAAAATTCATAGTAATAGACGGTAATGCGTTAATCCATCGCGCCTGGCATGCGCTGCCGCCTTTGGCCAATAAAAAGGGGGAATTGACCAATGCGGTCTACGGCTTTACCATGGTTTTGCTTAAAGTCCTAAAGGAATTAAAACCCGACTATGCGGCTGTGACTTTTGACCTGCCTAAGCCGACCTTCCGCCATGAAGAGTACAAAGAATACAAGGGCAAGCGCAAAAAGCAGCCCGATGAGCTTTATTTGCAGTTTCCCAAAGTCAAAGAAATCGTCCGGGCTTTTAATTTGCAAATTTTCGAAAAGGAAGGTTTTGAAGCCGATGATGTCATTGCCACGATTGTTTCGCACCCCCAGGCAAAAAACTTTAAAAAAATAATCGTTACCGGGGATTTGGATACTTTGCAGCTGGTTTCTGATGATGTGGAAGTTTTCACCATGCACAAAGGATTGTCCGACACCATAACTTACGATGTGGCGGGGGTTAAGAAAAAATACCAGGGCTTAACGCCGGAACAGATGATTGATTACAAAGCCATTGTCGGCGACCAGTCCGACAATATTGCCGGCGTCAAGGGTTTGGGCGAGACCTCGGCCATAAAACTGCTTTCAGAATTTGAAACACTTGATAACATTTATAAAAACATTAATTCGGAAAAAATAAAAGACAGGCAAAGAAATCTGTTAGTCGAACACAAGGAAGAAGCCATGCAGTCAAAACGTCTGGTCACTTTAATTCGTGACGTGCCCCTGGATTTTGACGTTAAAAAATGCCAGGTGGCCTGCTATGACGAAAAAAAAGTTTTGGAGCTGTTCCGGGAATTGGAATTTAAAAACTTGATGGCGCGCCTGCCCGAAGTTTTTTCCCAGATCTCAACAACGGTACAGACTAAGCTTGATTTTGCCATGATGAAAGAAAAAAAACCTCAGGACGTAAGATACACACTTGTCGACTCGCAGGAAAAATTTGAAAAATTCATTTCTGAACTTAAAAAAACCGACACTTTTGCCGTTGATACGGAATTAAACGAACTGGATACTTTTTTCGGCAAACTTTTAGGCATCAGCTTTTCCTGGAAAGAAAAAGAAGCTTATTTTGTAACGCCAAAAGCTTACCAAAAGAAAAAAGAAAAATTAACTGAAATTTTCTGCAACCCAAAAGTAAAAAAAATCGGACATAATATGAAGTTTGATTTGGAAGTTTTGCAGTCCGAAGGTTTCGATCTGCAGGGGATTTCATTCGACACGATGCTGGCATCTTATATTTTAAGCCCGGGAACCCGTTCTCACAGCCTTGATAACCTTGTTTTTACCGAATTCGGTTTTCAAATGAAAAGCCTGGAAGACATTTTAAACAAAAAACTTTCCAGAAAACAAAAAGGCGACCTGGGTCTTGACAAAATCCCCCTGCAGGAACTGTCCGATTACTCCTGCGCTGATGCCGACTTTACCTGGCGACTGGCAAAACCGCTGCAGACACAACTTGAAAAAAACAACCTTTTGAACTTGCTGCAAAAAATAGAAGTGCCGTTGGTTCCCGTTCTGGCAGAAATTGAACGGCATGGCGTAAACATCGACGTTAAATTTTTAAAAAACCTTTCCGATAAAATGGGGCAAAAAATAAAAAAACTGCAAAAAAAAATTTGCCACCTGGCCGGCTGCGAATTTAACATTTCCTCGCCTCTGCAGTTAAAAGAAGTGCTCTTTGACCGCCTGAAAATTTCAACTAAGGGTCTGGGACGCACCAAAACCGGAATTTCCACGGCTGCCGATGAACTAGAAAAACTGCGCGGCCGGCATCCGATAATTGAGCTGATTTCCGAATACCGGGAGCTGAGTAAATTAAAATCAACTTATCTTGACGCTTTGCCTAAACTCGTCAATAAAAATGACAAACGCGTCCACACCAATTACAATCAGACAATCACGGCCACCGGACGTTTGTCTTCATCTGACCCTAATTTGCAAAATATTCCCATCCGCACCGAAGTCGGGCAGCAAATCAGAAAAGCTTTTGTGGCAACGAAGGGTTACAAAATTCTGGCTGCGGATTATTCCCAGATTGAACTGCGGATTATCGCTTCGCTTGCCAACGACAAAAAAATGATTGAATCTTTTAATAACAACGAGGACATCCATGCCCGGACAGCGGCGGAAATAAATGAAATGCCGCAGGAAAAAGTTTCCAAACAAATGCGCCGCGAAGCCAAAGCAATCAACTTCGGCATTATTTACGGTATGGGGGTTTACGGCCTGGCCCAGGGGGCGGGCATAAGCTATGAACAAGCTGGAATGTTTATTGATAAATATTTTACCCTGCATTCAGAAATAAATAAATATTTGGACCAAACCAAGAGCTTCGCTTACAAAAACGGTTATGTGGAAACGATTTTCGGCCGCAGGCGCTATTTGCCCGATATCAATTCGGGGGTGCAAAATTTAAAAGCCGCGGCCGAAAGAGCGGCCATAAACCATCCAATCCAGGGGACAGCGGCTGATTTGATGAAACTGGCGATGATAGAAATAAAAAATAAACTCCCGGCTGTCAGCAGCAAGGCAAAAATGATCATGCAGGTTCACGATGAACTGGTTTTTGAAGTGCCGGCAAAAGAAGTCGGCGCTGTTGCCGGATTTATAGAAGACATCATGAACAACATTTATAAATTAAGAGTACCTATAAAAACCGACCTTGAAGCCGGCGACAACTGGGGCGAAATGAAAAGCTTAACCCAATAAAAAAATATCTCGCAAAACTGCAATTGTATTAATACGAAAAAAGGTATTTTGAAGGCACTAAGGGCGTAGTTTTAAGGTAAAAAATAATTAGTTAAATAATAAAAGGAAGCTTTTTCCTTATTTTATCAACAAAAACAGCTTTTTAAGAGTTGTTTTTTGTTTTATGATTAATAAACGGACATTTTTATAAAATGTTAAAATGAGGAAAAAACTGTACACCGTTAAATATTGACAAAAATCATTAAATATGCTATTTTTTAATGTTAGTTCTTTTTTTGCTAAACTATAGTTTAGTTTTTTTAAGGAGGTTCTGTTATGAATTTGCCGGAAGACGTAAAAAGTAAGCTAGAAGCAGTTAGGGCAGCTCTTCTTCCGGAAGGGAATGATATTCCGGAAGAAACAGTGGCCGCAGAAAAGAAAAAGTATGAAGTAAAAAAGGCGCCCGCCGAAACCATTACTAATAGTTGGCTTATTTCTGAAATTTTCCCTCCTGCAAAGGCGGGTACTGCGCGCGAACCAATTCGAAAGAAACCAAAACTTCAAGAATGTGAGCATCCTGATGAAACCAGACAAACTCTAACCGATTGGGCTACGGCTCAACTGAGACCCCCCAAAAAACCAACGACTCCGGCAATACACAAAATTTCGACCGGAGAACTGGTAGAAAGGTTTATTTTTTGTTTTGTATTACCCCATGATGGTAATACAAACTGGTTTGATGACTTCAGGATAGGGGATCACATCAGATTAGAAAAATCCCCGCCGCCGAAACAAACCAAAGCGGTATACCAACAGCCAAACGCATCCGTAAAATGTTGCTCAGCGCCTGACATGGCGAGCTACCTTCGGGAGAGTGGGTTTAGACTTATTGATACCCATTATAAAATCGTGGGTATCAAAGAACGGATCTATTTCACTTTTGCCCTTAACAATGAACAGGGACAACACCCGGTCGATGCGAAAGCAGAGGAAATTTTCACAAATTTAGGTCAGGTGACCTTCACTGCAATAGATATCTGGACTAACCACAGTGGGAAGTTTCTCTCGTTTAAGGGTCCGCTTTTGGGAAATGTTCCGACGAACAACCTCGTCCTGTGAGTCCTGTGGGGAAAGACAAAAGTTTTTCCCCACTTTTTTTGTTTTATAAACACCTTTGTTATTAATCAGGATTTCTGTTAAAATTAGGTTGCCATGATTATCTTTTTATACGGCCCCGACACTTTCAGGTCGCGGCGGAAATTAAATGAATTAAAGGAAAAATTTATCAAGGAAGTTGATAAATCGGCTTTGAATTTGGAAAAGCTTGATGCTAAAAAAATGGAAATTTCCGATTTCCGACGCGCTATAATGTCACAGCCGTTTCTTGCCAAAAAAAGATTAATCATCGTAGAGAACCTGTTTGCCAAACCGCAAAAAAAACTATGCCACGAAATTTTAAAAACATTGTCGGATATGAAAAACGACAATATAATAATTTTTTGGGACGGCGAAACACCCAAAAAACCGGCTGACGGCTGTCTGCCGCTTTTTAAAAAGCTTGCCGACCAAAAATACAGCCAGCAGTTCAAGCTTTTAACGGAGGCGGAAACAAAAAAATGGATTTTACAGGAAATCAAAAAAATCGGCTCAGTGATTGAAAATGAAGCCGCTAATCTACTGGCCTGTTGGATCGGTAATGACCTTTGGCAGCTTGATTCCGAAATAAAAAAGCTTGCCGCTTACTGCCAAAACCGGCCAATAACTGTTCTGGAAATCAATCTGCTTACCAAAAGCAAGCTGGATGAAAATATTTTTAATTTAACCGACGCTTTGGGACAGAAAAACAAAGCAAAAGCCCTCAGACTTATTCAAAATCAGCTGGATCTGGGAATAAGCCAGACTTCCCTGCTGTCGAAAATGATCTGGCATTATAAAAATCTATTGCTGGTAAAAAACTTTTCGGAATCAGGGTGTTTTTCATATTTTAAAATCGCCGCTGAATTGAAAATCCATCCCTTTGTCGCGCAAAAAGCCCTGCAGCAGTCCGGCAATTACACACATAATGAATTAAAAAAAATCTATCAGCGGCTTCTGGAGATAGATTTTTCTTTTAAGACAAGTCAAGTTGACGGCAGAACCTTATTTGATCTTTTTGTCGTCAGGGTTTAATCTGTGTAATTTTTTTGCCAGGTGTGATTTTTTTCTGGCAGCGGTATTTTTCTTTATGATGTTTTTTTGTACTGCCTTATCCACGGCCTTTATAACTTTTTTCATCAGTTCGCCGGCTTCCGCTTTTTTCCCCTGAGCGAGCGATTTTTCGGTCTTCTTAATCAAAAAAAACAAATTGGACAGAATCAATTTATTCTTTTGGAAATTCTTCTTGTTCTGCCTTAAGGATTTTGCGGCAGCTTTTTTTATCGGCATAAAAAAAATTTATTTGTTAAATCAATGAAATCAATCTTAGCATCGCGGCGCTAAAGTGTCAAGAATCCGGATTGACAATAAACAGAAATTAAAGCTAATATAAAAACAACGCTAAAAATTAAGCCATAAATTTTATGTTTAAAGAAACCGAGAAAAATGACGGTATCGAAACAATAATCGGCCCTTCGGTAAGAGTGGAAGGCGATTTTTCAGCCAACGGCAATGTCGTTGTTGAGGGGATCGTCGCCGGCACCATAAAAACGGAAAAAAATCTGCGCATCGGACCTGAGGCCAAGATTTTTGCCAGTGTCAGCGCAGCCAATGCTCAAATTGCCGGAGAAATCCAGGGTAATGTCAGGATAAATGAAAAATTGGAATTAAAAGAAACGGCAAAAATTTTCGGCGACATTAAAACCAGTGTGCTTATTGTTTCACCCGGTGCATCCATAGACGGCAAGTGCCACTGCGGCGACGATAAAAAATCCCGTCTGGAAAAACCCGAACCGGTAAAAAAGGAACCGGCTGCTGATTTTATGAAAGCCAAGGGGATTAAAGTTTAATTTAGCAGCATGTATTTATATTTATACGATTCTTTTTTAAATGAGCAGAAATACAATTCCAGGCTGGCTAAAATTGAAATCAGGCTGACTGATTTAGGAATAGGCGGGAAAATCAGCCGGCTGTCACCTTTAAAAAATTTGCATGATTTAATTGACGATGAAATCAGATCAGGCGTCCAGACAATAGTAGCTGTGGGAAACGACAAAACGCTGATTGAAATTATAAATGTGGCGGCTGATTATAAAGTTTCAATCGGCTATATACCGATAGGCGAGCACACAAAAATCGCCGATATTTTGGGACTGCCAGGGGAGGACAAGGCGTGCGATGTGGTTTCTGCAAGGAAAATCGAAAAACTAGACCTGGGCAAAGTGAACGGCACCTATTTTTTAGGCAGTGTTAAAATCAGCCCCGGTCCGGTTGTCCTGGAATGCGAAAAAAAATACCAGGTTGAAATAAAACAAAGCGTCTGCCAAGTCAATATCTGTAATTTAAGGCCCGGTTTCTTATCAACTGCCAATACCACAGGTTCCCACTTCAATCCGCAGGACGGCGTTTTAGAGGCCTTAATTTCCATAGCCAAGCCGACTCAATTTTTTTCTTTTTTTTCCGCCAAAAGCTGCTATGACAGCATTTTTCCCTTTAAAAAATTATCAATCAAAAGTAAAAAATCCTTATCTGTGCATACTGACGACCAAAGAGTGCTTAAGACACCTGTTGATGTTGAAATAATCCCCAAAAAAATCAATATTATAGTCGGCAAAGAAAGGCAGTTTTAAATACAAAACTCCAAAGTTAAAAAGACTTTTTCAATTTGAAAATTAACTGATTTACCATTAGTTTGTAAAACTTGTTACAGACAAGGAGAAAGATATGGAGAATTTAGAATATTTACTGGAAGAGGTAAATTCTTTAATTGACGCGTCTGATAAAAAATAATGGTGATACAAAAGCGGTTCTTCGGGGCACTTTAGTTTTAATTGAAACATTCAGAAAGTTTTTGACAAGCAAGCCGGCTGATGAAAAATTTTGGCGCGAAATAAAGCACCAATCCGGCTGCATCGGACAAACTATCGCTACAGCCAAAAAAATACTTTACCCCTAGGGTCATACCCCCTAAAGGGGTTTTTTTACCGGAAGTTCTATGGAAACCTGAAACAATATTTTTTATTTGCTGGGAGATGTTGCCAGCCGGATCACTTTTTCTTCTAGCGCATGCGCTGAATCATCGACTGTCATTTTTTCTTTGGTGATTGATATTACCTGACTTCGATGGATTATAAGCTGCTTTTTCCATAAATTTTGAATCAGCCCCGACTTTACAAAATACCTGATAATACTCTGAGAACCTTCATCGATTTCAAAATGGTTGATACGCCCTAAAAATCTGCCGCTTTTGGTATAAACCGGAAGATTGATTAGATCCTGGTTTTCTAAAACCATATGTTTATTTTTTAAGCTCAATCACTTTATCTTTTCTGAAAAGAAGATACTGCTGTAAAATCATAAGTAAAGTCGTGGTCAGCCAGTAAAGCACCAGTCCGGAAGGAAGCTGAAAACCGATGAAAACGGTCATAATCGGCATAAAGTAAAGCATCTGCCTGTTCATCATGGTTAACATTTTTTCATCCTGTGAGCCGGGAACGCTCGGTTGTTTTTTTGTTATCATCATTTTTGACTGCCAGAACTGTATGATGCCCGTCAGGACAGCCAGCCAGATATTCGGTCTGGCCATATCAAGACTGAAAAAAAATTTTGACACCGACTCAAGACGACCGGGGTTTTCAATAAAAGGATATAAATACCCCAGACTTTCAGAACTCAAACCGGTACGAAAAACCTGATAAACGGCCAATAAAAAAGGCAGCTGAATCAAAAGCGGCAGGCAGGAAGAAAAAGGACTGACTTTTTCTTCCCGGTAAAGACGCATCATTTCCGCAGCCAATTTTTCCTTCTGATTTGAAAATTTTTTCTTTAATTCTTCGATTTTTGGCTGAATTTCCTGCAAGGCTTTCTGTGATTTGATTGACTTTAAGGAAAAAGGGTAAAGTATCAGTTTGATTATTACTGTCAGCAACACAATTGCCAGCCCGATATCGTGGCCGGGAATAATGTTATATAAAAAAACTAGGACATTTAGAATCGGCTGGTATAAAATTGCATTAAAAAATTCAGACATTATTTTTGACTTTTAGATTATAAAATGTTAATTTAGCGACAAAGGAGGAAAAAACCAATGTCGACGATGACCAAATTTTTGCCAGGAACAGAGATAACAGTTAAGGGTTACTGCGACGACTACTGCGGGACCGCAAAAGTCGTTCGGCATGAAAACGATTTTTTGATCATTGAATTTTCGGGAAAAAAATACATTATTACGGAAACATGGGTTACCCTCGGGAATAAATTTATTCCTGAAAAAGCCGAATTATTTTTAAAAAACCGGGAATCATTCCTGTCAGCTGAATGAACAGGGCCTGCGTATGCCGGCCCCCTTTTATTTTAACGGGTCATAACCACCGTGTGAAAAAGGATTACATCGCAAGACTCTTCCCAATGACTTCAAACCGCCTTTTATCACACCGTATTTTCCGACTGCCTGATAAGCGTATTCCGAACAGGTCGGCCTGAAGCGACAAAAACCGTGCGGGTACATATAGCTGAAAAATCCATGATCAAAAGACAAAGTTTTCTGATATATTCTGATCAGCTTTAAAACTAAAAATCTGATTTGCCAGACTGATAATCTCATTTTAAAAATTTAATTTTTTTTAATATACCAAGTAAAACCCTTTCAATTTCCTTATAATTTTTAATAATATCCGGACTGACAATTACAATCATATCATAACCGTTTTCCATGCGAGTAAGATTAATTCTTAAAATTTCATAAATACGACGCCTGATTTTATTTCTTACTGTCGCTTTCTTTGAAATCTTAGCCGATACCACCACGGCAAAACGGTTATAACCA
>QZIX01000012.1 GCA_003599635.1 Candidatus Parcubacteria bacterium
GCGTGTAAATTTGGGTTTATTCATAACACTTTGATTATTAATAGTTAACACGTGTTACCTTTAGAATATCAAAGTGTTACCTTATGGTGTTAACTCTACTTGTAGTAAAAAAAATAATTTTGTATTATAATTATTTCAATTAATAATTAACTATAACCAAGGAAATGAATCAAAATGGCAAAGACACAGTGAATTTGGATCATATTCTTGTGCCAAAAAAAGTTTTTTTGACCAAAGGAGTGGGAAGACATAAGGACTATTTGCAGTCCTTCGAGCTGGCGCTGCGCGATGCCGGCATAGAAAAATGCAACTTAGTAACAGTATCCAGCATTTATCCGCCGGGATGTAAAAAAATATCGCGCGAAGAAGGATTAAAACAATTAAAACCGGGCCAAATCACTTTTGTCGTGATGTCAAGGAACTGCACCAATGAATCCAACCGGTTAATCGCGTCGTCGGTCGGTGTGGCGATTCCTGCCGAAGAAGACAAATACGGTTATTTGTCAGAACATCACTCTTTCGGCCAGACAGACGATAAAGCCGGCGATTATGCCGAGGATTTGGCGGCAACCATGCTGGCAAGCACACTTGGAGTCGAATTCGATTCGGATAAGGCCTGGGATGAACGGGAAAAGCAGTATAAACTGAGCGGCAAAATAATAAGAACTTCAAACATAACGCAGTCAGCGCAAGGCGACAAAAACGGGTTATGGACGACAGTTGTCGCGGCAGCCGTCTTTATAATTTAGGGATTTTGATGACAAAAACAATTATTATTTCTTTAGGCGGGTCGTTAATCGCTCCTGACGGGATTGACATCGTCTTTTTGAAGCGTTTTCGAAAGGTTATCTCTGATTTTGTCAGGCGTGGCAACAGAGCGGTTATGGTTTGCGGCGGCGGCAATACATGCAGGAAATACCAGTCTGCCGCCAGAATAATAAATGGCCGGGTGGACAAAAATGATCTGGATTGGATAGGAATCGCCACCACCAGACTTAACGCGGAACTTGTAAGATCCGCCTTTGGTCAGTTGGCCTATGAAAAAATCATCTATAATCCTTCGGCCGCTGTCAAAACAGGCAAAAAAATTATTATAGGAGCCGGTTTTTTACCCGGCTCCTCATCGGACAAAGATGCTGTTTTACTGGCAAAAAATTTCAATGCCGGAACTTTAATCAATCTTTCAAATATAAAATACGTTTACGACAAAGACCCGAACAAGTTTAAAGGCGCCAAACCGTACAAAAAAATAAGCTGGAAAGAATTTAAAAAAATAGTCGGCGATAAATGGCTGCCGGGAAAGCACACGCCGTTTGATCCGGTCGCTTCCAAACTTGCAGCGAAAATCGGAATGGAACTAATAATTACCCGCGGCAGCGATTTAAAAAATTTGAAAAATATTTTAAACGGTAAAAAATTTACCGGAACAATAGTTCATTAACGAGGTGGAAAGATATCAATGACCGGAAAACATATTATCAAAGAATTTCCATTGGCAGATCATAAACAGTTTCTTGAAAAACCATTGGCTGGTCCTGAAACGTTAAGAAATTTCAGCTTTGTTAGGATTTATCTAAAAAGCGCAAATTTTATTGAATTCGCCGGAGTATTTGCAACGAATAAAAGAAGTTACAAAGGCGATAAATTTTTGATCCGCAAAAGTCTGGCAGCGAAAAGAGCGGGCCGGCGTTAATGTCGGCCTTTTTACTTTTGAAAAGTGTTACCAATCTAAGCAGTTGACAATCTTTTTTTTCCTGCTACAATGAATGAGTCAAGTTTTCCGCAGACCATAGGGGCCTGATAATGGCTTAAAATACACCCTATCGAGGATAACAGCAATTTTAATCTGCGCGAAACCGCAGTTTTTTATTTATATATAATTTTTAAATTGAGATAATTCATAGCTAGCAATATATGGCTAAAACTAAACAAAAAAAACAGCAGATCATTTCCGAATTGGAAGAAAAGTTAAAGAAGGTAAAATCCGTAATTTTCGCCAATTTTGACCAACTTTCAGTCAAGGATGTGGAAACTTTGCGCGCCAATTGCGAAAAGGAAAAGGTTGATTTTACTGTGACCAAAAAAAGTCTTTTGAAAATAGCGCTGGGAAAAAGCAATATCAAAGAAATTGACCCCAAGTCCTTCGCTTCGGGCGTGGCAACGGCTTTCAGCTATGAAGACGAGGTGGCGCCGGCAAAAATTATTCATGCTTTCGCCAAGGACCATGAAACATTAAAAATGTACGGCGGTATTTTTGAAGGAAAATTCGTAGATGAAAGCTATTTGAAGCAGCTGGCCGTCCTGCCAAGCAAAAACGAGCTCTATGCCAAGATAGTGGGTTCCATCAAAGCGCCGGTCAGCAATTTCGTTTATGCGATGAAGGGGAATTTAAACAATCTGGTTTACGCTTTATCGGCAGTAAAAGACAAAAAACAAGAGTCTAATAACTAATAACTTATAACTAATAACATTGAAAAAATATGGCAGAAGAAAAAAAAGTTGAGGTTCCGGCTAAATTCAAAAATTTAGTTGAGGAAATAGAAAAAATGTCCGTTCTTGATCTGGCAGAATTGGTAAAAATTCTGGAAGAAAAATTCGGGGTTTCAGCAGCCGCGCCGGTGGCAGTGGCCGCCGCTCCGGCAGCCGGTGCTCCAGCCGAGGAAAAAACGGAATTTAATGTCGAGCTGACTTCATCCGGTGACAATAAAATCGGGGTCATTAAGGCGGTAAGGGAAGTAACCGAGCTCGGCTTAAAAGAAGCCAAAGATCTGGTTGACGGAGCGCCTAAAATGATAAAGGAAAATGTTAAAAAGGAAGATGCGGAAAATATGAAGAAAAAAATCGAAGCTGCAGGCGCCAAAGTAACTCTTAAATAAAACAAACAAAAAACGCCCCGGGAAACTCAAGGCGTTTTTTTGTTGCCAACTATTCCAGATGGCTGGCGCGGATGGCGTAAACCGAATTTCCGTCAAGCAGATAAATCTTTTTTTCTTTTTCGGAAACCGCGAAATCCTTCAGGCCTGAAAAAACAGGCGACGTGAACTGAATAACCAGATTTCCTTCCTTGTCGGTTACCACCAGCCGTTTGGTCGGCGGATCCAGTATATAAAGGTATTTGGAATTTATCGGGCTGTGGACTTTGGCCGGGCTGATGAATTCCGGGTCAATCTTATTGGGAAAGACGTTGTTTTTTTTGCCGTTAAGGTATTTATGGATTTGGCCGTTATTTTCAAGAAGATAAATATGGCCGTCGACTGCAAAAGATACGATGTTCTTTAAATCGGCTTTTTCTTTTAACCAGGCTGACGGCTCGCCGATATTTTTATTGGCATATGTCGAACGGTAAATGTTGTTCTGGCCCAGAATATAAAGCCGCTGATTATATTCGTCTATCTGCAGCGGATTGATTCCGGATGGCAGACTGAAATTCATCTCATCGGTTTCATTCGTGTCAGGCGCCAGGCGGGAAAATTTTTTATTTTCGTTAAAAAACAGAAGGCTTTTGTCGTTAAACACGGCCGCGGCTAAAGGATTGTTGATTTTTGGCGCGGCTTGATAAACCGTGCTGATGTTTCTGTTAGACAAATCGAAAATTATCAGGGACTGATTGTATTTGTCGTGAGTATACAATTTATTTCCGGCCATAACGATAACCGGTGAAAGCGAGCTGTTTTCGTTTATATTTTTGGAATTTAAAAGCATAACCGGCTCGGCAATACTTACCAGATGCCTTAATTTGCCTAACTGCAGTTCTATTTCTTCGGACAGATTTGCAATCGTTTCGGCGGTTTTGATTTTGTCCGAAGAATCAGCAATCATTTTTTTGGCGTCAATCAGATCGGAGCGCGCTTTCGATTCATCGCCGTAAACCATGCTTGATTTGGCTTCATCGATTTTTTTCTGGATGTCGACGGCTGTTTTTTCCAGGAGCACCTTATTATTTTTGTTATTGTTCTTTATGCCGTTAACAATTAGATTCCCCAGAAACAGAAACAAAAATATGAATAACAAGGAAAACAGAATTTTGTTTCTTTTTGAAAAACCGCTTGGAATCAAGCTTGGCAAAAAGGAAATTTTGCTGAAGATTTTCCGGCTTACAGACAGGACAGACCCGGGAAAATTCAATAATTTGCGGCCTGCGGCCAAAGGTAAGTTAAGCACGGCAATTTTTTCTTTTGGTTTATTCAGCCTTGCCGGAAGCTTGATTTTCGGCAATTCAGCCTTTTTTGCAAAATCAAGATAATAGAAGAAACTGTTTTTAAATTTGTCCATCAATTTTTCCAGATCAGGCAGATACTTGGTGTTCAGTATTTTTTGCGTCGATTGCTGGGTCATTATTAGCTCGCGCATCGAATCCCTTTGAACCGATGTTTTAATGTCAGACGAAAATTCCGTTCCAAATTTTATGGCCGGATAAAGATTTTCTTCTTTTACAATCAAGAAACCGAAAGTCAGATCGCAGTTAACTTCTTCTAAAAGTTTTTTGATTTCTGCGGCCGCCTGTTCCTGATTGTTCAACGAAATTATGTTTTTGATTTTCTGCAGCGACAAAAAATCAAGAACCGAATTGGTGGCCAAAAAAAACAAATCGTCGGAAAGAATTTTTCCGGTAACAATCTGGGAAAAGATGCTTAGCGGATCGCTTTCATCCGTTTCCGGGGCAACTGACGACAGCACGTTTACCATTTTGCAGTCCAGGCCGTCTGCGCAGCGGACGAGAAAAACATTTATCCTGCCCGCATAGGCCAAAAAAACGTCTTTTTCCCTTATTAATATAAACGCAATATTTGCCTTGTCCGTATCAAAAATAATGGAACTGCTGTTTAAAAGCTGCAGAAAAAAAACATTCGCTTCCTGCAACGCCTGCGACAGCGCTTCTTCGCATCTTTCGGCTGTCAAGGCTGATTGACTGCTGCCTAATTTCTGGTAATAAAGTTCGCTGGCCCTGGCAAGCAGTTTTTCAAGCAGGCCCAGAGCTTCCGGAAAATTCGATTCATATTCGAAAAGACCGAAAAGATAACCGTTGCTTCTGGCTAGATTGTTGTTTTGGCTGCCATTAAAAAAGCCGCAGCAGGTTGACGGTTTATTTGAAGGCGTAAAAATTAATTGTTTTATTTTGGGATGCATCTTGAGTTTTCCGTTTCTAAATTTGCCCCTTTAGATTGCCTATATTATACTATAAATACATAGCTAATGTAAATTTATGCTTGAACAACTTTTTGGCTCAAAAACCAGGGTACGGCTGCTGATGCTGATGTTAAATAATCCTGAAAAATCTTATTTTTTGCGCGAGATAGCCAGAACCCTGGGGATGCAGCTGAATTCAATCCGCCGGGAAGTGGGGAATCTGGAAAAAAACGGCATTATCAGATCCGTGGCCAAAGCAGGCGGGGAAAAGGAAAAAAATAAGCAGCAGAATAAAAAATATTATTCTATTAATACGGATTCCGTGATTTTCGCCGAACTTAAGGCGCTGTTTCTTAAGGGGCAGCTTTTGCTTGAAAAAAAGTTGATCAGGGAAATTGAAAAAATTTCACAGGTTTATTACCTGGTTTTAACAGGCAACTTCGTCGGCCTGGAAAAAGGGTCGACGGATCTGCTTTTGGTGGGAAAAGTCAACAGAAATGAAATGCACCGGATAGTCCGGAAATTTGAAAAAGAGCTTAACCGCCAGGTCAATTTTACGGTTATGTCGCTTAAGGAATTCAGATACAGAAAGGATATTACCGACAAATTCTTATACGATATTTTGGAAAATAAAAAAATCGTTATTATTGACAAACTCAGATGTATCTGATAATCGACAGCCGCGACAAAAATAAAACGGAAGCAGCTTTGGTGGCGGGCAATAAGATAATGGCAAAAAAAAGTTTCAGCGCAAAATATCAGGCATCGGAAAAACTGCTGAATATTATTGACGGATTATTAACGGGCAAAAAATTAACCCGGGTAAAAAAAATATTTGTTTTTGCCGGCCCCGGATCTTTCACTTCATTAAGAACGGGGGCTACTTTGGCCAATACTTTTTCCTATTTGCTAAAAATTCCGGTCATCAGCCTGCCGGCAAAATATAAAGACATTGAAAAAGCGGCATTGTATGTTAACGGTATGAAAAGCGCCGGAAAAAGAATTATGCCGCGTTACGGCAAAAAGCCAAATATTACAAAATCGAAATAATCACGAATCTTTGCTATATTTTTAAAGGAAAAAAAGTTTTACCGGTTTACAAAAAAAGAGGCAAGCTCGAATTTGTCTGGCAGACCAGGGAAGAAAACAACAACTCTGCGGGATGACGATAATTCTGGTTTCCTTGGGCTGCTTTTGGGGGAGAAGGTGAATAAAAAAATATTTTTTGACGATAAAGACAGAGCAGTTAAGGCGACGGATCTATAGAACGACCCTCAAACCAGTCGCTTGCGCTCCGGTTCAGGGACGAGAAAAGAGTCAAGTAAAGTCAAATTAATTTTATGCCTGAATTCAATAAGAAAGTTTTGATTGTAGAAGATGACCCCGATATTGGCAATCTTTTGGCAAAGAAATTCAATCTGGAAGGGTTTGAAATTTTAACCGCCATTGACGGCGAGCGGGCTTTGGAAATCGCCGAGGCAGATTTGCCGGATTTTATAATTTTGGACATTTTGCTGCCCAAAATAGAAGGCCTGACTGTTTTGCAGTGTTTGCATGATAATATAAAGACTTCCAAAATTCCGGTTATAGTTTTAAGCAACTTAGACAGCCAGGATAGTTTTGACCAGGTAAAAGCCATAGGCGATTACGAATATAAAATAAAATCCAAAACCAATTTGGATGATTTGGTGAAGGACGTGAAAGGGAAGCTGGGTATTGCTGTTTAAGTGTGATTGTTTTGGTTGCGTTTTCTCATAGCTCTTGTAGAACAATAAAGTTGACAGTAACGTGAAACATAAATAATAATATTTTATATGGAAGATAAAGATATAGTAAAAATATTTTTAGACACTCGTGAATGGCAAACATTTGAATGTAAACGTGCCGCAATTAAACCTGCAGACCTAATTGAAACTGTAGTATCTCTCGCGAATTCTGATGGTGGATATATTGTTGTGGGTCTTGAAGACCCTGCTAAAGCCGAAGAAGATAAGCGATTACTAGGAATTAGCGAAAATGCAGACAATGTTTCTGATTTTCTTAAGCTAATCGATAAAGAGATTGAACCCCCGCTTGTTTTATGGGGAAAGTTTGAATTAAATATAATTAATGTGAAAGGTGAGCAGGATAAGCTTTTAGTGCTGAATGTAAAAAAAAGTAACGGTGTTCATTCCTTAAGACGTGGAGACACTTTTGTTAGAAGAGGTAGGCAAAATGTGAAAATCGGATCATCAGAAATAATGCGTCTCAAATATGAGAAAGGTGACATAAAGTTTGAGAGCGAGAAATCCGGAGTCAGATCGCTTACAGATATAGATCACGATCTTTTTCTGCAGTATAAAAATGACACTTCGAGTGCTGGATTAGATGATTGGCAGTTTCTAAAGGATAATGGTTTGGCTTTTGGTGATAATGGGAAATACGAATTAACCAAGGCTGGTGTTCTCTTGTTTGGAAAAAATCCATCGGTAACCTTAAGTAACAAATGTGGTATAAAAATTACGCATTACTATGGTACTAAACCAACTTATACTGGCAAGCCAAATTTTGTAACTAGACCATTCAGTATCGAGGGTCCGCTAATAAAGCAGATAGAACAAACAATTGAATATTTTCGTAAAATAGTAAAAAGTTCACCCCCGAAATTAACTGGTGCAACATTTACACCTACCTTTCTTATACCGGAATGGGCTTTCCAGGAAGCGATAACCAATGCGGTTATTCATAGGAATTATTTTGTTCAGGATGACATTCAGGTACGATTTTTTGATGATAGGGTGGATATTGAAAGCCCCGGCACATACCCAGGTCATATCACCGTTGAAAATATTAGAGCTGAGCGTTTTGCACGTAACCCTTTGATTTTGAGAACACTTAATCGTTTCCAGGCGGCACCTAACTTAGATATAGGCGAAGGAGTCGATCGTATGTTTAAGGTTATGGAAGAAAGAAATTTATACGAACCGCTATATTTCCCTCCGACTATTCGGGCAAACACCGTTTTGCTTATTCTTTTGAATATCCACAAGATTGAATATTGGGATGTGGTAAGTAAATACCTTGACGAAAATTATCGAATTACAAATAAAAAAGCACGAGAAGTAACCGGCATACTTGACATTTTAAAAATGTCAAGATTTTTGCATGGTTGGTTGGAAAAAGGTTTACTCGAAAAAGTTGGAACTGCTAAGAAAGATTGCTATTATAGAAAACCTGGTCAAGAAGCGCCTAAGAGTTTATTTTCAAGGGGTGTTGATAATAAAATTATCAAGGGCAATTTATCCAATTAAACAGGGCAAATTTGCTACATTTTATTTTCAGACTGGGCGAGATAAATGACATCAAATTATTTTAGGGCAACTATTTTTTAGATAGGGTATTATACTTAATTGATAACAATATAACAGTTTTTCACAGCTTTAAACGGGCTGTTTTTTGTTACAGAAAAAAGCCACGGGGTTTAAGCCGTGGCCGCATATTTCTCAAGCAGTGGTTTTAACAGCTGCCCGGTTTGGGTAAAACCCTCGGGTAGCGGTAAAACATCACCATCTTGCGTAACACCGTATCCACCGACGCAGACAACAACTTCATTTTCTTGCAGTGCCAGCATTATCAGGTCTGACCCGTTAATCTTATTCCCAAGAGAAATCCGTCCATCAAACATCACTGTAACATTGATTCCGATTTGTTCGGCAGTTAGACTTTTTGCCCTTACGCCCAGTTCGCACAAGGAGAGAGCCATAAGGGCAGCGCATATTTTGGCGGCAGATGACATCAGCATTGCCATTTCCCTTGGTACAGGGTTATGACATATTGAATCTGAAAGCTGATTCAGTCTGCTGTCCTTTGCGCCCAAAATGAAGATTATTTTATCACTCCCTCCGAGAAGTTCGCTGACAGTTACAGCGTAACTCATTATTTCGGAAGTATCCTGCCCGTCAAAAAGCAGATTGTACAACAAAGGTGTTTTCATTTCCGCCTCCTTTCTCCGGTGGACCTTACAATGTTTGCATAAATAAGCTGAAACGTCAATCCTAACACCAGCTGAATCTTTATATATTTGTTGCTCCAAAATTTTTGATCCAGTGCAATTTTTTAATTTGGAAAAAGAAAAAGGCCAACCGTATCGAGGCTGGCCTAGTGTATTAGCTGCCTTTTGTAGGCGTCGGACCATTTGGAATAGAAAAAGTTGAATTCTTCATATATCTTGTCGTCATATTTGACAAGAACGGGGTGGATCCTGGGATTGCCGTAATCAACAATCACAATGTGGCCATCAATGACAAAGAAATGGCCATTGTTATAAAAAGTGTGCGTACTAACGCCGGCTTCCAGATTAGTCAAATCCAAAAATTGACAATAGACATCTTTCGGTTCCATCGGTACTTTATCACCGGTCTTCTGGATGTTAACTAAACCAAAGAAAGAAAAAACAGTTGGTGCTAGAATCTTAAGTTTGGACTTTTTGTAAAAAGTCCTTTCATTCCAATTGCTGGCAATGCCGCCTAGCAACTTCCACTTTAGACCCGCTTTTACATCGGGACCATATTTTTTCCAAGTTTGGACTAGAAGCCCGCGTTGATAAAATAATCTGGCATCTCTCCAAAAGATAATAGGATATATCGGCATTATATATATTTGAAAAGGTATAGTTTTCCACAGCTTTAAAATAGCTGTTTTTTTGTTGTAAATGCAGCTGTTTTTAAAGGGTTGCAAGTGTTGACAGATGTATGGATGTGGGGTAAAATATACTTATAGTGGTTTAAAGTGGATGAAAGTGGGGATAAGTAAGAAATACTGTGGAAAGAGGCAATTAACATCAAACAATGTTTATCGGCGAATATCAACACAATTTAGACCAAAAAGGACGTCTGGCAGTACCGGTAAAATTCCGCTCAGATCTGTCAGCAGGAGCAGTTGTCACCAGAGGACTGGATAACTGTCTTTTTTTGTACACCAAAAGCGAATGGCAAAAACTCGCAGGCAAACTGGCGGCTTTGCCCGTATCGCAGGCAAACACCCGCGCCTTTTCACGCCTGATGCTCGCCGGCGCCATGGACTGCAAACTCGACAGCCAGGGCAGGATAATTTTACCCGATTATTTAAGAAAATTTGCCAAGATAGGGAAAAAAGTCATTATTGCCGGGCTTTATAGCCGGCTGGAAATCTGGGATGAGGGTTTATGGCAGAAATACAAAACCGGAACCGAAAAGAATTCAACTGACATTGCCGAAGCCCTGGGAGAACTGGGGGTTTAAAATGAAAAACGCCGCTTATCATCATCAGCCGGTGTTGCTAAAAGAAGTAATTGATTTTTTAAAACCCGATAAAGACAAATTTTACATCGACTGCACTTTGGGCGGCGGCGGACATGCCGTGGAACTTGCCAAAAGAGTGAAGCCGAAAGGCAAAATTCTGGGAATTGACCTTGATGATGCGGCAATCGAAGCGGCCAGAATAAAGGCGGTAAAAGAAGGCGCAGCTGAAAATTTAAAAATAGTCAAAGGCAATTACAGGAATTTAAAATATATCGCTGAACAGAACGGTTTCGCTTCGGCGGACGGCATACTTTTGGATCTGGGAATATCATCGGGGCAGCTGCAGGACACCGGGCGGGGTTTCAGTTTTTTGGCCGAAGGCAAACTGGATATGCGGTTTGACCAGAACGACAAAGACAGGATGACGGCTTATCAAATGTTAAACAAACTGCCGGAAAAAGAACTGGCGTTTATTTTCAGGCAATTCGGAGAAGAGCCGCTGGCATCGGAAATTGCCGGAAAAATTATCCGGGAAAGAAAGACCAATCCCGTATATTATCCGCGGCAGCTGGTCGGCATAATAAGCAGAATTTACGCCCGCCGTTACAAAAACAAATCAAAAACCAATCCGGCGACAAAAATATTCCAGGCTCTAAGGATAGCCGTAAATTCGGAATTTGAAAATCTGGCCCAGGCGCTGCCGCAGGCGGTTTCGTTGCTCGATAAAAACGCGCGTCTGGCAGTTATCAGCTACCATTCTTTGGAAGACAGGACAGTAAAAAGTTTTTTCAATCAGGAAAGCCGCGCCTGTATCTGTCCCTTACAGCGGCCGACCTGCACCTGCCAACATTTAAAAAAAATCAGGATTCTGACAAAAAAACCGGTAATCGCTTCTGCCGAAGAAATCACGGAAAATATCCGCAGCCGCAGCGCCAAATTAAGAGTAGCCCAAAAAATTTAAATAAAAATAAATGCCGAAATTTCTTCACTTAACAAAAAACAAAAAAACAATCTGCTGTTTTCGTAAAAAAACGGCAGACCGCGTCAGCTTAAAAAAAATCAATTTTATTTTATTTGTTTTTGCCTTCGCTTTTTTTGTCGGTTATCTGACCATAATCAACAGTCTGGCCACCAAAAGTTACGTCATATCGGAACTGGAAGCGAAAAAGGCGCAAATCAGCCAGGAAAATTCACGTCTGCAATCGCAGATGCTGACTTTGCAATCAGGCGGCAATATAGAAAACAAGCTTGATAATCTGCAGATGGTGGCTTCAAAAAATATCGAATATCTGAATGTCCAAAAACCGCAGGTCGCAGTCAGATAAGGCATTATTATGATTTTGGGCCGGAAAAAACATAATAGAAATGGCCGAATTACTGTAATTATTATCGGCTATTTTTTATTTTTTTCCCTGATTGTCTGGCGATTGTTTGAACTTCAGATAGTAAACAAAAATTATTATCGTGACATCGCGGGGAAAACGCATGAAATATTAATGGATCTTGCCGCCGAAAGAGGAGAAATTTACATCAAGGAAAATTTCGGAGATAAAGAAAACATTTTTCCCCTGGTAATAAACAAGAATTTTTACCGGTTGTACGCGGCACCCAAAGAAATAGAGGACGCAGAGGCGACTTTTGAAAAAATAAATTCGGTGCTGAAATTTGAAAAAAACGCGGAAGAAATTTCGCTTCGCCTGAAGAAAAAAAATGATCCCTATGAGCCGATTGCCGAAAAGGTCAGCCCGGAACAGGCCAGAGAAATAGAAAAATTAAATCTGGCCGGGATGTATCTTTTACCGGTAAAATACCGTTTCCTGACGGAAAAAAATTTCAGCGGGCAGGTGCTGGGTTTTGTCAGGCAGAACGAAAAGATAACTGAAGGGCAGTACGGCCTGGAAGGTTATTTTGACGATGAATTGTCGGGAAAGCAGGGGCTGTTAAAGGCAACAAAAGACGCCCTGGGATTTATGCTGACAATCGGCGAACGGCATCTTGAAGAACCAGAAGACGGCGATACGGTTGTCCTGACAATTG
Organism: Candidatus Parcubacteria bacterium; assembly: GCA_003599635.1. GTDB lineage: Bacteria > Patescibacteriota > Patescibacteriia > Buchananbacterales > SURF-54 > SURF-54. The sequence goes on from QZIX01000012.1 coordinate 12,423, forward strand.
ACCGTTCGGTTCAGAATAAAAGCTGTCAGGAAATAAAGGCGGCTGTAGAGTATTACGAAGCCAAGGACGGCACGGTAATTGTAATGTCGCCGGACGGGGCCTTACTTTCAATGTGCAGCTGGCCTGATTTTGATTCCGAAAATTATAACGGCGTTGATGATATAAATATTTACAATAACCCGGCCATATTTTATCCTTACGAACCCGGTTCGGTTTTCAAGCCGATTACCATGGCCATGGGACTGGATCTGGGACTGATCACGCCGGAAACTAAATACGTTGACACCGGTTCAGCTCAAGTGGGCGAATTTACCATACATAATTCGGATATGCAGGCCCATGGCGAACAGACGATGACGCAGGTGATTGAAAAGTCATTGAACACCGGGGCAATTTTTGTAGCGGACAAAGTCGGTAAAAAAAATTTCATCAGATATTCGGAGGATTTCGGTTTCGGACAAAAAACGGGAATCACTCTGGATTCCGAAATGCCCGGTGACATTTCCAATCTTAAAAAAAAGGGGCCGGCGTATGTGCAGACTGCCTCTTACGGGCAGGGCATAGCGGCAACACCCGTGCAACTGATAGCCGCCTTTGGCGCTATTGCCAATGACGGCAAGCTGACACGGCCGTATATTGTCGACAGTTTTATAAAACCGAACGGGGAAACCGTAAAAAATCAGCCGCAGGAATTAAGGCAGGTGATTAAATCATCAACAGCGCATCTGGTGCAGGGAATGATGGTCGCCGCGGTGAAAAGCGGCTACAGCGAAAAAGCGGCCATTGCCGGCTATTCAGTGGCCGGCAAAACCGGCACGGCCCAGGTCGCCTCGGGCGAAGGCGGTTACGGTGAAAACACGATACACAGCTTTATCGGTTTTGCGCCCGTCGATGATCCGGCATTTGTCATGCTTATAAAACTGACCTATCCGAAAAAAGTGAAACACGCATCAGACACCATAGCGCCCATTTTTAGTGAAATCGGCGGTTTTGTGTTAAACTATTATCAGATAGCGCCTGATGAACCCGTAAAAGGCAATTAAGGTATTAGTCATTATTAATTGAAAAAACATGGATAACTATTTTAAAAAAATACTGCGGCGCAAACTTTATTATTTTGCCGCGGCAGTAGTTAAAAAATACAAGCCTGACATTATCGGTATTACCGGCAGCATGGGCAAAACATCGACAAAAGACGCCGTTTACTGCGTCCTGGGAAAAAGCGGACTTAAGGTAAGGAAAAATATCAAAAATTATAACAATGAAATCGGCGTGCCTTTGACTATTATCGGCAAGGAAGCCGCAGGACGGAATATTTTCAAATGGTTTTTAATTTTAGGCCGCGCTTTGCGGCTTTTGGTTTTTAAAGACCGTAATTACCCGGATGTTGTGATTTTGGAAATGGCATCGGACCGAAAAGGCGACATTGATTATCTGACCAGACTGGCGCCGATAAAAATCGGCATTGTGACAAATATTTCAACCGTTCACACGGAATTTTTGGGCAGCACTGCAAATATCGCGCAAGAAAAGTCGTTTTTGGTGAAAAATATAATACCCGGCGGTTTTGCCATTTTAAACCATGACGATGAGCTGGTTTTAAAAATGAAAGGACTGACACAAGAAACAACTTTTACTTTCGGCTTTTCCCCTGATGCGGATTTTACCGCCGGAAATCTTAATCTTCTTTATAAGGAAGAGGATTATAATGTAAAGGGTGTAAGCTTTGACGCGTCTTACCGGGGCAAAACGACCAAATTTTTTCTGCCTCAGGTATTAGGTTCCCATCTGGTTTACAGTGTTTTGCCGGCAATAATTTCCGGTCTGCTGTATAAGATGGATAGCGAAAAAATCGTTTCTGCCTTAAGGGAATATGTTTCTCCCCGGGGAAGAATGAGGATTGTACCTGGCATCAAAGACACGCAGATAATTGATGATACTTATAATTCGTCACCTTTGGCCTGCAAAGTCGCTTTAAAGACTTTAGGTGAAATCCGTCTGCCTGAAAAATTCAAAAGATACGCGGTTCTTGGCGATATGCTGGAACTGGGATCCATTTCTGAAGAAGCTCATAAAGAAGTCGGCAAGGCGGTTTTCAGCTACGGAGCTGATGTTTTAATTTGCGTAGGCGAAAGGGCCAGGGATATCGCCCGCGGGGCTTTATCGGCCGGAATGCCGTCGGAAAATATTTTCACTTTCAGCGATCGCGTCGCAGCCGGAAAATTTTTGCAGCAAAGGATGAAAACAAAGGATATTATTCTTGTTAAGGGTTCGCAGGGGATGAGAATGGAGACGATTGTCAGAGAAATTATGGCCGAACCGGAAAACGCCGAACAGCTATTGGTCAGGCAGGAACCGGGCTGGCAAAAATAATATGGGAAAAATCTATTTGTACAACACTTTAAAGAGAAAAATCTCGCCTTTCGCGCCACTGGAAAAAAAATCAGTCAAAATGTACGCCTGCGGTCCGACTGTTTATAATTTTGCCCATATCGGAAATTTGCGGACGTATATTTTTGAAGACATATTAAAAAGAACGCTGCTTTACAACGGTTTGCGGGTTTTACACGTGATGAACATAACCGATGTCGGCCACTTAACTTCCGATTCAGATTTCGGCGAGGATAAAATGCAAAAAGCCGCCAGGCGCGAAAGCCAACCTGCTACCGCCGAAACAGTCATGCAAATCGCTCAAAAATACACGGCAGCATTTTTAAAAGATATTGCTAATCTTAACATTATAACGCCGGATAAATTAACAAAAGCCACGGATCATATTGTTGAAATGATTGAACTGAATCAGATTATACAAAAAAACGGCTATGCCTATGAAACATCTTCCGCTTTATATTTCGATACGCGCAAATTAAAAGAATACGGCGAACTGGCCAGAGTCAATTTTGATGCGATGCAAAAAACAGCCAGAGCAGAAACTGACCCGGAGAAAAAAAATCAGTCGGATTTTGCTTTGTGGTTTAAAACCGTAGGCAAGCACGAAAATCATGTTTTGCGCTGGGACAGTCCCTGGGGTACGGGCTTTCCCGGGTGGCATATAGAATGTTCGGCCATGTCAATAAAACACCTGGGGAAAAGGTTCGATATTCATTGCGGCGGGATTGACCACATTCCGGTGCACCATACCAACGAACGGGCGCAAAATATTGCCGCAATGGGCGGGCCGGTCGTCAATTTCTGGTGCCATGGGGAATTTTTGGTTATAGGTAAGTCGGAAAAAATGGCAAAATCGGGTGAAAATTTTATAACTTTAAACACCCTGATTAAAAAAGGATTCAATCCGTTGTCTTACCGCTATATGGCCCTGCTGACTCATTACCGGAAGCCGCTGCAGTTCACCTGGGAAGGCCTGGAAGCGAGCCAGAACGCTTCGAATAATTTCTACGACCAATTTTTAAGTCTTGAAGGTGATGGCGGGATAAATAAAAATTATCAGCAAAAATTTTTAAAAGCTGTTAATGATGATTTGAACATTCCCAGAGCTTTGGCGCTCGCCTGGGACCTGCTTAAGGATAAAAAAATAAATTCCGGTGATAAAAAGGCGACCATTCTGAAATTTGACGAGGTTTTCGGCCTGAAGTTGTCGGAAACAAGAAAAATCGAAATACCGAAAGAGATTATGGAGTTAGCGGCCAAAAGGGATTTTTTAAGGCAGGAAAAAAAATGGGATGATGCCGATGATTTAAGGAAACAGGTTGAAGAAAGAGGATTTAAAATCAAAGACACGGACAGCGGTTTTGAAGTGACCAAAGAATAATATACTTTTTAAACAACGGCTCTTGGCGGGCTGTTTGTTGTTTTAAGGATTTGGTTGTATAATTTATCGATGAATTTTTGGATTAAACTAAAAAAACCTATTCTGGCCTTGGCGCCGATTTGCGGGGTCACTGATTCGGCATTCCGGCAAATCTGCAAAAAATGCGGCGCTGATGTGGTTTATTCGGAAATGGCATCGGTCGATGCTTTGTATTACAGAAGATCGGCTGTAAAGACATTCGAACTTGTGAAATTTGAAAAGCGGGAGCGGCCTTATGTGGTCCAACTTTTCGGAAAAGATCCGGAAAAATTCAAGAGGGCAGCCGAAATAGTGACTGAAAAAATAAAACCTCAGGGCATTGACATTAATCTGGGCTGTCCGGCCAAGAAAGTGTTTGGCCACGGTTCAGGCGCGGCATTAATGAATGACACTAAAAAAGCCGCTGAAATTATAAAAGCTGTAAAAGAAAATACCTGTCTGCCGGTTTCAATAAAAATCAGAAGTGAAGTAAAAGGAGTTACTGCGACCCAATTCCTGGCGTCTTTAAATTGCAGTATGTTATCCGCTGTTATGATTCACGGCCGTTCCTATGCCCAGGGTTTCACCGGACAAATTGATTATGCGGAAATAAAAAAGGTAAAAGAAATGCTTAAAATTCCGATACTGGCAAACGGCGGAATTAATACAGCCGAAGATGCCGTTTGTATGCTTGATAAAACTGGAGCCGACGGTCTTGGTTTGGCCAGGGGAGTTTACGGCAAACCGTGGCTTTTTACACAAATTAAAAATTATCTGGCGGAAAAAAAATACCGGGAGCCGGATATGTCAGTAATAATTAAGATAATTTTAGACCACGCCCGCCGGGCAAAAAAAACAAAAGGCGGCCGCGGCATTATGGAATTAAGGAAGCACCTGACCTGGTATATTAAGGGATTTGCCGGGGCTAAAGAATTGCGGCAGAAACTGGTTTTAGTTGAAACTGTCGATGAAATTAAGGTAATCCTGGAAAAAATATAATTTTTGATGCTTGGTAATATTTTGCGACGCTTAAGAAAAATATGCGTCATTTTCTATGCCAATATCTATGAAAAAAAGACTTCGGTTATAATGTAAATTTTAGTCCTTGACTGATTTGATGTAGTTGAAAAAACCGCCAAACGAGGCAGTTTTTTTATTGACAGTTAAGTATTTTAGTGATGACATTTACCATTCCGTTGCAAAAACAGGAAAACAAAGTGAAAGGATATGATTATGTACATTGCACTGATATTTGAATCAAAAAAAAGGTTGTTGCACCTTCAAAGCCATCGTTCAAAAGTTAGACAGTTTGACCGACTTTAACCCAAACAGAGAATTTTGCCGGCTGGTAGGGCCGCGTTTACCGGAATTACCGCATCATGAAATCGAGATTTTTTGCCTTTCAACAGGCTTTCTTAAAAATTACATAGTGGATTTCCATTTGTCTTCAGAAAATGCGAGACCGTTTGTATGCTATCCTTTACGAATTCCAACCGAAGCAGAGGCAGTCAGAATTTTTGTCGCCTGGTCGCTTAGTTCTGTCGCCGCAATTACCGAAGGTGTTGATCTAAACACACTTATGTCCGAATGCGGCGGAAACTTAACGCTTTTGGAAACAAAAGCTGCAGAAGTTTTTGGTATTTTGGTTAAAGGAAATCAAACAACGACGCTTTGGACCATTTGGCCGAGTAAACCAAAGTACTTAATTATAAAAAGCGGTACTGATTGTGCCACTTTGATTGTAAAATTATAGAAATTTTTTCTTTTTAAAAATTGTCAGCATAGTGGCGGCGATTAAAACCATAATTCCGATTACCAGCCAGAAGCCGTTTTCGGTTTCAACAAAAGGCATGGCTTTAACAGTGTTCATGCCGAATATTGCCGCAATCAAGGTTATGGGAAAAGTAACTACCGAAATTATCGTTAAAATTCTCATTATGTCATTTAACTTGAACTGGATCAGCGATTCATTCGACTGATACAAAACTTCAATACGTTCTTTTAAACTTTCCATGGCGTCCCATATTTCCTTTGAGTAATCTATTAAATCGTCATAGTAGACTTCGGTTTTTTTCATTAGAAAAAGCGGGCTGCGCATAAAAAATTCCGTCGCCTTTTTAAGTATATTTTTATGAACCTGCATAATTCTTCTAAAATCAATTATGTTTCTCCGGATTATAAGTATTTCTGACACCATTTTCTTTTCATGATTTAAAAACATCTGTTTTTCGATATTGTCGCAGTCCAAAATCAGATGGTCAATCATAGGCAAACAGTACAAAAACATTTTGTTTAATATCTCGTATAGGAATTTTTCCGGTGAAATATTGCAATAGCCGTTCCTGACTTCTTCTGAAACCTGCAAAAGCTTGAAAAAATCGCCAAAAGGCGAAAATCCGACGCGGTTTATGGAAATAAGATAATTTTTGCCTATAAAAAAATCCAGTTCTGCCGGCATTATTTCGCGGGTTTGTCGGTTGTAGAATGGAAACAGAAAAATTATAAAAGCGTAATCGCTGTATATGTCTATCTTTGAGCGATGAGTCGGTTTGAGGCAGTCCTGCAGGTCAAGCGGATGAAACGAGAATTTGTCTTTTAAATATTCGATTTCCTTTTCCCGAGGATGCGTGATATTTATCCATTTGAAACTTCTAAAATGCAGAGTTTGGATCTGTCCCATAATAATTTTTTGTTGATAACTTATATTAATCTTATTTTATCACAGGTAATGGAAAAAAGGTAATTTTGTGTTATAATATAAACACCTATGGCATTAGACAAAAACAGTTTACAAAAGGAAAATTTACCGGTCCGCCCTGAAAAAGAAGCCACGGCCGAAAGACAGGGCTTGGAATTGGAACCCGGTCAAATAGAAGATCTTAAAGAGGCGATTCGCGATGAAATTGGCAAAGAAAAAGCTGTTTTGCCCAGCCAGCCGGCTTTAAGGGCGGCGCAGGTTAAAAAACCGCAGGTTGTAAAAAGCGAAAATTTGGCCAGAATCGAAAATGTTTTACAGGAAGATCTTGAAGCTATCTATATAGATTTGCCTGCCGAACTTAAAAGGGAGTTCAAAAACAAGGGTGAGGAAACAGCCAAAAAAATAGAAATATTGCTTTCAAAAACCAAGGTAAAAGTTCAGGATATACTGAAGCTGATTATGCAGTGGTTAAAAATAATTCCCGGCGTCAATAAATTTTTTATTGAGCAGGAAGCGAAAATAAAAACCGATAAAATTTTAAAAATAAAAAAATGATTATTGCCGGAATTGAACCGGTGATCGGAGTAGAAAATCCGGTTTACAATTCAGTAATTCAAAATCAGCAAATCATATTTATTTCAGACGTTATTATTTTGGTTTTGCTTCTGGCTATGCTGTTCATATTGGTTAAACTTTTCCTGCAAAGGAAGGAGTTAAAACCGATAGCTTTCCGCAAAGTCATTCTGGAAGTCGCTTTGCCGAAAGAAGCGTCGCATAAGAGCGATGAAAAATACCAGAACAAAGAAAATACCGCGGAACAGATAGCTTTGGCGGAAAACTTATTCAGCGTTCTCGGCGGACAGCGTGCCCAAAAAGGGTTCAAGGCCTGGCTTTGGGGCAGAGAAGATCATTTCTCTTTGGAAATAGTGTTGCTGCGGGGTCTGATTTATTTTTATATAGCCGTGCCTGTTTACATGAAGCAGTTTCTGGAACAGCATATTGCCGCGCAGTATCCCGAAGCGCTTATAAAGGAAACAGAAGATTATAATATTTTTTCACCTCAGGGGAAAATCAAAGGCTGTTATCTGAAGTTTTCGCGCGAATATTTTTTCCCTATCAAGACCTACAACAAGCTTGCCGGCGATTCGTTAAACGCCATAACTAATTCTTTAAGCAAAATTTCGCCTGAAGACGGCGCTGCCATACAGATAATAGCCAGGTCGGCAAAAAAGAAATGGCATTATTTGGGCAGCAGAATCGCCAAAGAAATGCACAAGGGCAGAAAGCTATCTGAAGCCCGGGCCTTAAGCCGGCCGTTTACTCCGTCAGGCATTATATACAGTCTTTTTTCCAAACCGCAGACGGCCAAAATGCAGAGTCCGGCACAGGCCGCTTCTCCTATGGAGCAGGAATTAATCAAAGGACTGGAAGAAAAAACCTCGAAAGCCGGGCTTGATACCAATATCCGAATCATTGTATCGGCTAAAACCGACAACCTGGCGCAAACCTATTTAAAAAATATCGTCGAGTCTTTTTCACAATTCAATTATTATCAGTACGGAAATACTTTTAAAATATCAGGTGAAAGAACGTCAAAAATCGTCCGCGATTTCATTTATCGCAACTATTTGCCCCAAAAAAGAGTTCTTTTAAACTGCGAAGAACTGGCTTCAATATACCATTTGCCTTCGCCTTTCATTGAAACACCCAACATCCGCTGGCTGTTGGCCAAAACATTTCCCGCGCCGATAAATGCGCCTGAAGACGGACTGGTTTTAGGTGAAAATATCTACCGTGAAAACGTAAAAAAAATATGTATTAAAACAGACGACCGCCGCCGTCATATGTATATAATCGGTATGACCGGAACGGGAAAATCCAACCTGATGTCGGAAATGGCAAAACAAGATATTCTCGCCGGTAACGGACTGTGTATAATTGATCCCCACGGCAACCTGATTGAAAATGTTCTGCCGTGCATTCCCGAATCCAGGGCGGAAGACGTTATTATTTTTGACCCGTCTGATGTGGAACGTCCTGTGGGGTTGAATATGCTTGAGGCGGAAAATCCGGAACAAGTTGATTTTGCCATACAGGAAATGATTGCCATTTTTTACAAACTGGTAACGGATCCTTCAATGATTGGGCCCATGTTTGAGCATAATATGAGAAATGCCATGCTTACTTTGATGGCAGATGCAGAAAACCCCGGTACAATAGCCGAAATTCCGCGGATATTCACTGACCCTGCTTTTCAGAAATACAAGCTGGCGAAAGTCACCGATCCCATGGTATGGGCTTTCTGGGAAAAGGAAATGGCAAAGACGTCTGATTTCCATAAGTCGGAAATGTTAGGATACCTTATTTCCAAAGTCGGCAGATTTGTCGAAAATCAAATGATCAGAAATATCATCGGCCAGCCGAAATCCAAAATGAATTTTAAGGATATAATCAGAAAAAAGCGTATATTGCTGATTAATTTATGCAAGGGCAAGATCGGCGAGATGAATTCAAACCTTCTGGGGCTGATTTTCGTTTCCAAACTTCAAATGGCGGCTTTTGCCGGAGCGAGTCTGGCCGAAGACGAAAGAAATGATTTTTACCTGTACATAGACGAATTCCAAAATTTCATTACCGAAAGCATTTCAACAATTCTGGCCGAGGCCAGGAAATACCGGCTGAATCTCATTTTAGCCCATCAGTATCTGGGCCAGCTGACGGGCGGGTCTTCCGTGGAAGGGAAAACCTACGGAGAAAGGATTAAAGACGCTATTTTCGGCAATGTGGGCACCATAGTATCATTTAGAATAGGCGTCGAGGATACCGAAACAATCGCCAAACAGTTTGCGCCGAACATTTCGGAATACGACCTGATGAATATGGAAAAATACAACGCTTACATACGGCTGTTGATAGATAACCAGTCGTCAAAAACCTTTAATTTAAGGACATATCCGCCCACAGTCGGCGACAAAAACATGGCAGCCAAGTTAAAGGAGATGTCCCGCTTAAAATACGGGCGACACAAGAAAATAGTGGAGCAGGAAATTATGCAAAGGTCAAAACTCGGTGAAAGTAATTCAAGTATCGGTCAAACAGCTTTGGAAAGGACATTATGATTATTTTAAGATTGGTTGTTTTAGTAATTTTTCTGGCGGTTTTATTTTTTATGCTGTTAAGTTTAGCTTATGCGGGTATTTCCGCCGCTCCCTGGGTGCCGCTTTGGAAAAGCGATGTCCGGCGAATGCTTAAAGTCGCCCGCTTAAAACCCGGTGAATTGTTATACGACCTGGGCTCGGGTGACGGCAGAATGCTGATAATTGCCGCCCGTGAATTCAAGGCCAAAGCCGTTGGTTATGAAATTTCACTCTTGCTTTATTTGATTTCATATATTAAAATATTCTTAGTAAATTTGAGAATTGAAAATAAAATAAAAATAAATTATTCCAGCTTTTATTCCGCTGATCTGAGCCAGGCCGACGTGATTTGCGCTTTTCTGACTCCGATGGCCATGAAAAAATTGAAAAATAAATTCGAAAACGAATTAAAACCGGGCTGCCGCATAGTTTCGTATGCATTTTCCGTCCCCGGCTGGCAGGCGGAAATAGCCGATAAGCCCAATCCGAAAAAATCAACCGTCTATCTTTACACGGCCAAATAAAAACCAAAAAAAATATGTTCGAAAAGTTGATATCAAAACCAAAAGAATTGAAGGATAATTGTTTTTCTGAATTAGAAGAACTGCTGCAAAATATCCAGGCCAACGCCAAAAAAGCCCTTGATTTACTGAAAAACGAAGAGATTGATCCGCTGGTGCTTAAAGAATCTCTTTCAAAATCCGCCCGAAACGAAGACACTCAGAATGTTTTAGAGGGAGTTTTCAACGGACAGAATATGATTTCCTCGGATGGAAAAGAATTTATAGTGCCACCGAATTACGCCTCGAAATCGAAATTAATCGAGGGCGATTTGATGAAGCTGACAATTACCGTAAACGGATCATTTGTCTATAAGCAGATAGGACCGTCGGAACGGGAACAGCTTATAGCAACACTGACCAAAAACGACGCCACCAGCGAATATTACGCTTTAAGCGATGAAGGCAAAAAATGGAAGCTGCTCAGCGCGGCCGTCACCTATTTTCACGGTCACCCGGGAGATAAAGTTGTAATAGTCGTTCCCAGAGGCGCCAAAAGCACCTGGGCAGCCGTGGAAAACATCATTAAATGAAAGATCGTAAACTGCGGGTGGGGGCGAGTTAAAAATTTCTCTTGAAGAGAAATTTTTTTGATTTTCCGCGTCTTCTATTTGGAAGCCGATTTTAACCGTCGGGCGACTGTTTTCCAGTTGACAATTTTCCAGAAATTTTTAAAAAATGTCGCTTTTTCATTTTTATAATCCAGGTAGTAAGCGTGTTCAAAAGCATCCAAAACCAAAAGAATTGAAAAAAGAGGGTAAATATTCAAATTGTGTTTTTCTATCTGCATAATCAGAAGACGTTTGGTCTGATGGCAAAAAGTCAAAGCAGCCCAGCCCGATCCCTCAACTTCCATTGCCGTCTGGACAAATTCTTCCTTAAAACGCTCAAAACTGACAAATTGACTGGCAATTAAGCTGGCTAATTTTTCTTCGGGGGCATTCGATTCTTTTTCCGGACAAAGATTTTCCCAAAAAAGACTGTGCAGTATGTGACCGCCGATATTAAATGAAAGCGCTTTTAGCATTGCTTTTAGGTCCATTTCCGAACCTAAATTTCTTTGATTATCAGACTTTTCCAAAATAGCGTTGGCTTTAGTGACGTATGTCGCGTGGTGTTTTTGATGATGAATCGTTAAGAGATCCGCTGAAATGTAAGGCTCCAAAGAATTATAGCCGTACGGCAGTTCGGGAAGTTTGTAATATTTTTCTTCAGTCATAATTTTTTTATTAATGCAGTTAAATATTATTTATTTTGTTAAAATATCAGGAAATTGTGAAATCGTATTTATTATATATAGTTTTTTTTGATTAAGCCAGGATTAATCGCCTGTTGTAATTTTAAAAAAAATTGGGTTTTAGCGCAATAAGCAAACAAGTATTTACTAACTGAAATTTTTGGTATAAAATGAAGTAGCTATGAATCTGACTTTATATAGAAAATACAGGCCCGCCACCTTTGATGAGCTGACCGGGCAAAATCATATTAAAATTACCCTGCAAAATGAAATTGAAACCGGGCGTATTTCACATGCTTATCTTTTTTGCGGGCCGCGGGGAGTAGGGAAAACAACTGCCGCCAGAATTTTTGCCAAAACCATAAACTGCCAAAATTTATCCAAGACCAAAAATGAACCGTGCGGTAAATGCGATTTTTGCCTGGAAATCGCCCAGGCGCGTTGTTTGGATATAATCGAAATCGATGCGGCTTCCAATCGGGGGATTGATGAGATCAGGGACTTGCGCGAAAAGGTGAAATATTCGCCGTCACGGCTTAAATACAAAGTGTATATAGTAGATGAGGCGCACATGCTGACCATTGAGGCGTTTAACGCTTTGCTCAAAACCCTGGAAGAACCGCCCGCGCATTCGATTTTTATTCTGGTTACCACGGAAACGCATAAACTGCCGGAGACAATCATTTCCCGCTGTCAGCGTTTTGATTTTAAGAAGATAAATTCGGCAGATTTGATTTCCCGTCTGTCCATGATAGTAAGCAGGGAAAAAAAAGAAGTGCCTGATTCAGTTTTGCAAAGAATTGCCCGGCATTCAGAGGGTTGCGCCCGGGACGCCGAAAGTCTTTTGGGGCAGATTTTATCCCTGGGTGAAAAAAAAATTTCACAGGAAATGGCCGATCTTGTCATCCCCGGTTCTAACTTGCATTCGGTACTGGAACTTGTCGGCTATTTGTCAAAAAAGGACGCAGTTTCCGGAATAGCTTTAGTTAACAAATTTTTAAACGAGGGCTATGATTTGCGAATTTTTACAGCTGATTTAATTGAGGTTTTAAGGAAAATAATGCTCATTAAAATCGACCTTAAACTGAATGACTTTGTTTCAGAATACGATAAGGATCTGGAAAAAATGATTTCTGTTCTGGTGGCTGATATTTCCAAGGAAGAAATAATTTTTATGATTGAAAAATTTATTTCAGTCGGAAAGGAATTAAAGTTTGCCGATATAGTCCAGTTTCCTTTGGAAGTGGCGATAGTTGAAATCTGCAGCCGTAAAGGAGAAAGCCGCAAGGACACGCCAAAAACGGATGAGCTTCCCCGCTTGCCGGAATCAAAAAAAAAATTAAATGCAAATGGAGCAGTTCACGGCACGGCTTTGGAATCCAGTCTGGTCCAGATAAAAAAGAGGTGGCAGGAAGTTCTGCTATGCCTTAAAAAATACAATAATTCTCTGGCTTCGGCACTGAAAACGGCCAGTCCGAGCAATTTTGAAAACGATACAGTGCAGATCTGCTTTAAGTACCAATTTCATCAGGAAAGGTTTAATGAGCCGAAAAACAGGGATTTGGTGGAAAATGCCTTTAAGGAAATTTTAGGATTTGACATCAGGATAAATCCTGTTAATATAAACGAATTGCCTGAAGGCAAGGCCAGCCAAATTGAAGCCGATATGCCAAAGCCGGCTGAAACAGGACTTGACCAGATATTGCAAGCATTTGGCGGCAAGATAGTCGATTAAGCGGCAGTTAAAATCAGTTGAATTTAGTATTTGACATTTAAGGTCATTTTTATTTTCACGCGCAGTTTTCGGGGGTCGTCTAATGGTAGGACATTAGGCTCTGGACCTAAGAATCGGGGTTCAAATCCCTGCCCCCGAGATCTGCACGGGAAGCAGCAGATCCTAAACAAATAAATTTTTAGCTTAAAAATTAAACCGTCCATGTCAGCGCGGTTTTTTTTATGGAACGATCATTCCGTTTGTCAGAATTTTATTTTTAAATCTTCTATTTTAATAAAATCTTAATGAAAAATTTTTAAAATTAATTCTGCTTTTTTTGATTGCTCATCAATGTTTTCTGTAATTGGAAAGGGCGAAAAAAATGAAAAAAATATCCGCGGCATTTGCCAACGACAAAAAAGGCTCGCCGGTATATAAACGCCTGGATTGAGAGGGCAGGCGGCTCAATTCCTTTTGACGAGCTCAAAAAAAATTCAAAAATGAATTTTTGTTCGAACTTTATCCCGACGGTCTGGAAAAGGAATCTTGAAGGAAATATTGTGGGAATCAAGTATATAGATTCCAGCTAATTTTTTTCCTTGGGTGATAGAAATATCATTCTTTTTATTTAAAGGGTATTTAATATGTACCGAAAAAATTCTTAATGAATATTTAATGTTTGCCGTCATATCATTAAGACAATAGGAACGTGAAAAACTCATTAAAATCTTGAAAAGGAGGTGACGTTCTTTAAGCTAGTTCTTTTAAATACCGGGTAAATGGAAAGGAAGAAAAAATGTTTCCGAAAAAGAAGGACCTGTTTTTTGTATTTGCGGCCTTGCTTGCCGTAACTGTTATCGGTTGCGGCGGCGGCGGAGGAGGGGGAGGCGCTGTCAATCAGCCGCCTGTAATATATCCTCCGGTTCCAAACATTACTACCGTGCAGGATCAGTCCGTGACATTGGATTTGACTGGTTATGAAACGGACCCTGATGATCCCCACGAAAAACTGACCTGGTCGGTTAGCGATGTCGATGAAACTATTTTCACGGCCAGCGTCGAAAAATCAACTGACATCCTGTGCATTATCCCAAAGCCCGGGGCAACCGGATGCGATGACATCAAACTGACATTGACTGATTCACAGGGAGCTTGCGACTGGCAGCTGGTAACAGTGACTATACTTGCTGCCGGCAGCAACCCCCCGCAAATCAGTGATATACCTGATGTTCATCTGCATCCAGGACAGACCGGCGACCTGAATCTCGATTCGTATGTTTCTGATCCGGATAACGCCGATTCGGAACTGACTTGGCAGGCAGCGGGACAGAGCAGAATTTCGGTGTCGATTGATCCGGTTTCCCGCCTTGCGACTTTTGTTGCACCGGCCGATTTTTTAGGCACGGAGGAAATAACTTTTACCGTTTTTGATCCGCAGGGGCTTTTTGATTCAGATACAATGTCTGTTATTGTTTCTGAAGTTGTGTCCGGCGATCTTAACGGTAAATTGATGACGCTTATCTGGGTTAACTATTGTCCGAGCGGCCAGTGGGACCCGTCTGAAGGTGTTTTTCCTTCGGAAACGGTTATCCGTGAAGACCTGCAGCTTTTAAATTCCGTCGGCTTTACGGGGATAATAACGTGCAGTGCTGCCAATGTCTTAGGCAAGATTCCTCAGTTTGCCAAAGAATGCGGTTTTTCAGGCGTTATTATGGGAATCGACGATCCCCTAAGCGAGGAAGAAAAAAGCAATGCTTATGATGCGGCAGTTTTTGTTGACGGTTACAGTGTAGGCAATAACGGTCTTACTTTTGCCGTTTTTTACGGTGATCCTTACACCTACGAACAGCTGCTTTTGGCAATTTCCGACCTTAAGGCGGCGACGGGAAAACCTGTAAGCACATCAGAGCCGATAAACACTTACTTTGACGGCAGCTTTTTTGTCAGCGCTGAACAAATAATGGCTGCGGGCGACTGGCTTTTCCCCAACATCTATCCGTATTTTGAAGACATTGGTAATCCCGGACAGGCATCGCTTGAAACCGACAACGCGTTTCGACAGCTGTGGTATTCAAAAGAATACTTCGGTGTCGGTGATAAAAATATCTTTATCAGGGAAACAGGCCTGCCGTCGTCCGGCTGCGCCGAGTGCAGTGAAATGAATCAAGCCGAATATTTCGAAGAGCTGGAAATGACGGCGACCAAATTCGCGTATTTTGAGGGTTTTGACCAGCCGTGGCGGGAAGCGGAAATCGAAAGACATCTGGGTCTGTATTACAATGACCGTTCCGAAAAACTCGCGGCGGGAAATCTTTCCTTGCCCGGAATAAATCTTCTTGACGTTCCCATTCTGGGCAGCCAGGATAACCTCAAGGGACGCGTTTTGAACGTGGTACCGTCAGATTTCAGGATAATCAGCTATATCAAAGTTGATTCTAGCTGGTATATCAGGCCATCGTCATTGTCACCTTTTACGGTGATAGAATCGGACGGCCGCTTTGAGGTTGACATAACAACCCAACCGGGTGACGAAAATGCCGATGAAATAGCGCTCTTTGTGGTCAGCCCGGCCTATGTGCCGCCGCCAAGTTCATTGCCTTTGGCAGGTGATTACCTGACAGCTGAAAAAGTGTTAAGATAGATTAACTAACTTTATCAGCTCTACTTCCTGCCTGCATTTTTCTTTGCAGGCAGGTTTTTTTATATGGCCAAAGGAATAAATGTGGCCGGTTTTATCAGCTATACCAAAATATGGTTTTTTGAAGTAAGCGTATCCGCCACTTGTCTAACACTCGTCAGGCATAATTAAGATTTTGAAACAAATTCAAGACTGGCTTTTTTTGTTATAGATTTGGTATAATAAGTCTGTAAAGATGGCAAGATAAATAAATGAAAAAACTGCAAAAACAAGTGGAAAATTTTATAAACAAAAGGGAATGGAGAAAGTACCATACGCCGAAAGAATTGCTTTTGGCATTGGTTGAAGAGATAGGAGAATTCCGTAACATTATCAAATGGTAGCAAAACGAAAAAGAAATCAAAAAAAAGATTTTGGAAAACAGAAAAGAGGTTTTTGATTTTTTCGGAGATATGATGTGTGAATTAAGTTCCCTTGCCAATTATTGCGGAGTTGATCTGGAAAAAGCTTTAGCAGAAGTATTAAAAAAGCACGAAAAGCGTTTTCCTGCTGACAAAGTCAAAGGCAGACATACGAATGGCGATTGCAGTTAATTTAACTTTCAATTTCTAATTAATCAGTTCGCCACGGGCAACTTCGGCGAGACTGGTAAATAATTTATGCAATACGTAGAAAAAGAAATTTTTGAAATCAAGGAAAGGAATAAAAAAGTCGAAGCTGACAAGGCCTGGGAAATATCCTGGACAAGAAGGATGTGTATAGGTGCTGCAGTTTTTTTACTTGCGGGCATATGGCTTGGTCTGATAAACGACAGCTATCCCTGGTTAAAAGCGTTGGTACCGAGCGTCGGTTACATAATTTCCACATTAACTTTACCATTAGCGAAAAAATTTTGGTTAAAAAATATCAGACGGGTGATATAATCAAATATTTGGTTTGCCGGAAAGTCCGTCTCCAAATAAAATCCAAAAACTTATACTGTCAAAATTACGCTGGTAAAGTCAAAACAGGTTGTCAAGATAATAAGCTGTGTATAATTTTGTAAATACGCAGGCTGACACTAAAACATTAAAAAATGTCCAAATATTACACGCCACAAAGAACCAGAAGTTTGTACAAAATCGGAGCCAAAGAGCCGTTTAAACTGTCGCGGTCAAAACTGGAGTTGTATATGGAATGCCCCAGATGTTTTTATTTAGACAGAAAAATCGGCATCAGCCGGCCTCCCTCATATCCCTTCACGCTGAATTCCGCAGTTGACAGGCTTTTGAAGCAGGAATTTGATATCTTCCGCGTCCGGGGCAATAAGCATCCTTTAATTGAAAAATACGGTATCGACGCTGTTCCTGTCGGGCATAAAAATCTGGAACAGTGGCGGCATAATTTTACCGGAATCCAGTTTTATCATCAGCCGACCAATTTATTGATTTACGGCGCTATAGACGATTTGTGGCAGAATTCAAAAAAAGAATATATTGTAGTCGATTACAAAGCGACGTCAAAAGACGGCGATATTACCGATCTGGATCAGGAATGGCAGGATGCATATAAAAGACAGATGGAAATTTATCAGTGGCTGCTTCGTCAAAACGGGTTAAAAGTTTCCCCGACAGGCTATTTTGTTTACTGTAACGGCCGGTCGGACAAAAAAGCGTTTGATGCCAAACTGGAATTTGACATCAGCTTAATACCTTACGTCGGAAACGACAGCTGGGTTGAAAAAATTATTTTCGCTTCGCATTCCTGCCTTGAACAAAAGTCGCTTCCAAAACCGTCTGACGGCTGCGATTACTGCCGCTATAACCGATCAGTCAGCCGGTTTTCCCGATAAATCCGCCCGATGTTTTTTACCTTAAATAGAGTTATAATAAACAAATATTGACTTATGATATATGATAATAGATTGCCACACCCATATCTATTTCGAAGAAACCTATCAGGAATATCTGAAAGAATCTGCCGGCATGGTTTCTGTCGTCGTCTGCATCCAAAGTTCCCGTTATGACCTGGAACATCTTATTGAATTTGCGAGCACAAAAAAAGATTTTTTTATTATCGCCGCTTTTGACGCCTTAAAAAATCCGAAACGGTCGCTTAAACAACTGGAAAGGTGCTTTAAAGAAGAAAAAATAGTCGGAGCTAAAGTCTGTCCCGGCTGCCAGAAATTGCCCGCTACGGATCAGACTTTCAGTCCGCTTTTCACGCTGTGTCAGAAATATAAAAAACCGGTCATCATCCATAACGGTTGGTCGCCTGATTTTGCACCGTTATTGAAATATTTTAGCCTTTCCGATATTGATGAACTGGCCCGTAAGTATCCTGGTTGCAATATCATTGTTTCAGGTTTTGGTTTTCCTTACTTTTTTGAATCCGCTTTCGTGGCCCATAAAAATAAAAACGTTTTTTTGGATATTTCAGGAAATATTTCAGACGGCGAAAATATGGCTTTGGACAGGCAGATCCGGCAGTACACTGACGATTTAAGGAAATTGCTTACTTATTATCCAGGCATAGAAAATAAGATACTTTTTGGGACGGATTTTGCCGGAGAAAACACGCCTTTAAGCCTGGTTAACCCTTATATAAAAGTAATTGACAATCTTTTTGACGGTGAAATGAAAGAAAATGCCTTTGGCGGTTTGGCAAAAAAGTTGTTTTTTAACCGGTAAATTTAAAGCAACGGGCAACAATATGATGGCAAAAATGAAAGAAACTTATGTTCATAGCAAATAAAATAAAAATTGACCATTCAATAAAGGTTGGGCTGTGTTTCGGTATGACGTCAGGCATTATAACAACCCTCGGCCTTATGGTCGGACTTCATTCAGGGACGCATTTAAAAACTGTTGTTATAGGAGGGATACTGACAATTGCTGTCGCCGATGCTTTTTCCGATGCCTTGGGCATTCACATTTCGGAAGAGTCGGAAAATAAGCATACGGAAAAACAAATTTGGCTGTCAACTTTAGCGACTTTTTTTGCCAAATTTTTTCTGGCTACATCTTTTATGGTTCCTGTCGTACTGCTAAGGCTGGACCAGGCGATGATTGTAAGCATTGTCTGGGGAACGGCAATAATTTCCGCTTTAAGTTATTTTATTGCCAGGGACGGCAATGAGAGCGCAATCAAAGTTATTTTTGAGCATCTGTTTATTATATTTTTGGTTGTGACAATAACGCACTTTATAGGCGACTTAATTTCACGTCTGCTTTATTAGTTATGCTGGAAATTATACTAACTTTTATTTTACTGCCGGTAATTTTTTTTAATGTCCATAATAATTTCATTGAACCGGAAACAAACAAAAAGACCGAGGAAATTTTCGTTAAGGGAATTTATCTGACTGCTTATTCCGTTTCGTCAAAGGCCAAAAGAGAAGAAGTTATGCGGCTTTTAGAAGAGACCGAACTCAATTCATTGATCATCGATATCAAGGATTATACCGGTAAGGTGCTTTACGATTCGGAAATTCCGTTGGTAAACGAGCTGGGCACTGAAGAAATCGTCTTGTCGGATTTGACCGAGCTTTTGCCTGAGTTAAAAAAAAATAATATTTATGTCATAGCCAGGATGGCTGTATTTCAGGATCCGGCTTTGGCATCAAAAAAATCTGAGTGGGCATTAAAAAACAGAAGCGGCGGCATCTGGCGCGACCGGAAAGGCCAGGCCTGGGTTGATACGTCAAACAGGGAAGTTTGGAAATATAATCTTGATATCGCAAAAGAAGCGGTTAAGCTGGGCTTTGACGAAATAAATCTTGATTATATCCGTTTTCCCACAGACGGCAACCTTTCTGATATCGTTTACCCTTTTTACGATTCCAGTCTTTCCAAAAATGATGTTATGGCGGAATTTTTCAGGTATTTCGGCGGCAATTTTTTCTGGCAGCCCGCTTTAACTTCCGTTGATTTGTTCGGACTGACCCTGATTTCCGATGACGGCTTGAATATCGGGCAGCGCATTGAAGACGCCGCGCCGTATTTTGATTACATAAGCCCGATGGTTTATCCTTCCCATTTCGCCGACGGCTACAAAGGTTTCGCCAACCCCGCGCAGTATCCATACGAGGTGGTTTATAAAAGTTTAAGGGACGGCGCAAAAAAAATAGCCGGAACAAAGGCGAAATACCGCCCCTGGCTGCAGGATTTTGATCTTGGAGCAGATTATGATTCGGTCAAGGTAAAAGACGAAATCAGGGCGGCTTATGATTCAGAATCATCGGGCTGGATGCTTTGGAACGCCAAGAACATCTATACCAAAGAAGCGCTTTTTCGGCCTTGACAGACACTATATTTATTGTTAAGTTAGCCAAAACAAAGATTGCTCTTTTTAAACTGGAGAAAAGATATGGACTTTTCAAATAATTCCGATGTTGCAGGTTTTTTTGGCGGCCGTACAAACGTTATACTGGCGATTGAAAAACTGGTCGGAAGCGCTTGCATTGACGAGTTATTTCAAAAATACGAACATGTTATTGGCAATTTACGCCTGGAAAATGTCAGGCAGATGACTGACGAAGATTTTCAAAGAGTGCTTAGCCTGATTGCTGAAAAAGAGTATCGCCGGGCTTTGCTGCAAATCAGATATGGCCGTTTCAGTGAGCAGGAGCAAGCAATGATATATATAGCCGGCCGGACCAACATTGCTTTGGCAATAGAAACAATAACAGGTAAAGATTGCTTGAATGATTTATTTGAAGCATACCCAGTTGTTAATCAGTTAAGAGTTGCGGACGTCAAGCTGATGCCTGAACCAGAATTTTTAGAATTGCAATCGCGTTTTTCCGAAGTAAGGTACCGCGAGGCACTGCAAAAGGTAAGAAATAATTATTACGAAAGCCAAATTTTAGACAAGTTTCGGAAAAGGAGAGAAAGTATGCCAGAAAATGAATCAGCACAGGTTGTTGGCGAGAAGGCACAGTCCTGTTGTGGCAGTATATCATGCCGGGAAGGAACGTTAAGCCAAGTTTTGAGAAGTGCAATACCTGATGTTTTTACAAACAATCTGGATTCGGTAGCCAACGTCTGTTCCATTTTTTTTGGGTCATCTGATCCGACAATTCGTCAAGTGGTGGCGCGAAAGGCGGAATTTTTAAGATTTAATCTGCCACAAAACGAGGAGTGGCAAAGGATAAAAGCTGTTATCACGGGTCTGACAATTTGTAAATCCGAAAAACCGGAAAATGGGAAAGGAATGAAAAAGATGAAAAACAAAATAACGCCTGAAACTACTTTAAGTAAGGCCATGGGAATCATGCGAGGGAACAGTTTTTTTGGCGCAGATACAAAAAAAAGGCTTGAAACGAACGGAATTAATCCGGAAATAACCGTGCGCGATGCGATCCAGAAGCGGAATGTGATTTTGGGTGCGCTGACAAAACAAGGTAAGCAGGTGTTTGAAAATCTTGTTATGGAATTTTCGGGCATTGGGGCTGGTCGCGATAAAAACACCCCGGAGCCGAGAATGGTCGCCGAAGTAAGGAGAAATACCTCGGATCCGATTGCTCAAAAAGTTAAGGCAGGGCTTAAGACGGCCGGTATTGATCCAAAAATTACCGTCACGGGTTTAAAAAACCTTAGCCCGGAGGAACGAACAAAGCTTTTGCAGGGATTAACCGGCAGAGCCTTTGAAGTATCGAAATGCCTGCTTGAAGGTACTCCGTTTGTAAAAAAAGGAAAAAAAACAAAAAAATCCGTTAAAGCGAGAGTTTCCAAAAAAGGGCAGAAAGCAAAGGCAAAAGCCGGAAAAACTTCCTTAGCGAGAAGAATTTCAGAAATGTCCGAGGAATGCAAAGAAATCGGCCTAATGCTTGATCAGGCAAGTTCGGCGCTTGCAATCGTCGAAAAAATAGGCATAAAGTTTCCGGGGATGAAAGATCTTTCGGCTGCTGCGAAAAATGTTCTGCAGGCAGCGTCGAAACTGTCTCATGCTCACAAGAAAATTTCTAAAATATAGTAAAGGATTCAAGGCAGCGGCATTCCATTTTATTGGAATGCCATTTTTTTTTAACCTTGATTAATTTGGCTGATACAATTAAAATAAGCATAAGAAAGGAGGGATATTATGAGACCAAACGACCGCACTTTGACAGTTGGTAAACTTCTTTTTGAAAGTTATGGAAAAACTGATAGTGATTTTGTTTTTAATCTGCCCAGAAAACTTTTTGCAATGCCGGTTTATCAAATCGCAAATAACGGCATTATGGCGACCCTTGAATCAATGCTTACTGACAGTCAGAAAATAAATAAAATTGCCGCGGCTATAGAATGTTTCCGACAAAACGGTGACCATGGATTTGGACTGAAAAAATCAGCCACCATTCCTTTTTGTGAGGGCAGCGAAATCGAAGAAGAGGAAATTGAAGATGGCGACGAAGATTTGGACCTAGTTCCGGAGGTTTGGGAAGATGAAAGCCTTGCTTTTAACAATCCGCCAAACGGAAACAGGCACTCGGGCGATGACATCTTAAGAATTTACTTTAAGGATGTAGGAAAAATTCCGCTCCTTAAAGAAGAAGAGTTGAAAAAAATCTATAAAAGGATAAACGAAATTGGCAACAAGAAGAAGAATTCTGACGAGGTTAGGAATCTGAAGAACAGAGTTATATTAGCCAATCTCAGGCTGGTTATAATGTTGGCTAAAAAGTTTTCTGGCCGCGGTATGCCTCTTTTGGATCTGATACAGGCGGGCAATATCGGCTTAATGAAAGCAGTTGACCGTTTTAACTACCGGCTGGGATTCAAGTTCAGCACCTATGCCTCAAAGTGGATAATGGCCGCCATTACCCGGACAATCTCTTGTGAGATTCGGACGGTAAGAATACCGGTCAATGTCATACCAGTGTTAGTGAGGGTGGACCGTAGTTCAAGAAAGCTTACCCATGACCTGGGCCGTCGGCCGACAATAGATGAAATAGCCAAAGATTTGGGCGCGCTAAGTGAAGAAATCAGCCGTCTGGCTCATATCGCACAAAAAGCAATTTCACTTGAATTTCCGTTTGACGAAAAGGACGATGATTACACTTTAGGTAAAATACTGCCAGATGAGACGAGCATACCGTCCAAAATAGCGGAGTCAGAATTAGCAAGGGACGCGCTTTTGCGGGCAGTGAACGAACTTGGTCCTTGTCAGAGATTGGTATTAACGATGCGTTACGGCCTGGATGACGGTATTGAAAGGACGCAAAGTGAAGTTGCAGAGGAATTAGACTTAAGCCGTCAAAGAATTTCAAATATAGAACGCAAAGCAATAGAAAGACTGAGAACTCAAAAGAAGGAAGAACTCCATGGATTATTACAAGCCCTGTGTCAGTAAAAACAGGGCTTTTTTCTTAATTATTTCTTAATTAAAGGATGATTAAATAGAGCTAAAGCTTGTCAATTTAGCCAAAATAAGTTAAAATTCAGCTATTGGAATAAGAGGGGTTTTTTTATTTTTCAATTTATGGAAATATTGAAAAAAGTTAAAAAAGTTCCAAATTCAGCCGTTTTTTTGGTATTTTTGGTATTTTTATTGTATTATACTTACGTCTATAATCTGGTTTTTTTCCATACCCTGGCCGTATTTTTTTCGGTGATTATTGCTATCACCGTTTTTATTTTAAGCCAGAACAGCAGACAATTCATAAAAAATGATTTTTTTCATTTTTTAGGGGTTGTTTATCTGTTTGTCGGCTTTTTTGATTTTATGCACGCCATTTCTTTTGAACAGCTGGGTATATTCAAAACTAACGGCGTCTATTTGCAGCTTTGGCACGTTGCCAGACTGGCTGAGGCATTATCACTTTTAGTGGCTCCGGTTTTTTTGTATAAAAATATCAGAATCAAATTCACATTTATTGCTTATCTTTTTCTTTCCTCGACGATGACATTTATGATTTTTTTTATGCATTGGTCAAGATTAAATCCGCTGGCGGCAGTTCTGTACCGTTATTACCTGCAGCTCCATTTATTTACTATATTTTTTCTGCTGTCAGCCGGCGCGTTTTTGTACATCAGAAGGATTTTTTTCGAAAGAAAGACCTTCTATCTGCTGATTTCTTCCGTTGCCTGCAGCGTTTTTTCCGAAATCAGCTTTTTATTTTTTTTGCCGGAAGACCATGTTTATAATCTGATCGGCCATTATTTAAAGCTGACGGCCGTTTTTTTAATTTACAAGGCGATTATTTCCGACACGCTGGAAAAAACTTTAATTTCACTGACCGCGAATTTAAAAACAAGCCAGGATTTGCTGCAAAAAGAGAAGGCCAAAGCAGTGAAATATCTTGATGTTTCCGGAAATATAACCGTAATTTTAAACAAGGAAAGATGTATAAATTTTGTTAATGACAAGGCCTGCCGGTTCCTGGGTGTTGAAAGAAATAATCTGCTGGGCCAAAATTTTTTACTAAATTTTGTAACCGGTGACTTTAGAAAAAAAACCGACAGCTTGCTTGCCGAGACATTTAAAAATTTAAACAGCTGCTACCATGAAATTCCGATTACCTGCAGGGGCAGGATTCATCTGATTAACTGGCACATAAGTTTGGACCAGGAAGAAAAGGATTCGGTCATATTGTCGGGAACCGATATAACCGAAATTAAGGAGACTGAGCAAACATTAAAGAAGGAGTGTCAGAATTTATTAAATATCATGGATTCGATGGATGACGGAATCTGCATTATTAATGAAAATTACGGTATGGAATACGTAAATCCTGTCCTGATGAAAAATTTCGGGCCTTATGACAGCTTAAAATGCTTTGAATATTTCAATCATGACAAAAAAATCTGCCCGAACTGCCCTCTTGGTGCAGTATTGTCGGGAAGCAGGGTCAGATGGCAAAGCGATTCTTGTAAAAACGGTAAAACATACGATATTATGGGAACACCTTTAAAAAATAGCGACGGCAGCGTCTTTCAGATTGAAATCTTCCGCGATATTACCGAACTTAAAGAAGCGGAAGAAAAACTTATCAGAAGCGAAAAGCAGTATAAAGCGATAGTGGAAGATCAGACCGAGCTCATCTGCCGCACCACCCCTGACGGCACGTTAATTTTCGTCAACGAGGCCTGTTGCCGGCATTTTAATAAGAAGAGAGAAGAATTAATCGGCGCTAAATTCTGGCCGTCAATTCCGAAAGAGGATCACAAAAAAATAAAATATCATATTGAAAAACTGACCAGTCAAAATCCTATCGGATCGATCGAGCACCGGGTCATCGGCAAAAACCGAATGCTCCATCAGCACTGGATCTACAGAGGATTTTTTAACGGCAACGATAATTTAATCGAAATACAGACTGTGGGCCGCGATATTACCGAACTTAAGGAAGCGGAAGAAAAACTTATCAGAAGCGAGAAGCAGTACAAAGCGATAGTGGAAGATCAGACCGAGCTCATCTGCCGCACCACCCCTGACGGCACGTTAATTTTCGTCAACGGTGCGTTTTGCCGTCATTACAATATAAGAAGAGACCAGCTTGTCGGTATAAAATATTGGCCTTCAATTCCGAAAGAAGAACATAAAAAAATAATTGACCATATAAACAGTCTTACGCCAAGCAACCCCATCGGAACCATTGACCATCTGGTTTTATACAAAGGAAAATTGAGATGGCAACACTGGGTTGACCGGGGATTTTTTGACAGCAAAGGCAAATTGATAGAAATACAGTCGGTCGGCCGTGACGTTACGGAATTAAAGCAGATAGAGGACAGCCTGCAGCAGGAAAAAAAACTTCTTTCCGGTATTATGTCATCGATTTCAATAGGCATAATACTGATAAACGAGTCAAAAGAAATTGTTTTTTGCAACAACCGGAGCCGGGAACTGCTTGGCATAAAACCAGAAGAGCAGCTGAAACAAAATATTTTAGAAGTTTTAAAAATTCGGAATCAGAATTTCAAAAATTTTTTTGCCAGCGGGAAAAAAAATAAGGACTTTGTTTACAAATTCAGAAAAATAAACGGAAGCGACGCCTTTTTAAGCGTGAATTTTACGCCAGTGCTTAGCCGGGAGGGGAGAATAATAAAAACCGTTGTCTGCGTTGAGGATGTGACAGAACAGAAAAGAGCGGACGAGGAAATCAAGAACAGCGAAAAAAAGCACAGGGAGATAGTACAGGATCAGACGGAACTCAT
This sequence comes from Candidatus Parcubacteria bacterium, assembly GCA_003599635.1. Classification (GTDB taxonomy): domain Bacteria; phylum Patescibacteriota; class Patescibacteriia; order Buchananbacterales; family SURF-54; genus SURF-54. The sequence goes on from QZIX01000012.1 coordinate 38,318, forward strand.
CTGCCGTTTTAAAACAGAAGGAACCTTGACTTTTGTTAATAATGCTTACTGTAATTTTTTCAAAAAAAGAAGAAGCGATCTTATCGGCAACAAGAGCGATTTTCACATTATCGGCAGGCAGCGGCAGACTTTTAAAAGCTGTTTTTCCGGTTTGAGCAAAGATAATCCGGTGGCCAGAAATGAACAGCAATTCATTGACAATGACGGAAAACGCTACTGGCTTCAATGGACGGACAGACTACTTTACGACGAAACAAGAAATAAAATAATCGGATTTCAATCTGTCGGCAGGGATGTGACCAAAGAAAAGCTGATAGAAATAGTTTTAAAAGACAGCGAGGAAAAATTTCGGCTGGCAGTAAATAATTATCCGGCAATATTTGTCATATACGGCAAAGACCGCCGAGTCAGATTTATTAATGAAAACGGGCTAAAAATACTTAAACGTTCTAAAAAACAGATACTTGGGCATACCGACGAAGAGGTCCTGCCTGCCGAAATTTCCAGTATAATCGTGCCTTCGCTTAAAAAGTGCATCATGACCGGTCAGATCCAGCATGAAGAATTCAGGGTGAATTACAACGATAAAAAACTGATTTTTGTTGTCAATTATATCCCGGTCCTTAACAGCGATAAATCGTTAAAGCAGATTTTAGGTATTACCTTTGACATTACCGAAAGGAAAAAAACCGAAGAGGAAATGGAAAATTTAATCACGCAGATTAAGCTGCAAAATGACGGAATAGAAGATCTGGCCGGGCGTTTAAAAAAAGAAAAGGATACCTTGTCGGTCATTATGGAAAATACTGCGGCTCAGCTGGCATATCTGGATTTACGGTTTAATTTTATCAGGATAAATTCAGCATTTGCCAAAGCCTGCAATGTCAAAAAAGATGAATTGATAGGGAAAAATTATTTTGATCTTTTTCCCGGCCGGGAAAACAGGGAAATATTTGAAAAAGTCAGGGATTTGGGCAAAAGCGTCGAATTCAAAGCCAAACCGTTCAATCTTAAAAATCAGCTTTGGCAGCAGCTGTCCTACTGGGACTGGACATTAATTCCGGTCAAGGATAACACGGGCAGGGTCGAGGGTCTGGTTCTTTCGCTTATGGATGTTACGGAAATGGTTGAAAATCAAAAAAACCTCAAAGATTACGCTCGCGAGCTTGAACAGCTTACCTGGGAACTTAACAAATTCCGGCTGGCGGTTGAAAGCACATCCGAACAGTTAATAATTGCCGATAAAAATTTTCAAATACTTTATGCCAACAAAGCGACGGAAACAATAACGGGATTTTTGCGCAAGGAAATTACAGGCAGAACGCCGCTTTTGTGGGGCAATTATTTTGAAGAATACGGGAACAAAACTCTGCGCAGCGTTTGGCATAAAATTTCTGAAGAAAATCCTGAATTCCACGGTGAAGTCATAAACATCAATAAAAACGGTAAAAAATATTTTTCGGATCTTATAATATCGCCCGTTTATGATGAAAAAAAACATATCCGTTTTTTTATCGCTATTGAAAGGGATATAACAAAACTCAAAGAAATTGACCAAGCCAAAACAGAGTTTGTTTCTCTTGCTTCACATCAGTTAAGAACGCCGCTGACCGGGATCAGCTTATCGGCCGAACTTCTGCTGAAGGAAGCGGAAAATTACAGGGACAAGAAACAAAAAAAATATTTTGACGAAATCCTGCGGTCCACGGCAAAAATGTCTGAAACTATCAGTACTCTGCTGAACGTGACAAAAATTGAAATGGGAACTTTCGAGATAAAGCCGTCCAAAGCCGATGTGATTAAAATCGTAGATAATATTGTCAGTCAGCTGTCATGGCAGATTAAAAACAAAAAAATATGCCTGGCTAAAAAGTATCCGGTACAGTTTGAAAGTATTAACGTCGATGTCAATTCATTTAAAATAATCGTAGAAAATATCCTTACTAATGCCATCCGCTATACGTCTGAAAAAGGAAAAATTTGCATTCAAATACAAAAGATCAGGGACAGTGCCGTAATTTCCATAGCGGATTCTGGCTGCGGTATTCCGCAAATTGAACAAAAGGATATCTTTTCCAAACTTTTCCGCGCCAGCAATGCAAAAACCGTCTGCACAGACGGCATTGGCCTCGGTCTTTATATGGTGAAATCAATTGCGGAAAAAAATAAAATCAAAATTAATTTTGAATCAATCCAGGATCGCGGCACGACTTTTTTTATCCATATACCGTTATAAAAACCAAATTTAAAAACGCTTAAGTGTTTTTTTATGCGTTAATTCGGTAGCCCAACCCTCTTACGGTTTCAATTATTTTGGCGTTCCTGTCGCCGATTTTTTTTCGCAGGTTGGTTATATGAACGTCCACGACATTGGCAAAGGAGTCAAAAGCGAAGTCCCAGACGTTTGAAAGTATCTGTTCGCGATTTACCGCCTGATTGGGATGACGCATCAAGTATTCAAGCAGACTGAATTCCTTTAAGGTCAGTCTGACTTCTTTTGAATTTCTGAAAACTTTTTTTGCCGTTGTGTCCAAAATTATATCCTGAATCTTCAATTCCGCAGGCAGGGCGGTTTTCGGCCGTCTCAGAACAGCCCTAATTCTTGCCAAGAGAATATCAAAAGTAAACGGCTTGGCCAGATAATCATCTGCGCCGACATTAAGACCGTTAATAATGTCATTTTGTCCGTCTTTGGCGGTCAGCATTATTATAGGAATAAAAATTTTAAGTTCTCTCACTTTTTTACAGACATCAATTCCGCTCAATTTCGGCATCATTATGTCCAAAATTATCAAGTCATAATCATCATGATAAAGTTCGATTCTTCTAAAGCCGGCTTCACCGTCAGTTACGTAATCGACTGCAAAACCTTCATCTTCAAGACCGCTTTTAACCAGCTTAGCCAAATTTTCCTGGTCTTCTACAATCAAAATTCTCATACTTTTTGGGTTTTATTTTTAAATTTAGATATTATCCAATATTGCAGAAAAAAAATTGATTGTCAAGAGTAATTTCTTAATAATTTCTTAATCTTACTTTTTTTATCCGGTAATTAATTATAACTTAATTTCCCGCAATTAATATTAGACTGCGAATAATATTTTTATATGAAAAAAAATTCTTTTGCCAGACCGGCGGTAAGAAAATGCGGTTGGCGGCATCATCATACTAACGTAACTGCCGGCAGAAGTTTGTCGGAGAAGTGGCTTATTTGTTTTGTCAGAAAAAATCAACTTAAATATATTTTTCACCTGCGGAAAAGAGCCAATACTTAATAGATAATTAATAAGCAATAACTATAATAACAAAATCATATCCTTTCATTCTTGAAAAAAAGTGATTCATTTTTTTCAAAACTGGGAGGGGATAAATACAAATATGGAGTGGTTTGCTTAGCTGTTCCTGTTAAAAAATAAACAATTTAATTGTGACATGGGACTGACTGCAAACCACCCCTCTCGTTTATAAATAGCTGAGCCGATTGCCGAATATAATTTGTATTCGAGAAATAGGGCCTTAGAAATAATCAGTATCAATTCTTAAATTATTATAGATGATACAAAGGTCGAAATTAAGCCGAAAGCTTAATTCATAATAAATTTGTTTAATAACAATTCTAAGGAGGAAAAAATTATGAAAAAAGTAATTATTTCACTGTTTGCTCTGGCATTTGCTTTTGCTTATTCGCTTTCCCCGGTTATGGCTTTTGATTGGTCAAACATCGGAGGTTTCAATCTTGTTTTGAACTCAAATACAGCTGTTGTGACCAATGATGTCAGTTCTGAGGCCTACACGGGCAATAATGAGGCCGGCGGAAGCCAGGGCGGAGATGGTGGAGATGCGATAGTAACTGACGGAGAAGATGAAGATGATGACTGCGTTTCACCTGGTGAGGAGGATGAAGAGTGTATTGAGGATTGTCAGGACGAATATGATGAATGCGTGGACGATTGTGTTGAAGAATGCATTGAAGAAGACTGTGACGATCTATGCGATGAGCAGACGGAGGAATGCGCAGATAATTGCAATGAATATTGTGAAGATAAATGCGAAATTGAACTCGATAAATGCGAGGAAGAATGTGTCCTGCCCGCCGAAGAAGAGGAAGATGATGAAGCAACGGCTAATGGCGGTGACGGCGGAGATGCCGGCGTCGGTGGAACGATAATCACCGGTGATGCCACCGCTGAATCAACGGTAATAAACGTGGTTAATACCAATCTGACAACAATTCAAGGAAATAACGCCACGACAACTGAAGATGGCGCGGTTTTGCCGGGAGAGGAAGACGATAATGAAGAATGCGAAGAGGCCTGCCAGGATGATTTCGACGAATGCGTGGACGACTGTGTTGAAGAATGTATTGATGAAGACTGCGACGATCTGTGTCCAGAACAACAGGATGACTGCATTGAAAATTGCGAAAATTATTGCGAAAACAGATGCGAAATAGAATTGGATAAATGCCTGGAGGAATGCGATGAAGACGGCGGCGTATCGCCGGGAGAGGAAACTGTCTGCACAACCTGTCCTGAAATTAATCTGGTTGTCAATTTAAACGAAGCCGTAGTGGCGAATGAAGCGGATTCCCTGGCTGATACCGGTCAAAATGACGCCTATGGCAGCGAAGGCGGCAACGGCGGCAGCGCACAGGCAGATTCTGATGACGGTACAGCCAACGGCGGTGACGGAGGCAACGGCGGTGACGGCGGTCTTATTGAGACAGGCGATGCCAGTTCAGCATCAAGAGCGGTAAATATCATCAATACCAATATCACCAGACTGCTTAGACGCTAATTTTAACACCTGAAGGGAATTTTTTCCTTTCAGGCAAATCTTAAAAAATTTAAGCTTTGCCTGAGAGTATGAAACCAAAAATAATTTTAATTTTATTGGCAGTTGTTTTGCCTGTAAAGGTCAGCGCCTTAAGATTGGATGCGGTCATTTTTAATAACATTGAACAGAACGATAACATGAAAAAAATAATCAATGCGCAAATAAATTCAGCAAAAATTAAAAATACGATAGAAAGCAGAGTAAATACAGGAAACAAAAACAGTACCACTGATTTAAGTCAGGGCAAATATAAGGCGACGTTGAGAATTGAAAATGAAATCAACGGCGTCAAGCAGCCGGAAATAAAAGTTGAACTTGATTCAGATAAGCCGGCACAGTTTGACAAAACTTTTGAAAATGGCCGGACAAAATCGCAAATAAAAGTTTCTGCCGGCAAGACAACCGCCACATTGAAAGTAAGCAGTACGACGAGGTTAAAGCATGCCGGGGCAACAAAAGACATTAATAAGACTATTGATGAATTCCTAAAGGACAACATTAAAAATATGAATATAAAAATTCTTTCCAAACCGCAACCGAAGGTTATTAAACGTAGCTATGTCAGGTCGGCTATGTCTTTCTTTTATAACCTTGTCAGCGACATTACAAGTAATATTATCTAAAAAAATTTATGGCTCAGGAAATTAAGTTCAGAAACAAGGTTTTGTACAAAGTATTTTCCCTCATTTTAATTTTTTTCTTATTAAATCCTATAGCACTGGCAACAAGCGGACCGTCAGAAGATGAGCTGGGTGAAAAATCAGGCACTTCGGCCACTTCAACTCCGGAAATTACTGATATTGAAAAAAACTCTGATGCTCAAGATGAAATTCCGCCTACACCGTCAATGCCAGAACTCAATGACGATCTGACAACGATGACGGAAAGCTTGTCGGGCGAAGTGACTTCGACCAGTACGGAAGTAACTGTTGTCCAAGAAGATGCAATGCAACTCGAGCCGGATCCTGGACTGGAAAACGAAACAGCTGTCAATGGCTCTGCCGGCAGTTCAACGGATGAAACTTTAATTGATACCGGTGATGCCGAAATTGATATTTATGCCAATAATACCGTTAATCTTAATGAAACGGATGCTTTGGATGTGGCTGTTGAAAATCAAAATGATGGCTTGGCTACGACAACCGTTTCGGCCGATGGGCTAAGCGGAAGCAACGACGCCGAAGGCGGTAGTGGCGCGGCTTCAATTGTAACGGGTGATGTGATTGTCGAAGCCAATATTTCCAATTTTATAAACACTAATGTTTCCGGAACTGGCGAAATTTTCGCGCTGGATATTTATGAAGAAGCAACCGGGGATCTGGATATCTCGCAAGAAACTACGAATGCGACGCTGGCAATTAGCGGCAGCGGAGTGATTGACAACTCGACTAAAATAACCAATGACAATTCCGCCGATGTTTTTAATGAAATTGATATAAATGCGGACAGCGGGAACAATACTGCTCAGGGGGAAGGAAATGTTGACATTATAACCGGCGATGTATCAGTATCGGCTAATATTTCCAACATCATTAATACCAATATAACAGGCGACGGCTGGAAATATTCGGTTATCAACGTTTTCGGCAAATGGTTCGGTGATTTTGTAGTGCCTTACAGCGAAGGTGAAGGATCCGGTCTAAAGAATAATTACTTAGTCCAGGATCAAAATGACGCCGAAGTGGAAAATTTAATCAACATTGTAGCTGACAGCGGTAATAACGTTGCCGACGGAGAAGAAAGCGAAATAACAGCCGGTGATTCAAGCGCAGCAGCAATAATCATAAATGAAATAAATACTAACATTTTTGGTGATGATTGGGATTTGGTAAAGATCAACCTCTTCGGAACCTGGGGAGGGAAAGTATTCGGCTTGCCGGAAAACGCGGCATATTATCAGACTGAAAATGAATTGATCATCTATAATACCAAACTTGAAAATGATTTTATCGACAAGGTTACTTCAGGAACAATTGAAGTGTATAACAACAATGAGGCGAATTTATTAAACAGCGTTACGGTCAATGCCAATTCCGGGGGAAATTTTGCCTCCTCAACAGACGGCTCCGCTACCGTTATTACCGGCGATGTGGATGTGAATGTCAATGTATTTAACCAGATAAATACCAATCTGACAGGGGACAAATGGAATTACAGCTTAATTAATGTTTTTGGCAGCTGGCTTGGCAATCTTGAATTCGGCAGACCTGATTTATGGATCGAGGAGGAAATTTTATTAAGCACATTACCGGTTAAATCGGGTGATAGGGTCACATATAAAATAAAATTTGGCAACAATGGCAACGGGCGGGCAGACGATGTCATCGTTACTGATTTTTATGACTTTGGTCAGTTAAATCTGACTGACACTGCCGGTGCCGTTCAAAAAGAAGATTCATTGCAGTGGAAAATCGGCGAACTTAAACCCGGTGACAGTAAAACTCTGATTGTAATCAAGAATCTGGCGGAAAATGTTAAAACTAACGATGGAAAAATTACCAACAAACTTACGATTTTTGGCAAACAGGATGACCGCAACCCGCTTGATAATGAATATACCGGCAGTTTTTCCCTTAGTGGAGCGATAAATTCCCGGACTTCCAAAAGCATAACGTCATATTGGCCCCCGTACCTGTCAATCAATAATTCTCATAATGCCACAACGACTGTCAGTGTCGGGGAAAAACTGGCTTTCACCATCAAAGTATTAAATAGTGGCGGCTTGTCATCGTATAAGACCGCGGTCGATTCGGTTTTATATGACAGCGCGGGAAAAGAAATAGCGCAAAGCAAATGGGAGCTTGGTAAAATTCGGCCTCGCGAAGAAGTTTCAATAAATTACGATATGAAAATTTTAAATACGCTTCCTTCAGGCAAGTACATATCCAAGGCCACTGTCAGGGGTTGGGACGACAATTATGATGAATGGATGGCAAGGGAGTCCCAGACAAGTTTTACGGTAGTTAATGAAAGTTTTCAAAAAAATGCAATAGGTGATTCGATAAAAACCCTGCCGGCGACAGTTGTCAAAAAAGAAATGGAAAATAAAAAAATTTCACAGACAGCCAATCTTGATAATTCCAGCGCTACGCCCCAGGCAACAAGCACACCGAAAATCAGCAGTCGGAAAAGCAATAATACATTTATTATTAACAAAAGCGATAAATAAAAGGTCGAATAATTAAGTTAGCAACTACAATTATGAAAAAAATATTAATATTTAGTGCAGTAATAATTATCAGTCTGGCGTTAGTGCCGATGTTCGCTGCTTTTGAATCGCATGTAATTAACGTAACCGCAAAAATTGAAAGTGCTTTAGTGGTATCGCCGAAGGAAGTCGATTTCGGTGCAATTTTTCCCCAGGAAACTTTTTACGAGGATTACAAGGTTGAATTAAGCAGTGCCTTTATGTCCGAGTCCAGAGTTAACAGCGTAAGTTACGTTATCCGTCAGACGCCGAAGCCGAAAGACCCTGCCAAGACAATAGGCGGCATGAGTTCCCAGGAATGGTGTCGTCAAAATCATCCCGCAGATGATGGTAATCCGGGTGATCCATATTATGAAAATTGCTACCCCGTACTTTGCACCTATCTTTCAAAAATCAAAAATCCCGCAGATATCGACTGCAATGACAGGCAACTTCGGGTACCCCATGATATAGACGATGTCGCTTTGGGCTATTTGACCAAATCCGGCAGCGATATCAGAGACCTCTGGCAGCTTGAACTGACCGTACCTTGTTTTGAAGGCAGCTGTGAAATTGACTTTGATCCGCATCTTTACGGTGATCCGCTTGATCCAAGAATGCTTGACCGCGTATTCGGCTGTGATCTGTTAATCGAGGTAACCGGTATCGACGAATCTCCTCCTGCGCCGACAACAACAACCGATATTATAACCAGAACAGGAAGCGGTTTTGGTAAAACTCAATTTTCAGATCAGCAGGCAACCTGGTCCGGCCGGACCAGGTACGGAGACAATAATGCGGCCACGAGCGAACCCTACGAAGTTGCTGTCGGGACCAATCTGGACGTCTTAAGTTCAAGAAACGGTATCGGCCATTCCTGGATAAACGGCAATACCGAGCCTTTCCAGCTTACCTTTACTGACAGCACTAACAAGGCCAGATTAACTGTCGGCGGCAAGGTCTCGGAATTCACGGTTGCCGAATGTAAAAATTCCATAGCCATCACAGTCAAAGCGCCGAAAGACACTTTAGGTTCATCGGTGGAAGTAAAAAATGTCAGATTCAACGGAGCTAATGTCGGTCCTTATAACAGTATCAAAGCCGAAGGCACTTCCAGCGGCGAAGACATTAAATATTTATTGCTGCAAAACGTGAACACATCCCAGGATTGGACGCTGACGGGCGATTTGAATTTTCTGTGGCGATCGCAGACATATCTGCAATTGGAAAGACCGGCAGTTGATTTTGACATTGACTGAAAATAAATAGAAACAATTGATTTTCGAAAATCCTCCTTTTTTGCAATTAAAAAGGAGGTAATCCGGAAATCTAATTATATGGGTTTTGTCAAAATCAATTTTATTTCACTAAGAAGAAAATTCGTAAAATCAATTGGCACAGCACTTTTGATAATGTTTTTTATTCTTTCACAGGTAAATTTAGTTGATGCTTTTGAAGCTCATACTGTCAGTGTTCAGGCGTTGGTTACTCAGAGAACCTGTAATTCAAACAATTATTCAGTTGCGGGATACGTTTTTAAAGACAGCAATCAGGACAAACAAAAAAATCATGATGAAAACGGTCTGGCGGGAATAATTGTTAAAGCCAGCAAAATTTACAATTCCAGGCATGATTATAATAATGACAATTCAAACAATGAGGAGGACGTCTTGTATCTGAAAAAAATCGCAGCCGGAGAAGAAATTTGCCCGGGCGGCAAAATATGCAATTTTAACAGCGATACCTGGATTGACAGCGAAGATATAGCCGCCTTTCCGTTGTATCCGATTGATTTCGGCAACCAGCTGACTGATATGCAAGGTTATTTCGAGTTTTCTTATCTTGATTATGGTACCTTTTCGTTTCAAAGCGAGCCGACAGACGCCAGGATAAAAATTGAAAACAGCAAGCCCGTAACCGTTAATCTTAACTGCGGGACAAATATCATAAATTTTGCCGTGGATTATGAAAATCCTGATTTTTGCGGTGACGGTATTAAAGAGGAAAATGAACAATGCGACGACGGAAATTTAGAAAATCTTGACGGCTGCTCCGGCAGCTGCGAAATTGAAAATATCTGCTTGCCGGACAAAGAACTTATAAAAAACGGCAGCTTCGAATTGCCGAAAGCCGATGAATTTTTCAGGTGGTTAATTGTACCCGACAACAGCAAAGATTTTTTCTGGCACGTGGAATGGTTGTCTGAAATTCCTGATTTTTTTAATCTGCAAAAGCGACCGGAAAAAGCCAATCTGGAACTGCATAAAAAATTAAACGGCTGGGCTGCCGATGACGGGCTGCAGTATGCGGAATTAGACAGCGATTGGGACGGGCCTGAAGGAAAAATTTCAAACGAACCCGCATCTATAAAAATATACCAGGATATTACGACAGTACCGGGAAATACTTATGTTGTAGGATTTTCCTTTTTGCCCAGACCCGGCACAGTTACATCAACAAATGCCTTAGCCTTTGAAGTTAACGGTGAAGCGGTCAGGAAAATATTGCCGTCAGTTGCCGACAGAAGCTGGCAAAAATATCTATCTGTTTTTACCGCTACAACCACTATTTCCAGAATTCAGTTCGTCGATGAAGGACGATCAGATTCATTTGGAACATTTTTGGATGATGTCACTGTTAAGTGCCTGCCCCAGAACGATTCATGTCAGGATGCTGACAATGACAAATTTTTTTACGGCTCAGGATGCCATCCGTCTGATTGCGATGATAAAAACGACAGGATAAATCCGCAAGCAGAAGAAATATGCGGTAATTTTACAGATGATGACTGTGACGGCAACGCAGATTGCTATGACGAAAACTGCCAAGAAAGTCGTTTTTGCGTGCAGCCGTTTTGCGGAAATGACATACCAGACGAAGGGGAGGACTGTGACGACGGCAATATTTTAAACGGTGATTTTTGCAGCAATAAATGCAAATTCGAACCCAAGTCGGTCGTAATCAACGAAATTTTTCACAACGTCGACAGCTGTCACGGAAGTTTAAAAAAATTCCAATGGCTGGAACTATACAACAACAGCGATTACGACGTCAATTTAAAAAACTGGCATATAACTTTGGGACAGAAAACATCAATTTTAGCGGATGAAGATAAAATTCTCAAAAAACACGAATTTGCCCTGGTTATCGCCGACCACGATACCAAGACATTCTGGAATATACCCGAATCGACACTGTATCTGACCTTGCTTGACGGATTTAATCAGGAATTGGATGTGTTAAGCGGTAAAGCGAGTTTATCTGATTCTGATGACCGGAAAATTGATTCAATCGGCTGGGAAAAAGACGACGGAAAAGAACTGGTTTTAATACAGCCGGGAAAATCCTTAAGCCGTTTTCCGGCAGGAAACGACACCGACAGCAGCGATGATTTTTTTGTCCAGAATTTTCCCAGTCCGGGCAGGGAATCATATTCGTTTACAGACGAGGGTTTTCCGGAAGGATATCTTCCCATTTCAAAAGAAGTTAACGACTGTTTGACTGATAAAAACGGGCGCCTTGGTAATTTAGCTGACAAAATTTTTGATTATTTTTCAGCTGACAGCGAAAATTCAGACAACCTTGTTCAGGAAAATGAAAAAGTAGCAGCAGAGTTTAATTTAAAAAATGCAGAAGCTGAGAAGTCCGTAGCAGTTCAGGAAAAAGAAATTACAGAAGGTTTAAGCGCAACTACTTCCGAGGCAATTGAAAATATCGATAACGCAGAGGACAGAAACAATTTAAGGAATAAAAAAGTAACGGCTGAACCTGAAGATGAAAACAATTCACGGGAGGATGAGAGTAGCAGAAATTTATTTAAGGAAAAAAGAAATTTCAAAAAAGAAGAAAATGATGCTGATCTGACAGTCGGGAATTTATCGGCACCAGAAGATACGGATGAATAATTGTCAGCTTGAATATGTCTATACAAAAAATGATTTTGGTACTGTTTTTTTTAACTGCTTTTTTTGTTGCAATTCTTTTTGACGTTTATAACGTTTTAAATATTAAGGCATCGATTTACCCCGGGATAACAGTCTGGCCGAAAATTATTTCCTATGGCACATCATTTCCAAAAGAAATAAGGCTCGCGGTATTTGAAATCACAGAAACAACAAAGTCAGATAATGCCGTATTTTATAAAATTGACAGGCAGAGAAAAGCGCTGCCGGAAATTTACGACGGAAACGGAGAGGATCCTTTACTGCCCGGCTATTTACGGAATCTGTGTCCCTATCTTGTAGTAGAGCCGATAAATCCGAAAAAAGAAACAGAGAATGGCACGTATCTTTTGGATCAGGCAAAAGCCAGATGGTCGGTAAACTTTTTTGTTCCGCCGATAAACGGTCAGTCGTCGCAGACTTATTTAGGTGTGCCGGTAAACGGGGCTGGGGATTACGGCTGCGACCTGGTTTTAAATTTTGAATCCACGGACGGAAAGGCGCATGAAAGCGAGTCTCAAGAAAAAACCCCCGCTCTTGGCAGTTTCACCCTGATGCTTATAATCCACAGCGAAAAGACCGAAAACATAACAGCTACGTCTGCTGATGCCGTCTGGCTGACGAATCTGCCGGCAACTAGCAGGGTGGTTTACGGAACAAAATCATTCAGAACTGAAGAATTGAAAAACGAATACAGTTTTGGTTATGAAAAGAGCACTTTTTTGGACTCAACTGAAGTTTTAAGCCATAAGCTAAATCTGACGGAACTTCTTCCTGAAACAACATATTTCTGGCGGGCTTTGTCCGGCAGCGGAGAATTAAAAGTGTTTAGCCAAGAAGTGTCGTTTAAAACCTTAGCAGCAAGCGCACCGAAAGAAAAAGAATCGCTAGAAAAAAAATTTACCGTAGATGAGAGTAAAATAATAAAAGAAAAATCTAAAAAAAACGGTGAAAAAAAAGCGTATCTTTTGTTCCTGACGGCAAGGGGCAAATTGACACCGGAAGTGCGTTTAAAGCCGATTATGTTTGTACAACCTGCACGTCACCGGTAGCCGATCCCGTGCAACCGGAAAATGTCGATCAGCTCAATTCAAAAACATCGCAAAAATACCCGGTAGAGGCCGGTAAAAAGCAAAACTTGACTGATACTTTTAAGAAGTATTGGTGGGTTCCGGTTATAATCTTTACCGCCGCTTTGGGCCTGCTTATCTGACGCTTAATAAATCCTTAATGTGTCTGTATTTTAATGTAAAAATTGAACTTCGACTTTTTATTTCATCGTTTGATTAAATAAAAAGTGGGGGAGGAAATAATTTTTATAACAAGAGAATTTTTTCTCTCCCGCCATTTTTTTGCCTGTTAAGGATAAATAATATGATATCGGCTAAAACATTATATTTTATAAAGTTGACGGCGGTTTGTATGCTTTTTATTTTGTTGTGGCTGACAGCTTTACTAGTATTTGCAGCTGACAAATATGACATAATGGTTAATGTTAAAGCGGGCAACAATGTTGTGGGAGTGAACCCTTTAACCAACGATTTTGATTTCGGCGATTTATCGACAAACCTTCGTGCGACCAGGTATATGACCCTGGAAAATAAAAGTGAAAATAAAAGGTACATTGCCATTTTTAAAACAGGCGAAATTGGGCAGATGGTTGAAATAAGCAATAATTTTTTTGATTTGGCTCCGGCTGAATCAAAAAAAATCGAATTAAACCTTTACATTCCGCCTTCAGCCAGAAACAAGGCTTATCGTGGAAAAATTGTGGTGGTAAAACTGCCGATTTTTTAGTATGCTGGTAAAAAATAAAAAAATCAGAATCGTTATCGGCTATTTAGCTTATATAAGTTTTATAGTCGCCGTGGTTGTCGGGACGCCGAAACTTTTAAGCTTCTTGCTCAAGACTGAATATCCGTTGGCGGCGATTACGTCGGGTTCAATGTGGCCGAAATTAAAAACAGGAGATTTGATTTTAATCGAGGGCATTGATTCAAGCGATATTAATGTCGGAGATATTGTCGTTTTTGTAAATGATGAAAAAAATTTTACCATTCACAGGGTTATCGAACTCAATGATAATTCGATTATCACCAAAGGCGATGCCAATAATATACCTGACCAGCCAGTCCCTTACGAAATGGTTGTGGGTAAACTCTTACGGATCAACAATGTCGATGTAAAACTGCCCAAACTCGGTTACTTAAGTCAGTCCTTTAACCGGTTATGGGCTAATTAGCCATCCGTTAAAAAGTAAATGTTATCACAACTTATGAAAATTTTATAATTAAGATTTTATTCTGTAGTTACGGATGTAAACTAAAGAAGTTCAGCAAATTAACGCCGGCTTATTTTAGCCGGCGTTTTTTTGTTTAGGACCTTGACAGTGCGGAAAAAATTTTGTTAAGATTTAAAAACTAAATTTAGATATTTTATGTTTAAATTATCAGTGAAATTCAGTATAATCTTGGGGATGTTCCTTTTTTTGTTTTTGCCGGGAAGAAAGGTTTTGGCAAATATGGATATAGGCCCTTTACCATATATGGGTTTGCACACCGAACAGATAAGCGAAATAACTGAAAATAGCGCAAAAATTATCTGGTTTACCAGTCATAAAGCCACCTCACAAGCAGTTTATGGTACAGATTCAATCAAGAATTTATTAGTAAATTTGGATAAAAATTTCGGATATACAAGCATTTCATCGCAAATCGACGGGGATTTGACATACCATGAAATCAACCTGATAAATTTAAAGCCGGAAACAGTATATTTTATCAGGGCTTTAAGCTATCCTTCGCCAAAACAATGGAAGAAAACCAATCCGATTTTAGGTCAGGAAATGAGTTTTAAGACAAAAAAAGCCGCACCAAAGCCTATTTTGTCCGAAAACCAGCCAAAAACCGGACATAGTACCAAAAAACCCGCCAAAAAAATAGTGGCTGACGGAAAAGGCGGTTTGGTTTTAAACACTTCGTTTGATGATACTTTAGATGATGAGTTAAGCAAAAATAAAGCCACAGCAACCGACAAAATCGGAGGGAATCAGGGGATTCTTAACAGCACTGACAAAAATTCAGGTGAAAATAATCAGGAAGCGGATACAGTCAAACCAGAAGTATATTATTTTTTTGGCATAGTCATTTTAGCTTTTGGTTTATATTTTTTGCGTCGTTATCAGCAGAAAGTTTAATTTTTTTAGTTTCTATTTTGAAGATGACGTCAGGTCGTCATTTTTAAATTTGACAAAATAGTCATTTTATGGTAAATGTATAATATGATGATAAAAAAATCATGGTCAAAAATTTTACGGATGATCGTTGGGTCGGTTTTAGGATTATTTATTTACAGCAAAAGAAAAGACATAAAAAAGATTTTTGATGAAATAATTTTTGAAAAAGATCACTGGTTAAAAGCCATAAAAAAAGAAGAACACGACTGTGAAAATTTTTTAGTTCGACTAAAAAGGCAGTTTAAAAATAATTTTATTCCGCATCAGGAAAACAATCACTGGCCTCATTTTTTTAAACCCAGGCGTCTTTTCGGATATGCTCTGCTAATTTTATTCCTTAAATCTTTGACTGTCGGGTTGCTTTTCGCCTATTATCCGTCACCGGCTGAAATGGCAAATATCGTTACGGATAAAATTATTGAAATGGCAAATTCCGACAGGCTGAAAAATGACATTGAGCCGCTGCAAGCAGACCGCCTTCTGACTGTCTTTGCCCAGGAGAAAGCCAATGATATGCTGCAAAGGGAATATTTTTCGCATGACACGCCGGAAGGAAAAAAACCCTGGCAGTGGATAGACAGAAAAAAATACGATTACGTTTATGCCGGAGAAAACCTGGCCATGGATTTTACTTCCGCTGAATTAATCCATAACGCTTTCATGAAAAGCCCCGGTCACAGAAAAAACATTTTGAATCCGAAATACAAAGATATCGGCGTGGCTGTGGCGTCCGGTATGATGAACGGCAGGCAGACAGACATACTGGTGCAGTTTTTCGGAACGTCACGTTCGGAACTTGCGCTTGTGTCCAAAAAAAACATAAATGATATAGCGCCCAAAGACAAGAGCGTTACCGCTACAAATTCCAGCCAAAAGGTTGCCGGAGAATCAGTTGAACTCGTAGAAGATCCGGAAACACCCTTAATAGTAATAGGCGCAACGGCAGAAAGGAAAAATTTTGCCGATTTTGTTTTGGAATTTTTTGACATTATTTCGGTCGCTTTTCTGATTTTTCTGGGACTGGCATTGTTTTTAAACGTATTTATCAAAATTAAGATCCAGCACCCTAAATTGATTCTGCAAACGCTTTCACTTATGGCTTTGATTGCGGCATTGCTGGTTTTTAAATTTCACTTCATCGAAAAAGTCGGGACCGACATGCTGATTATGTAACCGTTATTCTGACAAGATACCGTCAACTTTTGACGGTATTTTTTTATTTTGTATTTTTTGGTATAATTAATCGCAGATATGCCTAAAAATATGACAATCAACAGCCAAACTGAAAGAATTAAAGCGGATTTCGTAACTATTGCCTCACATCAGTTAAGGACGCCGATTTCGGCAATCAGGTGGTCGCTTGATATGTTGCTGGCGGAAAAATCTGGAAAATTAAATTCTAAGCAGAAGGAATACATAAATCAGGCATATTATAATGCCGATTTTTTGTCGCGGGTCGTTTCCAGTCTGCTGACGGTTTCCAGAATCGATGACAGAGGCATTTTGCTGGACTTTCAAAAAACCGACATTAAAAAAATTGTGTTTGAACTGGTGGAAAAATACAATCCTTACTGCAATGCTTATAACTGCTCAATGGACGTGGTTTTACCGAAAAATCTGCCGGCAATAAATACCGACAGCTTTAAACTGAAAAATATATTAAATGTGCTTCTGGATAATGCCGTAAGATATTCCAAGAGAAGTTCCAGAATCATCGTTACGGTAAAAAGAGAAAACAGTCATCTGCTTTTTAAAGTCGAGGATTCCGGGATAGGTATACCTAAAATCCAGCAACAGCTGGTATTCACCCGTTTTTTCAGAGCGGATAATGCCATTCGTCTGCAAACTGAAGGTATGGGGCTTCAGCTATACATAGCCAAAAAAACTATCGAGGCAATGGGAGGAAAAATCTGGTTTAAAAGCAGTTCTTCCGGGACGACTTTTTATTTCCGTCTGCCTTTAAAACCGAAACGGGTTTCAATAAATAAGCCGGAGAAGAAACTGCTTTTTGACAATGATGAAATAGATTATTTGTATCGCAATCTGACTGACGGCTTAATTCTAGTCGATGCCAAACAGAATATTATCAAAATCAACAGAGTGATTGAAAAAATTTTTAATGTTAACGAGGGTGATGTCAGAGGGAAAAATGTTTCTGAAGTTATTTTAAACGCCGATATTGCAGGTTCTTTATTAAAAGACAGCGGTGAAAAGAATTTTTGCCTTACTAAAAATAAAAATAATTACCGTGTTATCATTTTTCCGGTTAAAAATAAAGCTGAAATTGATGGCTGGGTGATAATATTTTACGATCAGCAGAAAAAGATGACGAAAAAAGAAACGGAAGATGAAATAAAAAGAGAAAGGGAATTTGTTGCCATAACAGTCCATGAATTAAAAAGCCCGTTAGGTATAACGAAATGGAGTCTGGAAATGCTGCAGAGTGAAAATCCAGGAAAACTGAACAAAGAGCAGAAAGAGCTTATCAGCCAGATTTACCGCGGTAATGAACGTCTTCTTGTTTTAGTCAGGGATCTTTTAAACCTTTCCAAATTGCAGGAAGGAAAATTTGAAATTGAGCCCGCGGCTATTCATCTTGAAACTATAGTCGGCGATATTGTCAAAGGCTTTAAAATAACGGCGAAAAAAAAGCAGGTTACGCTTGAATGGAAGCAGCCAAAACTGCCTAAAGTTTACGCTGATCCGTCCAGAATCGGCCAGGTTATAACTAACCTTATTTCCAATGCAGTAAAATATACCGGAAAAAACGGCACCATCGAAGTTAAAACTGAAAAAAAATCCTCTTCAGAACTTAAATCATTGATCGGCCAAAGCATGATTAAACCAAATTTTGTTAAGAATTTCAAAGGTTATATAGTATTTTCAGTTAAGGATAACGGTATTGGCATAAATCCCATGGATCAGAAAAAATTGTTTTCCAAATTTTTTCGGTCCAATGACGTTTTGAAATCAAAAACTGAAGGCACCGGACTGGGCCTTTATATAACCAAATCAATAGTCAATCTCCACAAAGGCGATATATGGTTTACAAGCAAAATAAAGAACGGATCAACTTTTTATTTCAGTCTGCCTGTTATATAATTAACTTTAATATATGGAAAAGCAAAAAATTTTGATAGTCGAGGATGACCGTACGCTGGTCGATATTCTTAAGGAAGCATTTGAACCTGATTATCAGACGGTTATCGCCGGCGATTCTTCATCGGCTATGGCGAAAATAAAAAGAGATGCCCCCGATTTGATACTTTTAGATATTCTTTTACCCGGTAAAAGCGGTTTTGAATTCCTGGCAGAAATAAAAAATGATAACGAAATTAAAAATATACCGGTTATCATCTTGTCCAACCTTGGTCAAGACACGGAAATTAAAAAGGGAATGTCGTTAGGAGCGATAGACTACCTTGTTAAGTCTGATTTTACAATTGATGAAGTAATTAAAAAAGCCAAAAAAGCCATAACAAAGTAATGTTATGCCAAAAAAAGAGTTTGATATAATTTCAGTGGGCGGAGCGGTCAGGGATTTTAATTTTTGGAGTAAATCGGGTAAATTTTTAAATACGCCGGAAAATCTTACAGCGCAGAAACTTTTGGCATTTGAATATGGAGCCAAAGTAAACGCCGAGGAAATATTTTGCAGCATCGGCGGCGGAGCTTCAAATACCAGCGCCAGTTTTGTTAAACTTGGCCTGAAAACAGCCGCTTTAGTCAGGTTGGGAAATGACAGTGACGGTAAGATAATTGCGGAAAATTTCAAAAAACACAAAGTTAATGACTGGCTTATACAGTATGATCAAAAGAAAATATCGGGCATTTCATTTATTTTAACTACGGATAAAAAAGAAAAGGATCACGTCGTATTCGCCTTTCGAGGAGCCAATGAAAATCTTGAATTTCCGGTTCAGAAATTCAAAAAAATAAGGACAAAATGGATTTATATCACTTCTTTAGCCGGTGAAAACTGGAAAAAAACGCTGGGCCAGATATTTAGCTGGGCGCAGTTTAATAAAGTCAAAGTTGCCTGGAATCCTGGCATTAAACAGCTGCAGGCCGGGAAAAAAGTGCTGGAAAAATTTTTGAAGCTGACCAATGTTATTATATTAAATAAGGATGAGGCTATCGAACTTTCGCTGTCGGGCCTAAAATTCGGAAGAAAAATTCCCACTCATTTGAATAAACCTCTTTATTTATTGAATATTTTAAAGGAATGGGGACCTAAAATTGTCCTGATTACTGACGGTAAAAGAGGGGCTTTTTGTTATGACGGTAAAAATATCCAGCACGTAAAACCGTTAAGGAAAAAAATAGTGGACACAACGGGAGTCGGCGATGCTTTCGGGGCAGCATTCGTATCGGCATTGATTTATCATCCTGGCTATGTCAAAGAAGCTCTCAGATGGGGGATAATTAATTCCAATTCGGTAATAACACAATATGGGGCCCAGGGTGGCATAGTCGGTAAGGCGGAAATGTTAAACAGGATATCAAAGACAAAAATTATTTTTACATAAATGAAAAAGGTAACAATCGAAGTTTCTGCCAGACACTGTCATATTTCAAAAAAGGACCTGGTTTTGCTTTTTGGCAAAAATTATCGCCTTAAGCCGTTAAAACCGCTGTCGCAAAAAGGCCAGTTCAGCTGCCGGGAAACTGTCCGGGTAAAAACCGGTTCAGGGCAGCTGAAAAATATTCGTATATTGGGACCGGAAAGAGAAAATACCCAAGTAGAATTGAGCAGAACTGACTGTCGTGAATTGAATATTTTTCCTCCGATAACCGAGTGTACCGACCCCCACAATAAAAAAAGTTGTTCTATTCTGGAAATTATAGGGCCTAAAGGCAAAATTAAGCGCTGTGCGGCAATCATCGCCAAAAGACATCTGCATTGCGATGTAAAAACGGCGAAAATGCTTAAGCTGCAAAATAAGCAGCTGATTTCTCTTCGAATAGACAGTGACAGGCCTTTAACTTTTCATGAAGTTCTGGTACGGGTGCGCCGTGATTTTGTTTTCAGGATTCATCTTGACACTGACGAAGCTAATGCTGCGGGAGTAAAGTCGGGTGATACAGGCCGACTATTGATTTAAAAAATAAATAATAATTAATCTATGGGAACAGGATTATACATAACAATCGGCATTATTATAATTGCCGTTTTAATTGCGGCTATTTTGGTTTCCAAAATTGAACGGCTTTAAGAATACAGGCGATATGAATAAAAAAAAATTTATTTTGGTGGTGAATTCCGGGAGTTCCACCATTAAATTTAAAATATACGACAACGACGGGTTCAACACGGTTTTGTGCGGCAATTTTGAAAGAATTGGTCTAGACAATTCTTTTTATAATATAGAAGAAACAAGTTCCAAAAGAATAATTTTTAAAAATTTTCCCGCCGGCATAAAAAATCATGAGCAGGCGTTAAGAGTAATAGTCAACCTGATCGGCCATTGGCGTAATAAAATTTACGGCATCGGTCACCGTATCGTTCACGGAGGTGAAAAATTTACCAAAAGCACCGTTTTAAATCAGAAAAAAATTCTTAGAATTGAAAAATACAACGAACTGGCGCCTCTTCACAACCCGATTAATCTGAGCTGCGCTAAGATTTGTCTGGAAAATTTCAGACCGACAGTGAAGAATGTCGGGGTTTTTGATACCGCCTTTTTCAAAACCCTGCCTGATTATGCTTATCTTTATCCCATACCTTACGAATATTATGCTGATTTGAAAATAAGACGGTACGGTTTCCACGGGATTTCCCACGAATACGCCGCGGAAACTGCTGCGGAAAAAATTAACCTGCCGCTTGGCAGACTCAGGGTAATAACCTGCCATCTCGGTTCCGGCTCAAGTGTTACGGCAATAAAAAAAGGCAGAGCAGTCGCAACGTCTATGGGTTTTACGCCTTTGGAAGGATTGATGATGGGGACACGATGCGGCGATATTGATCCAGCCATAAGTTTGTTTTTGCAAAGAAGAATTAATCTGGATGTTGATAAAGTCGACGATTTGTTGAATAAAAAATCTGGACTATTGGGAATCTTTAAATATTCAAGCGATATGAGGGACATTCTTGTAGCTTCCGGTTACAAGGTTACCGGATACAGATGCAGTAAAAAATTCAGCAATAAAGAGACTGTCATGGCAAAGCTGGCGTTAAAAATGTTTGTCTATAATGTCAGAAGATACATCGGAAGTTATGCAGCCATACTGGGCGGGGTTGATGTTGTGGTTTTTACCGGCGGTATCGGTCAGAACAGCACCATAAGAAAATTAATCATGTCTGGTTTAAAGTTAAATTCCAAGTATAAAATTGTCGCCGTCAAAGCCAATGAAGAATTGAAAATAGCCAAGGAAGTCTTTAAAACCCTTAAAAAGGGTATGTGCTAAAATATTTCCCGTACTCTTACTATTGTATGGTTTTTGAACAATGTTTTTTCCAAAAATTTTAAGCGGCAAATCAAATACCATCGCTGCAGCTGCCTTTATAGTCGGGGCGGCTTCTTTGGCATCAAGAATTTTGGGGATGTTGCGTGACCGGGTGCTGGCTGGTGAATTCGGAGCCGGATTCGAGCTTGATATTTATTACGCTTCGTTTAGAATACCGGACCTGATTTATAACCTGATTGTTATGGGGGCGATATCCGCGGGTTTCATTCCGATCTTTGTCAGTCTGTTAAAAAAAGATAAATTGGGCGAAATAGCAGGATTTTCAGGTCACGATAATGCCTGGCATTTGGCGAATCTTATTTTAAACGTCGTTTTGTCAGCGGTTTGCATTATCAGTCTGTTCGGAATTATTTTTACACCCTTGTTAATTAAAATTATCGCTCCGGGATTTGATAGTATGCAGAAGCAGATGGCAATCAATATGACCAGAATAATTTTTTTGTCGCCGGTCTTTCTTAGTATTTCTGCGGTTTTGGGCGGAATCTTGCAGTCGTTTAAGAGATTTTTTATTTTTTCGTTGTCGCCGATTTTTTACAATATTGGCATAATTTTAGGCGCTTTATATCTGGTGAAATATTTCGGCATTTACGGGCTGGGTTTAGGAGTGGCTTTGGGATCATTTTTGCATTTTTTAGTTCAACTGCCGTCGGTGTATTTGCTGGGGTACAGATACAGGTTAATTTTCAACTTGCATGACAAAGATTTGTTAAAACTTTTTAAAATTATGGTGCCAAGGACTTTGGCCCTGGGAATTAATCAGCTAAACTGGCTGGCTATAACGGTCATTGCATCGCTGCTTTCAGCCGGAAGTCTGACTGTTTTTAATTTTGCCAATAATCTGCAAAGTTTTCCCGTGGGCATTTTCGGCATTTCATTTGCCATTGCCGCTTTTCCCACTTTGGCCGAACTGGTAAATAAAAATAACGATAAGTTTAAGGAAACAATTGCAACAACTATCAACCATATTTTATTTCTAATTATACCTGTCACCGCATTATTTTTAATTTTGCGGGCACAGATAGTCAGGATTGTTCTGGGTAGCGGTCAATTCAATTGGACGGATACAATTTTAACTTATCGTACCTTCGGCTGGTTTTGCCTGAGTTTATTCGCCCAAAGTTTGGCGCCCTTAATTATTCGCGTATTCTATTCTTTTCATGACAGCAAGACTCCGTTTTTCTCGGGATTAGCCAGTTCGTTGGTAAATATAATCGTAAGTTTGTATTTAGTTAAATACTTCGGGGTAATTGGTTTAGCCGCCGGTTTTTCTTTGTCAGCGATTTTAAATCTGATTTTATTGCTTGTGCTGTTAAATAAGAAAGTCGTTTTAAATTACGGCAAAATAATTAAATCGACGGGAAAAATCATAAGCGCAGCGGTGTTTCTTTCCATCCTCAGCCAAGGGACGAAATATGCTGTCGAGCCGTTTACAGGAACCGATACGCTGTTAGGCCTTGCTGCCCAGACGTTATTTTCCGTTCTTGCCGGTTCGGCCGGATATGTTTTGATTTTATGGTGGCTTGATTCCGAAGAATTGGGTTATTTTGTTAAAATACTGAACCGTAAAATTTTCAAAATAAAAGAGCCGGTAAATCTGTCGGAAGCTGAATAAAACGCCTGCTCTTGTAAAGCCGGGCGTTTTTAAGTATCATATTGTTTATTCGCGAATATATTTTTTTATTATGTCTGACTCATTAGTCCGCAATTTTTGCATTATCGCCCATATTGATCACGGCAAGTCGACTTTGGCCGACAGGTTTTTGGAATATACCAATACCGTGACCCAACGTGAAATGAAAGATCAGTTTTTGGATCAGATGGACCTGGAAAGAGAAAGGGGGATAACCATAAAACTCCAGCCGGTAAAAATGAATTATAAATTTAACGGCAATGAATACATTTTGAATCTGATTGATACGCCCGGCCACGTGGATTTTACCTACGAAGTTTCCAGGTCGCTTTTGGCCGTGGAAGGAGCCATTCTTTTAGTCGATGCAACTCAGGGAGTTCAGGCGCAGACCCTGGCCAACCTTTATTTGGCTTTTGAAAATAACCTTATAATAATACCGGCCATAAACAAAATAGATCTTCCAAATGCGCAGGTGGAAAAAACAAAAGAGGAAGTCGTGGCTGTCCTGGGATGCAAAAAAGACGAAATTATCGAAATATCGGCCAAGACAGGTAAAAACGTCAACGTGCTTTTGTCCGAAGTCATAAAAAAAGTGCCCGCCCCCCAAAAACACAAATCGGGGGAATTAAAAGCCCTGATATTTGATTCGTTTTTTAACGAGTATAAGGGTGTGATCGCCTATGTCAGAATTTTTCAGGGCTGTATTAAGGCCGGTGACAGGGTAAAGCTGTTTTCAACAAATCACCTGACGGAAGTTTTGGAGGTTGGCTATTTTTCGCCAAAACTTAAAAAATCGGAAATTTTAGAAGAGGGCCAGATAGGGTATGTCATTCCCGGTGTAAGAGAAGTGGCCGACTGCAAGGTTGGCGACACGATTTCAGGCATTTCAGTTGATAAACCGCTGCCGGGATTTAAGGAGGTAAAACCAATGGTCTATGCGGGAATTTTTTGCAAAGAAGGAAATGACTATCCGCATCTGCGCGACGCTATCGCCAAATTGAAGCTGAGTGACGCCTCTCTATATTTTGAACCCGAAAGTTCATCGGCTTTGGGATTCGGCTTTCGCTGCGGTTTTTTAGGCCTTTTGCATCTGGAAATCGTATCTCAGCGGCTGAAACGAGAATACAAGCTGAATTTGGTGGTGACAGTGCCCAGCGTCGCTTACAGAATAAAAAGAAAAGATGACGATAAAATGGTGACAATTCACAGTCCTCAGGAGTTTCCAGACCCTTCGCTTGTCGAGGAAGTAACCGAACCGATTATGAAAGTCGATATTTTTACTCCCAAGGAATATTTGGGCGGGCTGATGAAATTATCTTCGCAAAAAAGGGGCGAATATCTGAACACCGAATACATTGATGACAGAATGTGTATTTTACACTATCACTTGCCGTTAAACGGGATAATTATCGATTTTTATGACCTGGTAAAAAGCGTCACTTCCGGCTACGCCTCTTTAAATTATGAATTCTTAGACTATAAAAAAACCGATATCGTTAAGCTTGATATTCTGGTTGCCGAAGAAAAAGTCGATGCCTTATCGGTATTGGTTTACCGGGACGCCGCCTATTTTGAAGGCAAAAAAATAGTGGAAAGACTGAAAGAAGCAATTCCGCCGGAAATGTTTGAAATTAAAATTCAGGCCGCCATCGGAGGAAAAATTATAGCCGCTGAAAGGATAAAAGCCTATCGAAAAGACGTAACCTCCAAGCTTTACGGCGGCGACTACAGCAGAAAGCGCAAACTTTTAGAAAAACAAAAGAAAGGGAAAAAGAAAATGAAAGCCATGGGTCGCGTTGATATTCCTCCCGAGGCATATTTGAAAGTTTTAAAAAAATAAGGTCTTGTTTTTAAAGAAGACCTTATTTCGACGTTGCGCCGTGTCGCCGCATTTATTTTTTTAGCCAAAGGTCAAAATCCAAGCTTTCGTTAAAAGACATAATCAAAATTATTAATCCGATCGGGCCCAGCAGGCACAACGATTTTACAAACCTGGGCTTTTCTGTTTTCGGCAGGAAAGTTTTTAATATGAAAATCGAGATTCCCGACGAAGTCAGCCATAGAATTATCAATTCCGGCTTTGAATCGGCGAGGCACAAAGCGGTGATTAGCCAAAGAATTATGAATACTATCGCCGCCATCAGAAGTCTGACAGCCGATACAATAAGAAAATTTTTCATTTTTCCCTCCTTATTATTTCAGAAAGAAATTGTCCAAAGAACCATTGACAGAATCACAATAAGGGAAACTATAACCCAAAAAATTTTATGGATGGTTTTGGCCTTCATGAATTTATTATTCCATATTAATCAATATCAGTCAAAAGGTATTTGGCCAATCCGTAACAGTATGTTAAAATTAGGCATATGGAAAAAATCTGGCAGTTTAAACCGGAGGTTTCTGAGGACTTTATAGACAGGTTCCCTGAAATGAACCCGATAATATCGCAGCTCTTATTTGACCGCGGGCTGGACACCCAGGAAAAAATTGATGAATTTTTAAACTGCGATTTTAATGATCTTCATGATCCTTTTTTATTTAATGACATGGAAAAAGCCGTAAAAAGAATATTTACGGCGATTAAAAAAAATGAAAAAATCGTCATTTACGGCGATTATGACGCAGACGGCGTTTCTTCGACAGTAATAGTTTACAAAACTTTAAAACTTTTGGGCTTTTCGCCTGAAGTATACATTCCTTATCGGGAAAAAGAGGGCTATGGCTTGAATATCCCGGTCTGTACTGAATTAATAAACAAAAAAATCAATTTGATTATTACTGTTGACTGCGGAATATCCAGTTTAGACGAAATAAAACTGCTTAAAAAAAACGGCATTGACGTTATTGTGACCGACCATCACAATGAACCGTTAAAGCTGCCTCCTGCATACGCGATAATTAATCCCAAACTTGCCAAAGAAAGGTACCATTTTAAGTTTCTCGCCGGAGCAGGCGTGGCTTATAAACTGGCGCAGTCGATAATTTTGCGACAGGAAAAATTTCTTAAAAAAAATATTGTCTTACCCGGGCAGGAGAAATGGTTTCTTGATTTGGTCGCCATCGGAACAATTACCGATATCGTTCCCATGCTTGGTGAAAACAGGACGCTGGCAAAATACGGATTGCTTGTGCTTAAAAAAACCAGAAATCTGGGTATCAGAAAAATTTTTGAAAAGGCCGGTGTGAATATGAATTTAGCAGATACTTTTAGCGTAGGTTTTCAGCTGGGTCCCAGAATTAACGCGGCGGGAAGAATGGCTCACGCTTCAACTGCTTACAATTTACTGACTACCGAAACTGAACAGACGGCTGTCGAAATTGCCGACGACCTGGAGGGGAAAAATCAGGAGCGCCAGAAGCAGACATTAAAAATAATCGAACAGGCGAGACGGACACTGGGAGAAGTGTCTAATAAAAAAATATTAATTGCCGTTGGCCAGTGGCCTTTAAGTCTGGTCGGCCTGGTGGCAGGCAAGCTGTGCGACGAATTTCACCGTCCGGTTCTCATTATAACTTCATCCGAAGACGGTTATTCCGGTTCAGGCAGGAGCATTGAAAAATTCAATATTACATCCGCCCTGCAAAAGTGCCGCGAGTTGCTGGAAAAATTCGGCGGCCACAGCCAGGCCTGCGGTTTTTCCATTAAAGATAAAAATAATCTTGATAAATTTTTACTTAAGATAGAAAAAATCGCAGAATCAGAAATTACCGACGATGATATGGTGCCGACTATTTTAATAGATAAGGAAGTTGCCCTTGAAGACATAAACTGGGATTTGTATTCGGAATTAAAAAAATTCGAGCCGTTCGGCAATTCGAATGAAAAACCGAAATTTATGGCCAGAAGATTAAAAATAGTTGATTTACAGACAGTTGGACAGGACAACCGCCATCTTAAAATAATGCTTACGCACCAAACGACCGTAATTAGGAAAACAATAGGTTTTTGTCTTGGCAAATGGTGTGATAAACTTAAAACAGGCGATTTGATAGACTTGGTTTTTGAAGTGGATAAAAGAGAATGGAACGGCAGCCAGGAGCTGCAGTTGAAGATAATTGACTTGAGATTGTCAAATAAAGATGTCAGCAGCCCTTTTGACTCTAAGAAAATATCATAACAATGAAAGCAATCATTCACACCGACGGAGGCGCCCGCGGAAATCCCGGTCCGGCCGGCGCAGCGGCAATAGTTGAAATCGGCGGTAAATCACTAAACTACGGTTTATTTATCGGCCGGGCCACAAACAATCAGGCAGAATATCAGGCTATAATTTTGGGTTTGACAAAGGCCAAGGAACTAGGGGCGACGGAAGCTGACTGTTTTTTAGACAGCGAATTGGTCGTCAAGCAGCTAAATCAGGAATACAAAGTCAAAAACAATGATTTGGCGCCTTTATTCGTAAGAGTTTGGAATTTGAAAATTGAATTTTATAAAATCCGATTTTTCCATATTCCGCGGGAAGAAAACAAAAATGCGGACAGACTTGTCAATAAGGTGATTGATGAAAACATTTAAGTAAAAATGTTTTTAACTAATAAAATTTTAAATTTTCTAACAAAGCACCGCCGGATATTGGACGATTAATAAAAACAATAAACCAAAAAAATCCCGTAACGCACGGAATTTTTTTTGTCCAATCAAGCTTATAAGCCGAATTCTGTAATATTAACCCTGTAATTGATTTTACCATGGATAAATATCAACGGTCATCTGTCTAGGCCCGGCGTCGCCGCCGGACTCAAGCTGCCTACCCCTCCGACGCAGAGTCGGAGGACATCTGGCATTGCACCGGGTAGAGTTTACCACAAAATCCGCATCACTGCGGTTTGAGTTTTGTAGCCGTAAGTTAAAGGGATATCCCGTTTTTAACTTAAAACACCAAAACACTTTTCACCTTTTTCCCGCCTAAGCGGAATAGTATTGTCTCTGTGGCACTGGTCCTCAATTCCGATTGCTCGGAACCGGGTGGGCGTTACCCATTACCCTTATCTGGTGTTCGGACTTTCCTCTCCAAAATATTTTTCGGAGCGACCATTTGGCTTAATTGGACAATAAACATACTATCATAATAAAGATACATTGTCAAGAATAAGCATTTATATTACAATTTTAATGTATACAATGAACTGATAAAATATGAAAAAAGGTGAAATGGTTATAGCGGTAATTACCGTGCCCCTGGATTATCTGGCTCTGGTTTCGGCCGGTTTATTTTCATATTGGTTGAGGTACTTGCCGTCATTGCAGGAAGCCAGGCCGATTATTTTTAATTTGCCTTTTGAAATTTATGCTATCTGGGTTTTTATAATTGCTTTCGTTTGGATGTTGATTTTTGCTTTGTCGGGAATGTATGAAATTTCCGGTAATAAAAGACTGCAAAACGAAGCGACAAAAATAATTTTTGCCTGTTCAGTCGGAATTTTGGCAATTATTCTGGCCCTATTTTCTTCAAGGCAGTTGTTTTCTTCCCGTTTTATAATTTTAGCGGCCTGGATTTGCAGCATTTTGTTTATCGGTTTTGAAAGGCTAATTATCCGTCTGATTCAAAGAAGCCTGTACCGCCGCGGTATCGGCGTCCACCGGGTGGCGATAATCGGTAACGGGTCTTTGGGAGAAAGCTTACTTGAAGAGCTGAGCCAAAAACCGACGCTGGGATATAAAGTTATAAGGAGGTTTTCTGTTGTTAACGATGACACTATCGCTGAACTTAGGAAAAACAAAAATGATCTGGATGAAATAATTCAGCTTGACCATAATATTTCGCGAAATGATGCTTTGCGGCTGATCGCCTTTGCCAATGAAAACAATCTGGCCTACAAATATGCCGCCGATTTACTTGAATCGCGCGTTGTGAATTTGGAAATTGAAGCCATTGCCGGAATTCCCATTCTGGAAATAAAAAAAACGCCTCTGGACGGGTGGGGCAGGGTATTTAAAAGGGTATTTGATATTTTCTTTTCCCTGATGTTTATAGTTTTGTTTTCGCCGGTTTTTCTGGCCGCAATTTTGCTGATAAAATTTGATACGCCGGGGCCGGTATTGTTTAAATACAAACGAGTGAGGGAGAAAGGAAAAACTTTCGATTTTATAAAATTCCGGTCAATGTATGACGGCAGTCATCAGCTGCGTTATGACAAAGGTTTTTTGGCAGCCAATAAAAATTTACGCGAAGGAAGTCCGATGATAAAAATTAAAGACGACCCGAGAATCACGACTGCGGGCAAAATTTTGCGGCGCTGGAGCATTGACGAACTGCCTCAATTATTTCTGGTTCTAACCGGAAAAATGAGTTTGATAGGTCCCAGGCCGCATGAAAAAGAAGAGGTGGATAATTACCAAGGTCGCCATAAAAAAGTTTTATCAATAAAACCTGGCATTACCGGCCTGGCGCAGATTTCCGGACGGTCTGATCTGGATTTTGAAGAGGAAATCCGTCTTGATACGTACTATATCGAGAACTGGTCGATAATGCTGGATATTTCAATTCTTTTGCGCACCCCATTGGCGGTGTTAAGGAAAAGGGAAACGTTATAATAAAATTAAAAAAACCATGAAAATAGCATTAATACACGACCATTTGACGCAGGAAGGGGGAGCCGAAAAAGTTCTCAAGGTTCTGCAGGAAATGTACCCGCAGTCTCCGACTTTTACACTTCTTTACGATGAAAAAAAGCTGCCGTCTTTTAAAAATAAAAAAATCGTTACTTCATTTTTACAAAAAATGCCGATGGCATTAAAAAAATATCAAATGTATCTGCCATTAATGCCGACAGCAACCGAAAGCTATGACTTAATGGATTATGACGTTGTGATTTCCTCAAGCTCGGCGTTCGCCAAAGGCGTAATTACCCGAACTAATACCCTGCATATCTGTTATTGCCACACTCCCACCCGTTATCTGTGGAGCGATACTCACCGCTACGTCGAAGAATTACACTATAATAAGTTGGTAAAAAAATTCATACCGCCTCTTTTAACGCGGCTGCGTCAGTGGGACCGGCTGGCGGCAGACAGAGTTGATTTTTTTATCGCTAATTCGGAAAATGTCGCCGGTAGAATAAAAAAATATTACCGCCGTGACAGTACGGTTATTTTTCCGCCCGTTGATACTTCTAATTTTTATATTTCAAAAATTACAGCCGATTATTATTTGACCGGAGGACGTCTGGTGGCTTACAAAAAATTCGATCTAGTGGTCGAAGCGTTTAATCACCTGAAGATACCGCTTAAAATATTCGGTGACGGTCCGATTAAAGACAAGCTTGAAAAACTGGCCAAGCAAAATATTGAATTTGTCGGCACTGTATCAGATGACAAACTTGCCAAATTATACAGTGAGGCCAGGGCTTTTGTGCACCCCCAGATAGAAGATTTCGGCATAACAGCCGTGGAAGCTATGGCGTCAGGCCGGCCGGTCATCGCCTATCAGGCCGGCGGTGCCAATGAAACCGTAATTGAAGCTAAAACGGGAAAATTTTTCGACGAACAGACCTGGGAATCCTTGGCTGACGCCATTATAAGATTTAAAAGTGAAGATTACGATCCTTATGAAATAAAACTCCATGCTGAAAAATTCCGCACTGAAAGATTCATAAAAGAAATGAATGATTTTATATCCGGCCACTGGAATAAGCTTTCCGCCGATAAAAGGCAGGTTAGATTTTTATAAAAACTGATATTATAACGGAGCGTAAAGTCAAATATCATTGTAATGGTTTCTGTTAAAGACAGAAAACTAGGCTAGATTCCGATCACAGGTCAATAATTAATTTTTGTTTTATGCGGATAGGAATAGATATAAGAAGCTTGGCGGAAAAAAATTATTCCGGCATTCCTTTTTTTACTTTGAATCTTTTGGAAAATCTTTTTAAAATCGACAAAGAAAATACTTATTTGCTTTTTTGCAATTCGAAGGGAAAGGCCGCTTTGCCGGAATTTAAACATCCCAACGCCAAAGTTTTAAAATTCAACTATCCCAATAAGTTTTTCAATCTAAGCATGGCTTTTTTCGGTTTTCCCAAAATCGATAAATTGCTCGGCGGCCTGGATGTTTTTATCCTGCCCAACTGGCTGTTTTATTCAATCGGAGATAAAACCAGACTGGTTACCGTCGCCCATGATCTGGCCTTTAAAAAATATCCAGGTTTTTTTTCACCTAAACAACGTTTGTGGCACCGACTGATTAATCCGAAAAAAATTTTTAAAAAATCGGACAGGATAGTTGCTATTTCCGAAAGTACGAAAAATGATTTGATAAAGGATTTGGGTATCACGGAACAAAAAATTAAATTAATCTATCCGGGCATAACCGATAGTGGTAATAAAATAAACGAAACAACCGAATCTGTCAGGAAAAAGTATGACCTTCCTGAAAATTTTATTTTATTTGTCGGAACAATTGAACCCAGAAAAAATTTATCCGCTTTAATCAGCGCCTGCCGGCAACTCAATTTACATGTAGTGGTGGCCGGCAGCTTGGGTTATAAAGCAAAAAGCTTTTTAGCCGATAAAGACATTATTTACATCGGTTACGTGCCAGAATCTGAAAAATCTGCCCTTTATTCTTTGGCGAAAGTTTTTGTTTATCCGTCCTTTTATGAAGGGTTTGGTTTTCCGCCTTTGGAAGCGGCTTTGTGCGGTACCCCGGTAATTTGCGGCTGCAATTCTTCTCTGCCGGAGGTAGCCGGTGACTTTGCCGTTATGGTTGACCCGTACAATGTTGAAGAATTAAAAAATGCCATAAATCAGGTTTTGACTGGTAATATAAAAGATCATACACAGCAGATAAAAGAACGTCTGCTTTTAAAATACAACTGGCAGCATGCCGCACAAATG
This sequence comes from Candidatus Parcubacteria bacterium, assembly GCA_003599635.1. GTDB lineage: Bacteria > Patescibacteriota > Patescibacteriia > Buchananbacterales > SURF-54 > SURF-54. Next base: position 70,454 of record QZIX01000012.1, read on the forward strand.
TTTCTGGAGGTAATAAAAGGCGTTTAAGATGAAGTTTTGTACGCTTGCAAACCGAAAAAAATGATTTAACTATTAGAAAGTGGGTCAAAAAACAAATTTATGAAAATTGGCATTGACGCCCGGATGTACGGAAACTCTGTAACGGGAATCGGCGTTTATAGTGAAAATTTAATTAGAAATATTCTGGAGCTGGATAAAGAAAACGAATATGTTATTTTTCTGCTGCCTGAAAATTACAACGCTTTTAAAATAAATTCACCAAAAGTAAAAAAAGTAAAGGTTAATATCGGCTGGTATGGCTGGAAGGAACAAATTATTTATCCTCTCATACTTCTTAAATATAAACTTGATCTTCTGCATTTTATCCATTTTAACGTTCCGATTTTATATCCGAAAAAATTTATAGTAACCGTCCATGATATCACCCCGAAATTTTTTCCCGGCCCCAGGGTTAAAAAATCGTTAATCAGAAGATTTGCATTTGCCGCAGTTTATTATTTCGGGGTAAAAAGGGCTAAAGCTATTATCGCCGTTTCCAGACATACAAAAAATCATTTAATAAAATATTACGGCATAAATTCAGAAAAAATCATTGTGGTTTATCCGTCGCGAAACCAAAATTTACCTTCAGAAGCGAATTATGTTATAATTAATGAAATAAAATCAAGATTCGGCCTGACTAAACCGTATATTTTCTACGTTGGCGTCTGGCGCGACCACAAAAATCTTTGCGGATTGATAAAAGCTTTTGAAATTCTTGTCAATAGGTATAAAAAAGATATATTGCTTGTAATCGGGGGCAAGGAGGATCCAGGGTATCCGGAAATTAAAAGGGCGATAACAGAATCATCAGCAGGTGGAAGAATAATTTTACCGGGTTTTATTAAAAATGATGAGCTCGGCGCATTTTACAGTCAGGCCAAAGTTTTTGCGATACCTTCATTTAATGAAGGATTCGGACTGGTGGCATTGGAAGCGCTGTATTTCAAAATACCGGTCTTAGCTTCAGACACCACCAGTCTGCCCGAGGTTTTAGGTGATGCGGCGATTTATTTTGATCCAAACTCAGCCGAGGATATGGCAGAAAAATTCATGTTGTTACTGGAAAATGAACAATTGCGGCTTGACCTGATAAACAAAGGCAGCCAGGTATTAAAAAAATATAATTGGAAAGACAGCTGTAGAAAGATTCTAACAATTTATGAATCAGCGGCAAAATAAGAAAAAAAAATTTGATGACAATGACTTTATTTTTGATCCGTTTGCGCCGGAAACAAGGATAAAAAATTTAATGTCAAGGCGGCGGTCGAAAGAAAATGTTTCGGCGGTAAAAGACATTTTTTTAACGGCTGAAAAAAAGACAGTGGACGGGCCGGTTTTATTTAAAAAATCACGGTTAAAAATTGTTTTTTTAAATCTTACTTTATTTGATTTTTTTAATTTTATTTTTTACCCGGCAATTATAATTTTTAATTTCATTTGGGAAAGATTCAAATTGATATTATTGAAACGCCGGCTTTTAAAAAAATATGTTCAGAACGGGCCTGAGGAAGTCTGCGATATCTTTTCGCCTAAGGAAAAATTTCTGGGGCTAATCATGCCCTTCGGCTGGCACCGCGCGCTGTCAATATTTTTAGTGATATTGATTTTTATGATACTGCCTTTTGTCGCCTTGAATTTTGCCAGTTCGGTTTTTACAACCAGGGAAAAGGTTATGAATCTGTCCGAAGACGGCTACAGCCATCTGCAGCAGGCAGGCATTTCGTTAAATTCGCTGGAGTTTGATCAGGCGTCAAAAGAATTTAATGAAGCGTCTTTAAAATTTAGCCAGGCAAAAAGGGAAGTTGAAGGACAAAATCTTCTGTTTTACACGCTGTCTTTAATTTCACCGGAATTTAAAAATGTGAAAAGCAGCGGAACCTACCTTTTGTCTGCCGGTGAAAATTTATCACAGGCCGGCTATTATATAATGAAGGGGCTGAATAAAATTTACCATCAAAGAAGCGGTGATTTGGGCGCGAGAATTTCATTTTTTAATGATAATTTATCCAATGCCATACTAGCCGTAGCCAAAGCCAGCGAAAATATTTCTAAAGTCGATTTAGAACAGTTTTCATCCGCTAGTTTTGAAATCGAAACCCTGGCTGACAAAGATATTTCAGAACTGCAAGAAAAGCTGGGAGAATTTAATTATGTGACTGACGCCGTACTTGAATTTTTAGGTGAAAATGATTGGCAAAGATATCTTTTGATTTTTCAAAACAACAATGAAATAAGGGCGACCGGCGGATTTATGGGCAGTTTTGCTTTAATTGATTTAAAGGACGGAAAAATTAAGAATTTGGAAGTACCCGGCGGTGGGACTTACGATCTGCAGGGTCAGCTGAAAGTTGCCGTGTCATCACCTCAGCCGCTTACGCTTATAAATCCGCGCTGGGAATTCCAGGACGCTAACTGGTGGCCTGATTTTCCGACCGCAGCCAAAAAAATAATCTGGTTTTATGAAAATTCAGATGGTCCGACAGTTGACGGGGTTGTGGCCATAAATTCAAACGTCATGGAAGATTTGCTTGAAATAACCGGACCGGTATTTTTGCCTGCATACACAAGAACAATTACGGCCGGTAATTTTGAGATGGAAACCCAGAAAATAGTTGAAATAGAATATGACCGGACTGAAAATAAGCCGAAAGAATTTATAGGTGATCTGGCCCCGATAATTTTTGACCGTCTTTCCAAACTTGATCAGTCCGGATTTGTAAAACTGCTTCAGGTGCTTTATAATAATTTGCAGGCAAAAAATATACAATTTTATTTTAGCGACGAAGATTTGGAGAATCTGGCCAGACAGCTGAACTGGGCGGGGCAGATGGCGCAAAATGACGGCGATTACCTTTCCGTCATATCAACTAACATCGCCGGCGCAAAAACCGACGCTGTTATTGATACGTCGATTGTCCACGAAGTAAAAGTTGCTAAAGACGGCACGGCAACGGTGACTTTAAAAATAACCAAAAAACATAACGGTGTTTCCGGCGATAACATTTTTACTGGCGTCGGAAATAATGATTATCTGCGCATTTACACTCCCCAGGGAAGCCGTCTTGTCAAAGCATCCGGTTTTTCCCGCATACCGCCGGAATTATTTGAAGAAGGCAGTTACGAAAAAGATGTTGCCATTGCAGCCGTTGAAAACAGTATGAAAAAAGAGCCGGTTTCGAATATGGACATATATGATGAATTCGGCAAGACCGTTTTTGCCAACTGGCTTTCGATAAAGCCGGGGGAAGAAAAAAGCGTCACTGTAGAATATGAACTGCCGCATAAGTTTTCAGGCAGGTACAGTTTACTCCTGCAAAAACAAAGCGGAAAGGACAGTATAAATTTCTTAAGCAATGTTTATTTGTCTGAAATTTATTCGCCGAAACTGACTTATCCCGAAACTTTGACCGTAAAAAATAATCAGGTCATTTTCACAAATACTATTGACAAAGATCTTTTTTACGGATTTACTTTCAATTAGATATGACATCATTTTTCAAAAAAAATAAAAATACCGGGACGGCAAAGGACAATACTGTAAAAAACGGGCTGGTTTACATTTATAAAGATGAAAACGGCAATTTGCCGGATATATCTCGCCTGGAAATTAAGAAAAAAAGCAAAATGAAAAACTACTTTTTAAGCGGAATAATTTTAACCGGTTTAATCGGCGCTGGAATTTTTTTCGGCTACCGGATTTTAACCGGTGGAAACGGTTATCGGGGCAAAAGCCTTGATATTGAAATAACCGCGCCAAACAAAATATCTTCCGGTGACAGCGTCAATTACAAGATAAAGTACAGGAATAACGAAAATTACAGTCTGAACAACGTCGAACTGTTTGTGCGTTTTCCCGACAATTTTAAATTTGTGTCTTCCGAGCCAAGCCCGGCTAATGATTTTAAAACTTTATGGAAGCTTGAAAACTTGAACAAAAATGCCCAGGCGGAAATGATCATTACCGGTATAGTTATAGGGCAAGTCGGCACAGAATTAACCTTTGATCTGACCATGGCGTTTGAACCGGAAAATTTTTCTTCGACTTTCAAGGAAACAGCCTCGTTTACGCAAACCATAGAATCCACAATTATTGATTTGGAAATTACGGGCCCGGAAACAGTTCTGCCGGAAAAAAAGGTTGTTTATACTGTTAAATATAAAAATAATTCGGATAAGGAGCTGGGACGCACGCAGGTTGAAGCGATCTATCCGGAGACATTTGTTTTTCAGAAATCAGAACCGGCAAATTATGTGCCCAAAGAAAATGAGGGTGCAAGAAAATTAAATAATCTTTGGAGGTTTGAAAAGCTTGAGCCGAATTTTGAAGGCGAGATAAAAATCGACGGCGGTTATGTGTCAGATGATAATGAGGAAGAGGAATTAACCATAAAAATCGGCTTTTTAGACGAAGAAAATAATCTGTCGGTGCAGCAGGAAAAGAAAATAACAACCAGGATTTTAAAAACGGGGTTGGAAGCGGGTCTCTTAGTCAACGGTACTGACATTGGCAGTCCGGTAAATATGGGTGATACGCTTAATTTTATGGTCAATTTAAAAAATGCCGGTAGCAATGATTTGAACGGAGTCGTTTTGGAATTTAAAATTGATCCGGAATTAGTCGACTGGCAGGCAGTTTCAGGCACGGTCGGTGAAATTGACAAAAAATCGGGCGTTATCAGATGGACTGAAACGGAAATCGCCGAACTTAGTCAGTTTAAGCCGGGAACTGAAAAGCAGCTTGAGTTCGCCCTGAAATTAAAAGAATACGATGAAGTTGATATTAAAGGCAGGTATGAAATAAAGAGTCAGGTTAAGGCAAAAATACAAAACATAAATGACATTGAGGCGGATACTGAAATTTTCAGCAATGAAACCGCCAATATAATAAACAGCCAGCTGTCTTTAAAAGCTGAAGGCAGATATTTTGACGATGACAATCAGGCGGTAGGAACGGGACCTTTGCCGCCCGTTGTCGGCGAAAAAACAACATTCAGGATTTATTGGGCAATCGCCAACAGTTTAAACGAAGTAAAAAACGTGGAAGTTACGGCGACATTGCCGGAAGGCGTCGAATTTACCGAAAAATTTATAGTCAATGCTGGAAAATTGATGTACAACGACAATTCAAAAACCATGACATGGACAGTGAGCAAAATATCAAGCAATATGGGCTATGATGATGTCAATCTTTGGTTTGATGTTGAAATTGCCCCTACCGTCAGCAATAAAGGCAGGATAATGGTCTTGCTCACCGAAACTGAACTTGTCGCTTACGATACAAGGACAGGGGATGAAATCTTGCAGAGCCAGCCGGCAGTGACTACGAATCTTGATGCCGACCCTGTTGCCAGGGGCAAGGGAATTATAGTCGGTTTTGAATAAAATGTTTAAGATTATAAAAAAATCAAAAAAAAGCCGCGCACGGCTTACAAGGTTGGGAACCGCTCATGGCAGAATAAGCGGCCCTTTTTTTATGACGATTGCAACCAGGGGCGCCGTAAAAAACCTTTCCGTTGACGAACTTAAGGAAACGGGTGCGGAAATTATTCTTTCTAATACTTATCATCTGCTTTTAGAGCCGGGTATGAAAATAATGGAAAAAGCCGGCGGCCTGCATAATTTTATGAACTGGCAGGGCCCGATTCTGACAGATTCGGGGGGCTATCAGGTTTTTTCTCTGTCAAAGCACAGGCAAATATCAAAACAGGGAGTCAGCTTTCATGATCCGAAAAACGGACGTAAATATTTTTTGACGCCCGAAGCGGTCATAAAAATACAGAAATCTATCGGTTCGGATATAATGATGGTATTGGATGAATGCCCGCCGTATCCAAGCACAAAAAATTATGCCAAAGATTCGCTGGAACTGACCTTGCAGTGGGCGCGCAGATGCAAAATGGCATTTACGAAATTGAAAATGACAGGAAGCCGCAGGCAGGGAGCAAAAAACCGTAAGCAGCTGCTTTTCGGTATTGTGCAGGGGGGTACGCACGAAGTTTTAAGGATTTATTCGGCCAAGGAAACCGTCAAGATCGGGTTTGACGGCTATGCTATCGGCGGCGTGGCTGTGGGCGAGCCGCAGGCTTATAGAAAACAGGTTTTGCACTGGGTAATACCCAACCTGCCGGAAAACAAACCGCGTTATTTAATGGGAGTCGGCAGGCCGGATGAAATAGTTGAGGCAGTAAAAAATGGAATTGATATGTTCGACTGCGTCATTCCCACAAGGGAAGCGAGGCATGGCAGGTTATACCTGTGGAAAAATCCTAAATCCCAAATCCTAAATTCTAAACAAATTCCAAATTCCAAATTCAAAACCACAAACTTTTACAAAACGGTAAACATCTTTAACGCTAAATTTAAAAAGGATATGTCGCCGGTTAATGATACGAATTTAAAACAATACTCTAAAGCCTATCTGCACCATTTGTTCCGCACTAATGAGCCCTTGGGTATGAGATTGGCTACTTTAAATAACGTCGGATTTTATCTTCAATTAATGCGACAGATAAGGCAAGGTATAATGTTTGGGGATATCTGACTATTGACATATATATTATGATTTGTTAGTATACTTGATTGTACCCTAGGAGGCGTAAGGGGAACATCTGGTGAAAGAAAACAAACTAATGGCTAGTCGAAGGTGCACCTTTGACTATCTCTCTGGGGTTACCCCATCTCCATAAACCGCGTAGACGACATGCCAAAGTCCGAGCGGTTTTTTTAATTGTTTTAAATAGACTTACCTTATAGAGTACGTGCAACAATTTGACGTCTATTATATCCTGCTTGATTAATTAATTCCGCACAAATGAGCCTTTGGGCATGCGGCTGGCAACGCTTAATAATGTTAATTTTTATCTGACTTTGATGCAGAAGATAAGAAAATCTATCGGGTTAGGGAAGATTTAGGCGATTTAGATTTGACAATTATAAAATTTTGCCTTAACATACAGTATTGGCTTTGTTAGAAAAGGAGGTGTCTAGCCATGAGAAAATTTTTTTGGAGTATCTGGTATCAAATTCTTGAAGTTTTTGGCTTTATTCCAACCAACGAAGAAGCATTGGCGAAAGCATTTTTCTTAGTAAAAGAAACCCTGATCCATGTGTCGGCGGCAGTCGCGAACAAACCCTCTACAATGAACCTTCGGTTAGCAAATTTGTCTTTACAAGAAGCAATCAGTTTTCTTTTATCGCTTAAAAAAAGGATTCTTCGTACCAAATCGCCATGTCTTTGACCTCTGGCGGTTTTTTCTTTATCTGGTCTTGATTGCCTGATAGCCTTTATATATTATATTAACCATAAGTCAGATAATGAACCGCAGGGATGCGGTTGGCAACGCTTAATAATGTTAATTTTTACCTGGAGGTGATGTCTAAAATCCGGCAAAGTATCAAAAAGCGACAGTTGTAGAACAGACGATGCAGTATAAAATATTATTATACCGATATTGAAACCTTAACCTGTGTTATGCCTGGCTCGGCCAGTATGGCTAAACTAAGTGACTCTGTCAAAGTATTGTGTTATGTCCGGTACCTAAAAGCTGGATTTTTTTATTTTAAGGCCAAGGTTATTAATTGTCGGTTTTGCCATAAAGAAGTTGTTTTTGTTTCCTCAAAACTGTGGAATAATTATGAGGTAAATGGTATATTTATGTAAGCAATCAGAAATTACAATATGTTATTTAATTCAATCCAATTTTTGATTTTTTTTCCGATTGTTACGGCCATCTACTTTTTTCTGCCCAAAAAAGGCAAAAACATTTTCCTGCTTTTAGCCAGTTACTATTTTTATATGAGCTGGAAACCGGAATATGTTTTTTTAATATTGATTTCCACCCTGATAGACTATGTCTGCGGTATAATGATGGGAAAAGAAGAAGCTAAATCCGGCAGGAGAAAATATCTGCTTATAAGCATTTTTTCAAATCTTGGCCTTCTTTTCAGTTTCAAATATTTGAATTTTTTCAGCACTTCATTAAACGATTTGTTTGCAATCCTTAATATTTTCTACAATCTTCCTGCTTATAAACTGCTTTTGCCGGTCGGAATTTCGTTTTATACTTTTCAGACAATGAGTTATACCTTGGACATTTATCGCGGAAAGCTAAAACCTGAGAGAAATTTCAAAAACTTTGCTCTTTTTGTAACTTTTTTTCCGCAGCTGGTGGCCGGCCCCATAGAGCGGGCGACAAAACTTCTGCCGCAGTTTGAAAATGAGCAGCGTTACGATTATCAAAGGGTAATTGACGGAATAAAACTTATGCTGTGGGGGCTGTTTAAAAAAGTCGTCATTGCCGACAGGCTCGCCTTTTTTGTGAATCATGTCTACAGCCAGCCGACCCAGTATGAAGGGGCGCCGTTGATAATAGCCACGATTTTTTTCTCTTTTCAAATCTATTGTGATTTTTCCGGTTATTCGGACATCGCCATCGGTTCGGCCCAGGTGTTGGGATTTGACCTAATGGATAATTTCAGAAGACCGTATCATTCAAAATCAATTTCTGAGTTCTGGAAAAGATGGCACATTTCTCTTTCATCGTGGTTTAAGGATTACCTTTACATACCATTGGGAGGTAACCGGGTGGCAGTGCCCAGATGGTATTTCAATATTTTCGTCGTTTTTGTTGTCAGCGGTCTGTGGCACGGCGCTAACTGGACATTTGTCGTCTGGGGGGCCTTACACGGTTTTTACAGCCTAGTTTCTATTATGACCGAAAAATTCAGAAACCGGATCAATAATTTTACAGGATTATCAGATCACATTATGCTGCATAAATTCTGGAAAGTCATCTTTACTTTCAGTCTGGTTACCTTTTCCTGGATTTTTTTTCGCGCCAACAGCATAACTGATGCTTTTTATATTGTCACGCATTTGCTTCCGATTGATTTCTCTTTCTTAAATATTAACAGTAAGGTTTTCTTAAACCAACCGATAGCAGAATTTTATATCGCAGTTCTGGCCATAATTTTCATGGAAACGGTGCATTTGCTGCAACGTCACCGCGAAATGAGGCACATGTTCACCAAAGAACCGTTGTGGGTAAAACCCGTGTTTTACGGAGCGCTAGCTTTGTTGATTTTACTTTTCGGTCAGTTTCAGTTAAATCAATTTATTTATTTTCAATTTTAAATGAAAAGAATTATCAATTTAATTTTTATTGCGGGAGTTATAGTTTCTCTGGCAATTGCGGTGTCGGGCAAAATCAAGGGTTTAGGCAGATTTTTTTTAGCTGAGGATTATTCAAGTAATGGTTTCGAATACGGCAATTTATATCTGATTTCCGGCATTAAGGGATTCAAGCAAAATTATAAGCTAATGAATACTCCGGAAATGCACACTGTAAATAATGCCGGGATTATAACTATGGGCGATTCGTTTTTTAATCAGGGGCTGGATTCCGATATTTTCGCCAATGAACTGGAGAAAAAAATTGACCTGGCTGTGTACAATATCGCCGATGCGCAGGAAAGCCCGCTTCAATATTTTAAAGATATCAATTATAAAGGCGATGAGCATAAAGTTCTGCTTTTTGAAATTACCGAACGGTCGACTTTATCCACCATTTTGTCGCCGAAATTTTTAAGCGTTCCGGATGAAAATCTTAGCGTATTTTACAGATATAAAGAATTTTATTACCGGATAAAGCATAAAATTTTTAATAATCTCGACGTAGAGTATTTTTTCAAACGAAATTTTATCGCCAATCCCGTAAGGCAGACATTAAAAAACATAAAATTTTCATGGTTCGGACTGACTGATCCGGACATCGGGGCATACTCGGAAGATTTGCCCATGCTTTTTTTTGAAACGGAAGTGAGTTTTAATGAAATGGAAAAATCCGACGCCAATTTGGAGGCTCTTACGGAAAATCTTAAGCTGCTGCAAAATATACTGCTGGATAAATACAATATTGATCTTTACGTTTTAATCATTCCGAACCAGTATACAATTTATTCAAAATACGCCAATAAAAAAATTGCCTATGACGGTTATCTTGCAAAAATAAACGGGCTGCTGGATAAGAAAGGCGTCAAATATTTTGACGTTTACGGGTTGTATAGGGATTATGTCATAAACGATAATTCCCGTCTTTTATATTTGACAAATGATTTTCATTACAGCGCATTTGGCAAATTGCTGTTAGTAAACAGCGTTGCTGAAAAGTTAAGCGTTGTTTTTAAGTAGTTATCCAAGATGTCACGAAGAATTATCATCAGTGTGTTAATGTAAATTTAAAGTTAAATCGCCATAGTTAATATATGCTATACGTCATAATTATTATAATAATCGCAGTCATTGTTTTCGGCGCGATTATAGCGGCTTTGAAAAAATAAAGGTTTAAGAAGGGTTTTTAGCCGATAATTTTCTTAATCTTTTTTTGACAATAAATATGTTGTTATTAATTGTCTTTTTGACCGTAATAATATATAATGATAATGATTAATAAAAAAAATTATGGACACAACAAATACTGTCGATTTGCGTGACCGGGAAATGGTCAAGGGGCCAAAAGCGCTTTTTTGGTTTCTCGGCTTATTTTTCTCGCTGGGAGTTACAGCTGTGGCCACGGGCGGACTGTGGTTTCAATTTATCAACAAGTGGTTTCCGCTTGAAGTCGGTTATGGCATGGTCAACACCCGACCGTTCAGCCAGTCAGTTTTAAAAATGCAGATGGCATCGCTTATTGTCGCCGTGCCGCTGTTTTATCTGTTCAGCTACCTGGTGCGACAGGCGTTCAAATCCGGCTTGCTGTCGCCGGACAACAAAGTGCGGTTGTGGATTACCTATGTAATTCTGTTTATCACAGTTGCCACAACAGCCGGCGATTTGATCACAACGACATTTTTTCTTCTGAACGGCGACTTTACAACACGTTTTCTGTTGAAGTCACTGACAATTCTGGTAATTGCGGGTTGGATATTTTATTATTTCTGGACTGAACTGAAAGCAAAAGACAGTCTGGTCAGATCAAAACTGCCCAAGATAATGGGAATTATTTCATTGGTTTTTATCATTGGTTCATTTATCGGAACTTTTTTTATAATTGAATCACCGCTTGAAGCACGAAGAAAGGCTTTTGACCGGACCAGAGTGAATAATCTTTCGGAAATCAAATTTACAGTTGACGATTATTACCGGGAATTCGACAAACTGCCCCAGTCGCTAAAAAATTTGCAGGAAACAAGGGGTTATATAAACTTTATTGACCCCAAATCAGGCGAGGAATACGGTTACAGGATTTTGGGAGAGACAAGCTATGAGCTCTGCGCGACTTTTGATGGCAGTAACAGAGATGATAAGGATGAAAAATATTTTTACGGCGGACTGAATACGGAATTTTTGCACGATGCCGGCAGAAATTGTTTTTCAAGAAGCGTGAGTAAAAATCCAACCGACGGACCCAAAATCGCGCCTATAGATTAAAATAAAACACTTAGAATAAAATCCGTCTTTTTGACGGATTTTATAATTGACGGAATTTAAAAAAAACGGCCGGATGGGTTTCCGGCCATAAGGCGTATTTATTTTTTTTCAGCCGTCAGCGCATCAAGTAAGATTTGATCCGATTCATCCTGGCAAATTTTTCCGCTGTCGACAAGTTCGTCTAAGCTTTGGTAAAGGCATTTTAGAAACGATGCCGTGTCGTTAAAGTCATCGGGCGGGCAGGCGAGTATGCCGTCGCAATTTTCGTCTGTATGGTTGCCCGGCACCTCCATTCTAAACGGTCCTATTCTGTCATTGGTGTCGTCACAATCGCGGGTGACAGGAGTATCGTCTCTGTCCAGATCGGTTATCGGACCAAACAAATTAAAATCAAATAGATACATGCCTGCCGGGTAAGCTATATTTTCCTTCTGATTAAAATTACTGTCGGCAGATTTTACACCGGCATTATAAGGAAAACACAGGATAAAAACTAACAGCAGACTTTTCATTTTATTACCTCCTTTTAACCATGACTCTAAAGAATATAATCATGCCCGGACACTGTTAACTTGTACTATTAGCACGACTTATTGCTGCCGTCAAGAAATTACCCTTTACTTTTTCAAGCAATCCTAAATATGGTATAATTTACCTGTTATGATTAAAAAATGGGAACACAACCTGGCTCTGTCAACCGCAAAATATCTGATATATGACGTCATTTTTGATTTTTTATATTGGCCGGTCTGGTGGTTTACAGCCGGGGCCGCGCTTTTTTGGCTTTTTTGCTTTAAAAAAATCAAAGACATGCAGAATTATTTAGGGTTAAGTATTTGGCTTAAAAATTTATTCACACCGATGTACGCCCAGTTCGACTGGCAGGGAAGGTTAATAAGTTTTTTCATCAGACTGGTGATGCTGATATTCAAGTCATTTTTTTTACTTATATATTCGGTGATTTTTCTGGCGATTTACCTGTTATGGTTTTTAATGCCTCTAATCGTGGTTTATGAAATCATATTTAACCTTAAAAATCTCCTAACGGGTTAGACGATGCAAAATACCGAAAGAAAAATAATCAATTGCCCCTCGTGTCTTGGCGAGGGCGTCAAAGGCAGTAAGAAATGCAAACAGTGCAACGGTCTGGGCTTTTTTTTATGGACCGGCAGCCAGCTTATTTTTTGGGGGAAAAGAATTGATGCTGCCGCCATATACCAAGACAGTGCCAAGACCTATCTTAAAAAACTTATTGATCTTGCGCTCCTGATTATATGCTCAACAGGCATGGCGGCCGGCATTTATTTTTTTTACCAGCTTCAGCTTGAAAAAATTCCGCTATATGAGTTTTATTTATACCCCAGCTGGCTGATGGTGTATTTTTGGTTTGCGCTTTTGCTTGATACTTATATGTATTTTAGATTGGTTAGAGAAATCGCCCAGCTGCAAAATTATATAAAAAAACCCGAGCCAAAGCCAAACATCCACCACGCCCTGGATTGGCACAGTATGACCGATCTTGCCAGCGCCAAAAAAGTTAACATCGCCGATTATTTTTCGCATGACGCCATGGAAATGGTGACAAAATCCTGGAAGCTGGCCAAAAAGTACGGACATCCGCGGATTTTACCGATACATTTTTTAATTATTGCCATGTCGTATCAGCAATCAAAAATAATGTTCGGCCGGCTGGGTGTCAATTATCAGAAATTAAAAGAAAAAATTATTCATTCTTTGTCAAAAGTCATTTTGCCTCCTTCGGAAGATACAATATTATCCCGCCCGGCTCTGGAAATTTTGCTGGAAAGTTATGTTATCGCCATGGAAGCGACAGGTAAAAAAGTTGAAATTGCCGAAATTATCAGCGCCTTGGCAAAAATTGAAAATCCAGTCAAGGAAATTTTTTACGACCTGGAAATAGATTTTGACAAAGTTGATAATGTGGCGGCCTGGGTGCGGATAAGAAAGAAAATGTATGAACGCTATCAGCGCTTTCGTAAAAAAGCTCATCTTAAGCCGTCAGGGGACATTAACAGGTCAATGACAGCCGTGGCAACCCCGATTCTTGACGCTTTTTCGCAGGATCTGACCACGCTGGCCAAATACGGCTACCTTAGTCCGTGCGTGGGAAGAAACAAAGAAATTGAAGAAATTTTCAGAATAATTGAAGGCGGAACCAGAAGAGCCGTTATTTTAACCGGAAATCCCGGCACCGGCAGAAGAACAATTATTGACGGTATTGCCCAAATGATGACCGAAGAAAATGTGCCAGATCTTTTACAGGACAAAAGACTGGTAAGTTTAAGTCTGGCCAAATTAATAGGTGGCGTAACGCCAAGCGAAGCCGGGCAGCGTCTGCTTATGGCTTTAAACGAAGTTATCCGTTCAGGCAACATCGTTCTTTTTATACACGACATCCATAACATGGTGGGCATCACTTCGGGATCGGAAAAAAGCAGCCTGGATCTGGCATCCACGCTGGCATCGTTTATGACACGATCGCGTCTGGTGATATTCGCCACGACCACATATAAAGATTATATTCGTTATGTAGAAAACAGCAGTTTAGGCAATGTTTTTGAAAAAATTGAAATTGACGAACCGAAAGGAAATAACGCCATTCAGATTCTGGAAGTCAAGACCGGAAGCATAGAGTACCGAAACGGAGTTTATTTTTCTTATGATGCGGTTGCCGGCGCCGCTAAGTTGTCAGACCGTTATTTGCACGATCGTTTTCTGCCAGAAAAGGCCATTGAGATTATGGAAGAAGCTGCCGTAAAGGTTCACAAGGAAAAAGGCAAGAACAGCATCGTTACGGCTGATGATATTGCCCTGATAATAACTGAAAAAACAAAAATTCCGCTGTCAAAAATAACTGAAAAGGAAACGGAAAAACTTCTTCACCTGGAACAATTGATTCATCAAAGGATGATCGATCAGGAAGAGGCCGTCAAGATGATCGCTGATGCGCTGCGCCGTTCGCGTGCGGGTATGGGTGAAACAACGAGGCCGATTGCCAACCTTTTGTTTTTGGGTCCGACAGGCGTCGGCAAAACCGAACTTGCCAAAACCGTGGCTGATATTTATTTCGGGTCTGAAAAAAATATGATTCGTCTGGATATGACGGAATATCAGGATAAATCAAGCATTTACCGGCTGATCGGCGATAATTCCGGGAATCCGGGTTATCTGACCGAGGCGATAAGAAAGAATTCATTTTCTTTGCTGCTGCTCGATGAAATAGAAAAAGCAAATTCAGAATTAATTAACATATTTCTGCAGGTTATGGATGACGGCAGACTGACTGACGGATTAGGCAGGACAGTTGATTTTACCAATGTCGTTTTAATCGGCACCAGTAATGCCAATTCAGTGTATATTCAAAACCGCGTTAAGGAAGGAGCTTCGGGCGAACAGATAAAAGATGAACTGCTTGAAGGGCGCCTGGTTAAACACTTTCGGCCTGAATTTTTAAATCGTTTGGACGGAATTATCGTCTTTAAGCCGCTTTCAAGGGAAGATGTCAAGCAAATAGCGCTGTTGCAGATAAAAAAAATTGCCGATAATCTGGCTGTTAAAGGCATTAATTTAGAAGTTACGGAAAGTGGTCTTAAGGAATTGGCCGAACAAGGTTATGATCCCGAGTACGGAGCCAGACCTTTAAAAAGGGTTATTCAGGAAAAGCTGGCTGACTCGATAACAAACCTTTTACTTGAAGGAAAAATAACCAGAAGAGACAAGATTGTTTATGATGTGGGTGGTATGTTAAAAATAAAACAGGCGGAAAAACTCTAAACCAATGTCACTTTATCTTTATGCGTTGGCAATATCTTTTGTTTTAACCCTGACGGCGACCGCCGGTGTGCGCTTGCTCGCCCTTAAATCGGGTTTATTGGAATATCCGGAAGAAAGCAGAAAAATCCATAAAATCCCGACACCGCTTCTGGGTGGCGTGGCGATTTATTCGGGATTTGCTGTTACCGTCCTGCTTTTTTTAAAATCCGGATTTATAGCCGATTCTAAAATCACAGTGACCCAGATTGGAACCATACTTATAGGCGGACTTATTTTGTGTTTTGGCGGCTTTTTGGACGACAAGTACGACTTAAAACCTAAACATCAGCTTTTGTTTCCTTTATCAGCGGCTATTTTAATTTTATTGTCAGGTATAGGAATAAATTTCATTTCAAATCCTTTGGGCGGGATAATTTCGTTTTCAAAAATTATATCACTTCCCGTAACATTTGCCTGGATTATGGGAATGATGTACACGACAAAGTTTCTGGACGGTCTTGACGGACTGGCGAGCGGAATTACCGCTATCGGGTCGCTGATAGTTTTTTTTGTCAGCTTAAGCTGGGATGTATCCTATTCGGGAACTTCGTTCATGTCGTTAATTTTAGCCGGCGCCTGCCTGGGATTTCTGGTGTTTAACTGGCATCCGGCAAAAATATTTCTAGGCGAAGGGGGCAGTGTTTTGACCGGTTATCTGCTTGCCGTCTTATCGGTTCTTTCCGGATCAAAAATAGCTACCGCCTTATTGGTTTTAGGTTTGCCGATTTTGGATGTCATCTGGGTGATTTTGCGGAGAATATTTTGGGAAAAAGGCACGCCGTTTCGCGCGGACCGCAAGCATTTACATCATCGTCTGCTGGATTTGGGTTTTTCACAAAAACAGGTGGTATTGATATTTTATTTTTTTTCTCTGGCTTTCGGTATTTCCTCGCTTTTTTTAAAAACAACGGGTAAAATCATGGCTTTAGTGATTTTGATCTTGTGCATGCTTATTTTAGCTGCCTCAACATTAATAACATTTAAATCCAAAAGAAATGGCTAAATACAAACTTGAAATCATAATATTTCTTTCTGGGGCAATAGTTATGATTCTTGAATTAATCGGCTCAAGGATACTGGCACCCTATCTGGGAACGTCAATTTTCGTCTGGACAAGTTTAATCGGTTTGATTTTGGCGGCATTAAGTATCGGTTATTATCTGGGCGGCCGGTTTTCGGTTAAAAATCCTAATTTCGGTTTTTTATCGCTGATGTTAATTTCAGCCGCGTTGTTAACTGTGATTATTAACGTAATCAAAGAACCGATCATTAAAAACGCGATGACATTTGGCATTCGCTCTGGTTCAATATTGTCAACCCTGTCCCTGTTTTTTTTACCCAGCATCGCCTTAGGCATGATTTCGCCTTATGCCATCCGGCTGAAAATCAAAAATATTGACACTTCGGGCAGCGCCGCGGGTAAACTTTACGCAATCTCGACTGTCGGCAGTATAGCCGGCACTTTTGCCGCCGGTTTTTGGCTGATTCCGAATTTCGGCAGTACCAATATAATTATCGGATTGGGGCTGGGCCTGCTGGTTTTGTCCTTTATTGCTGATTTTAAGTATTTAACTGTTAAAATCATTTATTTTCTGTTGCTCTTATTGATTATATTTTTTTCCAAATTAGAAT
>QZIX01000013.1 GCA_003599635.1 Candidatus Parcubacteria bacterium
CCACCTTGACTTTAGTTAATTTTTTCGTTATCATTGACTTTGTGGAAAAGCCACAATTTTTTAAATAGCAGTAAAATCCGGATTTTGCCGCCATCGTCTAGTGGCTAGGACATCAGGTTTTCATCCTGAAAACCGGGGTTCAATTCCCCGTGGCGGTACCAAAAAAGATTTGTTTTGAGGCAAATCTTTTCCGTTTTATATGTAACTTTTTTAAAATTTAATTTATCGGACTTCCTAAAATGAAAGTTTTCAAATGGGCATTGTTGATAATGGCAATATCGCCTTCCCCGTAACCGGCATCAAGAAATTTTTCCCAGCTTGAGTAACCGTAGATGACATTGTTTTCAATTAAATAAACTGTCGGCCGGTCAATGTCTTTTACAATCACGGTTTCGGGGTAAAATTCCAAATCTTTTTCCGAAATCGTTATGATATTTGCCCACTCATTCTGCGGGTAAGAATTGAAAACATCAGCCGATGGTATGTATTTCCTGATCATCTTCCGGGTGTAAATAAAATATACAGCCGTTTTATCCGGCAGTTTTACCAGATTGGCGTCAGGATATGAGGCAAGTTTTGAAGCGCTGACGGTTTGAATGTCAGACCAGGAATAACCGTAACTTTCGAAGACTTCGGGACTGGCAATGTAATGTTTCTGCCTGTTGGCATACACGGCGTAAATCCTGGGACTGGTATCTGATTTGTACAATCCGGTCGGCTGGGTATAGTCCAAAGTTGAAGACCCGTAAACAGTTCCCGAACCTGAGCCGGAAGAACCTGAGCCGGAAGAACCGTTGCTGCCACTGCCAGAATTCCAGCCGGAAATGTTGTTTTTATCGGCTAAAAATCTGATTTGGTTTGCTGAAAGCACGCCGTCGTAAATTCCGATTTCGTCAAAAACAGCCTGGCCGTCATTTCTTCCTGACGCTGAGTAAACTGAAGAAGCGGAACCGATATAAATATCGGGATTGAAAGTTATGGGATTGCCTGAAGGGCTGTCGGCCGAGACTTTGGCGCCCTGGAAATAAAGTTCGGAACGGCCGGTCGCATAATTCCAGGTAACCGCCACATGATACCAGCTTCCCGCTGAAATTCCCGAAGCATTGTATTTTGCTTTTTGGAAATCCTGATCATTGGCATTTTCAAGTACAAAGGCTAAATAATTATTATTATCCTTTAAAACGGTAAAGTATTTATTGTTTGATTGGGTGTTACTGCCGGTGCTCAAATCCAAAAGTATATGGCTTTTGTTGTCATTTCCCGGCCAGGACGGTTTAAACCAGAAAGATATGGTGCCTTGCCGGTTGGAAACATTGTTCGGACTTGAATAGGTTAGACCGGCGTCATTGTCCGTCAGTGAAGCGGACTTTCCGCTCAGCGCTCCGGTTGCGGTAAGCTGACCCGAAGTGACGACAGCTGTTCGGCTGCCTTTGGCGCTATCGGCGTCAAAACCGGAATTAAAGGAAGAATACAAAGTCAGGTCAGCAGCTGAAAAAAACGGATAATCGTAATTATCAGAATCATCATCATCCGAATCATCCGGCTCAAAGTCCTGATCCTGATCCCAGCCAACGGTAATAAAACTGCCCTCTTGGCTTACGGTACGGGAAAAAACATCCTTAGATGAAATTCTAAAATAATATTTGGTCGCAGAATATAAATTGGTAAGATTTACCTCGTGGTAAAAATCTCTCGGAGCCGGGCATTGTTTGCTTGAACCGTAAGAAGTTGTTCTGCCGTAATAAACAACACAGTCAGCAAGTTTATTTGTGCGGTAGGAAATGACGGCTGAATCGTCGCTTACGTCCGGATCGTTTGGCGATACCGGCTGCAATTCGGAAATTTGCAATTCGGAAATTTCAGCGCTGTTTGTATAAGCTGTCCTGAAAGTATAACCGTCTGATGCGGTCGTGTTGCCGTCAGCGTCAGTTGATCTGACCCGGTAATAATAATCTGTGCCCACTGTTAAATTGGTTACGGTTAAATCATGGACCGTTTTAAGCGTACTATTGGTCACGCTCCGGCCGTAACTTGGCCCTGTTCCGTACTCAATTACGCTTGTCGAGGGTTTGCTCGTTTCCCATTGAATGGTAGCGGTTGTGCCGGTGACGTAAACTGCAGACAGATTTTCGATTTCAGCCGCGGTCAGATCACGCTGAGTGGTAAAAATCTGGTCATAGGAATACAATTCATAATCATCATTGGCCGAACTGACGCGAAAATGATATCTGGTGTCGTCGGAAAGATTATATAACGTAATTTCATGATAAGTGCTTTCAGATGCGCCATAAGATGACTCGTATAAATAGACATCGCTTGAAGCATCAAAAGTTTCATCTTCTTCATATTCAACCAGGCTGTCAGTCGGTTCGCTGGTGTTCCAGGTAATTATTGCCCGGTCATCTGTTGCTATTACTCTGATATTGGAAATATAAAAAGAATCCGCTGCAAGAACCGGCGAAGCAAGCAAATTCAAAATAATAAGATTTTTGATTAAAGTAATGGCTAAATTTTTGGTATTTAAAATTGGCATAATTTTCAGATACAATAAAAAATAGTAGCATATTTACCGAATTTTGTCAAGTCATGGCTTGTTTTGCGGGCATTTGTATAATATAATGTAACATACAACTTAAGCAATTAATTATGGGTGAAGATTTATCGCATTTAAAATATTTAAAAGGTAAAATTTTGCGCTTTGAAGGAAAATTTGCCGTGCTTGAATTTTCCGACGGACAGAAAATAAACTGGCCGATAAAAGATTTACCTTATGACCTGGCAGTCGGGCAAGAACTGAAAATTTCAATTCTCCGGGATATGGAAGCAGAAAATGAAAAATTGGCTAAAAAAATTTTAAATAAAATTTTGGGAAATAAAAATGAAAACGAAAGCGGGGACTAAAAAAATAATTGTTTTTTTTACCGTTGCCATTTTCCTGGCAGTGATTGCGGCAGGATCCGCCTTTGCCTTTGGTGCGGCTTTTGAAGATAAGATTTATCCTAACATTTATATCGGCGGCATTGACCTGGGCGGTAAAGACAAAAAAACAGCGTATCTTTTGCTTGAAGAATTCAAAAATTCACTGGATAAAAACGGTCTGATTTTCGAAGCGGGAAAAAAGCAGGTTATAATTTCACCGACCGTGACATCTCCGGTTGACCCCGATTTAAGCTACAGGATATTGGACGTTCAAATTGATGAAAACGTTAAGCAGGCTTTTTTGCTCGGCAGGGAAGGCAGCTGGATTGGACGACAGATAGAAATAGCAAACTTATTGATTTTCGGTAAAACTTTAAGCTTAGAATATTCTTTAAACCGGAAAGAATTTTTGGAAATTTTAAAGGGTAATTTTTCGGATCTGGAAACGCCGGCGAGAAACGCCGCGCTAATTTTTGAAAATGACGGGGAAATCTCGGTGGCCCGGGAAACCTCGGGTAAAATTTTCAACTATGACGAAAGTTTGCAGGAAATGCAAGGTCATCTGTCGCAGGCGCGCAATAAAAAAGTCTTTTTGACTTTAAAAAACGATGAACCCAAAGTGAATGCAAATGAAGCTTTGCCGCTTTTGGGAAAAGTTAAAGAAATACTGGCCACAACTACCCCGGTACTTTATTATGATAAACAGAAATGGCCGCTGGAAAAGGAAAATTTTAAAACATGGCTTGAATTCAGGAAAGAAAATGAAATAACGGTGGCGCTTAATGAAGAAAAGACGGATGAATTTTTGTCAGATATCGCCGTAAAGATCAACCGTGACCCGATTGACGCCAAATTTAAAATGGAAAAAGGCCGGGTGGCGGAATTTCAGTCCAACTTTGACGGACAGGAGCTGAATTTTAATGAAACTTATGTCAGACTTAACAATTACTTGTCGTATCTGGATAACAGTTTAATAGAACTTTCAGTAAAAGTCAGACCAGCCGCTGTTTCTATAAGCGATGTCAATGACCTGGGTATTAAGGAGCTTTTGGGCGAAGGCAGGTCAAACTTTTCCGGCAGCCCTAAGAACAGAAGGCATAATATAGCTGTCGGCGCCAAAAGTTTGAACGGACTTTTAATTTCGCCTGATGAGGAATTTTCTTTGCTTAAAGCTTTAGGCGAAATCGATGCGGAACACGGGTATCTGCCCGAATTGGTAATCAAAGGCAACCGGACAGTGCCTGAATTCGGCGGGGGTCTTTGCCAGATAGGAACGACCGCCTTTAGGGTGGCTTTAAACGCCGGCGTACCCATAACCAGAAGACAAAACCATTCTTACCGCGTCCGCTATTATGAGCCGCCCGTCGGCATGGATGCGACAATTTACAATCCCAGCCCTGATTTTCGTTTTAAAAACGATACGGGTTTTTATCTTTTATTGACCACGGAAATCAAAGAGGACGAATTGATTTTCCGTCTTTATGGAACTTCAGACGGAAGAAAGGTTGCATTATCCGAACCGAAAATAATAAAAACCATTCCCGCATTGCCGACAAAATATATTGAAACGACAGACCTTGCGCCGGGGGAAAAAGAATGTTCCGAGCATGCCATTCCGGGAGCTGAAACCGAATTTGAAAGGCTGGTCACGCTTGCGGACGGGACAGAAAAAAAGGAAGTCTGGAAAAGCAGGTATGTCCCCTGGGGGGAAATTTGCCTGGTGGGAGTGGAAAAATTATCAGAACCGCCACCTGGCCCGACATCAACTGACGAAATTTTGCCGTAGAAATTTTAATAATAATAAAACCCCGATGTCTAAGAATAAACACGGGGTTTTATTATTGATACTAGAACCTGGACATAAACTTAATAAAGTTTTTTGTCCGAGAATCTGCAGACAAAGGACTGAATCGGCGGAAAAATCGAGCATAAAGCCGGATTAGACCGACAATTTAGTCCCCATGCTTGTCGTGCCTGCAGAAATCTTAAATGGTAGGATTTGCTCATTTGAGCTTTGAAAGGAGGATCCCCTTTCGGGGTTAAAAGGTACAAATTTATACCCCTACCATTCAAGATTTCCACAGGCACCTAGCTTGGGAAAATCAAGCGAACTCCCTCCACAGTCTGGCACAACCAGCTTGGGAGGTCTGTCTGCAGATTTACGGACAGAAATGAAAATCGGGGCAGGGCGGCGGCACTTCTATATTTTTTTATTTTTTTATCGCCGCCGCCCTGTCCTATACGCACGAAGCATCCTTCAATGCCGCCTTTTACAAGACGTGCACCCTTTTGAGGATTTGCTCCGTGGTTGCGGCAGACGCCAGCTTCAATAAAAATGGGTTGGGTGTCTTGAACCCCACGCGCAATTTTTATGATAAGCGGCCCCTGCCAAGTAAAATAAACAGTAATGAACAGAACATCATATATTAGCATATTATTTTAATTGTGTCAATAGCTGATCAATAATAATAAAAAATAATAGCCAATTTTAGCTATTATTTTGTTGAAATTTAACCTATCTTCACTGTTTTTATTTTTGACCTTAAACCGGAAACTATTTCTATATAAGATTTCGGTATGTTTAATTCCCGGGAAATAATTTCAATCAGTTCGGCATTGGCCAGGCCTTCTTTAGGCGGTGATTTAAGTTTGATTTCCCAGACCTCACCTTTGGAAATTACCTGCGATTGCCGGGCACTGGGTTTGACCCGGACTTTAAGGGTTGTTTTAAGCATTTTTAATGAAGCGGTAAAATTTATTATGTAAAACGCCGTTAGTTGCCAGAATATCTTTATCCGTTATCTGCCATTCCTGGTTTTTGAAATTAGTCACTTTGCCGCCCGCTTCCCTGACAATTAAAACTCCGGCGGCCACATCCCAGGAATTGGTTCCGGGAGCGAAATAAACATCGGTCCTGCCGCCGGCGATATATGCCATTTCAATTCCGGCTGAACCCAATTGTCTGGCATCAAAAAAATTCAATTTCAATTCCCTGTAATATTTTAAAATTTCTTTGACATATTGCTGCCGTGAGCCGTGGCAAAAGGTTATAAAGCCCGACTTTAAATCAGCTGTTTTGGAAACATGTATTTTTTTGCCGTTAAGACAGGCGCCCTGGCCTTTTGTCGCGTAATAAAATTCTTTCAAAACGGGGATACTTACGGCGCCCGCAATTATCTTTTTTTTGTAGGTTAAAGCGATGCAGATTGAAAATAAGGGATTGCCGAATGAAAAATTGGTCGTACCGTCCAGAGGATCGACTATCCAAAGGTAATCTGATTTTATGTTGTTCATGCCTGCCTCCTCTGAAAGTATCTGGTGGCCGGGAAATTTCTTTTTTATCTGCGACAAAATCAACTTTTCGGATATTAAGTCGGCAGCCGTGACTATTTCATGTTTGCTTTTTTTGCTGTATTTTCTTTTTGTCAAAAAAAGTCTTAACAGTTCCCGCCCGGCTTTTTTGGAAACGCCTTCAATAAATTTTTTCATAGATATATTATATATTCTTTTAAACAAAATAAAAAGCGCCGGCAAAAATTCTGGCGCGGTTATAATTTTTAAGGCAGCTGTTCAAGTAAAATCAACCTTGGTTCTTTTTCAGCTGTATTCCACAGGGCAAAAGTGGGTTTTGCAAACAGTCCGCCCAAAGTTCCGGGATTAATTAAATAAGTATCATCAATCTTTTCAATCCATGGCCTATGGTTGTGGCCGTAAAAAACATAACTGAAATGTCCGCTTTCAGCCAATTGCCTGGCGATATCAGGGTAATGAGTTATGGCAATTTTTTTATTGTCCACCCGTAATTTTACCGGTTCTTTATAATAGACCAGGGCGTTTTTTACTTCTTCCGATTTCTTTTTTAACGTCTTTTCGTCACTTACCACATTTCCTAAAAGAAAATGCGCAGGCCCGGAAAATTTTTTTGCGATTTCCAGCATTACTGAAGCCGCGCAAATATCGCCGCAGTGGATGATCATTTCCGCGCCTTGTTTTTTTATAAAATTCAATGCCTTGTAAATATTGGGTATGTTATCATGCGTATCGGAAATAATTGCGATTTTCATATTTTAAGTTTAAATTTTTTTATCAGTTTGATGCAAGTTCCAAAATTTCCCATTTCAAATATTCCTATATGCGAAAAACTACATTTTTTTTCTGCCATTTGATCTTCTTGGATAGTTTAACAAAGTCATCATCATTTTTTAGTTTGGACAAACTAATATGAGGATCGTAAAGCCGTAGGATAAAAGGTGAACCGTATTTTTTAATGTTTTGCCGGGCAAAAACGGAATAATTTTGAAATTACGTATTCCATAAATTTGGTTTTTAGTTTGCTTTAACTTTTAACCGTTTTGCTTTTAAGGAAATCCATTGTTTTTCGCGTAATCAAAATGTTCTGCAGGTAATCGTGGTAATCTTTGCTTCTTGTCTGCTCCCTGATTTTGGAGTCAGCGCCGTACATTTGCACCACTTTTTTGATTTCTTCATCAATTTCTTTGCCGGAAACTTCGATTTTGTTCTGCTTGGCAAGTTCACGCAAAAGCAAAGCGCTTTTAATCCGTTTTATCGCCTGCGGCGCAAAATCCAAAAGCAGCTCCTCTTTTTTCTTTTTCAGATGCCGGAGATAATCATCGAACTTTATCCCCTGTTTTTTGATATTTTCTTCAAGCTCAAAAACCATTTTTTTTGTTTCCTCATTAATAAGCACTTCCGGTATATCGCCGTACTTGGTAATGTTTATTAATTTTTCAATCATTTCATTTTCAATTCTTTCTTCTTCTTTATGCATGGCTTCATGCTCGAGATTTTCTTTAAGTTTTTTCTTTAAATCCGCCAGGTCATTAAACCCCAGAGCTTTCCCGAAATCATCATTTATTTCCGGCAGGTTTATTTTATAGACTGACAAAACCCTGACTTTAAATTCAGCTTTTTTGCCGGCCAAATTTTTATTATGGTATTCTTTTGGAAACTCCAGCCGGAAACTTTTTTCTTCATTGGCTTTTAAGCCGGTTAAATTTTCTTCAAATCCGGGGATAAAACCGCCTTCGCCTATTACCAGCGGAAATTTTTTCTGTTCCCCGTGTTCGACAGGCACCTTGTCCAAAAATATATTAAAATCGATTTCAACTTTGTCGCCTTTTTCAGCTTTTTTATTTTCCAAAATTTCCGTATGCCTCATTTTTTGCAATTCAGTCAAGGATTTGCTAACTTCATTATCGCCGATTTCCGGCCTTTTTTTCTTTACAGTAATCTCGCTGATATTTCCAACAATAACATCCGGCAATACGCTTACGTCGGCCTGATAAATAAAAGGATTGCCAAAAGCAAGCTTTATTATTTTTATTTTCGGGGCACCGACGGTATAAATTTTTTTGTCTGTCACTGTCTGGTAAAATGTTTTGGAAACAGCCAAATTAGCCGCTTCTTCCCAGAGCCGCTGTTCGCCGACTTCGTTTCTGACGATTTCAAGCGGCGCATGGCCGGGACGAAAACCGGATATATTAAGATTTTTTGAAATTTCTGCCGCTGCCTTCTGCAAATAAGGCGCCATTTCGTCCGCTGATATTTCAATTATTAATTTTATTATTCCTTTAGGCAAACTTTCTTTTTCTATTTTCATAAATTACAATTTAAAAAATAAGATTTATTAAGTCTATCAGAGGCATGCCTGACTGTCAATCGCTGTAAAAAACAAATCAAAACAGCGCTTTTACGCGGCGCTGTTTTGATTAATTATACTTCAACTGTATCTTGCGGCGGTTCTTTACTGGAATCTTCTATCTCTTCTATGATTTGTTCTTCCGGAGGCTGTATGGGCGTTTCTTTTTCTCCTTCAAAAATGTAGTTCATATTTTTATAGTAATAGCGGCGCAATAACCAAAGAGACTATCGCCATTAGTTTTATCAATATATTCAATGACGGCCCGGAAGTATCTTTGAAAGGATCGCCGACGGTGTCGCCGACTACTGCCGCTTTGTGGGTAGGCGACCCCTTTCCGCCTAAATTTCCGGCTTCTATAAATTTTTTGGCATTGTCCCAGGCGCCTCCGGCATTGGCCATAATCACCGCCAGCAAAAAACCGGTGATAAGCGACCCGGCCAAAAGCCCGGCCAAAGCTTCGGTACCCAAAAGCCAGCCGACTAAAACGGGAGAAATCACTGCCAAAATGCCGGGCAGGATCATCTGTTTTAAAGCGGCGCTGGTTGAAATGCTGATGCATTTTTTGTAGTCCGGTTTTTCGGTTCCCTGCATTATTCCCGCAATCTCTCTGAATTGCCTTCTTACTTCCTGCACCATGTCAAAAGCCGCTTTGCCGACGGATTTCATAGTCAGGGCTGAAAAAATGCACGGTAAAAGACCGCCGATAAAAAGACCGATTAAAACTTTGAAGCCAAGCAGATTAATCATGCTTAAATTGACAAGTTCGCCGAAGCTGACCATTAAAACCAGGGCGGTTAAAGCGGCCGAACCAATGGCAAAACCCTTGCCGATGGCGGCCGTGGTATTGCCCACAGCGTCAAGTTCTTCGGCTCTTGTCCTGGTTTCCTGACCCAGGCCTGCCATTTCCGCGATACCGGCAGCGTTATCGGCGACAGGTCCGTATGAGTCTGTGGCCAGGGTGATGCCCAAAGTCGAAAGCATACCGACTGCGGCTATGGCAATGCCGTAAAGTCCGGCTAGTGTATATGATAAATAGATCGCCGTACAGACAGCTGCTACAGGAATCCAGGTGCTCATCATACCCAAAGCCAGACCGGAAATAATATTGGTGGCGGGGCCTGTTTCGGCTGCTTTTGCCACTTGTCTGGCCGGTTTATTGCCAGTTGAGGTGTAGTATTCGGTCGCCAGACCAATGACAATGCCTGAGCCCAGTCCGACGATAATGGAAATATAAACCCCCAGATAATTTGAAACATAAAAATAAGACAGCGGAAAAGCGAAAATAGCCATAAACACGGCTGCTGACCATATTCCCCAGTTTAAAACGCTGTGCGGCTTGCTTTTTTTATTAAATTTGATGACAAAATTTCCCAGTATAGCTGAAATGATGCCGGCTGCCGCCAGAAGCAGCGGCAATACGGCGGCGGTTTTGCCGAAAGTAATAACGCTGACAGAGCCAAGCACGACAGCGGCAATAATCGAATCAACATAGCTTTCAAATAAATCAGCCCCCATGCCGGCGACATCGCCGACATTATCGCCGACATTATCGGCAATAACAGCCGGATTCCGGGGATCATCTTCGGGTATTCCCGCTTCCACTTTGCCTACCAAATCAGCACCGACATCCGCGGCTTTGGTATAAATTCCCCCGCCGACACGCGCGAACAAAGCAACCGACGATGCTCCAAAACCGAAGGCGTAAACTACTTCCGGATCCTTAAAAATCATAAAGGCAACGCTTAATCCCAACAGTCCTAAACTGACAACAGAGAGCCCCATAACACTGCCTGATGAAAAAGCCACTTTCAATCCTTCATGCAGATCTCTTTTGGCGGCTTCAGCTGTTCTGATATTGGAAATGGTGGCGATTCTCATGCCCAGGTTGCCGGAAGCGACGGAAAATAAAGCGCCGAAAATAAACAGTATGGTCTGTTCCCAGCCTAAAAACAGTCCCAGAAATACGGCCACCACGGTTATAAATATCAGCAGAATTCTGTATTCCTTGTTTAAAAAAGCCATAGCCCCGTCATGTATCAGGGAAGAAATTTCTCTGGCTTTTTCGCTTTCAATTTTCTGCCTGCTTATCTGATAAGCCAAACTACCGGCAAAAGCCAAACCTAAGGCAGCAATAATTATCGGCCAAAGTACTAAGCTCATAAATTTTTAAATTTATCCCGCATCCTCCTTTAAATTTTTGCGAGCTCTGCCAGAAAGGCAGTTTTTAACTTATAAAAATTATTTTTTCTTTTTAGCTTTTGTTTTTTTCTCCGGTTTGTCTTTTTTTTCCGGTTTTTTTTCAGGATTTTCTGCCGCCGGTTTTTCTTCCGTTTTTTTCTCGTCTGTTTCACCATCAAGATTTTCCGGAGTGATTTTTTCTCCTTTATCAGATATAATGTCGATTTTCCAGCCGGTCAATTTGGCCGCCAGCCGGACATTCTGGCCGGATTTGCCGATTGCTAAAGACAGCTGATCTTCGGCGACTGTGGCTAAGGAGGTTTTTTCCTTGTCATTTATTTTTATTTCCAAAATTTTGGCCGGCGAGAGGGAATTTTTTATATATACCTGGGGGTCGTCATCATATAATATTATATCAATTTTTTCACCCTTGAGTTCTGAAATTATAGTGTGGACGCGGGCTCCTCTCTGGCCGATGCAGGAACCGATGGGATCAATGTTTTCCTGGTCGGTCCAGACTGCGACTTTGGACCGGGCGCCGGCTTCTCTGGCAATACCTTTGATCTCCACGGTGCCGGACGCTATTTCCGGAATTTCCAGCTCAAAAAGTTTTTTTACGATATTAGGATGAGACCTGGAAATAATAATGCTCGGACCTTTGGTGGTTTGTTCAACCGAAAGGATGTAAACTTTTATATGATCTCCGGGGGAATATCTTTCTCTTATAATTTGTTCTTCCTGAGGCATTATGGCCGTGGTTCGTCCCAAATCAACGAGCACCACCCGGCCTTCATGTCTTTGCACAGTTGCCATTACCAGGTCGCCTTCCTTAGCCTTGAATTCATGGAATAAAGTTTCTCTCTCCGCTTCTCTGATTTTTTGGGTAATTACCTGTTTGGCCGTCTGTGCCGCCATTCGCCCGAAATCTCCCGGAACTTTCAGTTCGGTTTTTATAACATCTTCAAGTTTGGCGTCTTTTTTCAGTTTTTTAGCTTCGCTGATTTGGATTTCGGTTTTTGGATTAAACTTTTTTTCTTCTTCGGTTTCCTCTGTGGTCTTATTTTCCCTTTTAGCGTCTTCTTTTTTGGTTTCCTTTTGTTCCAATTCGGCCAGTACCTCTTCAGGCACGTCTTCAACGACGGTTTTGACGTCAAAAACTTTGAACTTAGTGGTGTTGGGATCAAATTCGACTTTAATGTTTTGCATTTTGTTGCCAAAATCTTTGCGAAAAGCCGCGGCTAATGCTGCTTCGATTGTTTCAATAACAGATTCCAAAGAAATGCCTTTTTCATCGCAGATTTGCTTAATGGCATTTAAGACTTGTGACTCGGACATATATTAGATGTTTTTATTAATAAGCGATAATTATTTTGACCTTTGTTTTCCGGTCATTTATACTGAAAAAAATCGTCCCTAGAAAAAAATGTGGCAGCTGATTTAAGCTACCATTTCTGTTAATTATGATAAAGGATAAAATTTTTTTTGTCAAGGCTTGAAGAAGTATTAAACAACAGACCAAAATTGACAAAGAACATGTTAGGTGTTAGTCTGTATGGATTCGTTCTTTCCATGTTGTATCCGAAAACAGATAATTACAGGAGGAGTTAAATGAAAAAATTAATCTTGATTTTTTTTCTCTTTGTCGTAATTGTACCCGGTTTCGGCTGCAAAAAAAAATTCCGGGAGGAACACCTGGCAGAGGAATTCATAGAAGCGGCGCAAAACGGCGATGTCGGAAGTCTTAATGAATTTATAAAATCCGGTGTCGACGTCGACATTATTTATGAAGGCCACACTGCCTTGATGGCCGCTGCCGAAAGCGGCTATTTGTATGCGGTGATTTGTCTTCTCTCGAATAACGCAAAAGTAAATTTGGACGTTGACGGTATTACCGCCTTGCATTTTGCCGTTATATCGGGGAATGAAGAAATTGTAAAGCTTCTTTTGAAAAGCGGAGGCATAGTTACTGAAGAAGTTTTTGATCTGGCGGTGAGTGAATCTTTAACGGGAATAGTTATAATCTTGATTGAATATTCCAAAAGAAACGCGGCCTGTCTTGGAAACAAGGCAGGCATTTTTTTGACATTTAAACAATAATTTTGTTAAGATTTATCTGTTTTAATCCGGTAAAAGCAAAGGAGGGCAAAATGAAAAGAAAGTTATTAATGTTCACCGTGTTGTCAGTTATGATTTCTAGCTTCTGTTATGCAGAGGATCTGTCCGAGAAGCAAAGCGAGTTGTTTAAAGCCGCCATTTTAGGCGACATAAACGAGGTAGAAAGACTGATTACTGCCGGCGCTGACGTCAACGGGCAGAATTCCTTTGGCCATACGCCGTTAATGGCGGCTGCCTTCGCTAACCGTAAAGAAATAGTGGAATTTCTGATAGCCTGCGGAGCAGACGTAACCATTCGCGATAACAGAGGAGCGAACGCGCTTGTTTATGCGTTATTGAAGTGTAATAAACAAGTGGCCGTTGATCTGGAAACGGCCATGAACAATGCCCAGGTTGAGAAAAACAAGTTCAGTTATTGGAAAAATATCTGATAACACAGCAACCCTTCCGGTTCCGGCCGGAAGGGATTTTTTATTCGCTATGAAGTGATGTTTTTCAAGTGCCTGATTTCCGGTTTTTTTCTGTTATCGGAAAAATCGACAGTGATTAAGTCAATCTGAAAATTTACGTTTTGCAGATTATTTTGATGTAAAAACGTCCGGGCTGTTCGAATCAGACTTTCAATCTTTTTATAATTTACAGCTTCTTCGCCCGAGCCAAACTGACTGGTGGTCCGTGTTTTGACTTCCACAAAAATAATTCTGTCCAAAAAAGAGGCGACAATATCAAGTTCGCCTCCTTTTATACAATAATTTTCGGCTTTGATTTTATACCCCCTTTTTTGAAGGTATTTTTTGGCTATTGATTGCCCCCGATCGCCCAGCATTTTTTTGAAACCGGTCATATTTAAGGCAGATACTTGTTGAAATTTTTTTGTCGGCTTAATTTTTGTTTTATTTTCGGCAGTTCGTAAAACTGGTATTTGAGCGCAAACCCCAGCCAGATTACGAAAACCAAAACGATGATGGCAAAAACGAATCTGGCCGAAAGCACCAGAACATTTTCATAGGCAAGCCACGAATAAAACAGCCCAAGCCCGCCGACAGTAAGAAACAGGGCGAAAAGTTTGCTAAAACCGTCGGAAATTGCCTTGTCTTTTTTTGTTTTTTTAGCCATGACTAAAAACAGAAATCCTAAAACGAGAAAAAAAACAAACATTCCGCCCAAAAATTTAAAAGCGGAAAGATTGATGGGTTCAGGTTTTAACGACAGAAAAGAACTCAAGTCGGTGAATTGCAAAATAAAATTTTTCATATTTTTTTAAATATCAGTCCGTAATGATAAAGCCCTGCTGGAAATTCTTTTTCCATCCTTAAATTCAGCTCATCGGCCATTTTTTTAACCGTGTTTTTGGATATTTTATCTTCCTCTCTCGGGCCTAAAGGCGCCTGTTTATTATTCCAGTCGCAGACAAGCATTTTGCCCGAAGGTTTTAGCAGCCGATGCGCTTCTCTTAAAATTTCCTGCCGTTGCTTGGTCTGGCACAGCAGATTGATAATTAAGACCGCGTCAAGGCTATGTTCGGGTATTTTGGTGGCACCGTAAATTTCAAGATTAGTCCAGACGGTTTTGATGTTTTTAACCCCTTCCAGCCGGGCCCGGGTGGCCACTTCCTTAAGAACGGACTTTAAAATGTCGACGGCATAAACTGTTCCTGTCTCGCCGACAAGCTTGCCGGTAGGAATGGTAAAAAAACCGGTTACGCCGCAGCCCAGGTCGGCCACTTTTAGTCCCGGTCTAAACTTTAAGGAATCGAAAATTTTTCGGGCATCAATTAATTGATTTCCCCCGGAAATATAGACCATGCCATTATTGTATCACAGATTTTTCAGCGTCAAAAGCCATAATCGGCCTGTAACTTTTCCGGTGCAGCTTGCAGAGCCCGTGTTTTTTTATCATTTTTTTGTGTAATTCTGTGCCGTAACCTTTGTGCAGGTCAAAACGGTATTGCGGATACCGGCGGTGATATTTTTTCATCAGCCGGTCGCGGGTGACTTTGGCGATAATCGAAGCGGCGGCGACAGAGAAAATTTTGTTGTCGCCTGAAATGACTGAACGGCAGTGAATTTTTTCATGCTTAAACTTAAAACCGTCAACTAAAAGAAAATCCGGCCGTATTTTCAAATTAGAAACAGCATCCTTTAGGGAAAATATATTGGCCTTGCCCATGCCGACCTTGTCGATTATTTTTTCCGAAATTACGGCAACCGAAAAACTGCGGCAATTTTTAATTATCCATTCGTAAGCGCTTTCCCGCTGGCTGGAATTTAGTTTTTTGGAATCTCTTATTCTGACACAGGATTTTACAGGCTGTTCCAGTCTTATGGGCAGAATAACCGCCGCGGCAACTATCGGCCCGGCCCATGAACCGCGTCCGGCTTCATCAAGACCGGCGATTTTTTTATAGCCGTTTGCAGCCAAAAATTTTTCCGTTTTATTATCTGGCAAAAACATTGTTTTAGTACAATTTTAGATAAAATATTAAAAACCTTGACAAAAAGATTATCCGGATGTAAACTATACTACCACGAATTAAAAATTAAAGGCAGAAAATATGACTCGCCAGGCGATAAAAGCATTAAAATTGGCGATTCAAGCCAACGGCATGGCGGCGAAAAGCTATAAACTGCTGGCGCAAGAGGAGCGCGACCAAAAGGCAAAGTCTGTTTTAAGAGACATGATTTTAACCGAGGAAATGAATTCAGTCCTGATAAGGATTCTGAAAAGAAGGGATTGACCCAAGCTGTCAAATTGGCTTGAATCGTATAAGGATCCTTTGATTAAGGCAAAGGTAAATTTAAGCTACAACTAAAAAACGCCTAAAAAACACAGGGCGATTTTTTTTATAAAAAAGACTGCGAAAGTTTCTTTCGCAGTCGTTATTTGATAAACTGGTTTTAGGACTCTATTCCCCAATGTGGTCAAAATAAGTGTCAATAAGGTGAAGATCTATCTTGATAAAATCTCGCACATCCTCTTGGGTAATCGGCGGAGCATTTTTACGAATCACGGAAGGAGTTATTTTTCTGCCGCCACCGGATTTCTGTTTTTGTTTAAAATTTAGCCGGACCGATCTTTTCTTTTCTTCTTTTAGAAATTGCTTTATGTCTTCCGCCACGATGGCCATAAGTTTGTCTCGCAAATAACGGTTTTTTTTACTTTCATCCGATGAAAGGACAATGTTTTTTTCTAACTGTATAATTCTGCCGTTATAATGGCCAAGCATCTGACCGCAAGAAGAACATATTGCCAGCAACAAAAAGTTGATTCCAGGCATGATATCCATTTTGACTTTCTCTCCGCATCTGATGCAATTAATTGTAAAATGATCACTCATAATTACCCCCGCTAAAGAACCATAGCCATTTCTGGTCTTAATAGTGAACTTTTTTTTCCTTAAAGTCAATTTTTTAGATTAAAAAAACGGAAAGGAAAATCCTTTCCGTAATAGTTGCTACCGTCTTTTTTTCTTGAAAAATTTTTCAAAATAGTGTTTCTCGTCAATGAGTCGGAGATCAATTTTAACGAAATCTTTCACTTCTTCTTGGGAAATTGGTCCGGCGTTGGGATTTACAATCGATGGTTTTTTAGACTTAGGCGGGCATATCCTTCGTTTTTGTTTTTTTTCCCTTGCTGGCTGTTTTAAACCTAATTCACTCTCGTCAATAAATACAGAAACCTTTCCTGAGACCATTTCCAGTATGGTTTCAGTTATATGTTGTTTTTTCTCCTCAGCCGAGCCCAGTTTTATAATTCCCTTGTCCAAAGGCATTATTGTCCCGTCATATAATAATGACATTTCATTGCATCGAAGACAGGATGCGATCACGATTGAACCCAGGGGCGGAGCTATAATCTGTTCTGTGGATGGGCAAAACGGGCATCGAAATTCTATAAACGAAAACATATCAAACCTCCTTTCAAATAAAAGGAACACGTTTCCCTTCCTTTAAATTGCATTAAATTCCATAATTTGTCAAGCGCAAAAAACCTGACAAGAACTGCTGCCAAGCAAAATTTTTATCGTATAAAAAAACGGCAGGAAGGTTATCCTGCCGCGAGCTGAAGTTGCTGTCTGAATGCCGGGATTTTTTTGTTCAGAGGCAGGGAAAAAGTCCCGCATCAGACGCAGTTTGGCCGCCTGTTTTTACCAGACAAAATTTGCCGCCGATTATTTGGAATCGGCAGCCGCAATGTGGGCAATAAAACGAATTCAGCGGATTGTCTGTGCGTTAGGGCACCAGTCAACATAAAACATGGCAGCTCCTTTTTTGTGGGCAAGCTTCAGATTACTTTATTTTTTTTAGAGCAACGCTAATTTTTAATAATAATTGCCAGGGATTAAAAAATCATTAAACCGTTTTAAAACAAAAAACAGCCTTGTTCGGCCATTTTTTTGAAGATTAATTAATGCATGGGCGATGGTTCCCGTCCTTCCCTTTTGATGATGTATCTGTAAGCGGCCAAAGCGGCCTGGGAACCCTGTCCGGCCGCAATGACAATTTGTTTTGCCGGAACATCGGTTATGTCACCCGCTGCGTAAATGCCCGGGCAGGAAGTTTCCAGAAATTTGTTTACTACAACTTCGCCTTTGGCGTTTAAATCGACTAATCCTTTAAGCCAGTCGGTTTTGGCATGGTAGCCGATTTCAATAAAAATGCCGTCAACTAAAATATTTTTTACCGGCCCGGCATCGGTTTTAAGGTCAAGACTTTTGACAAAACCGTTGCCTTTGATTTCTTCCACCCGGCTGTCAAGAAAAATAGTCACGTTTTTTGCCTGCTTTAATTTTTTTTGAGTTATTTCATCGCCCCTAAAACCGTCACTGCGGTGGATGAGATAAACCTGCCGTGAAATCTTAGACAGTAAAAGAGCGGCGTCAAGAGCCGAATTGCCGCCTCCGACAACAGCGACGTTTTTTCCGCGATAAAGCGGTGCATCGCAGGTGGCGCAGTAAGATACTCCCTTGCCCGTATATTTTTCTTCGCCCGAAACGCCCAGATTACGGTGGGTCAGCCCGAAAGCCAGTATTACTGTTTTGGAAACAAATTCTTCGTCTTTAACCGAAACCCTGAAATTATCATTTGGTTTTTTTATGGCGATAACATCTTTGGCCAGATATTGCGTGCCGTATTTTTCCGCCTGTTTGAAAAAGTTTTGTGACAAAGTCAGCCCGTCAATCAAATTGATGCCGGGATAATTTTCTATTTTAGTCGTCAATGTTGTCTGGCCGCCCAGATTTTTACCCAAAAGCAGTGTATTTAGCGTCCGACGCGAAGCGTAAAGCCCCGCCGCCAATCCTGCCGGCCCTGCTCCGACAATAATGACATCGTATAAATTTTTATTGTTACCCATATATAGATTAAAAAAAATTTAGTCGAACTTTACGGACTAAACTTTTTTATTTTAACAGTTTATCGAGCTTATTTTTTAGTAATTCTATTTCCTGAACGCCGACCATTACATCTGCCGGTTTTCCGTTGGAAAAAATTATCAGGGTGGGAATGCTCATTATCTGAAACTGGCTGGCTGTCTGCGAATTTTCTTCGACATTTAATTTTCCTATTTTTACGTTATCGCCGCTGTATTCTTTTGCCAGATCGTCAATAATCGGTCCTTGCAGTTTGCAGGGTCCGCACCATGAAGCCCAGAAATCAACCAAAACCGGCACGTTCGATTCCAAAACTTCTTTTTTAAAATTCTTATCGTTTAACGTTATTTCCATAAAAAATTGTTTTAGTTATTTTTTATACGGATAGTATTTAGTATAAATCATTTTAATAAATTTGTCTACCGTTTGCCGATTAAATATTTTATGCTTTGCCTCAGGTTTTCTTCTGTTGTCCGGTCAGATTTTTGCGTTCTGAACTGATCTTGTAAAATTAGAGCTTCCAGCGAATTTAAGGCACCTTTTACGGCTTCGATTTGCTGTATGATATTTAAGCATCTG
Source organism: Candidatus Parcubacteria bacterium (assembly GCA_003599635.1). Taxonomy (GTDB): domain Bacteria; phylum Patescibacteriota; class Patescibacteriia; order Buchananbacterales; family SURF-54; genus SURF-54. The sequence goes on from QZIX01000013.1 coordinate 18,825, forward strand.
GAATTTTTTTCGCATAATTTAGAAATCCCAGAAATTTGTCCCTTGATTTTATTAAGCCTGAAAATAATTTTGTTTTCCATATATTCGGTTAAATTTTAATATAAACATATACTACTCTCCAGTATGTTACAAATCAGGTATTATGTCAAATGTTTCACGTGAAACAATTTAAATATAATCAAAGGAAATTTAAAAAAGCGCGCGTGTATCAGTTTGTGCGCGCTGGGTTTCGGATATTTTTCGGATCTGGTCTATTTTGATTTTGAACTTATTCGAGGGTTTAACTTTACCGTTTTTTTCTTTTGGATGCCTGATGTAATAACAAATTATCTCGTCTTGATCAGATAGTGTAAAAAAACGTATTACACTGCCTTTTTTTATTATTACAGGCAAATTTTTTTTTCCGTTGAGTGTTACCAAAGTCGCTTCAATTGCGCAGGGCAATTTTAAATTGCCGTCTTCACTGCAAATAATTTCAATTCCCATGATGAGTTTAATTTCAGCTAAAGCCGAGTCCGGATGATAAAATATTATTATTAAAATCAAAAGAACCGTAGATTTTCTCATTTTAAACACCTCCTCTTTTATTCTGTTTATGATTTTCTTACCACAAAAATTATGCAATGTAAATAGAATATGGAGGAAAATTATAAAACAAAAAAAAGCTCCGATAATCATTTATGCGGAGCTTGTTGATCGTGATTTTGTTTTTCGCGGGCGAAGGCATTTAGGGATTGGCTTGTTCTATGTTTTGAAGGTATTTTTCTGTCATCGTGGCGAAGTCAGCTTTGCTGACAATGAATTGTGTGCCATCTGGGCACATCGTACCGTGTGTCTGAACTGGCATTTCATATGCAACAACCAAATCTTTTCCTTGTATTTCCAGAACGGAAATTATACGGCCTTGGCAAACGACACACGAATCATAAGGAATATTTTCACCTTGGTTAATGACATCTACCCAGCCATAATCAGGTAGTATTGCCTTTGAACCAACCTTGATTTCTTTTGCACTTTCTATAATCAAAGCAACTTGTTCATCCGAGTGATATACTTCAAACAATTCCGATTCCCTTTCGTTGCGCTCTCGTTCTTTGCAGGTTTCGTACATAAACGTAAATACAAAAAAAATTATTAGGGGTCCCAAAACCATCCAAATGTCTTTCATCATGTCTTTCATCGCTTTTGGTCTCCTTTCAATGTTTTTCCTTGCTTAAGGTGCAAAAACTATATTTTTTATACAACATAAAAATATAGCATAATGTTCATTTGCTGTCAATATATTTATATATATAGTAAAAGTAGTAAAATTCTAATTCTATCCTTAACAAAAATAAAAAAAGGCGTCGATAAGACTTACTTACGGACGCCCGGAATTTGAGATCGGCCTGAGTGGATTATTTATGATATTTTTTATAGTTTGACCCTGGATATTTTTCTAAAAAGTAAAGGATTCCAGACGGACACATCGTCCCGCCGGGGTCGTCTGAAGCGGTATACTCATATAGTCTGTTGCCGTTTACGCTACCTCTGAACTGAATAATCCCACTGACACCGTAATCTTTACCACCGATCGGCCGCGTACCACAGGCGCATGGGTCTCCGAACTGTAATTCACATCTATTTGATGTATAGTCGCAGTCAATACAGCTAACAGGGTTTATGTTGACAATATTGACCCAATACCAGCGGCCGGCATCTGTTGGTTCGCCGTAAAAATTCTGGGCCAGTATTTGCTTTACCAGCGTTTTTTCATACACGGCCACATCGCCGTTGATTATATAACGCATAAGTGCCTGGATGTTTGTATGTCTGTGCAGGTATGGATATGCCAACATAAGTATTATTAGCGCAGCCATAATGATAAAGATAGCTTTTCTTGCCATTATTCGAGTCTCCTTTCACTGATTTGGCGGTGAATTGCATTTTCCTGACGAAACTTTAGTTATATACTAAACTTCTTACTTAATTTTTGATGCTTATTATTGGTTTCCTTTATTTTTTCTCGCACACAAGGCAGAACCGAAAAAAGTGATGTAGCAGGTATTAACGTGGATTGATCTTTTCCTCCTTTCTAGAATGTTTTTGTTGTAAGGTGCAAAAATATATCATTAAAAATTAGCATTATTCCTTTTTACTGTCAAGGTCTAAGACATAAACAAAAAAATTGCCCTAAATAGTTGGCAACATTTGATCTTACAAAATCGAATCCAGCCGCGGGAATATAAATTAAAATGGACCTGAGGGGGCTTGAACCCCTGACCTCTTGCATGCCATGCAAGCGCTCTGGCCAACTGAGCTACAGGCCCAAATGGTAAATATCTATAAATATTTCATTTTCCTATTGTATTAACTGAGTTATTTTAATATTTTGCAAATTAAATGTCAATTCAACCTAGAATTGTTTCACGTGAAACAATTTATAGCGTAATTAAATACTGCTATTAACATTTTTGGCTAACATCACAACTTTTTAAGTGTCCTACAATATTATGGCTAAACACGATTTTAGTCCATTTAACCCTTTTTGACTGCTTTCCAAAAACAAATCATTAAATCAATGGAGATAGGGGGAATCGAACCCCCGACCTTCCGCATGCGAAGCGGACGCTCTGCCAACTGAGCTATATCCCCAAATAATGATTGTATTAAACTGCCTCAAAGCTTAAATTGCTTTAGGTTTTGTATAACTTTATGAAATCTTAATGATTGAATTTTAACATACCAGGTAATTTCTCTTGAGGCCTGTTTTTCTGCCTTTACCTTCGCCCTCACGAGGAATTGAACCTCGATCTAAGGCTTAGGAGTCCTTTGTTCTATCCGTTGAACTATGAGGGCAAAAGTAAAAGCAAAAATGTCAGAAAAATCGATATTTTGGGCTATTCTATCAGATATCAGTAATTATCCAAAAATATGAACTTAACAGTTTTTAAACAATTTATACCCTTGACAAATCACTGATTATTTTATATTATATAATATGATTTTACAATACCCTACATATTTAAGGATAAAAACCAGCCGGTTATTGGCCGAGTTTTTTAAGAATTTTAATAAAAAAGGGATGATTCCAGTCAGACAAAAATATGATGCTTCCAAGATAAAATTACCCAGAAAGATTCTTGAAAAGATTAACCAGATTAAAAGCGGAAACGGAAAGATTGTTAAGGAAGACAAGATTTATATGGCTGGAGCCGAACCTTTTTTTATCTATGCCTCGACTAAAATCGGGGTTTTATTGTTGCACGGATTTACCTCAACACCGGCGCAGTTTTTGGAATTAGGGGATTATCTTGCCGGTAAAGGAATAACGGTTTACGCACCGTTGATAGCCGGCCATGGCACCAGCCCGGATGATTTGTCGCAAAGCAGGGCGGAAGAATGGCTTGAATCCTGCCAAAAAGCTTTTGACGAACTGAAAAATAAAGTTGATAAAGTTTTTGTTTTGGGAAATTCTTTTGGCGGCAATATTGCTTTTGAACTGTCATTAAAAAATCCGGAAAAAGTTTCCGGCGTGATTTCAATCGGCACGCCGGTATGGGTTAGAAAACATCATTTTTTAAAACTGCAGGCTTTTTCTTACGGTTTTTTAAAAAAATACTGGAGAAAGCCGAAAAGATACTATCGTTCGGGTTTTGCGCATATCATTGACGAAATTACTTATTCAAAGGTTCCGGTCCGCGCTTGCCGGGAATTTTTCAAATTTATTTACAAAAGTTTCAGGTCATTTGATAAGGTTACGGCGCCGACTTTGATTATTCAGGCGGAAATAGATCCGGTGGTAAACCCCAAAAGCGCTTTGCATATTCATGAATGCATCAGTTCGCAAAACAAAAAAATATGCTGGATTGACGGTTCCACATCGCATGCGCTTTCCGACGACAAAGACAGGGGACGGGTGTATAAAAAAATCTACAATTTTGTTCAGGAAGTGGCTAAAAATGAAAATTAGTTGTTGATATAAAAAGAAAGCCGCTGATAAAATCAGTCGGCTTTTTTGTTTTTAAAAATTAAAAATGAGTCGGCAGTTTAAAGATGAATTTACTTCATCTCTGTCATCGTCGGTTCGGGTAAGAGGAATTAAAACCGTGATTCCGGGCGCCTGCAGTTGAATGTCTTCGGCTATTTTCCAGATTATTCCTCCGGTGTAACGCAGGAAAACGCCGTCATAGGAGTTATTGGCGCGTTTGAAACCGTCATTCCAGTTAATCATGAAATTATTTTTTAATTCCAAACCGGCCAAAATAGGCAGATCGCCGAACGGCTGATTCACAAAATAGCCGATGTTCGGCCTTAAAGCCAGGCAACCGTCAGAAAAATCAGCAGCTGGGGACAGCCATTCTATTACCGCTTGCGCTTTAAGCGATTGTTTTTCTGAAAGCTTAATCTGTTTGGTTAATTCCAATGTTTGCGCCCAATTATCATCTTTCCAAAATGTTTCGACAGGATAAAGGTCAAGCAGCGTTGTCGATATTTTGGCCTCTAAACCATATGCTTGTGCCTTTAAACCCGCCGTGATGTCAATTTCTTGGCCGCAATTGTTAGCTTCATCAGATAATTCTGCGCTTGACCAGATATTGAAGAAAAAATTTGGGAATTCCAGCCGCAGATTTGTCCATTGCATAGGGCCGTTATGGATTAAACGGTTTGTTCTCAGCGTCAGATATCGCTCTTCATAGCCGGTTTCAATTGAACCGCTGTAAAATTTTTGCGGTTCCTTTGTTGCAATTTCTTCGGCAAATGCAGCTGACGCTGAAACTGAAATCATTACCAATATCATCAATTTAATGACTCTCATCTGATCCTCCCTTTCCAATATTTTCATCGAGAAACGGCTCTTCTGATTTCCTGTCTGAATATCTCCAATGTTCCTCCGAACTCAGCCCCTTTCCTTTTGTTACTTTACCGGCGACAATAATTTTTGTGCTGCCGGTGCAGATATTGGAACAAATCTGCCCAAGCGGTACAAACGGTGTGCAATAAGCGTGAGTTCGCTTATCGATAAAACCTTCCCGACAATAAGCCGTAACTGGTCGCAGAAGAAATATGGGTCTCTCTGATTTAGGGACTGGAATTACCCTTATTAACCGATACTCTACCCAAGCCATGGCCTCAGCAATTCGCGGTGTATTAAGTAATTTCGAATTTTCCAAAGTGACACCGCTAGCCTTGATTTTGTCATTGCCTTCTTTGTATCTGCCGTCGGAAAGAATATACATCATTTCGGCGCTTTCCTGCGTGGGTGGGAAAAAGTTTGCCACCGTTTCTCCCGTTTCGATTAAATTACGGTAGGTTTTCCTCGATGGCGAAATTGAAACCAAGTGCACAGGCGGACCTGCTTTTTCAAAAGGCCCGCTATGATTCGGCGGCCTTTTGCCCTGCAAGGTCAAAGTCGACATCGGCGCTCCGTCGTAATCGACATCAGATCGGTATGTCAGCCCAGGCATTTTGCAAAAATATTCGCCTTGGCACCGCGTTCCTGTAAGATGAATGGTAGTTAAGACTGCAATCGGCCTTGGGAAAAGATGGAAAGATTTATGCAAGGGGACATCGACCAAATTTTTTTCAGAACTCATTTTAATTCTCCTTTCAAGTTCATCTACTCGTTTTTCAAAGTGAACGCTTAAAATTAACACGGTGATTATATATTGTCAATCTGTTGACGAAAACCGACAAATATGATAAAAATAAAATAAGTTCTATTATGCTTCAAGATATTTTAAAAAATTTAAATGTTCCGGAAACCGCAAGCCGTATCTACCTGCGTCTGCTTGAGACGGGTATATCGTCGGCCCGGCAGCTTGCTGAAAATTTAAACCTGCCGCGGCCGTCGGTTTATGACAATCTGAAAATTTTAATTAATCTGGGGCTGGTTACGGAAATTGATCAGGAAAACAAAAAGTTATTTCGTGTCGATGATGTTAAAAACATCTCACATCTGGTGCAGGAACGCATATCTGACCTACAAAAGCAGAAGAGCAAGCTAAAGGAGGTTATTCCGAAATTAAAAGCGCAGGCAGATTTTTTGGAACCTAAAATAAAATTTTACAGCGGTCAGGAAGGAGTGCGCCGCGCAATAAATGACATCTTGTGGTACGAAAATATCAACACTTTATGCATTTGGCCTATTTCGGAAATGATAGATATGCTGGGAACGGAATGGCTGGCTGAACATAACAGAAAAAGAATCCGCAAGAAAATATATTTGCAGACGATTTGGCCCCAGGATAAGGCAGTAAAATTCAAACAATATCCTTTTTTGGGGGTGACCTCAGGTTTTCTAAGAAAAATCAGGCTGGCTCCAGAAGGTATGACCTGGAATATGGGCTACTGGCTTTACGCAGACAAAGTCGCTTTTATTTCTTCCAGAAAAGAAAGCTTTGGTTTTACGGTTCACAGCCGCGATTTTGCCGAACTGATTAAGTCGCAGTTCGAACTTGTCTGGCCGCTATGTAAAAAAATTAAAGTTAATTCAAAAGACACGGATGCATTTTTAAAAACAGTCTAAAAATCAGATTTTTATTTGTATTCATCCGTTTTATTTCATATAATTACTGCAAAATATGGCGCAAACGTTAATCGACCAATTTTTGGAAACAGCGGAAAAATTTGCTGCAAAACCGGCCTTAAAATTCAAGCAGGATGGTGTTTGGTTTACGCTTAATTTCGGAGAAGTAAACGAGAAGGTCAGACAATTTGCCTGCGGCTTAAAGGGACTCGGCTGCCGGCCAAACGACAAAGTGGCGATTCTTTCGCCGAATTGCCCGCAATGGGTAATTGCCGATCTTGCCTCCATGGCAATAGGCGCTGTCACTGTTCCAGTACATACGACTTTGAGTCCTAAACTTACAGCTCATATATTGAAAGATTCAGAAAGCAAATTCTTGGTTATCTCAACGAACGAGCAGTTAGAGGAAGTTATGCTGCATATAAATGAATTGTCGCATCTGGAAACAATTATTTATTTCAATATTGTACAAATCGGTGAATTAAAAGTTCCGGTAAAAATAATTTCATTTGACGAACTTATAAGTTCGGGTCAAAAAAATATTTCTGGCTGCGATTTTAAGCCTGCGCAAGAGGATATTGCCAGCATTATTTACACATCCGGCACAACCGGTCTTCCGAAAGGGGTCATGCTTTCTCACAAAAATTTTCTTTCTAATGCTAAAGCCGCCTTGGCGCATGTTCCGGTTTTTCAAGACGACCTTTTATTGTCGTTTTTGCCGCTCTCGCATGTGTTGGAAAGAACAGCGGGGTATTACGCGCCTTTCGTCTGCTGCGGCGCCTGCATCGCTTATGCCCAAAGCGCCAAAACCCTGGTTGATGATCTAAAGGAAGTCAGACCGACAATTCTGATTTCTGTTCCCAGAATTTTTGAACGCGTTCACAAAAAAATCTGGGAAAAGGCCATGGCCGGAAGCAAATTGAAGAAAAAACTTTTTTTGACCGCTTTAAAGCAAAAGAAGGGAACGTTTTTATATAAATTTTTCGACATTTTGGTATTTAAAAAAATCCGCGCCGCATTCGGAGGAAAATTCCGTTTAACCATTTCCGGCGGCGCCAGCCTCAATGCGCAATTGGCGAAATTTTTTGACAAAGTGGGAATTTTGATAATAGAGGGCTACGGCTTGACCGAAACTTCGCCGGTAATTTCCACCAACCTTCCCAATAAGATAAAATTTGGCTCTGTCGGCAAAACTGTGCCCGGCGTAAAAGTAAAAATTGTCGCTGACAAAGAAATTCTTGTGCAGGGACCGAATGTTATGAAAGGATATTTTAAAAATGACGCGGCCGCCAAAGAAGCTATCGATGAAGCCGGCTGGTTTCATACCGGCGACCTGGGCTTTGTCGACGGCGACGGTTACCTTACCATTATCGGCAGGAAAAAAGAAATGATAGTGCTTGCCAACGGCAAAAACGTCTGGCCCGAACCGATTGAAAATATGCTTAATGACGACAGATATTTTTTGCAGACCGTAATTTTTGGCAACAGCAGAAATTTCATAATTTGCCTTATTGTCCCGAACTGGGAAGAAGTTTGCGCTTATGCAAAGATAAACTCAATTGCATCGCATTTGCCGCAGGACTTGATTAATGATGAAAAAATAGTAAAATTATTTAAAGAAAGACTGGATATGATCTGCTGCCATTTGTCAGACTGGGAAAAACCGAAACGGTTTGTTTTATTGGAACGGGAACTGACTCAGGAAAATGACGAACTGACGCCGACTTTGAAATTAAGGAGAAAAACCATCGAAAATAATTTTCAAAAACATATAGCGCAAATCTACCAGTAAGTATGGTAGCAAGGAGAGCAGAAATGAACTGCCAAAATTGCCAAGAACCAGTAAGTAAGTGTAGATGCAAACCTTGTCCGAAATGCGGAGGAAACAAGAAACTGCTTGTTCATGAAAAAGTAAACGGTATGGAAAAATTAACGGACATAAAACCGTGTCCTGTTTGCGGAAATGCAGATTCCTCCTTCGTCAAGGTAGCCTGAGCTATTTCACCTGCGGCCAGAAAACAACGGCTGCAGGTTTTTTATTTTAAAAAATTTGGTACTGATATTGTTTTTGATTAAGCGGCAGATGTAACAAAAAGCAGACAATTTACGTCTAATTATAGTAAGCGGCAGATGCTTTGGCCGCTTTCTTTGGTCTAAAAATATGAGATTCAAACAGGAAGCCCAATTAATTTGGAAATATCTAAAGCCGCAGAAAAAAATGGTTTATTTTTTATCTTTGGTTGTTATTGTCAACGCCTTGATTAACGCTTTTATTCCTTATCTTTACGGCAAGCTCGTAGACCAGGCAATTGCCGGTACTGGAATTATGGTTTTAGGAGTCGGTCTTTTATCCTGGTTAGTCCTTTCCCTGGTAGCGGCATTTTTGTCATTGGTGGAAATTAAAAATTCCGATATTTTAAGCGTCAAGGTAAACCGGAATTTTTTGGAAGAATTTATCGAACATTTTCTCAATCTGCCTCTTTCTTTCCATCGCAACCAAAAAATATTCAAAATAATCGGCCGGGCCGAACGAGCCGGCTCAGGACTGGAAAGGATAGTTGAAGATGTCGTTTTTTCCACTCTGCCGGGCTTTCTAACGGTTATCGTGGCGCTGTTAATTCTGACATTTATCAGTCCTTACCTTTCTTTATTTTTATTTTTCGTTTTACTCGTCTACGGCATGGTTACTATCTGGAAAACAGGACCGATAATCGAAGAAAGCCGCAAACTGCATTGGCTCTATGACGAGGCCTACAGCGATTATTATGAAATTTTGGAAAACGTTTCCGTGGTCAAAAGTTTCACTGCCGAAGAACAGTCCCAAAACAAACTGAAAGCCCGGTTTAGCAACGTAATTTACGGCCGTCTGTCGAATGTTCTTGCCTGGACCAATCTTTCCGGCTGGCAGCAGACAATTTTTTCTTTCGGTTTTGTCAGTTTATTCGGATTCGGGCTTTATCTGTTAAAGCAGGAAGTGATTTCAGCCGGCAGCTTGGTTACTTTTGTCGGCTATATCGCTTTGGTTTATAGGCCGTTTGGCGAACTGGCCAATAATTACCGCAATATCAGACGCAATATGGCGATACTGGAAAAATCCATCAAGCTTTTTGATATTAAAACCGAGAACCAGGAACGGGGAAAAATTCTGATAAAACTTTCCGAAGTCAGAGGCGAAGTTGAATTCAGAAACGTCAATTTTTCTTATCCCGGCAAAAATCAGCCACAGGTGCTTTTTGACATTAATTTCAAAATTGAACCGGGAACAGTAGTGGCTTTAGTCGGTGAATCGGGAGTAGGCAAATCTACTTTAGTTGATTTGATTTCGGGATATTATCTGCCCGGGCAGGGACAGGTTTTAATCGACGGTTTTGACACCAGAGAAATTGACGTTCATTCGCTGCGAAAGCATCTGGCCGTGGTGCCGCAGGAAGTTTTTTTGTTTCATGAAACGCTTTACTATAATCTGAATTTCGGATCAGGGACTTTTTCCCATCAGGAAATAGAAAATGCGGCCAAAGCGGCCTATGCCGACAGTTTTATTTCTTTTTTTCCGGAAAATTACAATTCCAAAGTCGGCGAACGCGGCGTTAAACTTTCAGTCGGCCAAAAGCAGAGAATTGCCATTGCCAGGGCCATTTTAAGAAGCCCGAAGATTTTAATTCTTGACGAAGCCACCTCTTCCCTGGATTCAATCACCGAACATCTGGTGCAAAGCGCCTTAAAGCAGCTGATTTTTGGAAGGACCACGTTTATTATCGCCCACCGCCTGTCAACCATCACTCACGCTGATATAATTTTTGTACTTTCAGCAGGCAGAATTCTGGAAAAAGGCCGTCACGAAGAACTGCTGGAAATACCGGATGGTATCTATAAAAAGCTGTTTGAAGCCCAGAAATTTTGATAACTGCCATACCCTGATTTTTTTGTTTATGATATAATAAATTACAGGGGGTGATGAAAATGCGCTGTTTGAAAATCGTATTTTTGATGCTTTTGGGAATTTTTATCCTCAAGCCGGCAGAAGCACAGGAAATTGACATTTTCGTTTTCCAAACCAAAACCGATGACATGCAATATTCTGAACGGAAAAATGATTTTAACGCACAGCTGCCGGAAAATTTCACTGTTTTGCCGACCATTGCATTACTTAAGGAAGCGCCGACACCCGAGGAAGAAGAAAGAACAGCAAAAAAAAGATTAAAAAAACTGGTTTCTGACTCATTGGAACACTTGATGAAAAGAAATGGTCTGGAAAAAGAGTTAAGAACGCTTAAAAAAATAGAAAGTCCGGTGGATGTGCGTCTGCCGACAGATTCGGGGGTGACAGTTCATTTGTCCGGGAGGTTTGACATCAAATGGTTTGAACGTGGGAATATCGCCTTCCGTAGCAGCGGAGAAATAAAGGAAGACAGCTACAAAATCTGGACCGGAATGACGATTACATTTTAACGATTAGCCGTAATTTTTACGGCTAATTTTTTATTTTAAACAGATGTTGATTAAGCGGCTTAAATAAATTATAATTTATATATGCAAGCCGTCTTAATTATTAAAGCCGTCGCGAAATGATCAGACAAGCCAGAAAAAAGATATTGATACTTTACTGCGGTAAAGAGCTGAATTATGAAAATTTCTGCGCCTGGATTAAGGAAATGCCAGAACTTGAAATTATCGCAGAAATCGCCTTTTTATTTCTTAAAAATGATGACGGCTGCGATAAGAATTATTTTTGGGAACAGTTGTCGCAAGAAATAAGAAAGCAAAAAAAATTCGACGGTTTTGTGGTGATTCACCCTCTTTCAGGCCTGCTTTTCGTTTCTTGCGCTTTGAGTTTTTTATTAAATGATTTTAAGCCGCCGGTAATTTTCACAGCCGACTATGACCGTCCAGACGGGGAAAAAAACAAATTCAGCATTAAGGCCAATTTGATAAATTCTGTTCAGGCCGCCACGATGGATTTTTCCGAAGTGGCGCTGATGTTCGGTAACCGGTTATTGCGGGCCAATCAGGCAGCAAGAAATTATGTTTCTTCTTTAAGTTTGTTTATCGGTCCGGAAAAAAGCGTTCTGGGCAAAATCGATTTTAGCATAAGGATTTTGAAAAAAAATTTAAAAAATATCAAAGCCCCGGCCAGGTTTAAAAGCCGTCTTAATGACAGGATTGAATATGTCAAAGTTCTGCCTTTCTTTAATTTTGATAATTTAAGGAAACTGAAGGAAAAAGACGGACTTTTTTTGGACGGCACGGGACAGATACTGTCGGCAAAAAACTCTGATTTTCTGAAAAAACTGGATTTGCCGGTTTTGCTTTTTAATTTTCAGGATATTGAAAGCGGCAGAAATCTTATTGCAGCGAACTATTTAACAATGGAGGCGGCATTAACAAAATTTATGTTTGTATTGGCCCAGACAAAAAAAATTAGTGAAATAAACCAGCTGATGGCAGCCAATATTGCCGGAGAATTGCTTTAAAATATGAAAATATATTTTGCCGGAGACAAATTCGCCAAAAAATTAAATTGGCGGTACCAAAAAATCATCGATATTTTAACGGGGGCGGGCAATACGGTAATGACAAATCTGGATTTAAATAATGCTTCGCAATTCGATGAAAACGATGTCGAAAAATTCCAGGCCCGGGGGGAAACTCTTCTTGAACAGATGGATTCCCTGTTACTTGAAATAACCAGCCATTTTCCTGAAAGCGGATATTTGTTAGCGCTGGCTCTGGCGCATAAAAAGCCGACAATCTTTCTGGCTGAAACAGGAATTGAAATAGATAAAAATATCAAGCAGATTTTAAATGATAAAAATGCTGCCCAGCTTCTGGAAATTAAAAGTTACCGCCCTAATAAAATTTCCAAAGCCGTGCTGGAATTTCTTGAATTTGCAGAAAAAAAAGCCGGGCGTGAAGTTCCTAGAATCAAATTCACTTTAAGGATTACTCCGAAAATTGAAAGGTATTTGCACTGGAAGACCTTAAACACTAATTTTTCCAAAGCCGATTTTTTAAGGGAACAGATAGAAAAAATGATAAGTGAAGACGAGGAGTTTAAAAAATTCAATCCTTAAATAAAAAATAAACCTTGATAATGTTACTGAAAAAATTAAAAGCCGGGAATATTTTAAATCTTTCTGAAACCGTAAACATCAAGTCGGGCTACGTCAGTTTACCTGCCGGACAGGCGGTGGGCAGCCACATTACAGAAAATCGTGAAGAGGTGATACTTATAATAAAAGGGCAGGCTGAGGTTGTTTGCAACGGTAAAAGAGTATCGGCAAAAAAAGGACACCTCGTTTATATTCCCAAAGAAAGTAAACATAATGTAATAAATTCGGGCCGCACCCGCCTTGAATATTTGTATCTGGTAAGCATGTTGCAAGCCTCTTGACATAACTGCTTAAAAGATGTAAAATTACAGGTTAAAAAGAAAGGAGGTGAAAAATAATGACTTCTCCGTCAGGATATGAATTATTTTTAGAATGCGGGTTTGTTATTCTGAAATATCCAAACGGAGAAAGAGAAAAGCTCGGCCTTGCTTTTGATCGGCAGGGCTGTTCGGATGGTGAAGTCGTAACTTTCTTTCGAAATGGCTGTGTGGTTATGGCCATACTCTTGTCTAAATTCAAAACCTGGTTAATACCTTCGGAAACGAAGGTAAAATATCCGTTTAGCGAAATTACAAATAGCACCCTTGAAGAAGTTCTACCGGATTTAGAGGTGGTGAACGGGCTTTTTCTGTCTCTGAACAATTGAATGTTTACCCACCGGTTATTGTAATAATCGGTGGGTTTCTTTGTTTATTTTTGCTATAATTGGAATATGAAAAAAAAATTTTTATACTGGCTGGTCGCAATCTTTTTAATTATCATACCGTTTTATGTCTATTTTTTTTATTCAAAAAACGGAAGGAATATTGATTTAAAGGAATTTGATTTTAATACCGAAGCCATAATAGAGGCGGGAAAACAGATTCTGCCCGATCCTTTGCTTGGGAATTTATCGGAAGAAGAATCCTTTCTGACTGTTGAAGGCGTGATTGTGTATACCAACGACAGCCGTCGGGCAGCCAACCTAAACGGGCTGGCGTCAAATGAAAAGTTAAACGCGGCGGCTAAATTAAAAGCGGCCGATATGTTTTCTTTTCAATATTTCGCCCACGTTTCGCCGGAAAACAAAGGCGTGGATTTCTGGGCTGATGAGACGGGTTACGAATACATAGTTATCGGCGAAAATCTGGCGATGGGCAATTTTAAAGACGATAAAGAATTGGTGGAGGCGTGGATGGCAAGCCCGGGTCACAGGGAAAATATTTTAAATGATGATTTTACTGAAATCGGAGTGGCTGTTCAAAAAGGCAATTTTGAAAATTCGTCAGTCTGGCTGGCAGTACAGATTTTCGGAAAACCGAAAAGCGCCTGTCCGAAAATAGATACCAATCTTAAAACGCAAACTGATGAATTGATTATTCAATATCAGAATCTGGAAAAGCAGCTGGCTGACCAGAAGGCACTGCTGGAAAATACAAAACCAAAGGGCAGATCATCGGTTTTGGAAACAGAAGCTTATAACAAAAATGTTGAAATTTATAACGGGCTGGTGGAGCAATACAAAAATCTTTCAGAATTAATTGAAAAAAATGTGGCTGCCTATAACAGCCAGGTTAAAGCTTTTAACAATTGCGCTGACTAAGTTAATTAGATACTCTTTTCTTTCGCATTAGCAGCCATTAGAGCTGACTTTGTGAATTTTTTTGCCGACAAAAAATTATGCCGGCAATTTTTTAATTAATCCTTAATTTTTCATTGTTAATTTTTATGTATGTCTGTTCAATTTTATATCGATATCGCTTTACTTTTTTTACGGATAGGACTGGGCATTATTTTTATAGTTCACGGGATAAACAAATGGCAGCATTGGAAAAAAAGAAATAATTCCAAAATGGACGCGGTATTTAAAGCCCTTGCCATTATTGAGCCTTTGGCCGGATTATCGTTACTTGCGGGTTTTTTAATCCAGCTGGGAGCGGCTGCCATGGCCATAATAATGTTGGCTGCCATTTATTTCAAAATTTTTGAATGGAAAAACAAATTTACCGGGGACGGCGGGTGGGAACTTGATTTTTTGATACTTGTAAACTCATTGGCTGTTATGATTTTGGGCGGCGGCAGGATCAGCTTGAATTATCTGCTTTTTTATGCCCGCTAAAAACAATTATTTCTGGCATTTTTTTTCCATACTGTCATATTCCGTTTTAGCCCTTTTAACTTTGTATATTCTTTTATTTTCGGATAAGGCCGCAGACAAGGTTCCGGTATTTGATTTTTTTATGATGTCTTTGGCGACTTTCCGCCTGACCCATCTTTTTACTTATGACAGCGTTACCGATTTTGTAAGGAATTTTTTTAAAAATTCCGCTTCCGGTTTTGGCCGTTCGCTTTCCGAGCTTATACATTGCCCGTGGTGTACAGGGGTCTGGACGGCATTGCTTGTCGGTTTTTTATATTATTTGTCTCCGGTTTTCTGGTATTTGCTATTGCTTATCGCCCTTGCCGGTCTTGGCAGTTTTATTCAGACATTGGCAACGATAATAATAAGATATACACCGGAAAGGAAATCTTATGGCCAAACATTTAAGAAAAAAATTCCTCGTAAAATACCCGACCAAACCGATCAGCCGGAACAAAAAACCGTATAAACCGCGTAAAAAAAATCTTGATGTTGAAAAAATATTTGAGGAAAAGGAAAAATACAAAAAAATTTACGGCCTTTCTGAACGGGAACTGAAAAGATACGCCAGGCAGGCGATAATAACTACCGAAAAACCCGGCGCCGCTCTTTTGGTAAAAACGGAAACCCGCCTGGACAATGTCATTTATCGTTTGGGATTTGCCAAAAACAGAAAATTAGCAAGAAATTATATCAGAATGGGTTTGGTTTTAGTAAATGAAAACGTGGTTGACGATACAAACTATCACGTCAGCCAGAAAGATGTTATCAGGTCGAATATCCCGATTTCAGATAACAGTCAGAAACAAAAAAGCGGCTACGGTTCATGGCTTGTGCGAAGCAACGGCATCGGCAATATAATTCACATTCCGTCATATAACGAAGTTAAAAGAAAGGATCTGAATGTTGATTTCATTATAGATTATTACGCCGTAACCTAAACTGCGTCTGTTTTGTAATTGTAAGCCAAGCGGCCGAGACAATAAGCTCCTATGGAAATTACCAAATCCCGGACAGCGATATCGTAGGCGCCAAGGACAATCAAATTTAAAGCGACTAAAAAAAGCCATACAGCCACGACGTAAGCTCCGATTTGTGTTTTACGCCAGACCAAAACAGCGGCTAAAATTTCTATAATCCCGACAAAAATCATAAATGTCGGGGCTGGTAACGGAAGAAAAGTTCTTATTTGCGGACTCAAATAAATCTGCCACGGAACCAAAAAATTGAAAAATTTATCCAGCCCGGCAAGCAGAGGCAGGATAATATAAGTGATTTTTAAAATACCATAAACATCATTTTGCGCTGGCATAAGTATTTGATTTATAAAATCCATTGAAACATACATATATTAAACCGAAATGAAGTCAGCTGTTCAGGGTTTTTTAGAACTTAACTGTTGATTTTTTATTACGGTTAATATAAAATCAAATTGTTAACAATTAAGGCAAATTATGAAGAAAATTTTTGTTTTAATGCTTTTGGTGGCGCTTTTGCTGCCGCAGGCAATATTAGCTGACGCCAAAGTGAAACGACCTTTGGAAAAGATAACCTTTATTCATTACAAAAAAGGTTTCATCAAACCCGAATCAGCCAAACCGCGGCCGCCTAAAAGCGATAGTTGCTACGGTTTTATTTCCGGCTATGCCAGACTTTTAACAACAGCCGACATTTACATAAATCCGGAAGGATCCGGCCTTGACGATTGGCAGGTCATAACCGGTTTTGCTTCTTCGACAGACGCCTGGGATATTAAAACAACAACGGATGTTTTTGGAGTTTTAACCGCAACTACTACTGCCAGTTTTGACGATTATGCCGACGGCAGAAATGAAATCGTTTTTGGCGTTTACCCCGACTCCAATGTCATTGCGGTTACCAGGGTCTGGGGTTATTTTTCGGGCAGACCGCAAAGCCGTTTTATTTCCCAATTTGACATTTTATTCAATACAAACTACAGCTGGGGAGACGTTGCAGCGACAGGCGACACAGAATTAATGGATTTGGAAAATATCGCCGTCCACGAATTAGGACACGCTCTGGGGTTAAATGACATTTACACCGCCTCCTGCCAGCCGGTTACCATGTACGGTTACGCTTCAGAAGGAGAAGTTAACAAAAGAACTCTGGAAGCGCCGGACATTGCCGGACTGCAGACTTTATACGGAATTTAATCAGCCATCACATAAAAAAAGCTTGAGCCATTATCAAGCTTTTTTTAATATTGCAATGTTATTCCGAATCTTGATTATGGGTCTAATTTTAAAAGAGATTCGGGATTAAGTCCGGAATGACAATTTTTTAGCTTTGGATTTTGAGCTTGACCCATTAGGGTTTTGGCATTTGAAATTTTATTAGAAATTATTAAATGTAAATTGCCAATTGCTATGCAACCTTTTGCAATTACGGCAGTTGTAGTATATAAAGGAGTTATGGATTTACTGCAGGAAAAAGAACTGGTTAATTCTGCTAAAAGCGGAGATAAGGAAGCTTTTGGCCTGCTTTTTGATGACAATTATGGCAAAATCTACGGCTATATTTTAAAAAGAACGGGCAATGTCGCCCTGACAGACGATTTAACATCGGACACTTTTTTTAAGGCATTAACGAATCTGAAAAAATTCCGCTGGCAGGGAATACCGTTTTCCTCTTGGTTGTATAAAATAGCGACTAATGAAATTAACGGTTTTTTTAAAAAAAACAAAGCCCACCCGCTGTCATTGAATAAAATTTCAGAAGATAACGGCCGCGAACCGGAAAATTTCCGGACTCCCGAATCGGAAATTATGGAAATGCAGGAAGAAATCGAAAGACATGATTTTTATCTGCTGGTGTTAAAGGAAATGAAACAGCTGAAAATTAAATATCAGGAAGTTTTGTCGCTGCGCTTTTTTGAAAAGAAAAAAATCAATGAAATTGCGCAGATTCTCGGCAAAAGGGAAGGTACCGTAAAATCTCTTCTGTCCCGGGGGATAGACAAGCTGAAAGTAAAGCTGGAAAAAACTGAAAATTTGCAACCTTTTTCCGATTCCGAAGTTATTAAAACAAAGGAAGAAAAAATTTAAACAACTTATATGGATAGAGAAGAATTAATTAATAAACTTGAAAGTATGACAGTTCCAGAAACCAAGTCTTCAAGCCACAAATACCGGCTTAAAGCGGGACTGACCAGCGCCTGGGGTTTTAAAACCAACAGCACAAATCCGTCTTCAGGCGGAAAAAGATGGGCCTGGTCATTTTCGGTTTTGGCATTGATCGCCCTTTTGATTTTTTCCGGCGCCGGTTTCGCCAAGGCAGCTGATTTAAGCAAACCGGGTGATCCGTTATTTGGCCTGGATAAATTAATGGAGGAAGTACGTTACTATCTGGCTCAAAATCCGGGAACAAAACTGCAAATAAGGATTAATTCGGCCAATGAAAGAATAGCCGAACTAGATGAATTAACACAGGAACTGGAAACGGAAAGCGAAAATCCTGCCGGCAACAATGGCACGACAACGCCGACAAGCACGCCGACAAGCACGCCTACAAGCACGGACTCGGTAATTCCCACAAGTACACCCACTACGACTGATCCGGTAATTAATCCGACAACAAGTCCTACCACCACGCCTCCCGTATTAAATCCTACCACCACGCCGACGTCAACGCCGACGTCAACGCCAACTACCACGCCTTCTTTGATTGATCCGGATTTACAAGCCGCCATCGAACAGGCCTTAAAGGAAGTGGAAGGCGCCGTTGCCAAGGTCAATTCCGAAATTGCCAAACTGACGCTGCGATCGGATCCGGGGGAAAGGATTACACCGGAACAGATAGACGAATTTATGGATCAGGTTGTTGCCATAACCGCAAACCAGAATATAGCCATTGAAAATTTAAAATTACAAACTAACAAGAAAAAGATAGAATTCCAGATAAAATATTTCAATGATAAAAAAGGTTTCGGAAACGATGAAGACGAAGACGATGACAATGATGCGACGACAACTCCCACATCCACTCCGACTACAACAGAAAGCATTCATAGCAGCGAAATAAAAAAGCAGGAACAAAAAAAATCCGCTGAAAAACAGATGCAAGAAACGGAACAGAAAAAGCAGCAAATAATCGAAGATGCCAAAGAAGAAGATATCCTGCTGGACTTAAAACAATTTGAAACTTTGGAAGATCAGGCGCAAAAATTATACGACAAGGGCAATTATAAAGCGGCAGAAAATGTTTCCAAGCAGGCCGAAAAGAGCCTGGAAGAATCTCAGGCAAAAATGGAAAAGGAAAGGGAGGCAAATGAAAATTCAGCAAAGGAAAAAGACAAAAAAAATAAGGATTAAAATAATTCTTATTAACCTGGCAAAAACCGTTCTTAGGGAGCGGTTTTTTGCTTTTACCTATTTATCCACACCTAGTACCTTGCATTACATAGTAGTTAGTGCTATAATAATTTTATGACCGAAAAACAAGCTTATGAAATTCAAAATACCGTTGCTCAGATGAGAAAGGGTTTTTTGGAATATTGCATACTATTGATAATTTCCAGGGAAAAAATCTACAGTTCCGATATTTTAAAGAAACTAAAAGAAGCGGATTTGATAGTTGTTGAAGGTACAATCTATCCTTTGCTTAGCCGGCTGAAGAATTCAGGACTTTTGCAATATTTTTGGGAAGAATCCAAATCCGGACCCCCCAGGAAATACTACACGCTAACAGCGACAGGGAAAGACGTTTTGAAAAATCTGAACCAAACCTGGACAAAATTATCCAAATCGGTAAATTCGTTAAAAATATAGACTGTCGGCCGTCGTCAGTTGACAGTAAACGTTAACCATAAGCCAAACCTATGAAAAAAGCATTAAATATCACCCTTGCCGGATTAATTTTTAATATCGAAGAAGACGCCTATACCGAACTTAAAAATTATCTTGATTCGGTTAAAAATCATTTTGCGTCTGAAACGGACAAAGAAGAAATCATAAATGATATTGAGTCAAGCATTGCCGAAAAATTTCAGGCCAAAATAAAGCCGACAAAGCAGGCCGTCACTCTAAATGACGTGCTTGAGCTGATTAAAGTAATGGGAACCGTGGCTGATTTTGAAAATGAAGAACAGAAAAAAGAAGAAGAAATTTCAAAAACCGGAATCAAAAAAACAAAACGGCTATATCGCGATTGCGACAACGCTATTATCGCCGGCGTCTGTTCCGGATTAGCGGCGTATTTCGGCGTTGATCCGGTAATTTTTCGTCTGATTTTCGGCCTTTCCGTATTTTTTGGCGGCAGCGGTATTTTGGTTTATCTTATATTATGGGTTGCTATTCCCTGCGCCAAAACTTCTTCCCAAAAACTTGAAATGCACGGTGATCCGGTTACTTTGTCAAAACTTGAACAAAAGGTTAAAGACAAAATAAACGAGGAAAAAATATCCGGTACTTTTACGCGGGTTGCCAGAATACCTTTAAGGGTAGGCGAAGGGCTGATCAAGCTGTTAAAAAATATTCTGCCTGCCTTGGGCATATTATTCGGCATAGTTTTGACAGTCGCCGCTTTGGCTGCGATTTTGGGTTTTACTTTGGCTTTTGCGGTTTTGTTTTCCCGTTCAGGCCTGAATTTTTACGCTGCCGAATTTTTGGATATTCTTAGTTTGCCGAATGCAAACCTTTTAATTACTGCAACTTATTTTACGGTTTTAATTCCGGTAATTTTTATTTTGTTGCTTGGCATCAGGCTGCTTTCAAAAAGGAAAATATTTACAGCAGGTTTAACTTCTCTTCTTTGTGCAATGTGGTTTATAGCTATAATCGTCAGCGTGGTTTTGGCAATTGATTTTGCGCCCAAAGTGGAAAATTATTTAAATAATATCAGCTGGAATGAAGCCAGAACATTTTCCGGGTTAAAAGATTTTTCGAAAATTTCCACGGCTTACCCTGTAAACATCCAGGTCAGCAAGGGTTCCGATTATACGGTAAATTTTGTAGGCAGCAAAGCCCAGTTAAATAGGATAAAAACGGAAGTAAAGGGCAAGCGGTTGTCAATTGAAATAAAGTGGCCGAACCTTTGTTTTTTGTGCCAGGTAAAGCCAATTAAGGCGTATATTACTATGCCGCAAATCAACGAACTTTCGCTTTCCGGATCAAGTAAAGCCGAATTGTCAGAAGGATTTGATGCCGAGGAATTTTTATTGGTGCAGTCAGGCGCTTCGCAAAGCATTATAAAAATAAATTCCCCAGTCGTTAAAACGGATTTTTCCGGAGCCTCAAGGGCTACATTATCAGGACAAGGCAAAAGCTTGCTAGCAGAAATTTCAGGCGCTTCCAAAATTTATGCTGTTGATTTTCCTGTTGATTCGGCTCTCGTCAAGCTCTCCGGGGCAAGCAGGGCGGAAATTTTTGCCAAAGAAAAAATTACTCTTGAAGCCAGCGGCGCTTCCCGCCTTAATTACAAAGGAGAGCCGCAGATTTTTCCGCAGCTTTCAGGCGGTAGCCGCGTAGAAAAAATAAGCGAAAAAGACCGGGTTATCTCTAGCAATGAAGTAATTGAAATGGATTGTTTAAAAAATGATGACTGCCCGCAAGCCTGGGATTATGCCGTGCTTTCCAGCTGCCCCTACCAGTCGGTTTGTTTGGACAATTCCTGCGCCATTGCCTGCCCGGTAGGCGAATACCGGTCTGATATCAGCCAGAGCGCCGGTAATAAAGCCGGCTGCCAAAATGATACTGACTGCAACTGCGAAAACCGGGTCAATGAATTTATTTCCTGCAAATGTGTAGACAATTTATGCCTGGCGATTGTGAAAAAATAAAAGAGGTATGGCTGTTGGCCGTACCTCTGTTGCGTATTCCTTTCAATTTTTTTGCCCGAATGCTGAGCGCAACCTCAGGGGACCTGGTCCCAAATTGCACTGTTCCAGGGCCATGTTTATGCCTTTACAAACTATGATTGCTGAAAGGAATTTTTTGGAATCGTCTTTTGAAATCCGACCCATAATAGTTTCGTCGTCAGTTTTACTTGGCGCCGTTATTCCGTAACGGATTTCAAGGTATTCTCCGTCAAAGAAAAAGACAATTTTTATTTTTTCCTCCTCTATACAAAAAGGAAGATGTCCGGCCAGATCGGCTTGCGTTGATTCTTCAAGGTTACTTAAATCAGTTATGATTGAAATTGTTATTCCAATCATTTTTTTTATCTGCTCTGAAGCATCCATGATATTGTCCCTCACTTTTATTTAGGTTCGTTCCGGGTGCATGGTAACGGCAAGTTACAGTTATTTTGTTCATTTGTCAATGCTTGGATTTTATTTTTTTAAATGTTAATATTTATAATGAATATTTTAAAAGTTATCAGGGGATTAAAATTATAACTGTCATCCTAAACTTGTTTATGGAATTTAAGACCCCCTATGAATTTTGATGGCGAATGTTATTTTTATGAAGCATAAAAAATCAATAAATATTTTGGCTATCGAGACCAGTTGCGACGAAACATCAGTCGCCGTTGTTAATGCAATAAACGGCAAGTTTACAATTTTATCCAACATAGTTTCTTCGCAGATAAAAATCCACCGTAAATACGGCGGCATCGTGCCGGAAGTGGCGGCAAGAAACCACGCTAAAAACATTATTCCGGTTTTTGAAAAAGCAATAAAAAAAGCCCAAGCCGGTAAAACTAAAATTGATTATATCGCAGTTGCCAATAAGCCGGGGCTTATTACATCGTTGCTGGTCGGAGTTGAAACGGCCAAAGCCGTAAGTTACGTCTGGCAAAAACCGCTGCTTGCCGTTGATCATGTCAAAGCGCACCTTTACGCGAACTGGTTTTCATCGGCAGCCGATTATCAAATGTCAGTTGTCAGATTTCCATCCTTAGGACTGATAGTTTCCGGGGGCCATACGCAGCTTATATATATGAAAGATGCCTTTTCTTTTAAAATTGTGGGCGAAACTTTGGATGACGCGGCCGGTGAAGCGTTTGACAAGGTGGCAAAAATTTTGGGTCTGGGCTACCCTGGCGGTCCCGTGATTTCACGAATGGCGGATTTTGGCGATGAAAACAAATTCCAGTTTCCCCTTGGGCTTTTGCATTCCGGAGATTTCAATTTTTCTTTTTCCGGCATTAAAACTTCTGTTTTATACCTGACAAAGCGGCTTGATAAACGGATAATAGAAAGGCAGCGGGCGGACATCTGCGCCGGATTTCAAAAGGCCGTGGTTGATGTTTTGGTAAAAAAAACTTATGCCGCCTCAAAAAAATTTAAAACCGAAACCATATTACTCGGCGGGGGTGTAACAGCGAACAGAAAATTAAGGGAAGAGATGCAAAAAAAGTCATTGGCGGAAAATATTAAAGTTTTAATTCCGCCGGTTGGTTTGTGCACGGATAACGCCGCCATTATTGCCGCTGCCGCTTATTTTAAGGTAAGAAAAAAACAGTTCAGTCACTGGAGCAAAATTAAGGTTGAATCGAATTAATGAAGCTGATAGCAACTAAACGACTATCAGCAGTAGTCGTTTAAAACATTTTAAATCTATGATATACAAAACAACTTCAGCCAGACAAACCCTGGCTTTGGGCAAAAAATTCGCCAAAAAATTAAGGGGAGGAAAAGTTGTCGCTTTTTACGGCGACCTGGGAGCCGGTAAAACCACGTTTATAAAGGGCATTGCCGCCGGGTTTGGCATTAAAAAAAATATAACCAGTCCGACATTTGTTCTAATGAAAGTATATTCGGTCCGCAGCCGGCAATTGGCAGTCGACAGATTGGTTCATATTGATTGTTACCGGATCAACAGGGCATCGGAAATTATGGCTGTCGGGGCCGATGAATATTTTAATGACGAAAAAGCGGTTGTGCTGATTGAATGGGCGGAAAAAATAAAAAAAATCCTGCCGAAAAAAACAATTAAAATAAATTTTTTTTTCGGTGAGGATATAAACCACAGAAAAATTGAAATAAAAAAATAAGGCTTGATAGTAAGCCTTATTTTTTACACAACTATTTTTGTTCTCTCCAGGCATCGTCTTGGTTTCTTTTTCTTATGTCGTCAACTTCTGATTGGGTTAAAACGACGCCTTCGTTTTCGCCAACCTCTTCTTGTGGTGGAAAATTTTTTTCTTGTTCTGGCATAAATTTAACCGTTTATTTATAATTTATTTGATTTTAACATTAAATATATTTAAAAGCAAATAATATTTTTTTAGGGCTACAATAACTTTTCTTATTTACTAATATGGACAAAAAATGATATTGCTGTTAAATTGATTCTGAATTACTAATTTATTTTATATATGTCCGAAAGAAGAGTAGATTATAACTCTGCAGTCAGTAACATGTCAAGTCATGAGCAAGGCAAACAGATGAATTTTGCTGAATTAAACTGTTTTGATTATTTTAAAACACATCCTGAACTTCAACATTTGCCGGCTATAGAATTTAATGATGCCCTATATCTTAAGCCCAGTGAGGCGCGTAATGATGAAATTCTGGCGAGAAGAAAGGAAAATATGGTTGATTGCTCAGAGGAGCCGAAAAGAAGTGAACTTTTGGAAATGATGTATGTAGTATTGGCTGATAAGGCCAAATGGTTTGGCGAAGATGTTTCTGCCAGAAGGACAAGCTGGTATGATGATTATATTAACGGTGCAGATCTGTATTTTGAATGTGGTGGTCATATATTGGCAGTTGATGTGATAGTCGATGCCGATGCCGAGGCAACGAGAGAAAAAACCAGAAGGATAAAAGCGGAAATTAATTCCGGAGAATTTTCAGAATTAAAATATGTAATTTTTCAGGATGGTACAAAACATTGCGTAAAAAATGTACCAAGAATAATAATCAGAAAAAAGAGGGAGTGGGTTAAAGAAAAAGCGGAAATAATGGGCAGAAATCTGATGATGATTCCGGGCAGTAATGAGGAATTAGTTACGGATCCTGATAGGAAAGCAGACAGGGAAAATGCCCAAAATCAACTGGCATCACAGGCAATCAAAGCGTTATCAATATTTTTTGAAACAAATTTGAATTCAGAAAATACAAAATCTGAAATCCAGCGAAATTTAAAAAGCAATCTTGGAGCTAAATTGAACGGTTTTTTCAAAGACAAAGGAGAATCTTCGGTTTATAAGATTTGTGAAAGTTTTCTCCGTAATCCCAAAATGGTAAATCTTAAAAAATATAGTGAAACAAAAAATATTATAGAAGCACTTTTGTTTTGGCTCAAAAAATATGAAATAACGTTTGAAAAAGAAAGCTCTCCCGGAAATAACAGGAGAGCCAGCAGAAAGAGTATATTTTCTGATCCGTCTACGGTAAGCCTTTTGGCGGATGCCGCGAATCAGATGGGTTTCCACTTTTAGGCGAAGGAACTACATCTTCCTTCATTTTTTCTTCAACCATTTTTTCGACGCCTTCTAGCAGCAGATCTGATACCGGATCTTTCTCTTCCTTTTTTTCTTTCTTATCTTTGTCAGACATATATCCTCCTCTCCGACCACAACCGCTAAAGAACGATAGCATAAAATAATCACATTGTCAACCATAAAATCCAGCCTTTAGGCTGGATTAAATTTTTTGCATAATAAGTCTACTATTAGTGTTAAGATATTATAACCATAACCTGCTTATAAAAATTGTTATTGTCAGTCAGCTGTTACAACAACCCGGAAATATCTTTTGCCACCCTGAAAACTTCTTCAACCGAAGTTATGCCGTCTATCGCTTTAAGCAACCCGTCCTGAACCATTGTAACCATTCCGTTTTTCAGGGCGATTCTTTTTAAATCGTATTCGGAAACCTGGCCCGACAGAATCAGCGGTTCATATTCCGGCACCATCGACATAACTTCAAAAATTCCTATGCGTCCTTTGTAACCGATACCCTGGCAGGCGGTGCAGCCCCTGCCTTTGTAAAATTTAATTTTGTGCAATTCCTTCGGTTTACTGCCGGAATTGTCGGGAATTTTAGACAGAATACTTAACGCTTCTGACAATATTTTATTGTCGAGCTCGGTTTCAACTTTGCATTTGGCGCAGATGCGACGCACCAGCCGCTGCCCGATGATGGCGTTTAAAGCCGGCGGCAGAAGGAAATTCTTTACTCCCATGGCAATCAGCCGCGGTATGGCGCCCGAAGAGTCATTGGTATGCAGGGTAGTGGCGACAAGGTGTCCGGTCAGCGCGGCATTAATTGAAATATCGGCGGTTTCCAGATCCCTGACTTCACCGACCATAATAATGTCCGGATCCTGCCGCAGCAGCGACCTTAGTCCGGAGGCAAAAGTATAATTTTTTGCCGGATCGACCTGGCTTTGGGAAATTCCCGGGATGCGGTATTCGACCGGATCTTCCAGGGTAAGTATTTTATTTCCCGGGGTGCTGAGTTTTAGCAAAATGGCGTAAAGCATGGTGGTTTTGCCGGAACCTGTGGGGCCGGTGGCGATTATCATGCCGTTGGGTTTTTTAATTTCTTCTTCCAGGTCCACAAAGGCCTTGCCACGGAGGCCCAAATCTTCAAAAGCCATGCCCTGCTTGGATGACATTAAAATTCTCATTACCACGCTTTCGCCGTAAGCCGTGGGCACAGTCGAAACGCGGACATCAATCTGTTCATCGGTCATAAATATGGTAAAGCGCCCGTCTTGCGGCCGGTCAGTGACGTTGATTTTCAGCCGTGATGTCAGTTTTATTCTGGCGATTATTTTTGTCCAGACGCTTTTTTCTATAGTGGCGGCGTTATGAAGGAAGCCGTCAATTCGATACCTGACTTTGATTTCCCTTGATTCCGCTTCAATATGGATGTCAGAGGCTTTGACTTTAAGTCCGCCCGCGATAATTAACGACAGCATATCCGTCAGGTTGGCCGAGCTTAAGGCGCGGCTTAAATCCTTGAAAGTTTTCAGTTCTTTTTCAAATCTTTCGATTTCTTCTTTTTTTATTTCCACTCCGGTTATGACTTCTTTATATTTGGGCAGGACCGAATACAACCGGAAAGCCGTGTTGAAACTGTGCTCTGAAATTTTAAAAACCGTAACCGGTTTGGAGGTTTTTTTAAAAATTTCATTTTTAAGATTTTCCACCGATTCATCGGCAGGGTTTACCGAGCCGAGTTTGATGCCGTTGTCGTCGCGGAAAAAACAGACGGTTTTCAGTCTGGCCGCTGTTGGTTCCGCAATGGTTATTAAAGTTTCCGGACTGATGGGAAAAGCGTAAAGACTGATATACGGCGTGCCGAGCAAAGCGGCTTCGTTTCTGGCTTCCTGTTCTTTATCTTTAATCATTATGTCGGAAATCTTCTTTCTGAATTTTTCCTGCACTTCCCGGGTAGCAAGTTTAGGCAGCCGGGAGCGGTTAATTTTTTGTTTATCTGCTTTCATAATGTTCACTATATATTATAAGATTAAAATGTTTTTTAAACAAGCCGGATTTTTTGTGTTTGCAGTTCAAACTCATATTTCAAAAGGGAGTTTTCAGGGCGGTAATATGTTTTTTGGAATAAAAAAATGGCAGCGAACTTATGTAAACGCTCGCTGCCTTTCCACAGGAGGAGGCGGCCCGACGTAGTCCGGTGAAAGAACTATGATAACCGGATTTTATCATGTACTAAAAAAATGTAAAGTGGATAAAAAAATGGCAGCTGGAGCATAGGCGTTAATTGCTGCTTATCCATAATTAGTACAAGGAGGTATAAACTATAGTAAATATCAATTACTTAAATAAGGCCATGGAATTATTTCTATGGCCTTATTTTTTTAACTTAAAAACCCTTATGGCGTTTCTGAAATAAATGTCATCCTTTAGACTGTCAGCAACCGGCAGTGTTTTAATTAAATTTATATGCGCGGCCATATCTGTCATTGGCCAGTCGCTGCCAAAAATAAGGCTGTGCCTATCCCTGGAAATAGTTTTTATCAGTATCTTTTTAATTTTTCTCAAACCTTTACTCATTTTTAAAACTTCTTCATCCGCTAAACAGGAAGTATCAAAAAAAATGTTCTTGTATCCCTTTGTTATCTTAAAACAATAATCAAGTTTCGGCCAAAAATAATGCGCGATTATAATTTTTAAATTTTTAAAACTATTAGCTACATTTACTATATGTGCAGGATCATTATACTTTGCGCATTTTTTATCCCCTGTATTTATCCCAGTATGGATAATTAAAGGCAGGTTGAATTCTTGGCATAAAGAAAAGATCGGTTGCCATCTTTTATCGGTGGGGTAAATCGGGTCGTGGCCAGGAAAAATTTTAAAACCATGAGCTTTCTTACTTGCGAATAATTTTCTTATCACCCCTAAGTTATTAGTATTTACTTGTTCCGCCCTTAAAGTGGCTATGGCTAAAAGTTTTGGCTCTTTTTTAGTCAGTTCAAGTATTGTATCTAATCCTGCACATTGAGGATTTGGTACATTGTCAGGGATGGCAATTGCTTTGGTGACTTTGTTTTTTTTCATTTCCGAAAGCAGTTGGTTGTGTAATCAGCCTAAAATTTGCCTCCCTTTTTTCCATAGTGGAAATATGTAAATGGCTATCTATAATCATTTTTTATAATTTATGCTATAATTTTAGCATTATAATAATAAACAGTCATCCTTTTTTATCCAGAACCATTTCCAAGTCATCTTGACCGACCGAAAGGAGTGGAAAGATCTGACTTATTGCAACGGTATGAGATTTTTCGGCTACCATAGAAATACTAAACGTTTCGCTCGAAATGACAAACTTTTAGAATTTAAAATTTGTTTAGTATTTAGTATTTTTTTAAATTTATGTTGTTGATTAAAATCGCCACTGGTTTAACTTTTATTTTCAGCTTGTCTTTGGGGGTTTTTACTTTGGTAAGAAATCCCAGGTCCAAGATCAATCTGACCTGGTTTTTGGCCTGTATGGCCGTCGCATTATGGAGCGGAGCTTACTTTATTCTAAAATTTATTACTGACGAAGAAACCGCAAAAATTTTTTTATACCCTCTTTATATCGGAACTATTTTGATGCCGATATTTTTTTTCCATTTTTCTGTCAAATTTTTATTAAAGAATAGCATAACTTTATACTTTGGATACTTAATAGCGCTGATTTTGGTTATTCTTTTTTCTTTAACTAAAGTAATTGTTGATGGCGTGGAGTATATAGACTTTTATGGTTTCCACGGCAATATCCAGCCGGCTGTATATGTAATGTATTTGTATTATTTTTCTTTTTTCATTTATGCTTTTATTTTGTTATACCAGGAATATAAAAGAAATAACGGAATAAAATCAGAACAGGCAAAATACATGTTACTTGCATTGGTGATAGGCGTTGGCGGCGGAGCGACAAATTTTATAACAGATGTCTTCGGTTCTCTGCCATACGGGCAGATATTGGTCCCCCTGTATCCGATTTTTATCACTTACGGAATTTTTATTAAGAAGTATTAAAATCAATTTTTTAGTTTATTGTCATCCTGAACTTGATTCAGGATCTAGAAAAAATTTGACATAATAATCGCTCTGGAATAAAATAAGGTTAACAATTTAAGCTACCCTTCGACAAGCTCAGGGTAAATCAACACGGCAAATTTTTGCGGTGTTTTTTTGCGTTATGAAATTATATTACGTTTACATCATGTCAAATAAGTACAACAACGTTCTTTATATCGGCGTGACAAATGATATTTATAGAAGAGTGTTAGAGCACAAGGAAAAATTAATTAAAGGATTTACAGAAAAGTATAATATAGATAAGCTGGTTTATTATGAAGGGTTCAACAGTATTTATGATGCTTTAAATAGGGAAAAGCAGCTGAAAAATTGGCATAGGCAATGGAAAATGAATTTAATAGCATCAATAAATCCAGAATGGAAAGATTTAAGTGATTATCTACAATACTGCCATTTTGAATTTTTTTGAAATCCCCATCATGTCACCCTGAAATTAAGTCTTGTCACCCTGAACCTTGTGCTGAACTTGTTTCAGTATCGTTTCAGGGTCTTTTTTATTCCTTGGAGATTCCGAAACAAGTTCGGAATGACAATTAGGAAAAACCCACCGTCATCCTGAAAGCCATTATGTCACCCTGGATTTATTTCAGGATCTCCCACGGCAAAAACACGCCTCTTTAAAGAGGCGTATTTATTTGTTATAATTTATTTATTATTTCATAACTACAGATTCCGAAATGAATTCGGAATGACAATTACAGTTGTCATCCTAAACTTGTTTCAGGATCTAAATGCATATCTATGCTAAAAGTGGACGCGGAGTTTTGGAGGAAATACACCAAAGTTTACGACACATTAAATAATGTAATTTCGTACCAGGAATTGCTTGCCGATGTCTGCAATGAGTTGCAAATAAAATCCGGCGATAAAATTTTGGAAGCAGGCTGCGGCACCGGGAATTTGGCAATTAAAATGAAAGGCCTAGGCGCCGAAGTAATTGGGTTGGACAGTTGTAAAGAAGCGCTGGATGTTTACAAACAAAAAGACAAAGACGCCAAGGCTGTTTTATGGGATTTGTCTAAAACTCCCCTGCCGTTTCCGGATAATTATTTTAACAAGATTACCTGCGTTAATGTTTTATACGCCATTGCGGTTGAAAAAAGGGAGAGTATAGTAAAAGAATTTTATCGTATTTTAAAACCTGAAGGAAAAGTTGTACTAGTAAACGTTGAAAAAAATGGTAGTGTTTGTAAAATTTATTTTCATCATTTAAATCTACTCTTTAGAGAAAAAGGTGCAATAAATATGGTGGCTAATTTGTTAAAGTTTTTACCTAATGCATTAAGATTATTATATTATAACCTTTTTATTGTAGTAGATAGAATTTTTTTTTTCGTAATGAACAGTTGAAGATTTTAGAAAATTACTTTAAAAAAGTATCATCTACAAGCTTAGTTTATGCAAAACAGTGTATTTTAAATTCAGCAGTTAAATGATATAATTTACTATATGTGGAATCCATTAATTATTTTTACTACTGCGTTGACATTTATTCTTTCTCTAGCTCTTGGTATATATACCTTATCTATCAATCCACGTGAAAAGATAAATAAATTATGGTTTCTTAGTAATTTAGCAGTAGCATTATGGACATTTTCTTATATACTTTTATTCCTAACTACTGATGATAAAACCGCTGCTTTCTTACAAAACTTTCTCTACACTGGCGCTATATTAATTCCCATTTTTTTATTTCATTTTGTTGTACTTTTTACTTACCAAAAGGGACGATTTATATTACTTTTTGGATACCTTTACTCATCTATTTTAATAATCCTGCTTTATACGACAGATTTACTTCTTAAAGGTACTTTCGTAAATAGAGATTTTTTTGATGAAATTAGAGGGCCATTGTTTCCGTTTTACCTGTTATATTTTTTTCTCTTCATAATTTTATCTGTTATTTTTTTAATAAAGAAGTACTTGAAAGCAGACGGCATTTATAAAAAGCAAATATTATACATTCTTATCGCTATTTTAATAAGTGCCATTGGTGGATCAACAAATTACATAACAGAAATTTATGATATTTACCCTTATGGGCAAACATTTGTTTTCCTATATCCAATAATAATTACATATGCTTTGTTTTTGAAGAAGTATTAGTAAATGCATAATATTAAATGTAATGACTAATGTAAACTTCTATAATAAGATTGATAAGGTTTTTTGGCATATTTATATGTTGGCTTATCCTAAGGTTGTACGTAAATTATTACCAAGGCAACTGTTGTTTAAGGTTATACTAGATAAACTTGAAGTAAAAGATGGCTATAGATACTTAGACGCAGGATGTGGCTTCGGAGAATTATGCACATTGATCCAAAAGAAGGGCGGTATTGCGGTTGGTATAGATAGATCAAAGAAAGTATTAGAAGGGGCAACAAAATTAAACCCAGATGTTAAATTTAAAGTTGTGGATCTAAATAAAGAACAAGAGCTGGACTTTAACTCAACATTTAATGGAATAGTATCTGTGAACACTCTTTACTTGATTGATACATTTAAAGAGGTAAATGGTCGAAAAATACCTATCACTTTATTTTATTTCAACGATTGGTTAAAAAAAGGTGGCAGATTAGTAATTGTAATACCACTAGCTAATTATAGTCAGTTAAGAAAATTTGTTGATCACTTTAAATTATCTGTTAAAAAATCAGGTTATATTTTGACCTTCTTGCAAATGGTTATTTATTTCCCCCTTATCTTAATTGTTGTATTGATGAATATTTACGTAAAGTTTAAAGGGAGTAAAGGCCATTATTTTTTTTATACTCCCGATGATTTTGAGTTAATGATAAAATCAGTTGGTTTTAAAATAATAAGTAATACACTTTGTTACAGTGATCAAAACGTTATGATTGTTGCAGAAAAACTATGAAGCTTAGCAAAACTACATTTGAATTGATTAAAGAACCCAAAAAGAATTTGAAAAATAAGGAGGTATTAGCCAAGGAAATAACTGATTTAATAATGCTTTCTTGGGGAAATTATGATATCGAAAAAATTAAAAATGTTTTTTTAAATTTAGAAGAGGTTGTCTTAGGCTATGTAGGTGATGAATTATGTTTTATCACAGGTGGAGGTATTGATAAAATTAAATATGATAGGCAATCAATATATCTATATAGAATTGGATTGACTGTTGTTAAAAAAATGACATTAGATGGTGAAAGTTTATGGAAGAAAGGCATAATGAGTAAAGGTTTGTTCATTTTGTTAAAACATCTTTTTCTAAAACATCCGTTTAGAAATTTTTATGTAGGGATTAGAACTTTGGATCCGGTTGTCTTTAAATTTGCGAGTAAATATTTAAATGCAGTGGTACCAAATTATAAGAAGAACACTATACCAACAGAGAAAGAAAAACTAATTGCTAAATATATATCTGGCAAGATTAACCCTGGGTGTCTGTTCGATGAGAATAGATTTGTGGTACATAATGCTTTTAGTAATCATATAGACCTTGCTATAAATAAAATAAGCGAATTACCGAATTTTAAGGACGAGGAGATAAAAAAATTTTTCCTCGAAAATATTGATTATAAAAAGGGAGATGCTTTTATAATAATTGGTAAAATCAATGTTATTGTGTTACTGAAGTTTAAAATAAAAAATATTTTTAAAGTATTTTATGGTGGTAAATGATTTACTAATTATAGCCATTATTATTATTAATATAATCTTAGGAATTTTTATATTATTCAATAATAGAAAGAAAAGGGCAAATATTTTTTTTGGTGCAATTGTTTTTTGTTTTGCAATATGGTCATTTAGTTTCTACATGAGAAATAAGGTTTCTACTCCAGATGATATATTTTTTTGGGTAAAGATATCCAATGGTATTATGAGTTTTATACCTATATTGTTCTTTTATTTCAGTTTAACTTTTTCCCATACAAAAATAACTTTAAATAAAATTATAAAATTTTTATTGATTTTATTACCTTTATTTTTTGTCATAACTGGTATTTTTAATCTTGTGGCTAAAGGCGTTGAAGAAAATAGCGGTCAATTTAGAGCAATACCGGGAAAAATATTTATCACATTTTCACTATATTTCGTTTTCTTTTGCATACTCAGTTTTTATAATTTAGTTAGTTCTTACAGAAAATCTGAAGGGATATATAAGTTACAAATAAAATATTTTTTTGTAGGATCTTTTTTTACTACTTTAATTACGATAGTTGCTAATCTTATTCTACCTGGTTTGGGCATACCAAATTTAAGTAAACTAGGACCTTCTTCAACTGTAATTATTGTATTATTTACGGCTTATGCTATTACACGTTATCGCTTAATGGATATAAGGTTGGTAGTTGTCCGTTCAATTGCTTTTGCAACATTAATCTTATTAATAACAGGTGTGTATGCCGGGCTTTCGATAATAATCGGTTCTATGTTGGAACGGTTTATCGGAACATCATCTCAAATCGTTGTTGGTTTGGTAGTTGCCTTACTTATTGCCATCGGCTACAGCCCCATCAAACGCGGGATTGAAAACATTACCAATAAATTTCTTTTTAAAAAAACCTACAACCCGGACGACTTAATATCGCAGGTAAACGACATTTCAACATCAATCCTGGACCTGAACAACATGCTGGCTTCAATATCCAAAGCATTGACCGATGCTTTGCACGCCGGCAAGATTTCCTTTGCCCTGCTTAACAAAAAAGGCCGGCTGGAACTGTCATACGAGCGGGGTTTTGGCAAAAAGATTTATGATTTTACCAGAGGAAAGGAAGCCATCCTGCCGATATATTTTAAGGATTCCAAACAGATTTATGTCATAGAAGAACTGAAAACCGCCTACGAACAGGGAGAATACACGCCGAAAAATATCAAATTAATGTACGCTCTTTACGAAATGGATATCGCGCTTGTGGTGCCTCTTTTCACCAAAGAAAAATTAATCGGTCTGATTGTTCTGGGCAATAAAAAATCCGGCGACCTTTATAACAAGCAGGATCTGCACGTGCTTGACATTATTTCCGGCCAGGCGGCAGTCGGTATTGAAAACGCCATTCTGTACGAGGAGCAAAGGCAGTTTGGCATCAGGTTGGAAAAAACGGTTGCTGAAAGAACCTCGCAGTTACGGGTTGCCAATGTCAAATTAAAGGAACTGGATTCAGCCAAGTCAGAATTTATTTCCATCGCCTCGCACCAGCTGCGCACGCCTTTAACCGTAATCAAGGGGTATATTTCCATGATTTTGGAAGGGTCTTTCGGCAAAACTTCCAAAGTGGTCAAAGATTGCCTGAACAAGGTTTATCTTTCCAACGAGAGGCTTATCGGCCTGGTTGAAGATTTGCTTAACATTTCCAGAATCGAATCCGGAAAGCAGGAATACAATTTCCAGCCGCTTGATCTGGTTTTCGCCTGTCAGTCAGTTTATGAAGAACTGCAGCAGAAAGCAGCAATGAAAAAAATCAAACTGGATTTTGAAAAACCCAAAGTCAAAATTGCGCAGGTCGTGGCAGATGCCGACAAGCTTCATGAAGTGATGATGAATTTTACGGACAATGCCATAAAATATACGCCGTCGGGTTTTGTAAAAATCAAAATTGAACAAAAAGATGATAATATTATTTTTTCTGTCCGCGATTCGGGCATCGGTATGAGCAAAGAGGATATGAGTCATTTGTTTCAGAAATTTTCCCGCGCCAAGGGTTCTTCCCTTGTCCATACCGAAGGAACCGGTCTCGGCCTTTATGTCGCCAAGATGATAGTGGAATCACACATGGGCGGGATTTGGGCAAAATCTGAAGGCCGCGGCAAGGGCTCGGTATTTTATTTTTCCATCCCTGTTTTGGGCAAAGGCAGAAGTATCGGCATACTGACCCAGGAAAGGATAAAGTCGCTTGACGTTAGAGGGGAACAACCCAAAGACAACCCGTTAATTATCAGGACGCCTGAAAAAAGCGTTGATCCGATAAAGGCACAGAGAAGTATTTGATATAACGTTTTTACAATTGACAAATTCTTGTCTTTTTTTTATTTTATCGTTATTATTATTTCATTATGAAAAATATGTTGAAAAAATTATCTGCGGCTGCGGTAATTTTTGTTTTTTTGTCCAATTTTTTCCCCAAAGCGTCCCTGGGGGCAATAAATTTAGTAAAAAGCAGGGAAAGCCAGACGGTTTACTATCTGGACGGGCTGGGCTTCAGGCATCCTTTTCCCAATTTTATAACCTACAAGTCATGGTACGGCGATGATTTTTCTAAGATAACGACCGTGTCAAAAGAATTTCTTGCTACTTTTCCTTTAGCGAAAAATATCACTATTCGTTCCGGCAAATACCTGGTTAAAGTCCAGTCCGATCCCAAAGTTTATGCCGTTGAACCGGGCGGACTGCTGCGTCATATCCAAAATGACGAAATAGCCCGGGCACTTTACGGCAGCAGCTGGGAAAAAAAGGTGGTCGATCTGCCCGAAATTTTTTTTGACAATTATAAAATCGGTTCGCCGATAAAGCATACCTGGGATATACCCGAAGGCGTTGTTTACAAAATTCAGGGAGAATCCAAATATTACTGGAAAGAAAACGACACCATCAGGCCGTTTGGCTCTGAGCAGGCGATAATTGACAACGGTTACAGTCTTATTGACGTCGTCTCGGCGAGCAATACTTACTATTCAACCAAAAAACCGGTAACCGGAATCAGCAAAACAGTTTTTGATCCGTTAAAAGAAGCGTATTCTGACGAACGCGACTGCGAAAATAAAAATTTAAAAATCGCTTTCATTTTTTTAAACAAAGGCAGCTATACATCGGAACAGATTGAAAAAATGGAAGCAATAAAATCCAATCTTTCGTCATATTATTCCTGGGCGACTGACGGACTTTCGCATCTTGACGTCAGTTACCCAATTTTCACCCTGGCTGATGACGGGTACTATATTAATGTGAATAATGAAGGCAAGACTATTTTGGTCAAAGATGAAATCCTCCGTTCTTTTTATGAACAGTATGAAGATGTTTTCGATTTTGTCGCGATTTTTACCAATTTTGATTTTTTTAAAAAGGAAATCGCGGATTTTTTACCGGTTTCTAATATTGTTGAAGGCATTGGCAAACCGATTCTGGACACGTCGCAATTTTACGGCAGTTTCGGGAAATTGAAGGGAATAATCAATATGGAAAATATCGACAAATACGATACTTCGCCGGCATCAAAATTAAATGAGGTGCAAAATGTGCTGGTGCACGAAATATTGCATAACTGGAGCGGGGCTGTCAGGTTTAAAAACACGGAGGGTAAAATCGATCTGTCTTTGTTGCGGCTGCCTGACAAGGCGCACTGGAGTTATTACGACAGTTTCGTTTCACCGCTTGGCGGATCCGGCTGGGCTGACAACGGCGACGGCACATTCACATCGGCAGTTTCTCTTATGGCCGATACTTCAAAAAAGAAATTTTCCGATCTTGACTTGTATTTAATGGGCCTGATACCGTCAAGGGAAATTGAGCCGATAAAATACATTGTGCCAAAAATCGCGGATGCTTTGGGTAATACCCTTGAAGCGTCTGAACACGTGGTTACCATAAATCAAATAATAGAGGCGGAAGGTTCCTGGCAATGCGGTAATAATTAGTTTTTTAAATAATAAATAATTAAGTTTACAGATTTATTGAAGGTCGGCAGCCGAGGCAAGCCGGTAACATCTGCACAGCAGTTGATGACGGCTTTTTTTATTTATGTTAAAATTAGAATATAATAATTAAGTATTTTTATGGAAAAACAAACTAAAATCAGTTTTATTGCCATGGGGGGAAGCATACTGTTTTTGCTGATTCATCTTTTAATAATTTCTTTCATTGTCATCCCTCCATTTTTTATGATTTTGTCTTTGATCTTTATTATCTGCTTTGTGATTTCCATGATTTACAACGCTTACACTTTTATCAATTACAGAAAACCCGAAGATTTCTGGAAACTGGGGTGGCTGGGCGTTATCGGTTCTTTGGGTATAATCGCCAATTACAGTCTTTTCGGATTATTCGGGCTTTTCGGATTATTCGGGCTTAAAAAAAAGTAGTTTTTTAGTTTATGGTGCTTATTAGGGCTAAACTTTCTGAAAAAGTTACAGCCATTTTGTTGCCGGTATTGTTTTTTTATCTTGTAGTCAATGCAATTTACCTTTCTGACCGGATCGGTCCTTTTTCACCGGCAGTATTTTTGCAGGAATTGTTATTTTTATAATCCTGGTAAAACAAATTAAATATTCAATTACTATCGAAAAAAAGCTGTCTAAGGACGGATTGCATGTTAATAATAAACTTATCCCCTGGGCGGCAATAAAAAAAATAATTATTAATGCAGGTTGTAAGTTTCAGCCTTTCAGGGGGAATATTATAAAAGTACCAAGAAGTACAATAGAAATAGAAACTACGGGAAGTAAAAAATACTATGGTATTTTAGAAAGAGACACGGCGGTCTCTTTTATCAAAAGTGTTACGGGTTTAAAGCCGGCTGTTGATACTGGCTTAGTAAATAAAAATAATTTAATTTTTGAATTTAATGGAGTCAATAACAAAATATAATAATTTGAGTCTTGCTGAGAAAAAGGCGACAGGAGAAATTACAGAATTTTTAAAATTTGCCATGAGCGGCGAGATAAAAGAAGATGAAATAGAAATAATTTATCCGCCGGAAAGCAGGATGGGCGACTATTCGGTCCCCTGTTTTAAATTGAGTTCAGCGCTCAAGATGCCGCCGGCCAAGGTTTCGTCCAACCTGTCGGCCAGGGTAAAAAACTTTGAATATTTTTCCAAAGTGCAGGCCGCCGGCCCGTATTTAAATTTTTATGTAAATGAAAAATTCATCGCCGAAGTTTTGAAAGAAATTTCCAGAAGAAAGGCAAAATACGGCCTGGCGAAAAAAGAAAAAGAAAAAATTATGGTTGAATACGCTTCGTTAAACACGCACAAGGAATTTCACATCGGCCATCTTCGCAATGTCTGCCTGGGATCATCAATCGTAAACATTTTAAAATTCCAGGGAAAAAGTGTAATTCCCGCCTACTATATTAATGATTTTGCCTGGCATGTCGGCCAGACTATATGGGGTTATTTGAAATTCGGCTTCAAGGAAGAGCCCGCGGAGAATA
Source organism: Candidatus Parcubacteria bacterium (assembly GCA_003599635.1). Taxonomy (GTDB): domain Bacteria; phylum Patescibacteriota; class Patescibacteriia; order Buchananbacterales; family SURF-54; genus SURF-54. Next base: position 57,148 of record QZIX01000013.1, read on the forward strand.
AAGGAAAATTTTTAGGGCAGCTTTACGCCAGATCGGCTAAAATGGTTGCCGAAAACGATCAGTACAAAGAAGAGGCAAAGTCAGTTATGAAAAAATTGCAGCAGGGCGACAAAGAAATTACTAAATTATGGAAAAAGACGCGCCAATGGAGTATTAATGAGTTTGAAGAAATTTTTAAAGAGCTGGGGGCGGAATTTAAGGCCAGGTTTTTCGAAAGCCAGTTTTTCCATACGGGAATCGAGATGGTACAAAATTTAAAAATCAGAGGCATACTAAAGGAAAGCCAGGGAGCGGTGATTGCCGATTTGCAAAATTACGATCTTGGTGTTCTGGTCTTTTTAAGACAGGACGGAACTACATTGTATCCGGTTTCCGACATTCCTTTGGCGTTTTCAAAGTTTAAAAAATATAAAATAGATAAAAGCCTGTATATCGTGGATGTGCGGCAGAGTTTTTATTTCAAGCAGCTGTTTAAAATTCTGGAACTTATCGGTCTTAATAATCCTCTGCAGCACATTGACTATGAATTCGTGACATTGCCCGAAGGGGCCATGGCATCGCGGCTGGGCCGGGTTGTCTTGATGCAGGATTTAAAGGACGAAGTTTATAAACGGGCGCTTGAAGAAACCAAAAAGAGGCACAGCGACTGGAAAGAAAAGAAACTGCAGATGACGGCAAAAAAAATTACTTTAGCGGCAATAAAATTCGGAATGTTAAAATCGGGCAAAGAAAAGGTGATTGTTTTTGACGTTAACCAGTCTCTGGAATTTACCGGTTTTACTGGGCCGTATTTGCAGTATGTAGGGGCGAGGATAAACAGCATCATTAAAAAATCAAAATTTCAAAATTCAAATATTAAGCAAAATCAAAAACACAAAATCCAAAGAAAAAATTTATTTGACACCCATGAAGAGAAAAGTATTATAAAACTCCTGGCAGCCTTTCCGCAAGTTATGGAAAGTGCGGCTAAAAATTATGAACCGGCTCTTGTGTCCCAATACCTTTATAATCTCGCCTCGTCATTTTCAACTTTTTATGAAAAAGTTTCCGTGCTAAAAGCCGAACCGGATTTAAAAAGAGCGCGCTTGTTTTTAATCAGGCAGGTAAGAACGGTTATGGAAAACGGCTTGAAGGTTTTGGGCATAGAGATGCTTGATGAGATGTAGACATTGGTTGGAAGATTGAAAATGAAAAATCTTTACAAAATCAAAAATATTTGCTATAATAATATCAATAATAATATCCCGAAAATAATTTTTTTATTTTATGAAACCAAAAGTTAATCCCGAAACCTGCATAGGCTGCGGAACCTGTGAATCGCTGTGTCCCAATGTTTTCAAAGTCGAAGACGACGGCAAAGCCCATGTCTTGGATGCCAACTATGATGAATATAAAGAATGTATAGATCAATCAATAGAAGCCTGCGCCACACAGGCGATAACTAAAGAATAAATATATGGAAGAAGAAAACGATATTCAGATTTTAAAACCAGAATCCGGTTTAGGCGAAGGTGAATTATCCGCCTTGGATGAAATGTCAAAGCCAGAAAAGATGAAATATTACAGAAAGTTGTACAGAAATGATCCTGAAGAATATAATAAGCGGCTCTTTGAGATAAGAAACCAAATCGATGAATGTGAAGATGAACCCCTTAAAGAAAGATTAAAGGGTGTCAAAGGGTTGATGGAAGATGCCGCCAAAGAAGAATTTCAGGGAAATTGATTTTATTGACTAAAACGGCAAATATTAGTAAAATAATTCTGTTGTAGAAGCAGAATTATTTTTTATTTTATGGAAAAATCAGCCATTGCCAGACAGGAAGAAGAAATTTTAAAGTTCTGGCAGGACAATAAAATATTTGAAAAAACTTTGGAAAAAGATTCGCCGAAGGGTAATTTTGTATTTTTTGAAGGACCGCCGACAGCCAACGCCGCTCCCGGAGTTCACCATGTTTTGGCCCGTGCTTTTAAAGATTTGATTCCGCGCTATAAAACCATGCAGGGCTATCGCGTTTTACGAAAAGCCGGCTGGGATACTCATGGTTTACCTGTAGAATTGCAGGTAGAAAAAAAGTTAGGTCTAAAATCAAAACTGGAAATTGAATCAATCGTTCCCGATGATCCGAAAGAAAGCATAAAAAAATTCAACACCGAATGCAAAAAAACCGTCTGGCAGTTTAAGGAAGACTGGGAGAAATTAACCAGCAGGATTGCCTACTGGGAGGATATGGAAAATCCATACATCACTTATGAAAATAATTATATAGAAAGCGTCTGGCAGGTTATAAAAAAGGCCGGGGACAGAGGTTTGCTGTATATTGGGCACAAAGTCGTGCCGTTTTGCACGCGCTGCGGAACAGCGCTGTCATCCCACGAAGTGGCGCAGGGCTACGATAATATAGAAGAAGATTCTGTCTATATAAAATGCAAAGTAATTGAGGGAAATAAATTTGTAAAAGCTGGCGATTTCATCTTGACTTGGACGACTACGCCCTGGACATTGCCGGGTAATGTTGCACTGGCTGTCGGAGAGGATATTGATTATCTAAGAATGGAAATAAGAAGAGATAAAAAAAGTGCGGGTAAATTCTCCAAGGAGGGTATTTATATTTTTGCAAGAGATACCTTGAAAAATGTCGTATCATCAAATGCGAGAAAAGAAGATCTTGATTCTATATTAAACGGATCAGAAGTCTCGATTTCTGATAATGAAGTTGAAGGCAATTTTGTTAAGAATACCTACGTTTATAAAATTTTAGCTGTATTAAAGGGTAAGGATTTGACTGGAGCTACTTATCAACCCCTATTTCCCGGATCTGTTGACGGCAAGAATTTTGACCAATCCTGGACAATAGTTTCAGCGGATTTTGTGACAACAACTGACGGCACCGGAGTCGTCCATACAGCTGTAATGTACGGTGAAGACGATTATACCTTGGGCGATAAAATAGGTTTGCCCAAACAGCATACGGTAGGCCTGGACGGAAAATTCCTGCCGCAAGTCAAAGGTTTGGCAGGGCTTTATGTTAAAGATGAAAAAACAACAGAATTAATTTACGACCATTTAAAAAAGACGGGAGCCTTTTATAAAACCGAAAAATACCGGCATGATTATCCTTTTTGCTGGCGCTGCAATACTCCCTTGCTTTATTACGCCAAGGACTCATGGTTTATAAAGATGTCTGAGTTAAAACCTGATCTGTTAAAAAATGCATCTGAAATAAATTGGGTGCCGGGACATATTAAAGAGGGCAGGTTCGGCGAATGGCTTTCAGGAATAAAGGATTGGGCGATTTCCCGCGAGCGCTACTGGGGAACTCCTTTGCCGATCTGGCAATGCGAAAAGTGTAAAAAGATAAAGGTTATCGGAAGTTCCAAAGAATTGCCGAAAAAATTAGATGATCTGCACCGGCCGTTTATTGATGAGATTGTTCTGGATTGCCAATGCGGTGAAAAAATGTCGCGCGTGCCCGAAGTTTTGGATGTTTGGTTTGATTCAGGGTCCATGCCTTTTGCCCAGTATCATTATCCTTTTGAAAATAAAAATCTGATCGATAATAAAGAACAGTTCCCGGCGGATTATATTTCCGAAGCCATTGATCAGACTCGCGGCTGGTTTTACACGCTTTTGGCTGTGTCAACGATCATGGATAAAGGTACCAGTTACAAAAACGTAATTTGCCTGGGCCACATTAACGACGCTAAAGGACACAAAATGTCCAAATCAAAGGGCAATGTCATTAATCCCTGGGATGTAATCGAGAGCTACGGAGCAGATTCTTTGAGGTGGTACCTCTATACGATGAATCAGCCGGGTGAAACTAAAAATTTTGATATGGCCGGAGTCAAAGAATCAATGCAAAAGGTAATTATGCTTTTAGGGAATGTCATTTCTTTTTATAAGCTGTATGCAAAAGATGAAATTGCGGCGGTCAAAGCGGAAAGTATTTTGGATAAATGGGTTTTAGCCAAGCTTGATGATCTGGTTTTCTATGTAACCAAGGAACTTGAGTTATATCATATAACAGAATCCGGCAGGGCAATCCAGGATTTTATAAACGAGCTTTCAACATGGTATGTAAGGCGCAGCCGCAATAGATTCAAAGACGGTGATAAAAAGGCGGTTGCCGTTTTGGGTTATGTGTTACTCGAACTGGTAAAATTGATGGCGCCGTTTATGCCTTTTGCCGCCGAGAGGTTTTATAAAGATTTACAAGGCAAAAAAGAGTCGGTGCATTTGGAAAGCTGGCCGAAGCCTGGCAAGCAGAAAGCGGAGAGCAATAAGTTGTTGGAACAGATGGCGCAAGCGCGCAGAATAGTGGAAGCCGGTCTGGCGGCGCGCGCCAAAGCAGGAGTCAAAGTCAGGCAGGTTTTGCAAAGCTACTGCACGGACATTGTAAAGAAATTGGAACCGGAACTTGCCGCGATTGTTTGCGAAGAGCTTAATATTAAAGAACTTAAATTTAACAAAGAACATTTGGACACGGAAATCACTCCGGAGCTGGAACTTGAAGGACAGGCGCGGGAATTTATCCGCAATATCAATCTGCTAAGAAAGGAAGCTGGGTTAACCATTAACGATAAAATTGATCTGATTTTTGAAGGAGATATTGATGAACTGTTAGAAAATTATGAAGCTGAAATTAAGAAGGCGACATTGACTGAACAAATAAAGAAAGGTAAAATGGAAAAACCGAAAACCGTTAAAATTAATGATGTGGAAGTTCAAATTGAAATAAAAAGGATTAATTAACGGTGCTTTTGGCGCCAGAGATAAATGATAAACTGATTACTAAAATATTTACAAAAATTTATGAACAAAAAAAGAAAAGTGGCGCAAAAAAAGCATCGTAAAAAGTCGGGAAAAAAAATTTCAAGCATCAGGTATAGATAACAATGCATGATTAATAATTACAATTGCAGGATTTAAGTTTTTAATAAGCACCCGTGGCTTTCATTCTGAGTTGTAAAACAGGGAATATATGAATATCAAACAAATTTACGAGCTCGCTATAAAAATGGGAATTGAAGCGGACTTGCGCGGACAAAAGACGGTCAGTAAACTTTTACGACGGGCCAAAGAAAAGTATGAAAAATTAAATAAAGAGCAAAAGGCCGAATTTGATATTGAAAAGCTAAGCAATCCATTTGCCGATACGCGAATAGTTTTCGGCAATCCGGGCAAAGAAATTAAAAAAATTCTGGTCGGTATTGATATCGGACCCGATGAAATACTGCTTGCAGACCGGCTTGGCGGATTTGATATGGTATTGTCGCATCATCCGGTCGGCAAAGCCCTGGCAGATTTGCATGATGTGATGCACTTGCAGGCGCAGGTTCTTGCCGGATACGGCGTGCCCATAAATATAGCCGAAGGCCTGATGCAGGAAAGAATCAGTGAAGTGGCGCGTGGCATTGCCGCAGCCAATCATCAAAGGTCAGTCGATGTCGCGAAATTACTGGGCATTCCTTTGATGTGCGTTCACACTCCGACAGACAATATGGCCGCTGGTTTTCTGCAGGGTGTTTTAAACAAAGAAAAACCGGAAACAGTCGGCGATATCATAAAAATGTTAAAAGGTATTGAAGAATATTCGACGGCGCAAAAACTGAATGCCGGACCTAAAATCTGGGTCGGCCATGACGAGGCTTCAGCCGGAAAAATAGTTTTGACCGAAATCACCGGCGGCACGGAGGGGGCCAAAGACATTTACGAAAAAATGGCGCAGGCGGGAATCGGCACGGTAATCGGGATGCATATGGATGAAGAAAGAAAAAAGAAAGCCCAGGAAGCCCATATCAACGTCGTTATCGCCGGTCATATTTCATCGGATTCACTGGGTATGAACCAGTTCCTGGATGTTTTGGAAAAGAAAGGCATCCAGATCGTTGCTTGTTCGGGACTGATCAGGGTAAACAGGAACAGGAAAAGGAAATAATTTCCAAATATAAATTAAAAGGCGAGGTTTTCGGCCTCGCTTTTTTTATTGTTTGAAATTTATTTTGTTTAATATTACCTAGGAACCATTCGTACGAATGGTTCCATAACTTCTTTAATTAAAAAAATCACCCGTTCCTTAAAAAGGTTCGGGTGAGCAAGCGTTTACCTCGAATTCATTTTGAAGCGACAGAAGATACGCCTCATACATATCGCTTCGTTCGTCAAGAAGTTGTAAACCGTGCTGAATTTCAACCTGCAAGATTTCCAGTTGTCTTGCCACTTTGAAGCGATTTATTGCGGATGCAATTACATTATTTTTTTCAAAGAGTGAAATGGCCTGAATCCTGGCGTTTTTTAACGACCTGCTGGGTTTGAAACAATCGTTAAGAAGTTTTTTGAGCTGACTTAATTTTTTCAGTATCTGTTTGTCTGAAAATCCGTTTTCATTTGCTTTAAGAAGTAGTTTGATGTTTGCCGCTGCCTCAATCAGCTCATCCCTCCATTCTCCGCGTCTTTGGGCAATAAATTTTTGCAACAATTTTATGGTATTGTCCTTCCCATCACAGGAAACTGAGCCCATTCTTTCTGAAAGGCGGATATAATATACGCCTTCCTTATCCCTTGCTATTACCGGCTGACCTTTCCATGTGGCAGCTATTGCCAGTCCCTGTTCTGCAGGATTTTTCCAGTTTATTTTCATTTTTTCCCCCCCCTTTTTTGTCCTCCGTTTTCATTTAAAAATAACTACAAATTTATAATTTGTCAAACTTAGTTTTTTTAGTTTCTTAAAAAATAATTTTACCCTTGACATTTCCAATTTTTTTGGTACATTTCATCATGCAAAAAATGTTCATTAAAGCTGCACCGGCAAAATCAAAGGAGAATTGGAATGGACGTAAGAGCCTGGCTTGACGGCGCAAATGCTGAATTCAGCAAAAATTTCGTCGCTTTTCATGATGCAAGGGTCTCTTTAAGGAGAGCGCAGATAGTAGTGATGCACTGTTCAGACGGCAGAATAAACATCAACAATATCTGCCGCATGATACCCGGCATTATAACGCCTGTAGCCGACATCGGCGGCAAGTTTGACCTGGGTCAGCGTTCCTTGTCGAAAATCCTCAAAAGGATACGTTCTTATGCAGAGAGTAAGGGTCAAAAAATGATCGGGCTTGTAACTTTTCACTATGACAGCACCGAGGAAAGGTTTTTAAGGGAAGAAAGAAAATTATGCTGTGCCGGGTGGCAGCATGATACCGAAAGCGCTTTAAAATCAGCTTTCATGATGGCGGAAAAGATAAGGTATATTTTTGACGTCTACGCTTTGGTTGTGGGAATTGATACCCGAACAGGTTCTTTAAGGTTATTTCGGGAATCACACTCAAATTCGGATGTTCTGGATGTCGGTTCGCTGCCTTTAGGCCTTGATGAAAAGGGAATTGAAAAAATACTGAACGCTTTTTATTCCGGATGCAAAACCGCCGATGCCAGTTTTGCTTTGGCTCCCGTGATTTCAGGCAATCAAAGGCATATTGCCGATGTAAAAACTAACGGAAACGGAAGTCTTTTCCACGACGAACGGGCGGTATTTCTGAGCTCGACAATAGATCACCTGCCGGATATCGGCCTGAAAATAGCGCCATTCAGTTCAGATTTAGATGGTGCGTTAAATACGGCGGCAAAAATTTTGCGGCATAACTTGCTTGCCGATGCCAGGCCAAAAGTAGTAGGGTTTCACCCCGGTAAAAAAGTATTTATATTCGCATCTTCGGAATATGTTGAGGGGGACAGGATCGAACGGAAATTAGCCGGGGAAGAAGCTATTTACCTCTTAAAAAGAGGTCAGGAAATAATCGAAAAAAGCCAGCCCTCGCTTGCAGGCAGCACAGAAGCCATTCCATTTGTCACCTGCCTTAACACCAGGAGGATTGAAATTTTATCCTGAAACTAATGCCAGACGCTTTTTCAAGCGCCTGGTTTTTTTGTCAAGAAAAGTATTTTTTGATAAAATGGTTCTTATGATAGCGTACTTGCGCGGTAAAATAAGGTATATAAAACCGCTTTCCAAAAAGGACAACTATTTTATAATTGATGTCGGCGGCATCGGTTATTTGGTATTTTGCCCGGCGCAACTGGCGGATAAATTAAAGATCGGGGAAGAAAAGGAAATTTATACCGCGCAAATTATCAGGGAAGATTCCCATGAATTATACGGCTTTGAAAAGCAAAGCGAGACGGATTTTTTTAAATTATTGATAGGCGTTTCCGGCATCGGTCCGAAAAAATCTTTGGCCATATTGGAACAGGCAAGACTGGCGGACATCCTAAAGGCAATTGTTTCGGACAAGCCGGAATTTTTAGTCAAGGTTTCCGGACTTAGCAAAAATGTTGCCGAAAAAATCGTTATCGGTTTGCAGGAAAAAGTAAAAAATTTGTCAGCAAAAGATTTTGGAAAAATTCAGGACATGCCCGATGATTCCGACAGCATGGAAGCGCTTCTGGCTTTGGGATTTTCTTTGCCGCAGGCAAAAGAAGCGTTAGCGGAAGTATCGTCGGATATCAGCGATAAGGACAAAAGAATTAAGGCAGCGTTAAAGATACTGGGAAATAACAGATAGTCAGCTGCCGGAAAACCGGCAGACGATTTTAATAAAATATGATTGATGAACAAATAACCTACGGTGTTTTGGGCCCGAAAGCCAAAAAGTATTCGATTTATTTTTTCATTTTCGGTCTGATAGGGGCATTTGGCGTAAGATTGGTTTTAATAATTTCCCACTTCAGCCAGTTCTGGGGCTCATTGGCCTGGTATGTCGCCATGATATCGTATCTCATTTTCTACCACCATCGCTATTATGTAGAATTCAGCAGAAAAAAAATTATTGAAAAATACGATTTGCTGAAGAAATTTAAGAAAGAGCAGCTCTCCGACCTGGAAAAAAATGAACTTCTGATGATTTTAAATTCCGTTTATTTTTCCCGCTCAACTTATAATTTTTACATTCTTTATGTCGCCACGGTTGCGGCTTTGATTCTGGAAATTATAATTGATTTTATAAAATATTTTTGATGCTAAAAATTTTTCTAAAAAAATTGATACCGGTGCGATTTCTTTCATTGTATCATAAGCTTCTGGCTCTTTCAGCCGCTTTTTTTTACGGTTTCCCCTCGGAAAAAATGATAGTTGTTGGTATTACCGGAACTTCCGGCAAATCAACTGTCTGTGAAATGCTGTCTGCAATTCTGGAAAAAACGGGAGCCAAAGTCGGAGTTTCATCGTCAATTAAATTCAAATCGGGTAAGGACGAAAAAATAAATGATTTAAAGATGACGATGCCGGGACGATTCAAATTACAGCGCCTGCTTTTTAATATGGTAAAATCCGGCTGCCAATTTGCCCTTATTGAATCAACTTCCGAGGGCATAAAACAGCACCGCCATCTGGGCATTAATTATGATATTTTGATTTTTACCAATTTATATCCGGAACATATTGAATCGCACGGCAGTTTCGACAATTATAAAAAAGCCAAGGGTGCGTTGTTTGAAAAATTAAGCGGCGGCAAGGTAAAGACAATAGACGGCCGTCAGGTTAAAAAAACAATTATTGCCAACATTGATGATCCCTATGCCGAATATTTTCTTTGCTTTCGGGCGCAGGCAAAATACGGCTATTCACACATTAACAATAAAAAAGATCCGGCAAATTTAATTGTCAAAGCTGAAGATTTGCGTGAAAACATTTCCGGCATAAGTTTTAAAGTCGGCAACGTTGATTTTTCACTGCCGATTTTAGGCAGGCACAATTTATACAATGCCCTGGCTGCCGTTACCGCGGCTTTGGTTTTAGGCATAAGAATCGAAGACTCAAAAGCAGTTCTGGAAAAAATAAAATCAATCCCCGGCCGCCTGGAATTTATTAATGCCGGTCAGCCGTTTAATATCATCATCGACTACGCCTTTTTACCGGAAGCCCTGGAAAAAGTTTACGATTCAATTAAGCAAATCAAAAAAAACCGAATTATCCATATTCTGGGCTCGGCAGGAGGCGGCAGAGACGCGTCACGCCGGCCAAAGCTTGGTTTTGTTGCGGGTGAAAATGCAGATTTTGTCATTGTCACAAACGAGGATCCTTATGATGAGGATCCTCAAGAGATAATTAACCAAGTCGTCAAAGGCGCCATTGGAGCCGGAAAGGTAATTGATGAAAATCTTTTTAAAATTTTAGACCGACGCGATGCCATAAAAAAAGCGTTGTCTTTGGCAAAAGCGGGAGATCTTATAATTATTACGGGCAAAGGATCTGAGCAGTCAATTGCATCAGCGGGAGGAAAATTGATTCCCTGGAACGACAAACAGGCTGTTTTGGAAGAACTGGGAAGAAGTAACCATTAACAATTAACGGCTGGCGATTAACATCGGAGGGTGAACCCAGATGCATATAATTTCCAAAAAAGTAATTGGTATAAACATAAGATTGGTAACTATAAAGTATTGCAAGAATGGAAAAAGATAACATTCTGACATTCTTAAGAAAGTCAGAATTTTGAAAATTTTGTTGATGTTATTTTCAATTTTTGCCCTAAATTCGTATATTTGCGCCTCGCTGTTCCTAAATTAACTAGGCCGAAGCGGGTGATAAATTCGTAATTAGTAATTTATGACAAAAGACTTTTATTGGGAAAGAATTGCCATCTGCTCATTTATCGGGGCGGGCGGGGGTATTTCCGTTGCCTTTCTTCTGGGACAGGATTTTAAGGTATTTGTTTTTCTGGGGGTGGCAGTGGGTATCGCCTTAAGCACGGTTATGGAAGCAGACTTAGTTGCCGAAATTCGGCCGGCAAAAAAAAGTCCCAAAATCACACTGGAAAGGACAATTGCCAAAGAATTCAAGGAAAAGCTGCCGGATGACATCAGGGGTTTAAAGGAATAGTTAAGGGATAAATTGTTGAAAAACTGTGAATTTTTTGCTTTTTTGAAATTTTAAGGGATTTTTTTGATTTAAATTAAGCTAAACTTCAGTTTTTAGCTTTTTTTCCGCTTTAGGCAATGAAATATTTGACAAGTTTTTTATTTTTTGATATTATCTTAAAGTTATTCAAAACGAAAAATAACTCATATTATAAAAGAAAAATTCCCGCTATCGAACCAACGTGCATTAATTTAAAAACAAAAAAGTAGTGGGCTTATTTTTTTACGAAAAAAACAAATAAATAATAATACCTCGTCCCTAAATTAGCTTAGGGAGGAGCGTGTTTTAGTCTAATTTTCAAATTGATTATGGCTAAAAGAAAACGTTTTACGAAACTCCATGAGGCGGTGCCGCTTCCCGACCTGATTGAGGCGCAAAAAACTTCATATAAATGGTTTTTGGATCAGGGTTTGAAAGAATTGTTTGAAGAAGTATCGCCGATAAAAGATTTTATCGGCCGTGATTTGGAATTGTATTTTGAAAAATACACTCTTGACGAGCCGAAGTTTGACGAAGCTACCAGCCGGGCCAAAAATCTGACTTTTGAAGCGCCGCTGCGGGTAAATGTCCGCCTGAAAAATAAAAGGAGCAATAAAGATATTGAACAGGAAGTCTTCCTTGGCGATTTTCCTTTAATGACCGACCGGGGTACTTTTATAATTAACGGCATTGAAAGAGTGGTTGTATCACAGTTAATCAGATCAGCCGGCGTATTTTTTACATCAGAAGTGATGGCGGAAAAAAAATATTACGGGGCCAAAGTCATTCCCAACCGCGGATCTTGGCTTGAATTTGAAACCGATCAGAATAATGTCATCTGGGTAAAAATAGACCGGAAAAGAAAAGTGGCGGCGACATCCTTGCTCCGGGCTTTCGGATACGGCAGCGACGAAGATTTGCAGAAGCTTTTTTCCGACGTTGATATCCATCCGAGCATCAGCTATATAAAATCGACTTTGGCAAAGGACCTGGCGCACAATGAGGGGGAAGGTTTAATTGAAGTTTATAAAAGAATCAGGCCCGGGGATCTGGCAACAGTTGATAATGCCAAGTCATTAATTTTTTCAATGTTTTTCAATTTTGACCGTTATGATTTCGGCCGGGTCGGCAGGTACAAATTGAATGAACGCTTTAATTTAAAAATTCCCAATACCAAAGAAAACAGGGTTTTAAGAATAGAGGATCTGGTTTCAATAGTGAAGGAAATCATTACTTTAAACATTTCGCAAAAAGAAGCAGATGACATTGATCATCTGGGTAACCGCAGGGTCCGGGCAATCGGCGAACTGGTGCAAAATAAATTCAGAATCGGGCTGGCCAGGATGGAAAGAATTGTCCGTGACCGGATGAGCACGCTTGACATAAATGAACTTACGCCCAACAAACTGATTAATGCCCGTCCGGTAATCGGGGCAGTCAAGGAATTTTTTATGTCTTCCCAGCTTTCGCAGTTTATGGATCAGACTAATCCCTTGGCCGAACTTGAACATAAGAGACGGCTTTCAGCCATGGGGCCCGGAGGATTGTCGCGCGAAAGAGCGGGCTTTGATGTGCGTGACGTCCATCAGACTCACTATGGCAGAATTTGTCCCATTGCCACGCCTGAAGGCCCGAACATCGGACTGGTCGGTCATTTGGCAAGTTATGCCAAAATTAATGAATACGGATTTATTGAAACGCCTTTTCGAAAAGTTATCCATGATCCGCAAAACAAAGCGTCAAAAACCGCCGGAGAAATTGCCAGAGAAGATATTTTAGACCCGAAGACAAAAAAAATCATTGTGAAAGCGGGCGGGAATATCGACAAAAAAACTGCCGATGAACTGGAAAAAATTGCTGAATTAAAAACCATTCCGGTCAGGGCTCACCTTTCAGATGAAGTCTTGTATCTTACCGCTTTTCAGGGTGAAAGAGTAATCAGCACGGCCGCCACCACACCTGTCGATGAAAACGGATACTTTGTAAAAGAAAAAGCGGAAGTCAGGCGGTACGGCGAACCGGACATCGATTATACTTATAAAATCGATTATATGGATGTTGCCCCTCATCAGATTATCAGCATAACCACGGCTTTGATTCCTTTTTTGGAACACGATGATGCGGTCAGGGCTTTAATGGGTTCCAATATGCAGCGCCAGGCCGTGCCTTGTATAATGCCCCATGCTCCTTTAGTGGGAACAGGAATTGAAGACAAGGCAGCGGCTGATTCGGGACATTTGATAATTTCCGAAGTCGAAGGCACGGTAAAATATGTTTCGGCCGATAGAATTGAAATTCTGGGAAAAGACAAAAAAATCAAGCAATATAAATTGAATAAATTTTTGCGGTCCAATGCCTCGACGGCTATTAATCAAAGGCCGATAGTGAACGTCAACGATAAGGTAGAAGCGGGCGATGTTATGGCAGACGGATCGGCAACTGAGCAGGGCGAACTGGCGTTGGGTCAGAATATTTTATGCGCATTCATGGCCTGGGAGGGCTATAACTATGAAGATGCCATCATTATTTCCGAAAGGATCGTTCGTGAAGACTATTACACCTCCATTTATATAGAGGATTTTCAGATTGAAGTCCGGGATACAAAGCTTGGCCCTGAAGTAATTACTTCGGACATACCTAATATCAGCGAGGAAAAATTAAAAGACCTTGATGCCGAAGGAATCGTTCGAATCGGCGCGTCAGTAACTTCGGGAGATATTTTGGTCGGTAAAATTGCGCCGAAAGGAGAAACCGAACTTTCGGCGGAAGAAAAACTTTTACGGGCGATTTTTGGCGAAAAGGCAAGGGATGTCCGCGACAGTTCGCTTTATCTTGAACATGGGGAACAGGGTAAAGTCGTGGATATAAAAATATTTTCACGTGAAGCAGGCGATAAATTAGCTTCAGGAGTCATTAAAATGATTCAGGTGTCAATTGCCAATTTAAGAAAAGTGCAGGTGGGCGATAAAATGGCCGGCCGCCATGGCAACAAAGGAGTAATTTCCGTAGTCCTGCCGATAGAAGATATGCCGTTTTTGGAAGACGGGACTCCGATTGATATCGTACTGAGCCCGCTGGGGGTAGTTTCCCGGATGAACCTGGGCCAGATATTGGAAACGCATCTGGGGCTTGCCGCTTACAAATTGGGCTATAAAGTCGCCAGCCCTGTGCTTGACGGTGTACCGGAAACAGTCATCAGGGAAGAGCTGATAAAGGCCGGATATCCCGAAGACGGAAAATTGACTTTGTTTGACGGCCGCAGCGGCGAACCATTTTCTGAAAGATCGACTGTCGGCATGATTTATATGATGAAGTTAAATCACATGGTTGAAGATAAGATACACCAAAGGTCAATCGGTCCTTATTCGTTGATTACCCAGCAGCCGCTGGGGGGCAAGGCCCAGTTCGGCGGACAGCGGTTTGGCGAAATGGAAGTCTGGGCTCTGGAAGCTTATGGCGCCGCGCACAGCTTGCAGGAAATCCTGACAATCAAATCCGATGATGTACCGGGCAGGTCCAAAGCTTATGAATCAATAATTAAGGGGGAACCGATTAAAAAGCTTAATGTTCCGGAATCTTTTAACGTATTGTTAAGAGAACTGAATGGGCTGTGTCTTAATGTCGATTTAATTAAATGCGACGAGGGAAGCAAGATTTTGGAAGAAGTGAAGAACACAGATAAAAAGAAGCCGGTAAAAGAAAAAAATAAATAATCAATTTTTCAAAAATTTTCAAATATGCAAGAGCCAACAAAAATAATTGAATTTAACGCTTTACGGCTGACTTTGGCATCACCTGTTAATATTAAGGAATGGTCTTTTGGCGAAGTGTTAAAACCGGAAACCGTCAATTACCGCACGCAGAAACCTGAAAAAGACGGGCTTTTTTGCGAAAGAATTTTCGGGCCATCAAAAGACTGGGAATGTTACTGCGGTAAATACAAAAAAATACGTTACAAAGGCATTATCTGCGACAAATGCGGAGTAGAAGTCACCCGCTCAATTGTCCGGAGAGAAAGGATGGGACATATTAATCTCGCCGTCCCCTGTTCTCATATCTGGTTTTTGCGGGGTGTGCCTTCAAAAATCGGCCTGATGCTTGACCTGTCGCCGCAGGCTTTGGAAAAAGTGATTTATTTTGCCAATTTCATCATTACTAATGTCAATGAAGATTTGAAAAAGGACACTTTGGAACAGATAAAGCAGGAATTCAAATCGAAAAAGAAAAGGATTGAATCCGACTTTCAGCAGCAGGCGGTCGCAGCCAAGAAAAAAATTCTTTCCGACACCAAAGCAAAAAACATATCTCTGCAGGACAGTTTGATTGAACAGGAAAGTAAAAAACTTGAAGAAAGGAAAAAAGAAAAAATCAAGGAACTGGAAAAAGTCCTTCAGATAGCGGAAACCGAACTTAAAGATCTGAAGCCGTTGAAAATAATTTCCGAGCATATCTATCAGGATTTATCAATCAAATACGGCCATCTTTTTGATGCCGGCATCGGCGCCGAAGCCATCAGGCAGCTTCTGGAAGAAATTGATCTGGAAAAACTTAATTCTGAACTTAAAGAAGTTTTGAAAAACAGCCGGGGGCCTGTCAGAGAGAAGACCCAAAAAAGACTGCGGCTGGTGAATAATTTGAAAAAAAACAAATTAAGACCGGAGTGGATGATATTGACCATAGTGCCAGTCATCCCGCCGGATTTAAGACCCATGGTTCCCCTTGACGGAGGAAGGTTTGCCACGTCAGATCTTAATGATTTATACCGAAGAATAATTAACAGAAACAACCGTTTAAAACAGCTTAAAGAATTAAACGCTCCGGAAGTTATCTGCCGGAATGAAAAACGAATGCTTCAGGAAGCGGTTGATGCCTTAATAGACAATTCCGCCCGCCATGGCAAAACAGTAGTTGCCTCTACCGGACAGAAAAGAATGCTAAAGTCGCTGGCCGACATTTTAAAGGGCAAGCAGGGAAGATTTCGGCAGAATCTTTTAGGAAAAAGAATCGACTATTCCGGCCGTTCGGTGATAGTCATCGGGCCGAAATTAAGAATTGATCAATGCGGTATTCCGAAAAAAATGGCATTGGAATTATTCAAGCCGTTTATCATCAGCCAGCTGATCAAATTAGAGCATGTCCATAATGTAAGATCAGCCAGCCGGATGATTGAAGCTGGAAAAGAAGAAGTTTGGGATATTTTAGAAGAAGTCGTCAAAGGATCGCATGTCATGTTAAATCGCGCACCGACGCTTCATCGCCTGGGTATTCAGGCTTTCAAGCCGGTATTAATCGAAGGCAAAGCCATTCAGATTCATCCTTTGGTTTGCGACGCCTTTAATGCTGACTTTGACGGCGATCAGATGGCTGTGCACGTGCCTTTAACCGAACAGGCGAAATGGGAGGCGGCAAATATAATGATTTCTTCCCGGAATCTGCTCAAACCGGCAACCGGGGATCCGATTACCGTACCGACAAAGGATATGGTCTGGGGGATTTATTATATGACCCAGCCGGATATTTCAAAAGCCAGACCCAAAGCCGTGTCTAAAAGCGAAGCTTTGTTTGCCGTCCAGCTTAAACAATTGAAACTGCAACGGGAAATTTTAATCAACAAAAAAGAAATAAACAAAACTATAGAACCAAAAGAAGATAAGGAAGCAGTTTTTGTCAAAACAACGGCCGGCCGACTGATTTTTAACGAAATTCTTCCGCCTGAATTTCCTTATTATAATAAACTAATTGACGGCAAAACACTAAGATCGATAGTCGGTCTGCTTTTAGAAAGATTCGGGCAGGAAAAAACCGCCATACTGCTGGATAATATCAAGGGCTTAGGGCTGAAATATCTGACTTTATCGGGTTTTTCCTGGGGCATGGACGATATCCCCGATTTGGAAGAAAAGAAAAACATTATTGCGCAGGCAGACAAAGAAGTTTCCGATATTTCGGAACAATATGAGAATGGTCTGTTAACTGACAGCGAACGTCACAGTAAAATAATTGAAATCTGGATGTCGGCCAAAGACAAAATTGTCGAAATTTCAAAAAATTCGCTTAAAGCCGAGGGCCCTATTTATACAATGGTTGAATCCGGCGCCCGCGGTTCATGGGGGCAGCTGATCCAGATTATGGGTATGAAGGGGCTGGTAACCAATCCGGCCGGAGAAATCATTGAACTGCCGGTCAAAGGCAACTTTAAGGAAGGTTTTGATGTTTTGGAATATTTCATTTCCACCCACGGTGCCAGGAAAGGTTTGTCAGATACCGCCTTAAGGACAGCAAATGCCGGTTATTTAACGCGACGCCTTGTTGACGTTGCCCAGGATTTGGTCATTTCCGAAGAGGATTGCAAGGATAGCGAAGGCAATATTATTACCAAAAAGGAAAGCGATGAAATCGGCAAGCCGTTAGCTGACAGGGTATTGGGAAGGTATGTTATGGAAGACGTAAAAAAAGGCAATAAAGTAATTATCAAGAAAGGCGAGGTTATAAACAGGGAAACGGCGGAAAAGATAAAAGCCATGGACTTAGCTGAACTGAAAGTGCGTTCGGTTATTACCTGCAAAACTTACAAGGGTATCTGTAAAAAATGCTATGGTTATGATTTGGCGTATAATAAACCTGTTGAGCTGGGTGTTGCCGTGGGAATTATCGCCGCGCAAAGCATCGGTGAACCGGGAACACAACTGACAATGAGAACTTTCCATACGGGAGGTGTAGCCGGTCTTGATATAACTCAAGGTTTACCGAGAGTGGAGGAAATTTTTGAATGCCGTACTCCCAAAAATAAAGCCACTTTAGCCGAAGTTGACGGTAAAGTCGAAATTGAGTTGCCAAAATCTGCCGGTAAAAACAAAATTATAAAGATTGCCTATAAAGATATTGAAAAAGACCACTATTTGTTCGCTGACAAAGCGAAACTTGAAGTTAAAGACGGAGATAAAGTTAAAAAGGCAAGCGTTTTATTTACCGCCCCGGAAGGCGAAAAAGTTGTGGCGAAAAGAGACGGCAAAGTTAAACTGGAAGAAAAGGAGCTGGTAATTTATGTCGAGCTGGAAAAGAAAAAAGAGTATTTAATACCGCCTGAATTTAATGTTTTGGTCAGTGCCGGCGATTTGGTGGTTAAAGGCACGATTCTTACGGACGGCAGTCTGGATCTGCAGCAGCTTTTCAAATTAAGCGGCAAAGAAGCAACTCAGAAATATATTTTAAAGGAAATTCAGAGGATTTATTCTTCGCAGGGACAAAAATTAAACGACAAGCACATTGAACTTATAACCAGACAGATGTTTTCCCGGTATTTAGTAAAAAGCGCGGGTAGCACTGATCTTTTGCCGGGAGAAAGAGTGGAAAAATCCGAACTCCTGGAAGCCAATGACAAAGCCAAAAAAACCGGAAATAAGGAAGCTACGGGAGAAGAGTTGTTATTGGGTATTACCAAAGTTTCTCTTTCAACGTCAAGCTTTTTGTCGGCCGCATCGTTCCAGGAAACGGCCCGCGTGTTAATTAACGCAGCGGTGGCAGGCCGGATCGACAAACTGGAAGGCTTGAAGGAAAATGTTATTATCGGCCGGCTGATTCCGGCAGGCACGGGTTTTAAAAAAGAATAGATTTTTTCATTACAAAAAACGCTTTTTTACGGAAGCGTTTTTTGATACTTAATTTTTCTTTTTCAGAGCTTCGTTTAAAATTTGTAAAGCTTTATCCAGCTTTTCTTGAAAATCCTTTAACGGCGAATTTTGTAATTTACCCTTTAAGGTTTCCAGTTCGCCAGGATCAGTTATTTTTTCAACCGTTTTTCCCAGGGTGTCGAGGAAATGTTCAGCCGTCTTATCATCGCCAATGGTTTGTAAAATTTTGTCGTAATTTTCTGCTCCTATACCGTATTGTATACCTTTCTTTGTTTCCATATTGATTAGAATTATTTATTGTTTATTATAAGTGTAATATTTAATAAAAGCAATGGTAAGTTATCCGCTACGGTAAGTTGATATTGATTGAAATGGCAGCCCTTATTATGTTAGAATATAATAGTTATGGGGATATTCAAGAAAAACCGGCGGTATAAAAGAAACGACGATTACATAATAGGAATGGGAATTTCAAGCGAAACTAAAAAAGCTATCGCAGCTGTAGCTTTTTTTGCTTTGGCGGGAATTTCCTTTCTGAGTTATTTTGAATTGGCGGGGTCACTCGGTATATTTTTGGACAAATACCTGTCTCTGGCTTTCGGCTCTGTCAGATGGTATATTCCGGTAATTTTTGCCGTTTTGGGATTTTTTCTGATGCAAAAAGACGGTCAAAGCACGGCTGGCAGCATTTTAGGATTGCTGCTTTTGGTTTTAAGTTTTAACGGAACGGTGGAATTAGTCGGCCATTCTTATGATATGATAGAATCCGCCCGGCTCGGCATTGGCGGAGGTTACGTCGGGCTGGCGTTTGCCTATCCAATAATCAAATTAACCGGTTTTTGGGCGGGGCTGTTGATTTTGTTGGCCTTAGACATTATTTCAATATTAATAATTTTTAACGCCACCCTGCATGATTTGTCGCGGCCGATTACCGTTGCCAGGAGCTGGCAGGAAAGATTTTCCGAATATATTTTAAGGATCAGGGTCAGGCGGGCCCAGAAAATAAAGGAAAGGTATTTTGAAGAAAATAATGAAAATCCCGCCCCGTTAAAAACCGACACGGAAGTTTTAAAGGCGCCCGAATTTATTACAAAGGAAATTAAAAAGCCAGATGACGAAAAAAAAGACGATGCAGATGAAAAGACTCAGGAAAATAATCAGTTTAGTGCGGCGGTAAATAAATTTCATTCCACCAAAATAAACCTGCCGCTGGAATTTTTAAACTCTGCAATCGGCAAGCCAACTTCCGGGGATATTAAGGCCAATCAGCTTATAATTCAGAAAACTCTGCAGAATTTCAGTATCCCTGTGGAGATGGGGGAAGTCAATGTCGGGCCGACGGTCACGCAGTATACTTTAAAACCGGCAGAAGGCATTAAATTGTCAAAAATAACAACTTTGCATAATGACCTGGCGCTGTCTTTGGCAGTCCACCCGATAAGAATTGAAGCGCCGATTCCCGGCCGTTCACTGGTGGGAATTGAAGTGCCGAATCAGACCAAAGCCACGGTTTTCCTTAAGGAGATTTTGCAAAGCAACCACTTTAAGAACAGGAAATCCCATCTTTATCTGGGGATTGGCAAGGATGTCAAAGGCAATTCCTTTTTAGCCGATGTTGCCAGGATGCCGCATTTGCTGATTGCCGGCAGCACGGGGTCAGGCAAAAGCGTTTGTATAAAATCGATTATTGTCAGTTTGCTTTATCAAAATAATCCCGGACAGCTAAAATTCATCATGGTCGACCCGAAAAGAGTTGAATTGCCGATTTATAACGGTATCCCGCACCTGCTGACGCCGGTTATTACCGAAGTTGAAAAAACCGTAAATGCCTTAAAATGGGCGATAACGGAAATGGAACGGCGTTTTGATATTTTATCCCAGGTTCACGCCCGCGATCTTGAAACTTACATAAGTCAGGGTAATGACGATCTGCCTTACATAATAATCATTATTGATGAACTAGCTGATCTGATGGCCGCCAGGGGTCCGGAAGTCGAAGCGGCCATAATCCGGCTGGCACAGATGTCAAGGGCGGTCGGCATTCACCTGATAGTCGCCACCCAACGGCCGTCAGTTGATGTAATTACCGGACTGATAAAAGCCAATATCACTTCGCGCGTCGCTTTTTCAGTGGCTTCCCTGGTTGATTCGCGGACAATTTTGGATATGTCAGGCGCGGAAAAGCTGCTGGGACGCGGGGATATGCTTTTTATTACCTCGGAGCTCGGCAAGCCGAAGCGCTTACAGGGCGCTTTCGTATCTGACGCGGAAATAAAAAAGATAGTCGATTTTTTGAAAGAAAAAGCCGAACCGGAATATCTTGATGAAATAGTGGAAAAGCAACGGAGCATAAGCGGATTTTCCGGCGATTATGGCGATGACGGGGATGAACTGTTAAATGAGGCGAAGGAAATTATTGTTCAGGCGGGCAAGGCTTCGGCATCGCTTCTGCAGAGGCGTCTGCGCGTCGGTTATGCCCGGGCGGCCCGGATATTGGATTTGCTTGAGGAGCAGGGATTTATCGGGCCCGGCGACGGCGCCAAACCGCGTGAAATACTTTACAGCGGCAGCTCAAGGGACACGGAGGAAGAATAACAATTGATATTTATGATATTTACACGCAAAAAAATTTCCAACGTAAATTCTTTGGGCCAGATTTTAAAAAATGCCAGGCAGCTGAAAAATACTGACCCAAAACAGGCGGCGCAGGAACTTAAAATTTCAAAAAAATATATTGAAGCCCTGGAGCAGGGGAAATATGAAGATTTACCCAGTAAAATTTATTCCAAAAATTATTTGAAATCCTATTGCTTTTTTTTGGGTGTGGATTTTAAAAAATGTTGCGAACTTTTTGAAATTGAATTTCTGGCGTTCCAGAAAATAGGCCGCCGGGAAACGGAAAAAAAACTGCCGATGGAAAAAACATCTTACCGGCATTTTTTAATGGCCCCTAAAATTATCCGAGGCGCGATTATTATCCTCATACTCATTGCGAGCTTGGGTTATCTGGCGGTAAAGGTCAGGGCAATTTTTTCACCTCCGCAGCTTGTAGTCACTCAGCCGGGACAAGACATCGTGGTTTCAGGGTTTCAGCTTGAGGTTAACGGCAAAACCGACCCGGGAACTTTGGTAAACATAAACGACCGGCAGGTTATTCTTGACAATCTGGGTTATTTTTCCGCCCAGATAACATTAAAAAAGGGAATTAATATAATAGAAATTACCGCGCAGAAAAGATACAGCCGCCAGTCGCGGGTTGAAAGAATTGTCCAGGCGCAATAATCCCTTGACGCGGTCGATTTTAAATAATAAACTATAAAGGCAAAGCGGGGGGACGTCTAAAAATTGAAGAAAAATTTATGTCCAAAAGAACGGAAACAATTGAAGACGGCGCAAAAAATTTGGAAAAGGAAAGGGCGGCGCAGGAAGCGATAAATCAGATAAAGGAAAGATTCGGCGACGGTTCAATAATGAAGCTGGGGGAAGCCAAAAGAATGTCGGTTGAGGCAATCCCCACGGGCTGCCTGTCGCTTGACCTTGCTTTGGGCGTGGGCGGCGTGCCGCGCGGAAGGGTGATAGAAATTTTCGGTCCGGAAGCATCAGGTAAAACAACTTTGGCGCAGCATGTGGTCGCCGAGGTTCAGAAAATAGGAGGAATAGCGGCTTTCGTTGACGCCGAGCATGCTTTGGATCCTGATTATGCCAAAAGAATCGGTGTGAACGTCAAAGACCTGCTGATTTCACAGCCGGATACAGGGGAACAGGCGCTGGAAATTGTGGAAACCCTGGTTCGTTCCAACGCTGTTGACGTGGTGGTTATTGACTCGGTCGCGGCATTGACGCCCCGGGCGGAAATTGAAGGGGAAATGGGAGACCAGCATATGGGGCTGCAGGCGCGGCTGATGAGCCAGGCCTTAAGGAAACTGACGGGATTGATTTCCAAGTCGAAAACTGTGGTAATATTTATCAATCAAACGCGGCAGAAAATCGGCGTGTTTTTCGGCAACCCGGAAACGACAACCGGCGGCACTGCCCTGAAATTTTATTCATCGGTCAGAATAGAAGTCAGGCGATCGGCTCAAATAAAGCAGGGTGAGAATATAATCGGCAACAGGGTAAAAGTTAAAATCGTCAAAAACAAAGTCGCTCCGCCTTTTCGTTATACCGAATTTGACATTATGTATAATGAAGGAATTTCTTTGGCCGGTGACGCTTTGGATGTCGGAACTGAAAATGAAATAGTCAAAAAATCCGGCAATTCATACAGCTTTGGCGAAATCAAGCTGGGAGTCGGCAGAGAAGCGGCTAAAAAATTCCTAAAGGAAAATCCCAAAATAATCAAGGAAATAAAGGAAAAAGTCTGGCAGAAAGTCAAGGCGGAAATCGCGGAAAATTCTTAAAATTTAATACGGTTAAAATAGCTGAAGGCGACATTATTATGTCGCCTTCTGTTGTTAATTTAAGTCGTTTCCTCCTCATCGGATTTCGTTTTTTCCATGATTTTTCACCTCCTAAAAAATCAGTCATTTAAAAAACCGGCTGGTTAGAGCCGGTTTAAACTTTTTTAGTGCTTTGAATCAACAGCAAACCAACTCTAACAAGAGCCGACAGGTAGTAGTTGTTGAGCAGATAAAATTCATATTAAATGTATTGTAGCAGTTGTGGCGGCGTTGTCAAATAAGGCGCCGGTCAAATAAAAATAGGGAAAACGTTTTTAACGTTTTCCCTGCCATGTCATTTTTTTCCGTCTTTTTTTTCTTTCTTTTTTTCGCAGTTACACTCTTTTTTGCATTGACATGTTTTTCCATAATTTTGGCATCGGGGGTTTGGGCAAGTTTTTTCTGACACCGGGCTCCACCGCCTTTCTTTAAAATTAATAAAGATCAAATTTAAAAAACCGGCTTGGGGGCCGGCAGTTTCCACGTCTTGTGTAGAGATTTTTTATGACAAAACAAACCAGCCCCGCAAAATAGAGGTACAACAGACGCAACAATTCTGGCTGATTTTTATCATATTGTGTTTATACTAGCAGATTATAAATATTTGTCAATATTTTTTAAAATAGCTGTTTAATGTTAAGACTGTATTAATCGTAAAATCCCCTGACTTAATTGAGCGGTTAATTGCCTATTCATTTACTCTTTCGACATATTCGCCCGTATCAGTATTTATTTTGATGACGTCGCCTTCATTTATGAATAACGGCGCCTGAACGCTGTGTCCGGTTTCGATTTGAACTTCCTTGGTGACTCTGCCGGCGGCGGAATTGCCCTTCACGCCCGGCGGCGCTGAAATTACTTTAAAATTCATCTTTACCGGCAAATCCAGGTTAACCGGTTTGTCATTAAAATTTAAAATGTTAACCTCGGTGCCTTCCTTAAGATAATTGAGTTTGCTGCCCAAAAGGTTTTTGTCCAGGGAAAACTGCTCATAGTTTTCATTGTCCATAAAGTACCCTTGCGTGTCATCAGCGTACAAGAAATTAGCCTTGGTGCGCGACAGATCCGCTTCTTCAACCCTGTCACCCGGCTTGAAGGTAATTTCCAGAACTTTTCCGGTAATCAGATTTCTCAGTTTGGTCTGCATAACCGGTTTTCTTTGCTGCATTCTGACAAAATGAGCAACTAAAACAGTATACGGTTCGCTGTCATGGATAATGTTTAAACCAACTTTTATGTCGTTTAACGTGGAAAGCATAATTTTTATCTTGTTGTAAACGGTAAAAGCGCCATAATCCTTGCGCGTTTTATGGCCAGCGCCATTTTCCTTTGATGCTTGGCGCAAACACCGCTTCGTTTTCTGGGGACGATTTTGCCGTATGACGAAATGAACCGGCGCAATACATTGACGTCTTTGTAATCGATATCCGCAATATCGTTGACGCAGAAGTAACAGCTTTTTTCTTTTTCCATTATACCGCTGGGTTTTGTTGTTTTAAGCATATTTATCGGTTTTTTTAATCTTTTAAAAAGGAATATCTTCAACTTTTATTTCACTGCTTTCCTCTTCGATTTCAACCGTGGGCAGATCCTGGCTTTGAGATTTCGCCGGCAGAACCGTGTTTCCCTTGGATTCGAGCATTATCATATTTTCAGCGACTATTTCCGTGCGGTTTCTTTTTGTTCCGTCCTGTGCTTCCCAGTCCCTTGTCTGCAAGCGGCCTTCCACGTAAACCTTTCTTCCTTTTTTTAAATACTGGCTGCAGATTTCAGCCAACTTCCCCCAGGCCACAATATTATGGTATTCAACTTTTTCCTGCTTTTGGCCGGAAGAATCGGTCCAGACGCGGTTGGTGGCCATGCCAAAGGAGGCGACTGACTGCCCGGAAGGGGTAGTCCTTGTTTCAGGATCCCTGGTTAAGCGGCCGATTATCATTGCTTTATTTAAGTCCATATTTTTAGATTAATTTGTTAGCCGTTTATATAATATCCCCCTGAAGAATTTCATCTAATTTTTTGTCCAGGTCTTCGATTTTGACTTTTTTATCTTCTTTTTTCTTATCATCTTTGACTCCCGTTATCGGTGATTCCAGCCGTTCCAGGGCGCGGTTAACCTGTTTTTTCAAAGTCAGGGATTTTTTAACTATAATATGGCGCAAAACTTTCGGAGTAAGCTTGATTTCATTGCTTAATTTTTTAATTTTATCGCTTTCAATATCCAGTTCGAAAAGCAGATAAACTCCCTGGGCGTTCTTTTTTACCGGATAAGAAAGCTTTTTTTTGCCCAAATTATCCTCAAAAGTTATTTTGCCTCCGTTTTGGATAACTAAATTTTTTACCATTTGCCTGATTTTTTCCTGTTCTTCGTCCAAAAGGTTTCCCGGCAGCAGGAAAAGCAGTTCATAATGATTCATAATTTTTTAATTCGTTATTTTTAAAAATAAAATTCACGGCAACGCCGTGAAATTAAATCATACTTAGCGTCACCCTCCCCGCCAAAGCGGGGTAAATGGCTTAAAATTAAGCCGTGGAAAGGTGTCAAAATGTAGTGTAAATATTCTAGCAAACACCGCTTAGAAAGTCAAGAGTCAATTTACAAGGCGCAAGTTACAATGTACAATTAGTGCATGTTTACGTATTTTTTTGTATTAGGCAGGAACCAAAAATTATCGGCAGCGGAAATTAAGGCGGTACTTTCGGGCGATTTTACAAACGGCGAGGGTTTTTTAATTCTGGAAACAGACAAGAAAATCGCGGCTATGGAAGTATTGAACCGATTGGGCGGCAGTATAAAAATAGGCCAAGTATTTTCCCGTTCAATCAATGAAAATGAAATTATGGGCCAAATTCTTAAGGGCAAAGGAGTAAAGGGAAAAAAATTATTTTTTGGTTTTAGTTTATATGGAAAAATTGATACAAAGATTGACAAGCTGGCGATTGGGATAAAAAAGAAATTAAAGGATATGGGATTTTTAAGCCGCTGGGTAACGTCTAAAGAAAAGCAGCTGTCGTCAGTTATCGTGGAAAAAAACAGGCTGCTTAAGCAGGGTGCGGAAATTTTAATTGCCAAGGATGAAGAAAACATTTATGTCGCCAAAACACTGGAAGTCCAGGAATTTGAAAAATATTCAAAAAGAGATTTCGGCCGGCCGCAAAGAGATTTGCTTTCCGGGACTCTGCCGCCCAAACTTGCCAAAATTATGATAAATCTGGCGCAGGCAAAAGAAGATGATGTTATCCTGGATCCCTTTTGCGGTTCCGGAACAATTTTGCAGGAAGCCATCTTGCTGGGGTATAAAAAAATTATCGGCAGCGATATAAGCGATAAGGCGATAGCAGGAACAAAGTTAAATTTGGAATGGCTGAATTCAAAGTACAAAGTACAAAGTACAATGTACAATTTATACCAAGTTGACGCTTGTCATTTATCATCAAAAATAAGTAATCAGTCTGTTGATGCCATAATTACTGAGCCTTATTTGGGCCCGGCTTTAAAGGGGAACGAGCCGGAACATCGGATTAAGGTAATAGTGCGAGAACTGGAGAAGTTGTATATGGATGCTTTTTTAGAATTTAAAAAAATTTTGAAGCCAAAAGCCAAAGTGGTCATCGTATTCCCTCAAATAAAAGCAACGGGAAAAATTTTTGAATTAGATATTTTGCCGCAATTGAGACAGTCAGGCTTCCGGCTGATAAGCGAACAAGATTTGATTTACAGCCGCCAGGACCAGAAAGTCTGGCGGCAAATTTTAGTTTTTAAACTGAATAACTAAGTTTTAGAATGTCATACTAAAACCCCTATACTAGAAATTTTCGTTTCAGTATGGGGCAAGCTTGATTCAGGATCTAGTTTTTATTTGACACCTTTTTAGCTAGTACCAGAACCAACGGTTCCAAAATTCCCTGTGTCATTCTCCAGTGAAGCGAAGAATCTGACAGAGATCCTTCGGCTACGCCTCAGAATGACGATCGTTTTTGTCCGCTGGTATTATCCTTGTCATTAAGAGAGTAGCGAAGCAACCCCTTTGTTATCTCGACCGGTGCCACGATTATTTATGGTGAGTGGAGAGATCTAACACCCTACTTTAATTGCTTAATATGAGATTTCTCGACTTCCAAAAAATACTAGAAGCATCGCTTGAAATGACAATTATAGTATTCTTAAAGGTTTGAATTTTATTAATGGTTAGTTATATATGAGTAAAAATAAAATAAATATCGGGATACTTAGCTGTTCAGTGTATGTTGCAGCTCAGCTAATCGCCAATGTGCTTTCAGTAAAAATTGTGCTTTTGCCTTTAGTTAATTTGGCGGTCGACGGCGGTACCATTATTTACCCGGTTACTTTTACCTTGCGAGATTTTGTCCATAAAACCTGGGGCAAAAAAAATGCCCGGCAGGTTGTAGTTATCGCCGGCCTGTTAAATTTGGTGATGGTTTTTTTCTTCTGGCTGGTAGGCAAATTGCCGTCCGACCCCTCATGGGCAAATCAGGAAGCGTATAGAATTATCCTTTTACCTGTTTTTAGAATTGTTATCGCATCGATTGCGGCGCAAATTCTTTCGGAACTTGTGGACACCGAGATATTCAGCGTCATTTATAAAAAAGTCAGTGACACCTTGGCGGTTTTAGTCTCAAATTTCGTTTCGCTTCTTGTAGACAGCTTTATTTTCAGCTTCGCGGCTTTTTGGGGAGATTTGCCTTTGGTTACGGTTCTTCAGATTATGATTGCCAACATTTTAATTAAATTTATTATCAGCATTATCAGCGTGCCATCTATAAAATTGGTTCCCAGGACAGTTGATTTCAATGAGATTTAGAAATTTTTTGCTGTTATACTTGACATGGATTTTTTCATCCTATAAAATAATCGCTGGTGATTCGAAATAAAACTCGGGGAGATTGATTTCTCTTCCGGATTGCCGCTTGTTCTTTCTGACGTTTTTACGTTTACAACAACTTCACATATAGTTGCAGCTATAAAAGGAATCCTTAAAAGATTCCTTTTATTTTTATTCTAAAAAAATTATTTGCTAAACCTGAAATGGGCGACGTCGCCGTCTTGCATCACATATTCTTTTCCTTCAAGGCGGATTAAGCCTTTTTCTTTGGCAATTGTCTCTGAACCGCAATCAAGCAGATCCATCCAATTTATTATTTCGGCGCGGATAAAACCTTTTTCAAAATCCGTATGAATGACACCGGCTGCCTGCGGGGCTTTGGCGCCTTTTTTTATGGTCCAGGCTTTTGTTTCCATTGGTCCTGTGGTTATAAAGGTTATCAAATCCAAAATTTCATAAGATTTTTTTATGATTTTATCCAATCCTGATGAGTCCAGGGACAATTCCTTCAAAAAGCTTTCGGCCTCTTGAGGCGAAAGTTCCGCCAGTTCGGATTCTATTTTTGCCGAAATGGTAATAAAATCCGTTTCCTGTAAAATTTTATCTTCGTCGACATTTAAAACATAAATTATCGGTTTTATAGTAAGAAGGTTAAGATCTTTAATAAGCAGTTTTTCTTTTTCTTCAGTGACAATTTCTCGTGCCGGTTTTCCGGACTCAAAACCCGTTTTTAATTTTTCCAAAATTGGCAGCGCTTCTCTGGCTTCTTTGTTGTCGCCTTTGGCGTCGCGCGACACTTTTGCCAGGCGCTTTTCTAAAGTCTGCATATCGGCAAAAATCAGCTCCAGGTCGATTGTTTCTTTATCCGATTGAGGATCAACTTTTCCGGCAACGTGAGTTACGTTTTTATCTTCAAATTGTCTTACGACTTCCAAAATGGCGTCAACTTCCCTGATGTTGGCAAGGAACTGATTGCCCAAGCCCTCGCCTTTGTGGGCGTCCTTAACAAGGCCGGCAATGTCTACAAATTCAATTGTCGTGGGCACGATTTTTTCTGACTTTGACATTATTGCCAGCTTTTCCAGACGCTCGTCAGGCACGGCAACAACACCGACATTGGGGTCGATGGTGCAGAAAGGATAGTTGGATGCGTCAACCTGTTTTTTTGTCAGTGCCTTGAATAGGGTTGACTTTCCCACGTTGGAAAGTCCGACGATGCCGATGGAAAAAGACATAGTAGTAATTAAATTTCAAATTTCAAAGCTCAAATTTCAAATCAAATCCAAATTACTTAATGTCAAAGGCCTTAAACCT
>QZIX01000003.1 GCA_003599635.1 Candidatus Parcubacteria bacterium
CCATTTTTAAAAATTCTGCTTGCATATTTCGTCCCGACAATACAGGGTATATTGAATTCACGGGCTATTATGGCGGCATGGCAGGTTAAACCGCCCTCGTCAGTGACGATTGCAGCCACATTTTTTAACCTGGAAGTCATGTCTGTCGTTGTCATTGGAGTTATTAATACATGTTTCCCTTTTACCTTGGATAGCTCATTGGCAGAGAGACAAACTGCCGCCCTGGCAGTAACTAATCCTTTAAAAACAACCACACCTGAAATTTTTTGGCTGCTTTCAATATTTTCTTTTATAGTTTCTTTGGCATTTAAAAGTACCTTACCTGTAATAACCCTGCCTTTGCCGGATTTAATTACCATACCGCTTTCAACCATCCTGCTATTGACCTCATTTAAATTTATCTTCTCTGATATTACTTCTTCCGGCGCCAAATTAATCAACTGCTCATAAGATAAATTAAAATCCTTTGCCAGGGTATCAAAGACAGGTTTAAATGAATAAATTGCTCGGGTTAATTGTTCAATTTTAATGCTATGCCAAACCAGATAACTGCTTATGATATCAGACAACATATTCAGTCGCTTATTATTTATTTTTTTTAAAATTATTTTTTTCTTCAGCGTTTGTTTTGAAATTTCGTTCTTTTTTTTGCGCAGTAAATTTTCAGGTTTTTCACCGGAAAGTTTTAACAAATTCTTTTCAAATTCCCTTCTTTCTAAAGGAATCTGCCGGTAAAGCCAGGAATTTATCCATCCCCACTTTTTTAAATGTTTATCTATTCTTTTACCGCAGCTATTTAAACCTTTTTTTCTTGCCATATCCGCCAAAGCCAAAGTTGCCATTTCATATTGTTGATGTAAAGTAAATTTGCCGCTAAATGATACCGCTTCAATAACATCTCCTTTATTTAACTGCATTTTCTTATCAAGTATTAACTCCAATTCTTTATAAACCGCTTCGTCAACAACGAAAGGCAGGTAACCCCAACGCCACAAAATTTTCATCCTTTTGTCGAATTCGGTATATAAGCGTATAAGCTCACCTTTATCAAGAGAAATTTTTTTTATTTTCAAAATCCAAGAATTGAGATTTTTAATCTCTGTGTCAAAGATCTTTAACCAAACTAAAAAATCCCCCGGCCGTTTTCTTAATCTTTCTCTGAGTTCAGTAACAAAATCGTTAAATTCCTTACTATCCAGGCATGTTTCTTTAGCCATCCTTAAATACTTTGTAAAACTGGATTTAGTTTTTGTTACCCGATGTGTGTTTAAAGCGCCATTAAGCAATTGCGACATTAAAAGGACGGAATAATTCCCACGGGAAACAATTTTTCGCCAGCGGTCCGGCATAAATTTTAATCAATTTTTTCGATTTTTATCTCTTCAAAAAGATTTTCCTGGTGCACGAATATGGTTCTTTGTTTTATCAGCTCCAGCAGCGCCAAAAAAGAAACGATAATTTCCGTTTTATCCCTGGCATCTTTTAACAATTCCGTAAAATTCATGGTCGCCTTTTCGTAAATCGACTGCCTGATGTGCGCGATTTTTTCCTGAATATTGACAGTCTTCCTTATTACATCAACCGGAGCCAAAGTTAACGGCTTTAGTTGATACAAAATGTCGGCAAATATCTTTGATAATTTTGCCGTATTCAGACTTTTTGGAGGGTTAAAACCGATTTTTTGAAATGTCAGGAGCTTTTCCCTTGAATAGGAAAATTTTTTTCTGCCGATAATTTTAGAAACTGTTTTTGACGCTTCCAAATACTCCTTGTAAATTTTAAGCTGACGTTCCAGCTCGCGGCTTTCGTCATCATTTCCCCACTGCAAATACGGCAGCAGGGCTTTGGATTTGATTAAAAGCAGCTTGGCCGCCACCACTAAAAAATCAGCCAGTTCTTCGGTGACAATCCGGCCGGCCGAGACGGCTTCCTGCAAATAGCCGATATATTGTTCCGTAACTTCCGCCAATGAAATCTGGGTAATCTGCATTTTCTGTTCTTCAATCAGCTGCAAAAGCAGGTCCAAAGGACCTTCAAACTGCTGCAATTTGATTTTATATGGCATTTGTTATAAAATAACTTTTAAGGAGGAGGAATCGGATGAAAAAAAGTAAAGTTCCTGAAGAAAAAAAGACATACTTCTGTCCCCGTGACGGAACAATCGGGCCTGATCAGGTAAAAAAAGTCGGAGATCAAATACAATGTAAATTGTGTCAGTCAAAAATATACGATTAGGCCCAACACCCGGCAACATAATAAAAAACCATGTTCCGGGTTTTTTTTAATTTTTTCAGATTTCAACACTTTCTTTTTTTAAAAAATTACCTTTTTTGTCAAATCGGTACAATTCGCAAAAATTCGGTATGTCTTCGGGGCTGATATCACCTTTTTTATCCTCGTATTCAATCTGACCGAGCGGACCGCAGTGCCCGACAGCTAATAAGGAAAGCGGAACTTTTTCCGAAGTTATTCTTCGCATCAATTTCCTTATCGTACTTCTGTATCTGTCGCCGGATTCTTTAGGCAATTTTTCAGGCACAATTTCCAGACCCGGTTGGTTTAAATCCTTAAGCCATTGCGTTATTGCTTCGTCTTCCGTAAGTTCGCCTTTTTTGACGCGCTCACCGTACGGTTCATAGGGATCATTATGAGAGTCCTTCAGCCAGGCAGGCATATTTTGCGGTTCTAACTGCAGGATATTTATTTCCAGCAAATCTTTTGCCTTTGCATTGAATTCATCTTCCTTTTGGGCGATGCGGTTGGCAACAATCGCCTTGGTCAATTTTGCCCTGTCCTTTCCGCTGTCTGCCACTAAAAGAATGAATTTCTTTTTTTGTTCCTGTGTTAAAACATCAACAATATCATTAAAAATTTTATCACCCAAACGGATACTGCGAATCAGGCCGTCTTTTGATAATGATGTCTCTTTAAGGTCTGAAAAATCCAAATTAAGCGTGTTCATAATAACATCAACGTCTTTTTCGTCTAGCCTGTCGTCATTTTCCAGATCTTGACGGTCAATTTTCCAGCTGCCTTTGTCGGCATGACGCGAAATTATCGCGTCTGACATTTCCCCGGGCATAAATTATTTCTTTTTCCTTTTTGCCGGTTTACCGGATCTTCTTTTAGCCCTGCTTTTTTTCGGTTTCACCTGGAGTTTATAACCGCCGGCCTTGGCAAATGACGCCAATTTCGCCTCTTCAGTTTGAATAAAATCTTTGACCTTCATTCTTACCGAATCAGTAAAACTGCCGGCGGAAAAAATCGCATCCTTTGTTTTTAGCAGACTCCTGTCGACGATTGTTTCCACTTTGTGCAAACCGCCGAATGCCGTCATCGCCCCCGGTTTAACCTTGAAAACTTTTACCATTACCTGTTCTTTGGGAATTTCCACTTTTTTGGCGCCGACGGCTTTCCTTAGCTTCTGCAAATCCAGTTTCATTGACGCAGGGACAATGACCAGAATGTAAGCTTTATCGGCTTTAATCAGAAGCGACTTGGCGATTTCCTTTAGATCTTTTTTTAAAGTCTGGGCCGCGTCATAAGCCGTGTAAACCTTCTTGTGAACGATTGGTTCGTATTGCGCCGCTTTTTTTTCAAGATAGCTTTTTAAATTTTTTGATATGGGCATACTTTTTTATTAATTATTAATTATATTTTTAATATTGGCTAAATTCTCTAACGGCAATATCTATTTATCAATCCTGTCTATCAAGCGGCAATTTTTGCTGTTTTCCGGCCAAATTTCTGGCTGTTAACCTGCCTTTTGGGGTTAATTTTATTTCCTGTATATAGAACTTATGCGCAGTCTTTTCTCCGAAACCGAAAATCAAATCTTTTTCAATCAGCCGGTCTAAACTTTTGGTGATGGAATTTATTTTATCTTTTTCGGAAATCTTCTTTTTATCTTTATAGTAATTTAAAAACAGATGCCTGTTAATTTTTTTCGACCTGGAAAAATAAGACTGCTTCAAGATATATTTTTGCAAATTGGAAAGTTTCATAAACTGTCGACCGTAAGACGATCCGACTGTTGACGGCCCTATGATAATTTGAAATTGTTTATTTCCAGACTGAATCTATAACCCAAATATTCTGCTGCCGTTCGGCAAAATGTCATTCTTTCGGTAAAAATTTCAAAATATTCCAGTACAGAAGTAACCTTTGTGTCAACTTTCAGAAAAAGGTGGATTATTTTTTTATTTTTTTCGACAAAAAGATCGCTGTCAGTCACAGAATAATTAACCCTGTCGTGGATATCCATATTGCCGTTTTTTACCACCTCCAGAACACGCGACCGATGCACGTCTGATTTATCAGCCAGCACTAAAATCGCCGACACGTCATTTAATAGCTTAAGATCATTTTTATCGTGGTTGACAATGGCCTGCATAATAGTCGACAAATCGTTAGGATCAGCTTCTTTTATATATATCTGCGAAAAAAGCATAGCCGCCCAGTAATGATGCTGGGTTCTGCCTAAAAAATTTCCCATATCATGGCAGTAGCCGGCGATTGCCGCAAGTTCCCCGGTCTTTTTTGACAAGCCAATCTTTGCGGCAAGGCTTAAGGCCCTGTCGGCAACAATATTGACATGGCGAAAACCGTGGTCGGTGTAACCGAGCTCCTTTAAATAATGGTTGGTCTGCTTTATAAATTCATTAATCTGTCTGTCTTTTTTTACTCTGGCCAAAGTCAATTCCATAAAATTAATCTACCAAACTTGTTTCCGTTCCCGCCTTAACGTTCACCTCCTCGGATAATTTAATGTGAGTTTCCTTTAATGTCTTTTCGCTGACAATATTCGGGGCATCCATCATCAAATCGCGATTGTCCCCTGTCTTCGGGAATGCCATAACTTCGCGAATATTCGGCTCTCGCTGTAAAATAGCGATAATTCTGTCGAGGCCGGCGGCAATACCTCCGTGAGGCGGCACCCCGTAGCTGAAGGCTTCCATCATATGTCCGAATCTGCGGTCAATTTCGTTTTGATTTAAGCCTAAAATATTAAAAACTTTTTGCTGAATATCTGCCAGGTGTATTCTTATCGAACCGCCCCAGATTTCAAAACCGTTTAAAGACAGGTCATAAGCGTTTGCGCGCCATTTCAGGGGATCGTCCGGATATTTTGCCATATCTTCCGCATTCGGCATGGTAAAGGGATGATGGGTGGCGACAATTTTCTTTTCGGTTTCTGATTTTTTAAACATCGGCATATCAATTACCCAGCAAAAACCCAGTTCGTCAGGATTATTTCTATCCTTTCTTATATCAGGTTTATCGGTTTTATATTTTGCCACAGCTTCTTCATACTTTAACCTGGGGAACGGAAGCCGGGTTATTTTTTTCTCCGGGTAAAGCGTCTTGGCCATTTTCACCATGAGATTTTCTATCAAATTCAAAACTTCTTCCTGGTCAGTAAAACTTAGTTCCACGTCAATTTGAGTAAATTCAGGCTGTCTGTCCCCTCTCTGATCCTCGTCGCGGAAACACCTGGCTATCTGATAATATTTTTCCATTCCCGCAACCATCAACAATTGTTTGAATTGCTGCGGCGACTGGGGCAGAACATAAAATTTTCCCGGCCATAAACGCGCCGGCACAATAAATTCCCTTGCTCCCTCCGGCGTGCCCTTGGTAAGATAAGGGGTTTCCACTTCAATAAAATCAAGGTGGTCAAAATAATCCCGCACCAGCCGGATGATTTTGTGCCGCATAACGACATTATTTTTCATTCTTTGCGTGCGCAAATCAAGGTACCGGTGCCTTAAACGAATTTCTTCGTTTACGCCCAGGGTGTCTTTGTCAAGCTCGAAAGGCGGCGTTTTGGACTGGGAAACAATTTCCAGACGGGTTACGGACATTTCCACTGTTCCCGTGATTATTTTGGGATTAATCAAATTTTTCGGACGCTTCTTGATTTCCCCCCAAACCGCCACTACAAATTCAGATCTTAAACTGTTTGCCAGTTCATGAAGCTGGGCGTCTTTCGGTTCAAAAACTATCTGCAGGATTCCCCCGCGGTCTCGCAAATCGCAAAAAATTAATTTTCCATGGTCCCTTCTTTTGTGAATCCAGCCGAAAATCAAAACATTTTCACCTATTTTTTCCGGAGTCTGGGAAACAATTATTCTTTTTACGCTCATAAAAAAAATACGCTAAAAACTTATATTTATGAAATAATTATAAAATATTTCGGCCTTAAAGACAAGTCCTGAAAAATTCGAAAGACAGAAGCGGTTTTTCCAGCTGGTATTCCAAAAATTTTTTAGCTACTGAACTGATTTCTTCTGATTGGTTTTTTTCTATTTTTAACCGCAGAAGATTATCTGTGTTTTCTAAATAAGCCAGGCCAAGGATTTCAGCCGTCTTTTTATTTACCGTAACGTGTTTATCATTATCTTTAACGCAGCGGCTGCAGCCGATACCTCCTTTGGCCGGCAGCAGATAAACTTTGTCACCAAAAACTTTTTTTTGGCAGTAAACACAAATTTCAAACCAGGGACGATAACCTAAAAATCCGAGAATCTTTAAAGAAAAAAAACTGATTAACTTCTCCAACTCCCATGACTTCAACCGGGAATCTTCAATTAACTTTAAATAATTGAACAATAAGGAATAAATCCTGTCGTCCGGAACCTGAATTTTGCACAACTTGTCGACTACCTCTTGAAGGCAGCAGGCTGCGGCTGTTTTGCATAAATCATTTCTTATGCCGCTGAAATTTACCGCTGACCTGGCGCCGGCAACTCTGTCGCAGCTTCTGCCTTTGGCAATAAGCATATCTATTTCAAAAAACGGCTGGACATGGGCAGCCAGTTTGTTTTTTATTTTTTTACCGCCGGTTATTCTGATCTGTATTTTTCCTTTTTCTTTGGTATAAATATTAAAAAGACGATCATCTTTTAAACAATCGTTTTCTTTCAACACAATAGCGTTGGCTCTATAAGTGGGCATAAAAATTTTCAATTTCAAGCATCTGATTTTACTGGAAATTTAATTCTACCGGGCGTAAATTTCAAAATTGACATCTATTTTTATTCAGCATTAGAATTTTGAACTTGAGAATTTCTATCCAAGTAGCTTTGCAATATCAGCATCGCCGCCACATCATGATCTTCCCCTTTGGTTTTGATTTTTTCCCTGCGCTGTGAAGCCATCTTGCTTGTAAACCTTTCATCTTCGCAGACAACGGGCATCGGCAGCCGTTCCGACAATTTTTTTGCAAAACCTAGGATTTTTTTGGTTTGCTCGCTTTGATAGTCTTTCTCTTTTCCTCGCAAAGTCAAAGGTATGCCCACAACAACCCGGGAAATTTCATATCGTGAACAAATTTTACTTATTTCACCGGCCAGATTATTGTCTCCTCTGTTGGCGATAATTTCCAAAGGCAAAGCGAATTTATTTTTTGAGTCTGAAATCGCCAGGCCGACTTTTTTGTCTCCGTAATCTATTCCGAGTATAGGCATAATAGGAATTTCCAATTTCTAATATCTAATAAAATTTTAAAATTCACTTTGGAATTTAATTTATATTTTTGTTATAACCTCAAAACCTGTTGCCGTAACAACGACGGTATTTTCAAAATGGGCGGTTAAGCTTTTGTCCCTGGTTATCTGCGTCCAGCCGTCTTTGCCAACCGTCAAATCGGCCTTTCCCATTGTCAGCATCGGCTCGATGGCCAGAACTATTCCTTCTTTCAGCTCTATTTTCGGCTGAGTCAAATCGACATAGTTTGGAATCCTGGGTTCTTCGTGAACAGCATAACCTACTCCGTGCCCGACCAAATTTTTTACAATGCCAAATCCTTTTTTTTCGGCAAAATTTTGAACTGCGGCGGAAATATCAGAAATAGAATTGCCCGCTTTAACCTGTTTTTGGGCCAATTCCAGACAAATTTTCGTGGTGTCAATAAGTTTGCGCGCCCTTTTTTCGATTTTACCGATCCCGATAGTTCTTGCCATATCGGTATATAAATCCTTGAACTTTATGCCAAGATCAAACCCCACAACGTCGCCCGTTTTTAATTCCTGTCCCGGAAAGCAAGGGCCGTGAACAACAGCCTCATTTATTGAACAACACAAACTGCTGGGAAAAGGTATATCATCTTTGCTGCCCTGGTAATTTTTAAATGACGGTTCAGCGCCAAAACTTTTTATCCTTTTATTGGCCAGCTCCTCTAATTCTGAAGAAAAAATCCCCGGCGCGGCGTGATTCATAACTTCATATAAAACTTCAGCCAAAATTTTTCCGCCTTCTTTTAATATTTCAATTTCTTTTTTGGTCTTAATTCTGATCATTTTTTTAAAGATATGTTCTTTTCTATGTCGGCAAAAACTTTTTTTATTTCCTGGTCGCCGTTTATTTTATAAAGAACACCTCTGTCCTGATAAATTTTAATCACCGGTTCCGTTTCCTGATGATATATTTCAAGCCGTCTGTTTATGGCTTCCGGTTTATCATCTTCGCGGATAAAAAGTTTATTACCGCATTTGTCGCAGATTCCCGCGACTTTCGGAGGATTATTCAAAAGATGGTAGCTTAAGCCGCATTTGCAGGCCAGACGATCCTTCAACCTTTCAATCGCCTTTTCATCAGCCAGATCTATCAGAAAGGCCCAGTCGATTTCAACCATTTCATTTAAAAATTTCGCCTGGAAAATATTTCGGGGAAAACCGTCCAGGACAAAACCATTGACACAGTCCGGCTGAATTATTCTGCTTTTTACTATTTCGTTTGTGATTTCATCGGGCACAAGTTCTCCGGCATCAGTGTATCGGGAAGCTTTTTTGCCCAGCTCTGTTCCGGATTTTAAATGAAAACGAAAAATATCGCCGGTTGCGATATATGGCAATTTATATTTTCTGGAAATAAGCTCGGCCTGGGTGCCTTTGCCGGAACCCTGAGGGCCGAAGACTAAGATTCGCATATGGTTTAAACAGATTTAAGAATCAAATCCAAAGTCCAAAACCCTAATGCCAAATACCAGTTTAGGCTTTGGATTTTGACGCTTGGTTTGCTATTTGGGCTTTGGCATTTGAACTTACAATTTTGTTATAACAATTTTAATAAATTATCTCTGTCTATTTCGCTTATTTTATGTTCAAATCTGAGTCTTTTTATTGTCTTTTTAAATTCTTCACTGGTAACACCGCCGCCATCCAGTTCCTGTTCCAAAGCATCAAATACTTTCTGCCTTTCTTCAAAACTGAGCGAATGGACGTTATATAACGCTTCTTTTATGTCATTTCTTGAAGAAAATTTTTTCGGTGATGAAAAAAAGCCCATTTATTTAATTAATTTCAAATCAAATTCAGTTGATAAATGCTAAATTATTATAAAATAATTAACGAAAAAAAGCAAGAAAAATTGTAATCAATCGCCTGGATTTTAATCAGCGTCTTCATTTTTAATAGTTTATAAATTTTAATTGTTGTCTTGCTAATACCTACCCCTGCCCTTGATTTTTTTGACTAATTAAATTAAGATATCAATGTCTTCGGGTGCAAGGAGACGTCAGCTGGGATAACCCAGCAAAAACCGGAAATTTCTCAGACTTTAGGAGGGTAGAACATTAGGGCAAGCAGGGTCTGATAAACCCCATGCAATGATGGTTCGAATCCATCAATAGCAGAGCTATGGAAATATCTGGAAATGATATGGCCCGCATGATTGCTCTAAAATCTCATCGTATTTCCCCTTAGTGCGCTTGCACTGAGGGGATTTTTAAACTAGACGCTTTTCGAACTGAAACAGTGAAAGCCGGGTCGGAAAAAATGAAGAAAATAAAAAAAGGCAAATAAAACCTTTAAAATATTTCTTTATTTTATTTTTTTCTAAATCCCTTCGTAGTCTCTCATAGTCAGCTGGGACTGGATTTGCTGGACGATTTCGATTACAACAGACACGACTATTAAAATGCTGGTACCGCCGATAACCAAATTAACGGTTCCGGTAACGCTTCTTACCAGGAGCGGCAGAATGGCAATCAAACCCAAAAACAAGGCGCCGGCCAATAATATTCTTGAACTGGTCTGCTGCAAATATTCCGCGGTGTTTTTGCCCGGCCTGATTCCGGGAATAAAGCCACCCTGTTTTTGAAGATTCTCTGCAATTTGATCGGGATGAAAAATGACTGCGGTGTAAAAATAGGTAAAACCAAAAACCAGTAAAAAATAGGCAATGCCGTAAAATACCTGGTTATCAAACAAAGCGATCACCCACTGGGCCGCGCTGACAATAAAATCGGTTCTGGCGCGCAAAAAGAATCTGGCAATCATCGGCGGAAACAGTACAATCGAAATAGCAAAAATGATCGGTATTACTCCTGCCTGGTTTACCCGAAGCGGCAGATGGGTTTCAACTCCGCCATACATTTTCATGCCCCTGACCCGGCGGGCATAGGAAACCGGAATATTTCTCTGACCCTCATTTATTATAACAACACCGATTATAGTTACTAAAGCTATAGCGGCAAAAATCAAAAGGTTTATGATCTGATCCTTGTCAAAGGTAATCAAAGTATTCCTGATGACGCTGGGTATCCTTGACACTATGCCGACAAATATCAGTATCGAAATGCCGTTACCGATCTTTTTTTCTGAAATCAGTTCTCCTATCCAAACTAAAAATATCGTTCCCCCGGTAACGGTAACGATAATGGTAAATAAACTCCAGGCGTTGATATCGCCCAAAATCTGAAACTGCGACTGCCGCAAAAGCGCGATCATGCCATAACCCTGCAAAGCAGCCAGCGGAACAGTAAGATATCTTGTCCATTGATTTATTTTCCTTTGCCCCGCTTCGCCTTCTTTGGCTATTTCTTCAAGCTGCGGAATAATCATAATCAATAATTGGAAAATAATGGATGCCGTGATATATGGAGCCACACCCAAAGCCACGACTGAAAAATTTTCCATGCCGCCGACAGAAAAAATATTTATCAACCCCCCCATAAGCTGATTGGAATTAAAAAAATCGCGTAAAGCTGCGGCATTTACTCCGGGTACGGGAATATTGGCCGCCACCCTGAAAATAATCAGCATTGCCAGAATATAAATGACGCTGTTCCTTAAATCTTTCACTTTCCAAAATTGTAAAACCTTGCTTAACATCTGGTGTTTTTAATCTTTAGCAATTATATTTGCCTTACCCCCGGCTTTAATAATAGCATCTTTGGCCGTTTTAGAAAACGCATCAGCAAAAACGTCAAGCTTTTTGGTCAGGATTCCCTGACTTAAAATTTTTATTCTTTCCTTATCGTCATTAACAAGATTTTTTTTCACCAATGCCTTTGTGGTCACCTTGTCGCCGTCATTAAATACTTTTTCCAGATCCTGCAGTTTAACCGGTGTCATCTTGCCTTTTAAACTGTGAAAGCCTCCGGTTTTGGGAACTTTTCTTAAAAAATTTTTCAAACCGATTATTTTTAAACCCTTGCTGCCGCCGGTTCTCGCTCTTTGACCTTTCATACCTCTGGTGCTGTAAGTACCGTGACCTGAACCGTTACCTCGCCCGATCCGTTTTTTTGCCTTCCTTTTCCCGTAGCTTTTTAAATTGTGCAGATTTAAAACCATAAATTAATCCTTCTTATTATTTTTTTTGGGACTTTTTTCGGGAATAATCAGATTTTCAAGCGCTTGAACCGTTGCCGCGACATTGCTTATCTTATTGTTAGTGCCTAAAATCTTAGCTACCACGTTACTGATTCCTGCCAGATCCAAAATTGTCCTTACAGCGCCCCCGGCTATAACTCCGGTTCCTTTAGGCGCCGGCTTTAACAGTATTCTGGCCGCTTTGTATTTCCATCTGATCTGATGGGGAATGGTTTCGTTTATGATCGGAACTGAAATCATCTTCTTTTTTGCCTGCCTGACGGCCTTATTGATAGCCATGGTGACATCGGCTCCTTTGGCAATAGCTATACCGACATGGCCTTTTTTGTCGCCAATCGCAACACATGCCCGAAAACGCATTCTTTTGCCGCCGGCCATCACCCGAGTTACTCTGGCAATGTCGATAACACTTTGTTCAAATTCTTTTTCTTCTTTTACTTTAAATTTGTCCATATTGTTTAAAATTTTATTCCCGCTTCCCTGACGCCGTCGGCAATCGATTTTATCCGACCATGAAATTTATAACAAGACCGGTCTAATACCGCTTCCTTAATTCCTTTTTCAGAAGCTTTTTTACCGGCTAGTTTTCCCACTTCTAACGCCCGGTCTTTTTTATTACCTTTCTTTTTTATCGCCAGGTCAGAAACAGCCAGAAGAGTTTTGCCTTTCTCATCGTCAATAAATTGGATATAAACGTGGTTTAAACTGCGAAAAACCGATAACCGGGGCCTTAAAGCAGTCCCGAAAATCTTTTTTCTGACTCTTATTTTTCTTCTCAGCCGCCTTTGATTTTTTATTTTCTGAATATTTTTCATATTTAAATTATTTATTCAGTGCCTTTGGCTGCCGCCTTACCGACTTTCTTTTTAATTACCTCATCAATAAATTTAATACCTTTGCCTTTGTATGGTTCCGGTTTTTTAATGGCCCGGATTTCAGCTGCAGTCTGTCCAACCAGCTGCTTATTTATGCCGCTGATGGTAATGATATTCTTTTCCACTTTAACGTTAATGTTTTCGGTTATCCGGTACTCTACCGGATGAGAAAAACCAACATTTAAAACCAGCTTATTGCCGGAAACCGCCGCCTTAAAACCGACGCCGTTTATTTCCAGTTGTTTTGAAAAAGGCGTAACCGTTCCCAAAATCATATTGTTTATCAGCCGCTGCGTCAGCCCCCACAACGAAGACTGTTCCTTTTCTCCGGGATTTTTTACCGACACTGTCAATTCCTGGCCTTTGACGGCAACGTCAACTTTGGAATTTATTTCCTGACTCAGCTCGCCTTTTGGCCCTTTTACAATTATAAAACGGCCGTTGATTTCAACTTTTACCCCGTCTGGAATGGTTATTGGTTGTTTTCCGATTCGTGACATACTTAATTTTAATAAACTTCACAAATTACTTCGCCGCCCAAACCCAGTTTTCTGGCATTCTTATTGGTCATTAAACCTTTGGATGTGGAAACTATGGCAATACCCAAATTATTTAAAACCCTGGGCAGCTCTTCTCTGGTGACGTAAACCCTTCTTCCCGACTTACTCACTCTTTTGATATTCGTAATAGCGCCCTTTTTGGACGGTTTATATTTTAAAAGAATCTTTATTTCCCAGCCATTACCGTATTTGCTTTCAACCTTATCGATATCTTTAATATATCCTTCTTCCTTTAAAATGTTTCCGATAGCAAATTTGATGTTAGAATACGGCAAAACCAGC
Source organism: Candidatus Parcubacteria bacterium (assembly GCA_003599635.1). Lineage (GTDB taxonomy): Bacteria > Patescibacteriota > Patescibacteriia > Buchananbacterales > SURF-54 > SURF-54. The sequence continues at coordinate 13,333 of QZIX01000003.1, forward strand.
TCTGGCTTTGATACGGCCTGGGCATTTCTTATTCTTGTAAGCATGTCAGCTATTGGATCTGTCATATAATTTTATTAATTCACCAACCAAAAATTGAAAATGTTAATTGTAAATTTATAATTACCAGCTGGATTTCTTTATTCCCGGGATCTGCGCGTTATTTGCCAGTTCCCGAAAACAAATCCGGCATAATTCAAAATCCCTTAAATATCCCCTCGCCCTGCCGCAGCGCCAGCACCTACTGACTTTCCTGGTCGTGTATTTCTGCTTCCTTCTTGATTTTGCAATTTGTGCTTTAGTTGCCATTTTTTTATTCTTTAATGGGGAAACCCAGTGATTTAAAAAGCTCCAGACCTTGTTCTTTATTTTTTGCCGTTGTTACTATGTTTACTTCAAGGCCATGAATTTTTTCTATTTCATCAGATTTTATTTCAGGAAACGCTATATGTTCCCTGAATCCGATATTCAAATTTCCGTCCTGGTCAATTGATGTTCTTTCAATCCCGCGAAAATCCCTGATTCTGGGAAATGTCACGTTAATCAGTTTATCCAGAAAATCGTACATTCTCCTGGCCCTTAGTGTGACCATCATACCAACTGTCAGCCCTTCCCTTATTTTAAAAGCTGAAATCGATTTTTTGGCGGAAGTTTTTACCGGCTTTTGGCCGCTTATCCTGATTAGAGTCTTTTCCACGACTTCATTGAATTTGGGATCTTTGAGCCCGGGGCCGGTTCCGGCATTTAAAACAACTTTGACTATTTTGGGAACGGCAAAACTATTGTCGATTCCGAATTTTTTCTTCATGTAGGGTATTGTTTCTTTGATATACTTTTCTTTTAATCGCATATTTTAAATTACTTCCTTACATTTTCTGCAGACTCTAAATTTCTGTCTGCTTTTCCTGTTTTCAGATTTATTTTCAGAAACGACGATTTTATGACCAACTCTGGTAGGCCGGCTGCATTTGGGGCAAATCAGCTGGACATTGGAAACCATAATCGGCGCCGGAAACTGTATCCTCTGGCCGGATTCTCTTTGCTTGCGAGGCCGCAGATGTTTATACGACAAATTTAATCCTTCAACTGAAACCTTTTTCCCATCATTAAAAACTTGAAGCACTTTTCCGCTTTTGCCTTTGTCTTTTCCGGTCAGAATTTTTATTTTATCGCCTTTTTTTATTTTCATATTTTATAAAACTTCAGGTGCTAAACTAATAATTTTAATAAAGCCCGCGTTTCTCAGTTCCCGCGCGATTGGCCCGAAAATACGCGTGCCAATCGGTTCTTTATTCTCTTTGTTTATGATAACAGCAGCATTTTCATCGAACCGAATGTAAGAACCGTCGGGGCGTCGTGTTTCCTTTTTAACCCTGACTATTACCGCCCGCATAACCTGACCTTTCTTCACCATACTGTGAGGAACGGCTTCCTTAATGGTAACCGTAATTATATCGCCAAGGCGAGCATATCTTTTTTTATAACCGCCCAAAACCCTGATGCACATTATTTTTTTGGCACCGGTATTATCGGCTACTTTTAACATTGATCTGTGTTGAATCATATTCTTATTTTTTTACATCTTTACCGTAAATAACCCGCCATCTTTTGTTCTTGCTTAACGGACGGCATTCTTCAAATGACACCTTGTCACCGGCTTTAAAACGGCTTAACGAATCGTCAACATGATAATTTTTATGAATTTTGAAAAGCTTAATGTATTTTGGATGAGTCTTGGTCCGCTCGACTCTCACGACCAGGGTATTTTTCATTTTATCAGAAATCACCACTCCATGCAGCTTTCTTTTTATTGTCTTTTTTTCTTCTTTATTCATTTTGGTTGGTCTTCTTATTATTTTTACCGCCTTCCTTTATTACAGTCATAATTCTGGCTATAGTTTTTTTAACGGTTCTAATTTCCCTTAAATTCTTCTGCTGTTTTTGAAAAATCTTAAATTTCAGATCACGCAGCTTCCCCTGATTTTCAAGAAGAAGACTCTGCAGTTCTTTTTTCGATTTGTTCCTGATTTCTTTAATATCCATATTACTGCTTGCTTAAAAATTTAGTCTTAACGCTGACTTTGTGACTGGCAAGACGCATCGCTTCTTTAGCCGTTTCCAAATCCACACCGTCGATTTCAAACAGCACTGTACCGGGTTTAACTACAACCACGTAGTGATCCAAAGCGCCTTTGCCCGAACCCATGGTTGACTGAGTTCCTTTGGCCGTAACCGGTTTGTCGGGAAAGACACGGATCCAGATTTTGCCGCCCCTTTTTATAAATCTCGTCATGGCAATTCTGGCGGCTTCAAGCTCGCGGGAACCAAGCCATTTGTTTTCCAGTGACTTTAGTCCGTACATACCGTAATCAAGCTCATTGATGCTGGTAGCGCGTCCCTTGCCTTTGTTTCTGCCCTTATGCCATTTTCTGTGTTTGACTTTTTTAGGTATCAACATAATAATTGACTATTTTTTTATTTCCTTTACTGTTTCCTTGTTTTCTTTAACTTTAAAAAATTCGCCTTTATAAATCCAAACCTTAACCCCGATAGTGCCGTAAGTGGTTTTGGCAAATCCCCGGGCATAATCTATTTCTGCCCGCAAAGTATGTAAAGGCAGTTTGCCCCAGTTCAAAGTCTCGCGCCTGGCAATTTCAGCCCCGTTTAATCGGCCAGAAACCATTACCCTTATTCCCTTAGCCCCCGCTTTTTCCACTCTTGATATTGCCTGCTTCATTATCCGGCGATAAGGTATGCGTTTTTCCAAATCAGCAATCATCGATGAAACAATTATTTCTGAATACAGATTGGGATTTTTTATTTCCAAAATATTCAAATTAAGACTCTTTTTTTGCTGTAAAAATTTCCGGCTGATCTTTTTCTTTAAATCTTCGACCCCCTTGCCTCCGCGGCCGATGATGATTCCCGGTTTTGCCGTATGGATTATCACATTCACGGAATTTACAGTTCTTTCTATTTCTATCTTGACTATTCCGGAATCTCTTAACTCATTCAAAATGAATTTTTTTATTTCCAAATCCTGGCGCAACAAAATTCCGAAATTCTTTTTGGAAAACCATTTTGAATTCCAGCTATACATCTGTCCGACTCGAAATATTTTCGGATGCACTTTTTGTCCCATAACTTTATATTTACCTCCGGCGGCTTTTTAATTTATCATGCCGGCCGAAGTAATTCTTTAACTAACCGGTTTTACGGCTAAAAAATTTTTTAGTAAACCCGCGACCCTGTTTTTCTTTATCATCGATTCTTTCTTCTTTTAAGTTTTTTTTAATTTCCTTTTTTACTTCCTGCGGAGAAAGCACTTTTACTTTTTCAGCCGGTTTTTTGATTTCTTTCTTTTTCGGCGTTTCACCCGAAATATCTTCCAGCACAAGATTAATATGACTGCTTCTTTTTAAAATCGGGGTGGCTCTGCCGTGAGCTTTGGGCTGCCAGCGCTTTAAAGACGGACCATCATTTACTGTAAAATTTTTAATAGCCAGATTTTCTCCTTTCAGCCCGAAATTATTTTCGGCATTGGCAATTGCGGATTTTATCAGTTTAAAAACGGGTAAAGCAGCGGCTTTATTTAAAAACTGAAGCTGATCCAAAGCGTCCTGAACTTTCATATTCTTCACCATATTTACCACCAGTCTTACTTTTTTCGGTGACATCCTTAAAAAACGAAGACTGGCTTTTACCTGGAAGTTCTTTTTTTCGGCTTTCTGACTCTTATTTATTTTTTTATCTTTTTGCTTAACCATAAATTATTTTTTTTCCGAACTTGCCTGCTCTTTTGCCTTTTTTACAGTTTCTGCTTCCTTTTGAGCCGCTTCAATAGCTAATTCCTTTGCCATTCTTCCGCCATGTCCGGTAAATTTACGCGTCGGAGAAAATTCACCCAGTCGGTGACCAACCATATTTTCTATAACTTTTACCGGTATGTGAACCTTCCCGTTGTAAACGCCAAAAGTAAACCCTACCATTTCAGGTGAAATAACACAAGCCCTGTCCCAGACTTTTATTACGGTTTTATCGCCCGCTCTCAGATTTGATACTTTTTTTAAAATTTTCGGATTTATATAAGGTCCCTTTTTTAGTGATCTTGACATAATATTTTAGTTATCCTTTTTCTTTTTTCTTCGGCTTATTATAAATTTATCTGAATATTTATTGGCTTTTCTCGTCTTTACTCCCAAAGCCGGCTTACCCCAGGGTGTTTTTGGATTTTTCAAACCGATAGGATTATGCCCTTCTCCGCCGCCGTGGGGGTGGTCAACCGGATTCATCGCTTTGCCGCGAACAGTGGGTTTGACACCCAAATGCCTCATCCGTCCCGCCTTACCAAGCCTGATATGCATGGCATCAATGTTTGATACCTGGCCGATAGTCGCCATTGACATTTCGGGAACCTTACGAATTTCCGACGAGGGCAGCCGCAACCGGGCAAAACCGTCCTCAACAGCCATTAACTTGGCCCATGAACCGGCACCCCGCACTATTTTACCGCCTGTGCCCGGAAAAAGTTCTACGTTATGCACTAAAATTCCCAATGGAATTTCTTTTAGAGGCATCCTGTTGCCGGGTTTAATTTCAGTCCGGTTTTTTGATGACAAAATTTCGTCACCGACATTTAAGCCGACCGGGGCAATTATATATCTTTTTTCCCCGTCTTTATAATACAGCAGGGCAATTCTTGCCTTTCGGTTGGGGTCGTATTCTATCGATACGACCCTGGCGGGTATATCAAATTTTTCCTGATTAAAATCAATTTTTCTGATGAATCGGTCAGCGCCTCCGCCTTTGTGTCTGACTGTGATATTGCCGTACATACCGCGACCGCTTTTTTTCTTCCTGATAACAATTAAGGACTTTTCCGGTTCCTTTTTGGTAATATCGGAAAAATCATCGACGCTGGCTTTGCGCCTTCCGGATGTTGTCGGATTGTATTTTTTAACTGCCATTTTTTTATTTTTTATATGCCTTCGTAAATTTGTATTTTGTCACCTTGTTTTAAAGTAACAATGGCTTTTTTCCAATTTTTTGTCCTGCCTGAAGTTTTGCCGTGAGTTACATACTTGCCTGACACTCTTACTATATTAACGCTTAAAGGCGTAACACGGTACACTGCTTCAATTGCTTTTTTAATTTCTATCTTGTTGCTGTCAGGATGAACTTCGAAAACATAGCTGTTCTGAGCGCCCAGCGCTGTTGCCTTTTCCGAAACAATCGGTTCAATTAAAATATTTTTGGCTATAACGGCTTTGTTTTGGGCCGGGCTTTTTTTTGCCGCATCCTTTTTTTTAACGTCACTCACGGTATTGTTCTTTTCTGCCGGTGACGATTTTTTCTCGGCTTCTTTTGTCTTTTTTATTTTATCAAAAATATTCATAATTTTATTTATAAATCTTTTCCAGAGCCGCCAGAGCCTGACTGGTTACTATCAACATTTTATGTTCAAGAATTTTTATCAAGTTAAGATTGTTAGCTGCAGTAACGTTTACCCCGGCAATATTTCTTGCTGATTTCTGCACCTTATCATCTTTTTTATCAGTCATAATAAGTATTTTTACGTCTTTAATTTTATTTTCCTTGGTTTTGGCTTTATCTTTATTTTCTGTCTTCTTGCCGCATCTATAACCCAAATTTTGCAGCATCTGGAAAAGTGGCTTCGTTTTGATTTCCGGCAGCTGCAAATTTTCCAGAACTACAATGTTATTATTTGCCGCCTTGTCGCTTAAAGACATAAGCAATGCCTGCCGCCGAATTTTCTTATTCACTTTCTTGCTGTAATTCCGGTCGCTTCTGGGACCAAAAGTTATTCCGCCGCCAACCCATAAAGGCGATCTTATTGAACCATGCCGCGCTCTGCCTGTACCTTTTTGCCGCCAGGGTTTTTTACCGCCGCCGCGGACTTCGGCCCGGGTTTTGGTATGGGCCCATGGCAGCCGGGCATTATGACGCATGGCAGTCACAACCCGCCAGATAATTTCAGGTTTAACCTCAACTTTAAAAATTTCAGGTTTCAATTGCTTTTCGCCCACTTTTTGTCCATCCTGATTGTAAACTAATACTTTGGTCATATTATTATTTTTGGTTCTGGTCTGATACTGCATTGCTTTCCTTCACCGGCTGCTCCTTGGCCGGTTCTTTTGTTTTCTCCTTTGACTCATCTTGCCTTTCCTTTTTTTCAAATGTAATTTCACCCGGCGCCTGAAGCAGCAGCAAGGACATCCTTCTGCCCGGCACCGCGCCTTTTATATAAATGAAATTATTTTTTTCGTCGACTTCGACTACTTCCAGGTTTAATACGGTCACTTTTTCACCGCCGGTTCTTCCCGCCATTTTTTTTCCTTTTTTAACATGCTGTTCTCCCCCGGCTCCCAGTGATCCGGGCATGCGCGACTGATCCTTATGGCCGTGAGTTTTTGGCTGACCGGAAAAACCCCACCTTTTAACCACTCCCTGAAAACCCTTGCCCTTGGAAATACCTGTCACCTTTACTTTTTCTTTCTCTTTGAAAATATCCGCCTTAATTTCCTGACCCGCGGTCAAATTAGTATTTTTTTCAATCTTAAATTCTTTTAAAAACCGGAAGGGTCCCAGATTTTTAAGATGACCTCTTATCGGTTCGGTAATTTTTTTCGTACTTTCAAAACCCAGCTGGACCGCGTCATAACCGTCTTTTTGGCGGTTTTTTACGTGGACTATAAAGCAGGGGCCCGCTAAAATTTTGGTTACTGGAACCACGCGTCCGTCTGTCATGAATTTTTGAGTCATTTCAACTTTTTTTCCGATAAGAAACTTTGACATAAATAGAATTAAAAATTCTGCCTCAAAGAGCCAGAAGTGAATAACTTTGACTAATTATAGGCGAAAGTTTTATTTTTGATCTGAAAATCTCCTTTTAATCTTTTAAAACTGGCAGAGGTTTTGCCTTAGTATTGTAGTATTTGACGGCATCTTTCTCTGCAATTTTTAAAAAACTTTTTTTATTGCATTTTTATTTCAACATCGACACCCGCCGGCAAACTCAGACTTTGGAGAGCGTCAATGGTTTTCGGATTTGGTTCTAAAATGTCCAGCAGCCGTTTGTGTATTCTCATTTCAAACTGATCCCGGGAATCTTTATGCACGAATGAAGAACGCAATACAGTGTATTTCTTCTTTTCCGTAGGCAAAGGAACAGGTCCGGAAACCCTACCGCCTGAACGAACGGCAGTTTCGATAATTGTTCTGGTAGATTGATCAATTATCTTATGGTCGTAAGCTTTTATCTTTATTCTGATTTTCTGTTTTACCTCTTCTTCTTCGCTGTTCTGCTTCTTTAAAGGTTCTTCACTTCTCTTGGGCATGTAAATTATTTCTTCTTTTAATTATTAATATCTATTTGTCAGAAGAATCCCGCCTGTTCAGGCAGGGATTCTTCTTCAAAACATTATTTAAGAATTTTAGAGACAGATCCGGCGCCGATAGTCCTGCCGCCTTCGCGAATGGCGAATCTCTGTTTTTCTTCAAGCGCCACGGGCACTATCAGTTTCATTTTTAAATCAACAGTGTCTCCGGGCATTACCATCTCCGTTCCTTCCGGCAACTCCACTTCGCCGGTAACATCGGCTGTGCCGATATAAAACTGCGGTTTATATCCTTTGAAAAACGGCTTATGGCGTCCGCCTTCTTCCTTGCTTAAAATATAAACTTTGGATTGAAATTCCGTGTGAGGTGTTATGGTTCCAGGCTTGGCCAAAACCTGACCTCTTTCAACTTCATCTTTTTTGGTCCCTCTGAGCAGCAAGCCGGCATTGTCTCCCGCCCTGCCTTCATCCAATGATTTGTTGAACATTTCAATACCTGTAACAACGGTTTTCTGGGTGGCATTCTTGCCGACAATTTCAACTTCCTCATTTAATTTAATAATGCCTCTTTCAATTCTGCCGGTGACTACTGTTCCGCGGCCTTCAATAGAAAAGATATCTTCAATCGGCATTAAAAACGGTTTTTCAATATCTCTGGTCGGTTCGGGAATATACTCATCAACCGCTTTCAATAACTCTTCAATCGGCTTTGTAGCTTCCGCGTCATCAGGATTTTCAATAACTTTAAGAGCTGAACCCCGGATTATGGGTATTTCATCGCCTGGAAATTCATACTTCTTTAACAGATCCCTGACTTCCTCTTCCACCAGATCAATCAGTTCTTTGTCCTGGACTTGATCAACTTTGTTCAAAAATACAACCATGGCCGGTACGCCGACCTGTCTTGCCAGCAATATATGTTCCCTGGTCTGAGGCATTGGGCCGTCCGTTGCCGCCACAACCAGAATAGCACCGTCCATTTGAGCTGCGCCGGTCACCATATTTTTAACGTAGTCAGCATGTCCCGGACAGTCGATATGGGCATAATGTCTTTTTTCAGTTTCATATTCCACATGAGAGGTGGCAATGGTAATGCCTCTTGCCTTTTCTTCCGGCGCATTATCTATTTCGTCAACCGATTTGGTCTGCGACTTTAAGCCCTTTTTGTTTAAATACTTCAAAATAGCCGCCGTTAAAGTAGTCTTACCGTGGTCTACATGGCCTATTGTGCCGACGTTTAAATGTGGCTTTGTGCGTTCAAATTTTTCTGCCATATTTAATATGCTCCTTTGCGACCCATATTATGGTTTGTTAGCCAGTCGCCATTATTTGTTATTAATAAATAACTTAAAAATTAAACCTAAATACCTAAACAGTATATAATAAACAATTTCCAATTGTCAAGCCCATAAGCCGCAAACACTTTAGCATTTAATTTTTCCTAAATTTAGAAAAAATTAGTCCACGGGCTCGAAATAATAACTTTCGTTATCTTCTTTTTTTTGTTTTTTTTCTTCTTTATCCGCCACATCAAGTTCTTCAAGTTTGGCCTTGTCCTGGACAGATTTCCATAAAGCAACATCTTTATTTATTTTTTCCAAAAGGCCGTCTTCTGTCAGTTCTTTAATATTTCCGGTGTTCTCGATTAATTTTTCGTACGCCCCAAAACTTAAAATAACGTATTGCGGTTCGGCTTTGTCATTTATTACTATACAGCGGTCGCCGGTTTTTTCAATAAAATTAATTAATTTTTTTAAATCCATATTTCAAGTTTCCCAAAACCATTTTCAATTCCTGCCAATCCTTAAGGTTGCGGTTCAGCGTTTAAATTTCTGATTGAAATTTATTAGGTATGATAAAAATTGAAATTATTTACTTTTTACCTTTTGTCCTCACTCCTTTAATAACTTCTTCAACATTTTTCGGCACTTCAAAATAATGAGAAAATTCCATATTATAGGAAGCTCGTCCCTGGCTCATTGACCGCAGTTCCGTTGCGTACCCGAACATTTCAGCCAAAGGCACTTCGGCATCAATTAATTTTGCCTGGCCTCTTTCCCTCATTTCCTTTATTTGTCCTCTTTTAGAGTTTACGTTGCCGATAACATCACCCATATATTTTTCCGGCGTAATAATTTCAACTTTCATTATCGGTTCCAAAATAACCGGCCTGGCTCTTTTAACAGCTTCCTGAAACGCCATTGACCCGGCAATCTTAAAGGCCGCTTCCGAAGAATCGACTTCGTGAAAGGAGCCGTCATATACCGCGACGCCGATATCAATCACCGGATAACCGGCGATAACACCTTTATCCATCGCTTCTTTAACGCCTTTTTCAATGGCCGGAATATATTCTTTGGGAATAATGCCTCCTTTGATTTCATCTGAAAATTCAAAACCCTGACCGGGTTGGTGCGGCTCAACTCTAAGCCAGCAGTGGCCGTACTGTCCCCGGCCGCCGGACTGCCTGATATATTTCCCTTCGGCTTCGGCTTTGGCTCGGATAGTTTCCTTGTAAGCAACCTGGGGCTTGCCGACATTGGCTTCAACTTTAAACTCTCGCTTCATTCTGTCGACGATGATTTCCAGATGAAGTTCGCCCATTCCCGAAATGATTGTCTGCATTGTTTCTTCGTCGCTTTTTATTCTGAAGGTCGGGTCTTCTTCAGCCAGTTTATTTAAGGCAATGCCCATTTTTTCCTGATCGGCTTTGGTTTTGGGTTCAATGGCAACAGAAATAACAGGTTCGGGAAAAACGATTGATTCCAAAACAATCGGATGATTTTCATCGCACAAAGTATGGCCGGTAAAAGTATTTTTTAAACCTACAGCCGCGGCGATTTCCCCGGCAAAGACTTCTTCGACTTCCTCCCGGTGATTGGCATGCATGCGGACGATTCTGCCGATTCTTTCTCTTTCGCCAGTGCTGGTATTGTAAACGTATGACCCGGCTTTTAAGGTTCCTGAATAAGTTCTGAAGTAGCATAATTTTCCCACAAAAGGATCGGCCGCAATTTTAAAGGCCAAAGCCGAAAACGGCTCTTCATCGGCAGCCTTTCTTTCAATTTCTGTTTCCTTGTCATCAGGATGAAAACCTTTAACCGGCGGCACGTCCAGAGGCGACGGCAGATAATCAACCACGGCATCAAGCAGCAGCTGAACACCTTTGTTTTTCAAAGCCGAACCGCAAAGTACAGGCATAATATGACCCTTAATTGTCGCTTGTCGCAAAACTTTCTTTAAATCCTTAAGTTCGATTACTTCACCGTCCAGATATTTATTTGTTAATGCTTCGTCATTTTCGACAATGACTTCAATTAATTCATGTCTGTACTGTTCCGAAATTTCTTTTAAATCAGCCGGAATTTCCGTTTCTTCCCATTGTTTACCCAGGTCATCTTTATAAATTCTGGCTTTCTGGGTCAGCAAGTCGATTACCCCGAAAAACTTATCTTCGGCGCCAATAGGCAGCTGGACGGGATGGGCGTTTTTTGACAGACGTTCGCGAATGGAAGCTAAATCGGCATAAAAATCAGCTCCGGTACGGTCCATTTTATTTATAAAAGCAATCAGCGGAACTTTGAATTTTTCCGCCTGATGATAAACGGTTTCAGACTGCGGTTCCACTCCGGCAACGCCGTCGAAAACTACAACGCCGCCGTCAAGCACCCTTAATGAACGCTGCACCTCGGCTGTAAAATCTATATGGCCGGGAGTATCTATCAGATTAATGCGCGTTTTGTTTTCGGTCTCGTCCCGCGGAGTCCAGAAGCAGGTCGTTGCCGCGGAAGTTATTGTAATACCGCGTTCGCGTTCCTGTTCCATCCAGTCCATTTCCGCTGCTCCTTCATGAACTTCCCCTATCTTATGTTTTTTTCCGGTATAAAAAAGAATCCGTTCTGATACGGTTGTTTTTCCGGCGTCAATATGGGCAATAATGCCGATATTCCTGGTTTTTTCTAAAGAATATTCCCTTGGCATATAAATTTGCTAATACAAATGATAATCAATTAAAGTTCACAATTCTTTTAAAGAGATTTTGAATTTAAAAACAGCCCGAATTACTAATTGCATATCCGCATCCTTACCTTAAGAAATGCGCAAAAGCTCTGTTGGATTCAGCCATCTTATAGACATCATCGCGCTTTTTTACAGCATTACCCCGTCCCTGCGAGGCCTCAATAATTTCATCTGCCAGTTTCTGGCTCATCTGCAAACCTTTCTTGGCCCGGGCAGCATCTATTATCCAGCGCAAACCGAGAGTACTTTTTCTGTTTCCCATAACGGCAACCGGAATCTGATAGTTGGCGCCGCCGATCCGCCTGGTCTTTACTTCCACGTCCGGAGCGACGTTGCGAAGAGCATTTTCAAAAATTTCCATGGCATCCGACTTGGTTTTATTTGAAATAATTTCAAAACAGCTGTAAACGATTTGCGTTGCCACTGATTTTTTTCCTTTTCTCATTACATGATTTATGAATTTAGCCACGGTAATATTGCCGAATTTCGGATCTGGCTTGATTTTTCTTTTAGGTGTTTGTCGTCTCATAATTTATAATTATTTGGCTGATTTCGGTTTTTTCGCGCCGTAAAGGCTTCTGCCCTGTTTTCGGTTTTCTACGCCTGACGTGTCATAAACTCCGCGAATAACATGATAACGTACTCCGGGCAAATCCTTAACTCTTCCGCCACGTATCATAACAATTGAGTGTTCCTGCAAATTATGCCCTTCGCCAGGTATGTAGGCAGTAACTTCCATGCCGTTCGACAAACGTACCCTGGCGATTTTTCTTAGGGCGGAATTCGGTTTTTTCGGTGTCATGGTCGTAACCTTTACGCAAACTCCCCTTTTAAAGGGGTTGCCTTTATACAGTATTTTTTTTCTCCGGCGAAGTGTATTTTGAATTAAAAGTAAAGCCGGAGTCTTCGGCTTATTTTTGGGAGATTTTCTTTTTTTTCTTAGTAATTGATTTATAGTCGGCATTTTTCGTTGGATTTTAGATTTAAAAAAACTGACCTGCTAATCAGTGTTAATAACACAAAGCTATAATAACGAATATTTAATTGTTAGTCAAGGGACGGGAATTAGATAAAAGACAACAAATGCCAGAAATTATACCCGGTTAAAAGATAAAAAAGAAAAGATATTACCGGCACAATCAGGGGAAAAAGAAAAAAGATGAAGAAAAGCAACAAGACAAAGCCGTATTGCTGAAAAATCAGCTTAAATTGCATAAATTTATCGGGTACAATGGCATCCAAAATTCTTGAACCGTCAAGCGGAGGGATGGGAACAAGATTAAATACAGCTAAAAGCAGATTGGCGTATATTACAATGGCTAAAAAACCGGCGAACGGCGAAATGGGTAAAAATCTGAGGATAAGGGATAGCAGGCCGGCGGTTACGAGATTTGAACCCGGACCGGCAAAAGCCACGAGCGGCGGACCCCATTTCTGATTCTGAAGACGGTATAAATTAACCGGAACCGGTTTGGCGTAGGCGAAAATAAAGCTGCCGCCGGTTACAAACCATAAAACCAAGGGTAAAAGTATAGTGCCGAAAGGGTCAATATGAGCCAGTGGATTTATGGTCAGGCGACCCATTACTTTTGCGGTGTCATCACCTAACTGCCAGGCCATATAGCCATGACTGTATTCGTGGATTACGGCCGACAGCAAGATTACCAATAAAAAGAAAATCTGCAGTTGAATTTCCATAAATTTGTACGCTTATAATATCAAAATTTGACAATTTGAACAATATCGGTTAGTATAAAAAATCAGGAAATTAAATTTTGGTTGCTATACTCAGTTTATTTTAACTTACATTTATATTATGGCAAGAATCTGCGATATCTGCGGACGAAGTCCGTTAAAAGGAAAATCAAGAAGCCATTCCAACGTGGCTACTTTAAGACGGCAATTTTTGAATCTGCAGACAAAAACAATAAACGGTAAAAAAAAGAAAATCTGTACCGGCTGCCTTAAAACATTGCTTAAAGAAAAAAAATCCAAATAGTCATTATTAAAAAGCGCCGTTTTCAGATGGTGTTTTTTAATTTGGAAAAATGCAGAAGATTTCTAATAGTATCGGCAATTTTTAAAATGACGATGCCGCAGATGACAAAAACTATCGCCACTGAAATTATTGATACAAAAAGAAGATTAAGTTCCCATAAAACAAAACCGGAAATGATAACGTAAACTATCAGGCCGGCGGCGATATTTTTTATGTCCTGGCCCGACGGTACGAAAGAAATCAAAATATTTAAAAACAAATAGACATAAAGGATAAGCCACCAATTTAATTTGATGCTCAAAAAAACAAAAACAATCAATGATAAAAAATTAGCCAGACCCGTTTTTTGCAGGGAAAACATTAACTGGTCAAAGGAAATGTCTGTCATTAAAAGAATTACCGCCGTTAAAAAAATCAAACCGGAAAAAAACGGCGCCAGAGAAATCAGCATGGTTCCGAAAAACGGCACTTTGGGTTTTTGATGGATCACATAACCGTAATTCAACTTTACTTTAAATCGGCTGACATTGGCACCTGTCAACTTGCACATCAGATAATGCGAAAACTCATGCCAGAAAATACCTATAAAAGCAAAGTATTTGAAAAAGACAAACCTCATTGCCAGTTCGCAGTATTTTTTTGATAAAAAGCTTAAAAGATAAAATAAAACTAAAAGCAGTATTATTCCCTGGAAGTCAAAATGAATGTAAATGTAATTCAAAATTTTAAATAAATAAATCAACAAATTACGTAATGTAAATACTCAGTCGTTTTATCGGCATCTCGCCTATGCAAAAAAACACACTAAATTTGGTCGGGCCGACAGGACTTGAACCTGCGATCTCATGCACCCCATGCATGCGCGATAGCCAACTTCGCTACGGCCCGATAGTTACAAAATGAAAACACTTTAATTTTAGTTTATATTTAATATTTGTCAATCTGTCAACCGTTGACAATAATAGTAATTTAATATAATTTGAATGAAATCCAATGACTAAGAGAAAAGGAGGTCTCTATGCTAATCGAAAGTATCAGAACATTAAAAAGGAAAACGCGTACTCGTCTTATCCAAACGGGTGTAACGGCATCAATAACTAGCCAATTTCAGGCTCTTGTTGATTTAATTGAAAATTCAAAAAACGTCGAGAAAGAAATTCTGCTAAGGAGGGGTATTTGCACATGCGGCCAAAAACTTGATTTAGATACTTCGCAAGTTGATGTAGAAAATAGCCGCTGGGTATGCGCCAGCTGCAAAATTAAACTTCTTCTTACGGTAAGGATAATTTCAATCAACGGCATTTTGATAGCACGCTGCTTTATTCTATATCCTGCAAAAAGTGAGCGAAATATACGGTATAAACCGATGTGCATCATTTA
>QZIX01000019.1 GCA_003599635.1 Candidatus Parcubacteria bacterium
TTTTCATAATCAAAAAGCAAAAAATAAAATCCCCAGCCTGACCCGAAGGTAAATAACGTCAAAATAAGCTTTCTTAACGACTTGACTAAAGTCAGATAGGAAATGAACAAGTACGCGATAACAATTAAAAAAGGCGCCAATAAAATACGGCTGATATGAAAAGAAACCATGGGAGAAAAACCGAAAATTGCCGTCAGCATTCCCGGAAACAGCCAGATTGTATTTAGCATATCAGGTTTTGTTGTTTCGGCTGAAAAAAAATCTGAAAACAAAAATCTGCCCTGGCTGGCCTGCCAAATATAGGAAGAATAAACGGGGTAGTCGACAGAAATTAAAAAGTGGTTGCCGTTATAAACCATGCCTCCGGGCGTCGCATAAATTCCGTAAAAATAAGGCAGAGTCGTGACAGCTGCGGTTATGATAAAAAAAAGCAACACAAAACGCCATTCTTTTTTATCGATTGATTTTAATAAATCTTTCATTTTCTGAATTTTAGCAAAAAAACTTTGTAAAAACTTTCCAGAATTATTCTTAGACTGAATTTTGACTTTCCTCCGGCTCTTTCGGTGAAGGTTATGGGAATTTCCTTTATTTTAAATCCCTTTTGATACGCCAGATAAGTCGTTTCAATTTGAAAATTATAGCCCTGCGAAGACAAACCGTCCAAATTAATTTTTTCCAGCACTTCTTTTTTGTAGCACTTAAAACCTCCTGTCAGGTCGTTAATCGGCAGACGCAATAAATTTCTGGCATAAAAATTTCCGAAACGGCTGATTAAACGCCTGGCTAATTTCCAATTGTTGATTTTTCCGCCTACAATATATCTTGAGCCCAGCACCAGATCAGAATTTTTAATTTCCCTTAAAAAATCTGGAATTGAATGCGGATTGTGTGAAAAATCGGCATCCATTTCAAATATGATGTCAGCGTTATGCTCCAAGGCTTTTTTGAAGCCGACAACATAAGCCGTACCCAAACCGGACTTTTTTTGACGATGAAGCACATAAAGATTGGGGTACTTGCTTTTTAAGGTTTCAACAACTTTTCCAGTCCCGTCAGGCGAATTGTCATCAACGATCAAAACATTTAGATTACCAATTGAAAGAAAAAATATCTTTTCTAGAATTCCGCTAATATTGTTTATTTCATTATAAGTCGGAATTACAATAAAAATCTTCATAGATTGAATTATTTTTAAATTAAAATATTACTGTCATTCCGCAAAAAATTTTTCGAAATAATCAACTATCGTCTGGGTCGAAATAAACGAATTATCTATTTTCCGCCTGGTGAATTTTTTATAATTTCCAATAAACTCTTTAATAATTTCAGTATTGAATTTTGACAAACAGGCGGTTTCACTAAGGCCATAATCCCTTTCGGTTTTTTGCCGCAATAAAAGACAAGGTTTATTTAAATAATATGTTTCTTCCTGCAGCCCCCCGCCGTCAGTAATTACAAATTCGCTTTCTTTTATCAATTTCATAAATTCCGGATAATCCACAAAATCATAAAAAATTATAATATTTTTATTTCCTTTAAGCAATGGCAATAAGCGGTATTTTTTCAAAGCATAGGCGGTATTTTTATGCAATACCAGTAATAATTTTAACTCCCTGGAAACAGAATTTAAAATTTCAACAACTTTAACCAATTTTTTCTTTTTGTATAGCGTCTCCTTGCGATGAATACTCGCAACCGCATATTTAAACGAAGGCGTCCGGTAATTTTTATGCCCGTTACTTGTTACAGTCAAGGCCAGAGTATCAAATATCGTATTTCCGTAGGTGCAGATTATCTTTTTATGCCTGTAGTATTGTCGCAAATAAACCTCATTTTTCACCGTGGGACAAAATAAAAATTCAGAAAATAAAGTTGAAATTATTCTAATAATTTCTTCAGGAAAAGGATTCAAATAGTTATAGCTCCTTAGGCCGCTTTCCACGTGCGCGAGTTTACAGCATTTGATTTTGGCTATTATCACACCCAGTAAAGTAGATTCGGTATCCCCATGAATAACAATCACGTCTCCTTTTTTAAATTTCAACCTGAAAGCTGCCAGCAAGGAGCGGACCAACCATATAAACATATCTTTAAGATTTTTCAAATCTTCTTTTTTTGTAGTCAGAAAAACATCCGGGTTTTTTAAACCGTAAATTTCAGAAATTTTTTTGGTGTAAAGGAAATGCTGGCCCGTGTGAATTAAATTATAAACAATATTTCTTCTATCCAGTTCTTTTAAAACGGGAAGCATCTTTAAATACTGCCCTTTTGTACCCATTATAATATTTATCATCTCTTTTTTATTTGTATAACAACATATAATAGTTAGCCAGTAAAGGAAAAAAAATGCTTTTTCCGGTATTTATACTGTACAATTCGGGGGTGAAAAATATCCCGGTTAATCCTATGGCACTGAACAAAAACGATATTGCCGCCACCATTAAAAAAACCATTTTATATTTCGGCGCCTCTGTAAATAAATGAGCCGTAAAAAAAATAAACAATGGCGTTATCGGTATATAATACCTGAAACCATAAGCAGTTCCGCCGTAATTATTGCCGACATACAGGTAAAACAAAGTTATGACCAGAAAAGAAAATAAAACAGCGATTGATTCTATAATAAACTCGCTTTTTCTTTTGATAACCTTACCCATGGCATAAAAGGAAAAAAACAACAAGGGGGTGTATAAAAACAAGCCGTGCGTTCCGAATAACATATTAAATAAATAAAGGGGCCAGGGATGGTTTAAAGCGTCGATACCTTTTGGATTTATCCAATAATCGATATTTTGAAAATTGTTGCTGTTTAAGTAATGAATAAAAAAAGATTCGAAGACTATGTAGTTAAAAATAAACTGTAAAACGATAAAAGGAACGGCAAATAAAATATAAACAACAACTTTTTTATGCCTTAAACTTAAGGCGTGCAGCAAAAAGATTACAGCCAAAAACATCGTTCCCGAAGGTATGTCTATTACACTTGCCCAGCCGGCAAATACACCGGAAAGCAATAAATTAAAATGTACATTTCCTTCTTTAAATTTGTTTTTTAAATAATAATAAAAACTGACAAAAATAAAACTGCCGGCGATTGTATGATTATTCAGTGTTACGCTGTAAGGCAGATACAATGTGCAAAAAGCCAGCGCTGCCGTTAACAATAATCTGTTATTTTCATCTAATTTAAACCAGCGTAAAGAAGAATAAAAATAAATCAGCAGCAAAATGTAAGCGCCGCCGATTAAAATTAAAGTTATCCAGTAGTAGGCGTTAAAAAAAGGGTTGTCGGAATAAAAATCCAAATAGAAAAATTCGTGCAAAACAAAATAAATTCCTGTGCCCATTAAAGTCAGTACCGGGGGTTTAGTTGAATACAAATGGCCCCGGTATATCAGTTTATCAACCGTCTCCTGACCATAAAGCGAATTTTCTATCTGCCACGTTTTTTTTTCCACTAATGATTCCATTGTCGCCACTCTTGACCCGTCATTGGCGGTAATTTTAAAAAAAGAAGTGAAAAAAACAAGAAAAATAATTAAGGTAAAAATTATGAGATAAAATTTCTTGTTACCATTGGCGAGAAATATTATTTTCATTTTTTTAATATTGTTTCATCATCTATAATATATTCCTGTTTTTTGTCCAATTTGATAATCAATTCACTTAACAGGCCGAAGGAGATAAACTGTATACCGACGATAATCATCAGGACTCCGAAAATAAGCAAAGGTATATGACCCTGTGTTGTCCCGGTAAAAAACTTTAACAAAGAAACATACAAATCGGCCAAAAAACCCACTGTAAAAAAAATAAAGCCAAGCGTACCAAATAAATGTGCGGGTTTTTTAAAGTATTTAGTTATAAGAAAAACAGTCAGTAGATCAGTCAGACCGGCAAAAAATCTCCTAAAACCATACTTTGAATAGCCATATTTCCTGCTGTGATGATTTACCTGCAATTCAGTTACCTTAAACCCTTTATTATGAGCAATAACCGGTAAAAAACGATGAAGGTCGCCGTAAATTTCCATTTCCTTAATAACTTCCTGTCTATAGGCTTTCAAGCCGCAATTTATGTCGTGAATTTTTAAATTCATAAAACTGCAAGTGACAAAGTTGAATATTTTTGAGGGAATTTTTTTTGTTAAAGGGTCATTTCTTTTATATTTCCAGCCCGATACTAAGTCATATCCTTCCTGCAATTTTTTAATCAGACCGGGAATCTCTTTGGGATCATCCTGCAAATCCGCATCCATTGTAATTACAACCTTACCTGATGCAAAATTGAATCCGGCGGACAAAGCTGCGGATTTTCCAAAATTCCGTCTGAATTTAATTACTTTCACATTACTGCCGGCCAAACCCTTTAAAATTTTAAAAGAATTATCAGTTGAACCGTCGTCAATAAAAATTATTTCATATTCAAAATTATTTTCCCGCATCACGTTTAAAATATCCGAAAATAATTGATTTAAACTTTCTTCTTCGTTAAAAACCGGTATTATTATTGATATTTTCATATAGTTAAGTATTATTAAAGACTGTTAAAAAATAAATTGCTGTTCTCAGGTCATTAATTTTTTCAACCGGAAGAAATTTAAAGTAATACCGTATTTTTTGAAATTGCTAATTTTATTTCCACCGGCCAAAAAGAAAATGATGATAAATAAAGTCAGAAGACTGATAATAAAAAAGGGTAAAAAATAGTC
Organism: Candidatus Parcubacteria bacterium; assembly: GCA_003599635.1. GTDB lineage: Bacteria > Patescibacteriota > Patescibacteriia > Buchananbacterales > SURF-54 > SURF-54. Next base: position 4,715 of record QZIX01000019.1, read on the forward strand.
AAAGGCAAAGATAACGGTTAAAACGGCATAAAGTCTGTTTTTTTGCGACAATAAAATAAATGGCGACAGCCAGATAAAATACCAGGAATGAACCTTGTAAAAAAATACAATAAACAGCAATGAACCAATTAACACCATCTGCACCAAACCTTTCTTTTTTGTCACACCATATCGAACAATGACATAAAAATAAACCGCCGCAAAAAGCGCCGTCGAGATATACTTAATATAAAGAACGGCGGTACCAAAATTAATATTAAAAAAACCCAATTTTTCCGACAGTAAATAAAACAGATAAATCATGCTTGGCACAAATGAAAAATGATAAAGCCAGGAATCTCTGTTCAATTGACTTATGCCGTCAAAATAAAAAATATCGGGGGAAAATGGAAGTAAAATCAACAGCAACGGCAGGCAGGATAAAATCATCTTTAACAAATATCCTGCCCGACTTTTCCAGCCGGGCATATCCATTAGAATTACGACTAAAAAAACCGGGACAATAAACAAAGTAATGTATTTTATTAGCGCCGATAATAGTAAAAAAAACAAAACAAGTGTTTTTTTATTGTAAAAATAAAAAAGTAAGCTTAACAGAAGCAAAAAAGCCATGACAATATCATTATGGGCATTGTTGGCTGTTTCAAACAATACAAGAGGGTTCCAGGCATAAAGCGAGGCGGCTAAAAATTTTTTTTCCGGATTCATCCGATCAAAAATTTTATAAACAACAATAATACTTAAAAGAAAAAAAACAATTGCCATGAACTTCAAAAAAAATATTGACAATATAACATTACCGGTCAAATAAGCCGGCAGCCAGGATATTAGTGTCCACAGCGGTCCGTAAGTCATTTTTTCGTCATTGCATTTTACAAATACCGAAACAGGATCATTGCATGCAAAATCAGTTCCGACACTGTAAGGATTCTGCCCGTAAACAACCGCTATTCTGGCTTTATAGGCATAGTAAAATAAATCCGACGAACCCATCGGCCAGGAAATGCCGAGTATGACTGAAAACAAAACTGTAAAAGCGATCAACAATTTAAAATTCCTTTTCAGAACTGACAAATTTTTGCCGGCGTAGAAGTAAAAATACAGATAAGCAGTTATTGCCAGCAAAATTGATAAAGTAAAAAAAATGTAAGTTGCCGGATCTTCGGAGGGGTAAAAATAATCCTTTTTGAATAAGCGCCAGGAGTCAAGTAAAAACAGGAAAAAATATATGCCCGTAAAAAAGCCGCCAAAAATCAAAATTTTATTAAATTTTAATTGAAAATTATTTACGTTTGTGTTTTTTTCCATATAAACGCTGCGGCAATAATTGTGTCTCCGGTTCAATTACTGTCTTTTAGCACTTTGTAAATTTTTGCTTCGCTGTCCGAATAAACGACGTCAAAATAAAAATTATTCATCAAATTGCTGTCGAACCCACTGTTACTGTTATAATCAACAAGAACATACGAAGATTTAAAGTCATTTTTTATTGATTCATATAACCCGTTCAAATCTTCACCAATAGTGATGTTATGCCACTTCCAATATAAATCATTATTGTAATTATACATAAAAGTTGGGTCCAAACCAACTATATAGTTATTTTCGCTGTTATGGAAGAAAAGCAAAGGAAAATCATCCCAGTCGCTGTGAAAAACAACTGAACCCGGAGCGGAATTTTCTTTAAGCCACAGGGCGGCTTTTTCGAATCTGTCAATGCGAAATCCATTTCGTAATTCAAGAAATTCATAATAAAATCCACGTCCAGCTATGATTAGCAACAAGGCAGCGGCGATGGCACATTCAGCTATAATTATCCCGTTTCTGGCAAGTTTGCCAAACTGAACAACCATATTTTTACCAACCGGACTGTCAAAAAAATTTTTCAGGCTGGCCGAAGAAAAAAGCAGACTTGAAGGAATAAAATACTCGACGTTTCTTCTTGATTTTAATGTCAATATCAAAAAAAACACGGTAACTGCCAGGAAAAACCAGGTGTTCTGATTCTGTTTTTTTACTTGAACTAAAAAATTGATCAAAGCTGCAAAGAATAAAAACAAAACCAAAAAAGCCGAAACCGCCAGCTCTTTAAAATCATAAGAATACCATTCACCTCCCACGGCAATAATGTCACGGTAATTTATAACGGCAATATGAATAATTTGCTGCCAGTAAAAAAATAAATTCTGCGGAAAATACGGATTGATTACAATACCCGCAACAAGCCCTGATCCCACCGACAAAAACAGCTTTAAATTCTGCCGCTGCAATTTCTTATCAAAAATTCTATCCGTCAATAAAAACAAAAATTTTTTTTTCCAACCTGATCCCCTGCCTTTAAACGCCGATTTTTTTACCAAACCAAAATCTAAAACAAGGTAACTGCTGGCAATAAAAGCCAGCGTCAAAATAAAAATTATCGGCCAGCCGCCATAAGTCCAGACATATAAAAAAGAAAAGAAAAACAGATGGGTTGTCTTTCTTTCCGTTAAAAAAATGATTCCTAACAAGAAAAAAATTAAAGCCAGCCCCTGAGCTTTTGCCAGATTGAGCCGGAAGATAAAAGGATTTGTGGCAAGAATTACCAAAACGAAAAATAAAGGGCGATAATATTTATTTTTGTTCAGAAGGTAATAAAAAGTAACAATAAAAATCGCGGCGAAAAAAACAGTTGCCAGTTTAATTCCCGAAATTGCATCCGATAACGATATGAACGGTATCAAAAGCAAATGATATAAAAAATGATGATCGGTAAATTCTTCCTTCAGTGTTGTAAACTGAAGATAGGGAAAATCATATATGACGCCTTCTTGACGCATCAGTTCGGCCATTTTAGCATGGTAAAAGGAATCGGGATCCGGAAAAACGGAATTAGCATGTAAAACCAAAAAAAACAAAAAAACAATAAAAAATAAAATAAAATAAACAAGGACTGGCTGTTTTTTTAAAAAAATCCTTAATTCTGACATTTTTTATAACATTAAACCCCCTGATCAGCTCCGCGAAGTTTTTAGTTTTTGCCAAGCATGGGCGCAAAAACCGCTTACAGGGGGTTTTATTTTTGTTTTAACTGTGCTTTAAAAAAATCTACAAACGGCACTTCTTCTGACCTGACATTATTTAAAAGCGAAAGGTAAAAACTCAGATAACTGCCGAACACCAAAACCTCAAAGCTTTGAGACAGGCTGTTGCCTGATTTTACTGTGTAAGTCAAAGAAGGAATTTTATCTTTATCCAAAAGCTTTTTTGTTATATCAAGACGTTTCTGATTTTTGGCAAGGTAAATCGATGACTGCAAGAAAATAAAAGTTAGATTTTTCCGGTTGTCGTCCGGTTTTAACAATCCTTCCAGAAGGTGATGGTTCAGTTCGGGGATTATAAAATATGCGGAAAAATTTTTACCTGTTTCATTTATTTGATTGGCCAGTATATGAGCATTGCCGGCTAAATGCCCGGCTGCGACAATTATTGGAATTCTGCCTTTGACCTTGAAAGCAAATTTTTTAGCCGGATTTATAGCCGCCGCGACATTATAATCATACCTCTTTTTGGTTTCATTTATAGCGTCAGCTGCCGTTTTTAAATCGCCGGCAGAGAAACTGCCGATGCCTAAATTGCTTAGCAGTTTAATTTGTCCGATTACGGAATAGCCGGTGCCTAAACGCGGCTGGTTTGAAGGATTGAATTTGGGTGTAAAAATATAAGCCGGAAGTTTATTTTTTTTAAAAAACTCAGCTGTTCTGCCGCCGCTTGCAAGCCCGATTATTTTGGCTCTGGCTTTTTTGGCTAAGTTTAAACTGTTAACGATTTCTTCTGTGTTTCCAGAATAACTGCAGGCAAGGTAAAGGGTGTCTTTATTAACATAGCCGGGCAAAATATAATTATTGATTATTTCTACGGGAACTTTTAACGATTTTTCGAAAAGAGATTTAAAAACATGAGCGCCCAAACCTGAACCGCCCATGCCATTGATTAAAATATTTTTGATGTTTTTGTAACTTGCGGGAATTTTAACCTTTCCGGCTTCCTGGAACGCCTGCTTAACCTGGCTGTCAAGCTGCCGTATAGATTCCAAAACCGCTTCGCCTTTTAATTTTTGTATTTGTTTTTGGTCGTCCAAAATATTCATACCCCTATTTTATATCATCCAAGCCAATATTTCAAGGGTTTTTACCTCCTTAACTTCTTGATTTGTAAAATTAAGGTATGTTTATTCGGTTTTATCTTTTATCAAATAATGGTCCTTACTATTTTTAATTAGCCGCTTTATCGGAAGGATACAAAAACAAACTATTTTATTATCTGCCATTGAAAATTATGCCTTTTTGTACTATAATTAATAGGCGAAGTAAAAAGATTTTGGAAATTTTTTGTTCTAAAATACCCAAATCACAAGCACCAAATTCCAAACAATTATTAAGCACCAAATATTTAGTTATTGGAAATTGATTATTGATTATTATTCAACATTATGTCAGGCCATTCAAAATGGGCGCAAATTCACAGACAAAAAGGCGCGGCAGACGCCAAAAAAGGAGCCATTTTCACCAAACTTGCCAACAATATTTCTTTGGCTGCCAAGCTCGGCGGCGGCAACCCTGACGGCAATTTTAAATTAAAGCTCGCCATTGACCAGGCGCGTGCAGCCAATATGCCCAAAGACAACATTGAACGCGCCATCAAAAGAGGTACGGGTGAACTTGCCGGCGGAGAAATAGTTGAATTAAGATATGAAGGTTTTGGTCCTGGTGGAATTGCCGTTATAATTGACTGCCTAACCGACAACCGCAACCGCACAGCCGGAGAAATAAAACATCTTTTCAATCAGTACGGCGGAAGCTTAGGCAGCCCCAATTCCGTTGCCTGGCAGTTTGCCTCAAAGGGCGTTATCCGCATCAAAAAATCAAACGATGAAAAAACACAGCTTGATGCCATTGAAGCCGGTGCAGAAGACATTGTGCCTGAAGATGAATACTTTGTTATTGCTACCGACCCAAAAAACCTTCAAGCGGTAAAGACCAACCTGGAAAAAATGGGCTACACAATTGAATATGCTGAAACTGAAATGGTCGCCAAAGAAAAAGCGGAAATTAAAGATAATGAAAACCTGAAAAATTTTTTTAACGCTCTTGATGATCATCCGGATGTAAATAATTATTATTCCAATGCCAAAGAAAACTAAAGAGGAAATTATTTTAGGCATTGATCCGGGCCTGGCCACGACGGGTTTTGGCATAATAGTCAAAACTTCTCTCGGTTTAAAACCTATCCGGTTTGGTACAATAAACACCAGCCCAAAAAAAATTTTTGCCCAACGGCTGAAGATAATTCATGATGAAATGGAAAAAATACTTATAAAATACAAACCGGATTTTTGCGCCGTTGAAAGCATATACTTCTGCAAAAACGCAAAAACCGCATTGCTTGTGGGACAGGCGCGCGGCGTTGTATTATTAACGTGTATTAAACATCAAAAACCGCTTCTCGAATTTACCCCGCTGCAAATTAAACAGGCAATAACAAGCTACGGCAAGGCGGAGAAAAAACAAATGCAACAAATGGTAAAAGTCCTGCTTAAATTAAAAGACATCCCGACTCCCGACGATGCGGCCGATGCTTTGGCCTGCGCGATATGCGCGGCCAATAGTTTAGCGACTAATTCTATCAGTTAACGCAAGCTGTTGTCATTTAATATGAACAGAAAAGAAAAAATAAAAAATTTAATTAACAAAAGCAAACAGATACTTAATGATAATGCTTTGGACAACGGAGCCATTTCCGCCGCCAATCCCGATAAAGACTATTATCCGCGTGAAGCGAAAGATTACCATTACATCTGGCCGCGCGACGCTTCCTACATTTGCGTTGCGGCCAATCTTGCCGGCATTAAAAATATCCAGGAACCATTTTTTGACTGGCTGACCAAAAGGCCTGAAGATTTTGAAAAAGAAGGACTGTTGTTCGGTTCCTATTCAACCAACGGACGCCTTCACAACAATCAGTTTCAGCCCGACCAGGCCGGATCAATACTTTGGGCGATTTATGATTTTTACAAAGACGATTTAAACCGGGCCAAAAAACAAGAGTTGTTAATCAGAAGAATCGCCGACGGATTGACAAACGACTGGAAAGGCAAATATTTCTTCCATAACACGGTTGATTTATGGGAGGAAGGAGAAAGGAAAACTTCAACTAAAATCGGCAACAACCATACTTATTCCCTGGCTGCCTGCTGCTGCGGGCTTAAATTTGCCAATCAGATTATAAAAAACGACAAATGGATGGAGGCAGCTGATCAAATGAAAAAACAGATAGAAGAAGCCTATTCGGCAAAAAGGAAATATTTTCTGAGAAACCACGGCAAAATAGACGACTTTAATATTGATGCTTCCCTTATCGGTCTAGTGTATCCTTTCAACATATATAAGCCATCGGACAGAAAAATTTTAAACACAATAAACGCAATTGAAAAGTCAGTTGTAATCGACGGCGGCGTTCATCGCTACCAGTTTGACTACTATGACGGCGAAGGCACCGCCCAGGAGGGCAGCGGCGCCTGGCCGCTTTTGAATTTCTGGCTGTCTATTTATTGGTCGCTTTTAAAAAACAGAAAAAAAGCGGAGAAATACTATAACTGGGTTATTGAACGAATTACCGACGACTACCTTATACCGGAACAGATATTTTCGGACTTTCGCCAAGGCATAAAGCCGCTGGCCTGGTCGCATGCCATGTTTTTAATCGCTTCTAATCATTTGGGTTATTTAAAAAAATGAAAAAAAAATTAAAAATTGTCCATATTGCCTCGGAAGTCGATCCTTTTTCCAAGACCGGAGGTTTGGCTGACGTTACCCGCTCACTGCCCAAAGCTTTAAAGGAAACCGACAAAACTGAAATCATCGTCATTACTCCTCTTTATTCCGAAATAACCGACGTTAACAAATTCGGGCTGAAAAAAATAATTGAAGACATAAAAATCGAAATGAGCGACGGTATAAACATCGAGTCCGATTACTGGCAGGGAGAGCTGGCGCCGGGTTTGCAGATTTATTTTATAGACAACAACAAATATTTCGGAAAAAGAAAAACACTTTACGGGTCAGACCATGAAAATGCCAGATTCTTTTTCTTTGACCTGGCGGCCTTAAAACTTCTTAAACTGATAAACTTTCAGCCCGACATAGTCCATTGTCATGACTGGCAAACCGGACTGGTGCCTTATTTTTTAAAACGACGGTTTTCCAAAGATGAAATCCTGGGCAATGCGGCGTCAATTTTTACCATTCACAATCTTCTGTTCCAGTTAGGGCAAAACTGGTGGAAAATAAAAAACGATTTTCGGGATGACGGCTATTCCCGGCTGCCGAAATTTGAACACAGCGATAAACTGGAAAGCATAAACTTTGCCAAAAGAGCAATTATCAATGCCGACATCATCAACGCCGTTTCCGAAAAATACGCCGAAGAAATTTTAACCAAGGATTTCGGTGAAGATCTGCACCGAATTTTAAAAAACCGGGAAAACCGCGTTTTCGGAATCATCAACGGCATAGATTATGACGATTACAACCCGAAAACCGACCCGGGACTGCAGAAAAATTATGACGCAACGTCGCTGGATAACAAACTGGAAAACAAAAAATTCCTTCAAAAATATTTCGGTTTGCCGCAGGAGCCGGAAGTTCCTATCCTGGGTATGGTAACAAGAATCACCGAACAAAAAGGGATTGACTTAATTATGGAAATAATGGACAGCCTGCTTAAACTTGATCTGCAGTTTGTTATTATGGGCGCAGGCGAAAAACATTATGAAAACTTTTTCAAAAAGATACAGAAAAAATATCCGAAAAAAATCGGCGTCCATCTGGAATTTGATCCGGGCAAGGCCACTTCCATATATGCCGGATCCGATATGTTTTTGATGCCCTCAAGATTCGAGCCATGCGGCCTGGGGCAGCTTATCAGCCTGCGCTACGGCTCAGTACCCATAGTCCGTTCGGTCGGCGGATTAGCTGACACCATAACCGACTTTAACCCCAGAAAAAAGAAAGGTGACGGGTTTATCTTCCATAGCTATACATCGCAGTCTCTTCTTATTGCCATAGTCAGGGCAATTGAAACTTTCAAATACAGAGATATCTGGCAAAATCTGGTAAAAGAAGGAATGCAAAAATCGCTCTCCTGGGAAATGCCGGCAAAAAAGTACCTGCAGCTTTACCGAAAAGCCATAAAACATAAAAAAGAAAACAATAAATAATAACCGCAATGATAAACTGGATAAATTTTCTGCATATCTATCAGCCGCCTTACCAGGAAAAGGAAGTTATATTAAGAGTCGTCAAAGAAAGCTACTGGAATCTGGTGAATATTTTAAAAAACCGGCCGCAGGCAAAACTAACGCTTAATTTTTCCGGCTGCCTTTTGGAGCATATCTACAATATCGGGGAAGAAAGGATGATAGATGAATTTAAAACGCTGCTTTCAAACGGCCAGATAGAACTGACCGGCACCGCCCGTTACCATCCGATTCTGCCGCTTCTGCCGGCCAAAGAAATAAAAAGGCAAATAATTCTGAACGACAATATACTCAAACAGGCCTTCGGCGACTCATGGCATCCGGACGGCTTTTTTCTGCCGGAAATGGCGTATTCTTTGGGTGTGGCGAAAATCCTTAAAAAACTGAATTACAAATGGATAATAATTGATGAAATCGCCTACAAAGGAAAACTGGGTCTTGTCGATTACAATAAAAAATATCAAATCGAGGGACTGGGCCTTAAAGTCGTTTTCAGGAACCGGGCGCTGTCCAAAACTTTTGTTCCCGACACCGTATTGGATTTGACAAAAAAAAGCAATGCCCCGACAATTTTAATATCCGCCACAGACGGCGAAATGTACGGGCATCACCACCAGGATAACAAAAATTCTTTTCTGCAGGTCCTGGAAAATCCCGACGTTAAGACAATGACTGTTTCGGAATATCTGAATTCCCTGCCGCTTCAGCCGGAATTAATTAATCCGCTGGCTTCTTCATGGGAAAGTTCCCCGACTGAGTTAAGGAATAAAGTACCGTATCTTTTATGGCAGGACCCGAAAAACAAGATTCATCAAAATTTATGGAAACTGCGGAAAATTGCCATTAAAGCTGTTAACGGCAGCAAAGAACAGGGGGTTAACTATGAATGGGCCCGGCATCATCTGGACAGGGGGCTTTCCAGCTGCGCCTGGTGGTGGGCGGCGGACAGAAAGCTTGATATTTTCAACTTTATCACCTGGAACCCGGATGCCATAGAAAAAGGGATTAAAGAATTGATATCCAGCATCCGTTCCCTGCAGCACGTGTCAAAACGGACGAAACTCAAAGCGGAAAAAATATATCACCTTTTAATCAAAGAAATCTGGAAAAAACACTGGCAGAAATATCATAAGACAAAATCGCCGGAGCAAAAAATGCCCCTGGAAATAAAAAGAGCCCTGTCCCTGCTTAATCAGAATTTTTTAATTAAACTTTTCAAGGAAAAAATTGATTTAGAGGTTTTCAAAAAAAATGAAATTGACTACATAGCCATAAAAACGTTTAAAAAAAAGATCGGCAAACTGGATTTTTATCATATTGTCGCCAAATACGTCGTTTACTTCAAAAATCAAAAACAAAAACCGATAAGTATTTTTTGCAATGCCAATTCCAAGGAATCACGTCTTGGGGCTTATCTGGCCCTGAAATACCTGTGGGAAAAAAATTTTTCGGACAACATTTTGCGCTGTCCTCGGCCGCTGTTTTACCAGAAACAACTGAAAGCCACATTTTATCTGGAAGCTACGGGAAAAAATTTATATCAATATCTGATTGATCCTCATCCTGATTACGACAAAATTAAAAAAATCGTCCACTTGGCCGGGCAGTGGCTGGCTAAACTCCACAATCTTCCCGTTAAAGGAGTTAAAAATTTCAACCCCATGCACAGCAAGGTTTCAACCATAATCCCCGGAGCAAAACATTTTTTAAAAATCATTGAAAATAAACATTCTGATTATCCCGCATATCATGACCAGATAAAAGAACTCTACGATAAAATTTATCATCTGGAAAACCAATTAAATGACGGAAAAAAATACATTATCCATGGTGATTTTCACCCGGAAAACATTGTCTTTAATGAAAGGAAAGGAATTTTTTACGCCATTGATTATACAGACTGCTGTCTGGCTCATTTTACCCGCGACTTAGGCAGTTTCTACCAGCAGCTCGCTTACATGGCGCGAAAAAAACTCCCTAAGAATAAAATCAACGAGCTGCAAAAAATATTCATTAACAGTTATATTTTAAAACGGAAGCTTAAACTTTCAGCCAAAGACAGAAAAAAATTCAACCTTTACAAGTCATGGTCGGCTTTGCGCAGCGCGGTTTATTTTTTAACTATTGTACCTTTTGACCGGACGCGCGCTGATTTGCTTTTGACTGAATCCCGGGAATATCTGAAAAAAATCCGTTGTTTATGAAAATTGCACATATACACGTCTGGGACAAAAAAAATAAGGGTGATGTAAGTATAGTCATGGCTGTCCAACAACTTTTAAAAAATACCTTTGGAAAAGCAGAAATTACAGATTTTCCTGTTGAAGTACTTAAAAAAAATATTTCTCAAGATCTGAAAGATTTAAATAAAGCTGATTTAATTGTAATCGGTGGAGGGGGTATTTATTATAGTTGGTTTACGCCTTTTAATATTGAGTTTATAAATAAATTAAATCCTCCCGTTGTAATATTTGGTGTTGGCTACATAAGAGAATATGGTTCACCATCGCTTAGAAAAAACGATATAAAAAGCATTGTTTCTTTGAACAGAAAAGCTGTATTGATATCTGTTAGAGACAATTACACTAAAAAATTCCTAATACGTGCTGGCGTCCCTAATAAAAAAATTGCTGTTATCGGCGATCCAGCCATCTTTTTGAAAGAAAAAAAGTCAAAGATCGGGTTAAGCAGTAAATTAAAGATCGGGATTAACTTAAATTATTCCGGATGGATGGGATTTGGTAAATATGAAAAAAAGATAATACGTTCATTTTCAAAAGTCTGCTATTACTTTAAAAAGTATCGCAATGCAAAAATATATTACTTAATGCACCATCCAGATGAAAAAAATGTATACCATAAAATAAATTGCAATGGTCTTAAAGTGATAAACCTGCCACCAATGGAACAAAAATTTATATATGGTAAAATGAACCTTGTTATAGGTATGATGCTACATTCCGCGGTGTTATCATTTGGTGCCAACACACCCGAAATAAATGTAGCTTATGACCTAAGAAACCGAAGTTTTGCAGATTTTATCGGGTTTCCTGAATTATTAATTAGTTCAAAAAAAATAACTGAAAATTTACTTTTAGAAACTGCTATTAAAGTCATTAACAATGAAAAGTTTTATCGTGACAAATTTAAAGAAAAAAAAGAAAAAATAAGCCTGAATCATCAGCAATTTCTACAAAAAATAAAAAAATATGTCTAAAAACGAAATAAGAAAAGACTACATTCAGGATAAATATGTGATTATTGCGCCCAGACGCGGCAAACGGCCGCACAATGTGGAAAGGCCCGAGCTTTTGATAAAGCCAAAAATTTCCGACTGCCCTTTCTGTCCGCAAAATCTGGACAGGCAAAAAAGCATTCTGTCTGTCGGAGAAAATCCCTGGCAGTTAAAAGTGGTAAAAAATAAATTCCCCGCCGTCACTTTGGATAGCGACAAGGCGTACGGCGTGCAGGAAGTAATGATAGAAACCCCCGACCACAACCAGGAGGTTGAAGATCTGAAAAAGGAGCATATAGTTAAAATATTTGACGTCTATGCCCAAAGAACAAAAAAAATATCTGAAAATAAAAAAATCGAATATATTCTGATTTTCAAAAATAACGGCGGAAAGGCGGGAGAATCGATAAGGCATGCTCATTCGCAAATTTTCGCCACTTCGTTTATTCCTCCCCACTTAATAGACAAATCACAGAAAGTCCAGAAATACAAGCTGGAAAAAGGCAGCTGCGTTTACTGCGACGTTATAAAAAAGGAAAGCCGCGGTTCCCGTCTTGTTTTCCAGGACAATAATATAATAGCTTTCACCCCCTATGCTTCCATCTATAATTACGAAATCTGGCTGATGCCGAAAAGGCATCTGGACAACATCACCCTTTTATCTTATGATGAAAAAATATCTTTTGCCGTGATACTTAAAAAAATCTTGAACAAAATAAATAAACTTCACCTGCCCTATAATTATTATTTTCATCAGGTCATAAACGATCAGGATCAGCATTTATATATGAAAATTACACCCCGCGGCAGCATCTGGGCGGGCGTAGAAATCGGGTCCGGCCTTATAATTAATCCAATCTCTCCTGAAGAAGCGGCGAAATTTTACCGCCGGTAACTAAATAATTTTTTAATTGACAGCTGATATAATCATGTCAAAAAATTACTACATAGGCGTCGACATAGGTGGAACAAAAATAAATGCCGGGCTGGTTTTTGGTAATTCGGTTCAAAAAAGAATAAAAATCTTAACCGAAAGCCATAAAGGAAAACAGCGGGTGTTAAAAAATCTTGCCCGGGCAGTAATGGAAGTCTGGCAGGACAATGTTAAGGGCATCGGCATCGGCTGCGCCGGCGAAATAGACCGCAAAGCGGGTAAAGTCATAACCAGTCCCAATTTTCACAGGCAGTTTGAAAATGTCAACATAAAAAAATTTTTGGAAAGAAAATTCAAAAGGCCGGTTTCGGTGGAAAACGATGCCAATTGCTTTACCCTGGCGGAAAGCAAATTAGGTTCAGGCAGAGGCGCCAAATATGTTGTCGGCCTGACTTTGGGAACCGGCATCGGATCCGGCATGGTTTTTGAGGGAAAAATATTTCACGGACAATCTGGTGCCGCCGGCGAATGGGGACATACCGCAATCGTCGACAACGGGCTTAACTGCAGCTGCGGAAAAACCGGCCATCTTGAAACTTACAGCTCCGGCAAAGCGATGATAAAATTATATAAAACCATAACCGGCGAAGAAAAAGACACATTCTACATTGAAAAAATGGCGATAAAAAAACAAAAGGCCGCCCTGCAGGTTTTTAAAATTATGTCTGATGCACTTGCCGTGGGTCTGGCCAATATAATCAATGCCTTAAATCCGACGGTTATCGTAATCGGCGGCGGGCTGGCCAGGGTGGAACTTCTGTGGCAGCCGGCAACAAAAAAAGCCAGAAGATTAACGGTCTTTCCTGATCTTGCTAAAACCAGAATTGTCAGATCCGCGCTTGGCGATGACGCCCAGATTATCGGCGCGACTCTATTAATAAAAAAATAATTATGCCCATACCGGGGTTATCCGTTAAAATTCAATCTCCCCAAAACTGGAAAAACGGCGGCCATAAATCAGGCGGCGGCAGAAAAAAGGATTCTGAAGACAGAAAAATACACTGGTTTCTAAAAACTGTCTTTACGCTGCTAGTCGGCGGGCTTCTGCTTTTTTCCGTCGCCACCATCGGCGTGCTGATTTGGGCTTCAAAAAATCTGCCCAACCCGGACAGAATTATACAAAGAGATATCGCCTTAAGCACCAAAATTTATGACCGAACGGGAAAAACGGTATTGTACGAAATACACGGCGAGGAAAAAAGAAGTCTGGTTAACCTTAACGATATTCCCGACTATATGATTAATGCCACCTTAACTGCTGAAGACAGACAATTTTTTGAACATAAAGGGTTTAAACTTACCAGCATTATCAGGGCTTTTATCGTCGATTTGACCAAAGGATCAAAAGAACAAGGCGCCAGCACACTGACGCAGCAACTGGTCAAAAATGCCGTTCTTTCCCCGGAAAAAACCTACACCAGAAAAATCAAAGAAATTATCCTGGCTTATCAGATTGAAAGAAAATTTACCAAAGAAGAAATTTTAAAAATGTATTTCAATGAAATACCTTACGGTTCCACGGCATACGGCGTAGCTGCCGCCGCACAGTCTTATTTCGGAAAAACCCCCAAGGATCTGACTTTGGGCGAGGCCGCGGTACTGACGGCCATGACAAAAGCTCCCAGCTATTATTCGCCTTACGGCACACACCAGGATGAACTGTTTGCCAGACAAAGGATTATCCTGGACGGAATGGTGGCGGAAAAATTTATTACGGCAGAGGAAGCGGAAACAGCCAAAAATGAAAAAATTGAATTTAACAAAAAACAGGAAAATATAATTGCCCCGCATTTTGTTATGTATGTCAAGGAATATCTGGCTAAAAAATACGGCGAACGGGCGGTTGAACAAGGGGGTTTAAAAGTTATAACCACGCTTGACCTGTACAAACAAGACATTGCCGAAGAAGCGGTAAAAAACGGCATGGAAAAAGTGGTAAATTACGGCGGTTCCAATGCCGCCCTGGTGGCCCTGGACCCGAAAAACGGTCAGATACTTGCCATGGTCGGTTCAAAGGATTTTTACGACCAGGAAATTGACGGCCAGGTAAATGTTACTATCAGGCCGCGCCAGCCGGGATCTTCTTTTAAGCCGATCGTTTACACCGCTGCTTTTATCAAAGGCTATACCCCGGATACGGTGTTGTTTGATGTCAATACTTCCTTTAAAACCGAGATCGGCAAAGACTACGAACCGAAAAATTACGATTTAAAACAACACGGGCCCGTGACCATCCGAAAAGCGCTTGCTGGGTCGCTTAATATTCCCGCGGTAAAAGCCATTTACCTTGCCGGCATCGACAAAGTGCTTGATTTAGCCAATATGCTTGGCTACAGCACCCTGGGCGACAGAAGCCGCTTCGGTCTTTCCCTGGTTTTAGGCGGCGGTGAAGTAAAACTTCTTGAACATACCAATGCCTATGCCTCTTTTGCCCGGGAGGGAGAATGGCATCCGACAGCCGCGATACTAGAAGTTCAGGACAAAGAAGGAAATGCACTGGAAGAGTGGCAAAAAAAAGAAAAGAAAATAATAGAAACACAGGTCGCCCGGCAGATAAACGACATCCTGTCCGACAACGAATCGCGCACATTCATTTTCGGAGCGAACAATTTTTTGCATTTTGATAACCGGCCGGTCGCGGCCAAAACCGGCACCACTAACGACTACCGCGATGCCTGGACGCTGGGTTATACACCGTCATTAGCCGCCGGCGTCTGGGCGGGCAACAACGACAATACCGAAATGAAACGCGGGGCCGATGGTTCTGTCATCGCTGCTCCCATTTGGAATGAATTTATGAAAAGAGTGCTCGGGGATACAACGGCTGAAGAATTTAAAAAACCGGATGAGATAAAAACGGGAAAACCCGTTCTTGACGGACAGATACAGGGAAAAGTTACGGTCAAAATCGATAAGGTGTCCGGACTTCTGGCAACTGAATTTACGCCGAAGGAATTGATAGTGGAAAAAACATTTACTCAGGCTCATAATATTTTACACTACGTTGATAAAGAAAATCCGCGGGGGGAAGCGCCGGCTGATCCGGCATCGGACTGGCAATATCAGAATTGGGAAGAGGCAGTTCGAAACTGGGCAGGCGCCAACAATTTGACTGTTGAGGATCTGCCGACTGAATATGACAATATTCATCTGCCCGAATACCAGCCGGAAATAAGAATCGTCAACCCCGGCTCCGGATCAAAAATCACTTCCAGAAATATTGACATAGAAATTGTGGCTTCAGCTGCCAAGGGTGTTTCCAAGGTGGAATATTACATAGAAAATTCTCTTATCGGAGTGTCATTATCTTCGCCTTTCAGCTTGAACGGCTATATCGGGGATCCCGAAATAGGGGACGGGTTCTATAATCTGACGGCAATCGCTTTTGATCAGTACGGCAATAAAAGCTCCGATACTATAAATTTAAACATGATGCTTGAAGAACCGCTGCCCCTGACAATCAATCTTACTTTACCGTCAAACGGACAAAATGTCCGAATTGAAGAATTCCCGCTGGCTGTATCCGCCGAACTTTCTTCAGTTAATGATGTTAAGGAAATAATTTTTTACGCCGAAAAACAGCTGACAGGACAACTGCAAATTATCGGCAATATCAGACAGATAACCTCTCCGAGGGTTATTACCAGCTGGCTGGAAGTGCCAGAACCGGAAAAATATCTTCTTTATGCCAAAGCTTTTGACAATTTAGGACGGGCTTTTGTCAGTCAAAAAATAACCATAACCGTTACTGCTGTCAACACAAACGAATAACAATGTAAGTATCATAAAAAACGGCCTAAGGCCGTTTTTTTAATTTTAATGAAATATTTTTATTGTTTTATAGGCATTATCAGATAGATATATCCGTCTTTATTATCTTTGGTTTTCAATAGACATGGGCTGGAATTGTCATTCATTTCCATCACAACTTCATCACCGGCAATATTTTGCAGACCGTCTATTAAATATTTGTAATTGATAACAATATTGTTTTCGCTGCCGGTCAGATTCGCCTGCAGTTCGGAAACATTTTCACCTAGCTGATTGTTTACCGATGAAACTATCAGTTTCTGGTTAGAAACAACAAAATCAAGGTTAATATCGTAAATTCCGCTCCTTGTAAATAGGCTTGTCGTCTTAACTGCTTTAAGCAATTCCTGCCGGTCTATCGCTACGCTTGTTTTGTGGTTGCCGGGAATAATTTGTTTATAGTCCGGATACTGGCCCTCGACAAGCCGTGAAATCAGTTCAACATTATCAACTGCAAACAAAATCTGGTTATCCGTTATAAATATCTGCGTCTTTTCGGTTTCTGCCGATATAACACTGTCTTTAAGACCGGTCAATATCCTTAATATCTCCATCAGTGTTCTGGCGGGGACAATAACATCAAAATTTTTACAGCTTTTATTTTTTATTTTGACTATTTTTTCTGCCAGCCGGTAACTGTCTGTTGCCGCCATCACCAGTTCGTCATCTCTGACTGAAAACAGCACACCAGCGATTTCCGGTCTTGTTTCCGAAGCTGCCACAGCAAAAATTGTCTGGGAGATCGCCTGTTTTAAACCAACGGTGTCGCATAACAATAAATTTTTTCTTTCAATTTCAGGAAGAAGCGGAAAATCACCGGCTGAAATACCCTTTATTTTGGTTGAAAAATTTTCGCATTTTATATCCAGGACGCCGTCTGAGGATTCGTCATCTTTTTTTTCTATATCAACTCTTTTTTTAGGAAGCAAACCGATATAATCCGCAAGTAACCTTGACTGAACAGTGAAAGATCCTGTTTTTTCCACCTTTCCCCTTATTGTGCTGCTAACGCCTATTTCCAGGTTGGTAGACAATAGTTTTATTAACCCATCCTCCGCTTTTATTAAAATATTATTCAGTATCGGCAAGGAAGTGCTTTTTGAGGCAACATGGCTTACAACCAAAAGACCTTTGTTTAGATTTTCTTGAGTGCAGGAAACTTTCATAAATTATATAGTATAAGTTATTTAAATCCGTAATTATAAATATAAGAGGTGTTGATATGTTATTAAGTGAATTTTATATCTAAGTTTAGTGTGTTATTTAAAAATAATTTTTGATATGGTGTGCTCTTTGTGTGTCGGGTTTAGGGTAAAAAATGTTGATAAGATTTAAAATTTGTTTTTAATATTTTTACCCTGGGTAAAAGCTCTGTAAAAACTATCTTCTTATAAACCTGTTATTAAATACTTTTACCGGATTTTCGAATAGCTTTTAAACAGTTTATTAGTTGTAGAGCCGTTCACGAATCAAGGTGATATCTTGTTTAATTTTTTCATCTTCGTTGTAAACTTTGGTGATTTTAAGATAAGCGTGCATGGCGGTGGTGTGGTCCCTGTCGCCCACTTCCTGACCGATGGACGGATATGAAGTTTTTATTTCCTCTCTCATTAAATACATGATTATTTGTCGCGGCAAAGCAAGGCTTTTTTTGCGGCAGGCACCCAAAAGATCATTGATATTGATATCGTAAAAAGCGGCCACAGTGTTGATTATTTGTTTTGGAGTGATTGATTTTTTTTGTTGTTTGGAGGTAATGGAAATAAGAATCTTCTTAGCCGATTCAAGGGTGGGCCTGGTATTTGTAAGCTGGTGGGTAGCAATGATTTTATTCAAAGCACCTTCCAGTTCACGCACGTTATTTTGGATGGAAGTGGCAAGATAAGTCAGGGTTTCTTTATCTAAATTGCAGTTTTTTTCCTGACATTTGAAATCAAGGATAGCCAGCCGCGTTTCGAAATCAGGTACCGCTATGTCCGCTATCATCCCCCATTCAAAACGGGAAACCAGCCGTTGTTCAAGGGCCGGGATGGCTTTTGGCGGTCTGTCTGAGGTGAGCACTATTTGTCTGTTTGCCTGATGAAGATCGTTAAAAGTGTGAAAAAAAGCTTCCTGGGTGCCCTCTTTCCCCGCCAAAAATTGTATGTCGTCAATTAACAGAACGTCAATATTCCGGTAAAGATTTTTAAATTGGTTGTGTTTATTTGTTGAAATTGCCTGGATAAAGTCATTGGTAAATTTTTCACAGGAAACATATAATATTTTTTTGTTCGGGTTCTGGCAGACGGTTTTATTGCCAATCGCCTGCAAGAGATGGGTTTTTCCCAAACCAACGCCGCCATATATAAAAAGTGGATTGTAAACCTCGCCGGGTTTATTGGCGACAGCATTGGCGGCTGCGTGGGCAAGCTCATTCCCCTTGCCGATGACAAAATTAGAAAAAGTGTATTTGGTATTCAAACCGTTCAGGTTCAAAGCAACATCCGTCTTGAGATTCGATTGAGCCTTAGTAACCGCCGGTTCGGAAGGCAAAATAACGTCATCGCTTAAAAGTCCCCTGATTTCAGGGGCAGTCGTTTCCACACGGTATTCAATCCTTTTGATTTTGTTTTCCGTGATTTTTTGCAGCGCTTTTAAAATAATCGAATGATATTTTTTTTCCAGCCAAGTTTTTGTAAAGCTGTTGGGAACACCTATTATTATTCTTTCCTCTTCTTTTTGCGAAATAAAAGTATTTTTGAACCAAGTGGTGAAATTGGCCCTGCTTAAACTTAATTCCAGTTCCCCCAAAGTCGACTCCCAAAGTTGTTTTGAATCCATAAAAAAAGGAATAAATATTTCGGAATTTATTTTTATTTACAGAAGATATTATAGCACGCAAGGAACAATTAAAGAATGATAAAAGCCGTTATTTATTGTTGATAAACTGTTTAACAATTGTGCATAAAAGAGTAGCATAAGTTTCCCGGTACGGTCAACGTTGACTATTTGTCTGTTTATTTGTAGAATAACATTGTTAAAATATAATCATTCATTAATTTATTATGCCAAAAAGAACTTTTCAACCAAAAAAAAGAAAAGCTAAAAAAGTCCACGGTTTTCGTTCCAGGATGTCCGGTAAAAACGGCAGGAATGTCATAAAAAGGCGCCGGAACAAAAAAAGGAAGCGTCTGACCAAATAATTTATTATGCTGCCAAAAAAGCACAGGATCAGGAAAGACCGGGAATTCGGGCGGATTTTAAGAAACAGTAAAATTTTTTACACCCCGCTGCTGCGCCTGAAAATAAAAAAAAACAGTCTTGGTTATAACCGTTTTGCCGTGGTGGTATCGGCTAAGATTTCAAAGAAAGCGACAGTAAGAAATAAAATCAGGCGTCGTATTTATGAAATTTTAAGAAT
>QZIX01000016.1 GCA_003599635.1 Candidatus Parcubacteria bacterium
CCCGGTTTGGAGGGCATGTTAAATCAGGTCAATCAGTTATCAAAACTCTTTTATCAGAGGCAAAAGAGGAGGTATGTTTAAGTATTAATAAAAAAAAGATATTAAATGGGCCTTGCAGAAAAAGAAACAATTACCCAAATTGCGAATATACTTATACCTTTTTTTATTTGTTCGCTGGTGATATAAAAAAATTGAAATTTAAAGACAGCGAAGTTCAAAAAGTTAAGTGGATGGAAAGCGATGATATTAAAAAACAATTGAGTTTTAATCATAAAAATTGGTCCGGCAGTTTGAAAGGTTTTAAATTAATGGTCGGCTTTTTAAAAACAAAGGAAAAAAGCCGGGCCGGTAAAGCATAAAACACCCTGTATTCATTGCCTAAAATTGCATTTTACGCTATAATATGGGCAGCTGTTAATAACTTAAAAACATAAAAAACGTATGGCAAAAATGACAAAATCTCAATTGCTGGCCACGCTAGCCGAAGGTTCAGAATTGAGCAAAAAACAGATTGAAGCATTATTGGAAAAAATGGTAGATTTGGCTTATAAACAGGTCAAAACCAACGGTGAATTCGTTGTTCCCGGCATCGGCAAACTGGTAAAAGTCAACAGAAAAGCCAGACAGGGCAGGAATCCTGCCACCGGCGAAACCATCCAGATCCCGGCCAAAACAGTTGTCAAATTCCGGGTAGCCAAAGCAGCCAAAGAAGCGGTCTTATAAAATTTTTCGAAAACTAAAAAAGGCGGCGTAAAAACCGCCTTTTTAATTTGTTTTTAATTTATTCTTAAGGCAGATCTTTTAATGTTTCTTCATATGGCAAGAAATATAGGACCCAAAAGAAAAAGACAGAGGCGGTTTGGAATGGTTAAGGGTCAAGAAATCGACCGTAAACGAAAAACAGCTTACGGTGTGAGGATGGAAGAAAAGCAAAAGGCCAAATTCATCTACGGCCTAATGGAGCGGCATTTAAAAAAATATGTTGAAAAGGCCGTTAAATCCAAAGAAAAAGCCGATGTTTTTTTAATAAAGCAGCTGGAGATGCGTCTGGATAATGTTATTTACCGTTTAGGATTTGCCAAATCAAGGGAAATGGCAAGGCAGCTTATTTCTCACAGGCATATTTTAGTTGATGGTAAAAAAATAAATATTGCTTCTTATGAAATTAAACCTGGGCAAAAAATTGAATTGTCAAAAGACATGCAGACAAATGAAAAAGTTCTGCAGGCAACTGAAAAAAATAAAAAAAACCTGCTGCCCGGTTGGATTGCTAGGGAAGATTTTACCGGAAAAATTTTAAGAAAGCCGGAAGAAGTAGATTTGCCTAAAGATATTAAGACAAGTTTAATAATAGAATTTTATTCTTAAAAAAGCCGGGCACGCTAAAGGCATGCCCGGTGACTTTATGGAGGTTCTGTTATGCATTATGCAGCTTTAAGGTTTTCTTTTTCCGCCTTAGATATGAACTCGGCCCAAGGTCCAGGCACAGTCACCCAACTTTGGCTGGATCCGCATTTTGGGCACTCTCTTGTTAAAGAAGAAATTCTTTTCAGCTGGGATAGGAATTCTGCATGCGGACTGATATAGCCGCATCCTCCATAAGTGCTAGAACAGACGTGAAATTTAATCACACCGTTGTTCACAATTTCACCTCCTTCTAGCCCAGCAGAAGTCTCCCATTATTTTTTTATCTAAAATTGGCAATTTTGTCAAGATATCAGACTGAAGTATTGTTTATTCCGCAGTATTTCGGGCATTATATTTCATTTGGCCTTAATCTGATTGGGTTAGTATTTTTAAGGTTGTTTTATAAAAATCCCAAATTACGTTACGGCTAAAAGTATGCGCAAAGTTAATTATTTTCTGTCCTTGATACTGTTTTTTCTGCTAGTAATGTTGCTATTAAAAAGCGCCAAAACAGAAACAAACTACAGCTTGATTTTGAGTATTTCAAAAAATAAGATTGTTTATTCCGGTTTTGCCGATATAAATACTGCAAGAAAAGACTGTTTTGAACGGAAAGGCATATTTAATACCTGCGGCAGAATTTGCGACGATGAAGAAAGCTGCAATGACAAATGCTATTTTACCTGCGAATCGGACGATAAAATATTCGTGGCAGACGGCGAATGGCAGATATTTGAAAGCCGAAGCGGCGGTTTTGCTGTTTCTTATCCGAATAAAATGATGATAGGCAAAAACAAGAATATGATTAATCTGATCCTGAATGCGCCAGACGGGTCCGGCGACGTTTTCCGGGGGATAGTCGTTTCAATCGAAAAATTGGCAACAACAAAAAATTTTTTTAAAACCGTATCAGATGAATTCATAAATGACACCGGTTCGGATGACAAATCATTGATTCTGGATAGGAGCTCCAAATACCAATCATATATTTATCAAGTCAGCGAAAATAAAGCGGCGGTATTTTTAAAAAATGACAGCGGATTTTTTAAAATAACCTATCAAGTCCGGGACCCTTACGGACAGGAATATATGCGGGTGGTTACGCAAATGCTTGATTCTTTTGTTCCGATATGATTATTATTAAATAAAACTATATGAAAATTATAATTAACTGGCTGATTTTCACTTTCGCCATAATAATTGCGGCTTATCTGCTTCCGGGTGTTACAGTTAACAATTTCAT
Source organism: Candidatus Parcubacteria bacterium (assembly GCA_003599635.1). GTDB lineage: Bacteria > Patescibacteriota > Patescibacteriia > Buchananbacterales > SURF-54 > SURF-54. The sequence continues at coordinate 2,651 of QZIX01000016.1, forward strand.
TGCCGCTTTGATTGCAGCGTTGATTTTGGGTTTGATAAACGCCGTTATAAAACCGATTCTCTTGGTTTTGACCTTGCCTATAAATATTCTGACGCTGGGTTTGTTTACGCTGGTAATAAATGCCGTACTGATACTTCTGGCAAGCTGGATAGTGCCGGGTTTTAATGTGGCCGGTTTTTGGCAGGCATTACTGTTTGGCATCGTGTTGTCGGCAATATCCTATATTTTGGATAAGATTTTTTAATTTTGTTAAAAATTTTTGGTTCTGATAAAATAAAGTTAGGTTCTAACTTTATTTTTATGGAACAAATTGATGTTGTAAACGACAATGATGAAATAATCGGCACGGCAAATCATGATGATATTTATACCAGATCCTTTAACCGGCGGATTGTTCACGTTTTGATTTTCAACTCCAAAGGCGAACTGGCGCTGCAGTTAAGAGCAAAAACAAAAAAATACCTGCCCGGGTACTGGAGTACGTCAATCGGGGGGCATGTCCAGGCAGGTGAAGATTGTCTTGATGCCGCCAAAAGAGAAATGGAAGAAGAAATCGGTATAAGCAAGAAAATAGATTTTTTATGGAAAGATACTTTTAATGCTTCAGAAGGTAACTATATAAAATTTCTTTATACCTATAAGCTGATTTTTGACGGGCCTTTTAAAATTAATCCTGAAGAAGTTGAAAAAATGGAATTTTTTTCTCTGGATAAAATCCGAAGGATGATTAAAGACAGCGGGAAATTTCATCCTGAACTTATATTTTTACTTAAAAAACATTATAATCTGTAAAAATTATGCTTAGAATTGTTTTGATTCTGGCGGCGGCAATTAATTTGTGGGTTTTTCTTGTCGCTTTAAATAAAATTAAGAGGGATCACAAATTCTACGATAACGTAAATTTATTTTTGGTTTACGTATTTGGTATTTTCGTCTGGGGCGACGCTTTGATTCTGTCGCCGTTTTTTATAGCGGCCTCCATTATTTTATACATAATAAATAACGCCTATCTGACTTTAGGCGTTTTTTCGGCTTATCATTTTTTGCGGCAGGGCTTTGAAGTCGTCTATTGGTTCTTGCAGCAGTTTTCGATGAAGCAGGAATTCCGGCCACCCGACCGTTTTTTTAAATTTCTTAAAACAGATGAATTGCACATTATTTATCAGCTTCTGAATTTTTATAAAACAGTAATCTGGCTGGTGGTGATGATTATTTCTTTTTTTTATTTTTTTAAAAGTTTATAGCCAGTTGCAATAAAATAAAAACAGCGTAAACTCCCAGATGCATCAACCCTTCCTTAAATGAAATTCTTCTGCCTGTTTCCGCGGAATGGGTAAACAGAACCAAAAGCCAGTAAAGGAAAAGTATGGTAATTAAAGCCGGGATCACCCTGGGCAGTTCAATCGGTTTAATCAAGCTGATAATTCCCAGAATGAAAGTGTTGGCAAAAGCAGAACCTAAAATGTTGCCAAGCGACAAGCCTTCATGCCGGAAGTGTTTGGACTTTATGGCAATGGTAAGTTCAGGCAAATTTGTTCCGAAAGCCAGGATCAAAATGCCTAAAAGTATGTACGGCATTTTCAATATAGCGGCCAGTTTATTGCTTATGTCGACTATAAAATAAGCGCAGATCATAACGCCGCCAAGACCGATAATGCTAAAGGCAAGGTCTTTTTTTAAATTTATCCGGGAATTTTCCATATAAACTTTGACATTGCTTTCAGTTTTCCAAAGCCAATAAATGATAAGAAAATAAAAAGCGACCAGCATAAAACCGTCCAGCCGGGAAATTCTGGCATCCAGTATCAGAAGCGCCGGAAAACAGATATACAAAGTAATCAGCAGCATATCTTTAAGGTGGAAGGACTTTTTTATAGAAACGCCTTTGTTGATGACGGCGACAATTCCGATAATTAGCGAAAGCAGGATTATCGCCCCGCCCAAAAGGTTGCCGACGGACAATTGAGGTACGCCCTTAAGACTTGAATCAATGCCGATAAAAAGCTCGGGCGTGGATGTAAAAAATCCCAGGATGACAAAGCCCAGGATAAAATCGTTTAAATTGTAATATTTGGCTATATGAGAAAGATTTTTTACCAAAAGCGTTGCCGATTTGCCGATCAAAAAAAATAAGGCGGCTAAAGCTAATATGATATAAATTAGGGCAAACATATTGACATAATTATAACATATCTTTGTCCTGGCCGGTAATTTCTGATATACTAAAAGTTAATAAATATTTCAATGAAAAACGGAACAAAATTATTTACCCTGAAAATAGGCGGTGAAGCCGGTCAGGGCCAGCAGGTAGCGGGTCTGATTTTTGCCAAGGCCTGCAGCCGCGGGGGGTTATATACTTATGATTATTCCGAATACCCGTCGTTAATACGCGGCGGGTTGGTAACGTACCAGATAAGCGTTTCGGAAGAACCTGTTTTTGCCGCTTATAATACGGTTAATCTTTTGGTCTGCTTAAGCAAAGCCGCTTTTATTAATTCAAAAAAGGAACTTTCCGATAATGCAGCCGTTTTTTATGACGGCGATAAATTTAAAATAGAACCCGGCGAATTACCAAAGATTCGGCAAATTAATTTATTCAGTCTGCCGCTAACTACGATTATCAGGCAAGCGGGGCTGTTACCGATTACCGCCAATCAGGTAACTTTGGGAGCTGTCGCCGCCGTTCTTGATTTCGACCGCAAGCTTTTGCACAGCATGATTAAAGATATTTTTGGCGCTAAAGGAGAAAAAGTTGTGGAAATGAATATCAAAGCCATCGAAGCTGGCTTTGACTATGCGAAAAATAACTGCCGTATAAAAAATTATACAAAATTGAATACCAAACCGGAAAAAAAGGATAAAGTGGTGATTACCGCCAATGAGGCCGTGGCTTTGGGGACGATTGCCGCCGGCTGTAAATTTTTTTCGTCATACCCCATGACTCCGGCGTCGTCAATTTTGCATAACCTCGCCAATTGGGCAAAGGAATCCGGTATGGTGGTAAAACAATCCGAAGATGAGATTTCAGCCATCCATATGGCCTTGGGCGCGTCTTTTGCCGGAGCCAGGGCAATGACCTGCACGTCAGGCGGCGGTTTTGCCTTAATGGTTGAAGGGCTGGCTTTATCCGCTATGACGGAAACCCCGGTTGTCATTGCCGAATCGCAAAGGCCGGGACCGGCCACGGGTCTTCCCACCTGGGGCGGTCAGGAAGATTTACGTTTTGTGGCCAACACCGGGCACGGTGATTTTATAAGAATAGTGCTGACACCCGGTGACGCCAAAGAAGCTTATTTTTTGACGCCGTGGGCTTTTAATCTGGCGGAAAAATATCAGGTACCTGTTATTATTTTGCTTGACAAGTTTATTTCGGAAGGCCATGAATCAGTGGCTGATTTAACGGATAAAAAAATTATAATCAATCGCGGCAAATTATTAACCCGGGAACAACTTGGCAAGATAAAGGAATACAAAAGATATGAACTGACCAAAGACGGCGTATCTTTTCGGGCATTGCCGGGAATGGCAGGGGGCGTGCATATCGCCAATTCAGACGAACACGATGAATTCGGTTTTTCCACTGAGGGCTTTATGCCGGAAATAAGAATCAGACAAGTTGATAAGCGCTACGCCAAATTGCCGGCAATATTAAAGGATTTGCCTAAACCCAGGTTTTACGGTTCTAAAAAAGCCAAAACCACGCTTATCGGCTGGGGCTCGGTCAAAGGCCCGGTGCTTGAAGCTTTGAAATCTTTGCCGGAAGGCAGGTATAATTTTATACATTTTACCGCTGTTAATCCCATTGACGCGGCTGAAGTCGGTAAGATGTTAAAGGGTAGCGGAAAATTGGTTTTAATTGAATCTAACAAAACAGGACAGTTCGGAGATTTGCTAAAACAGAATTTAAATGTCGATTTCGAGCGCAAAATTTTAAAATACAGCGGCATTCCATTCTACCCTGAAGAGCTGATTGAGGAACTTTCGTTAAAGAAAGCAACAGCAATTAAAATTGTTAAAAGCAAAAAGAAAGTGAAAGTCAAATAATATGGCCAAAGCAGAAGATTTTAAAACAAACGTAAAACCCACTTGGTGTCCCGGCTGCGGCAATTTCGGTTTATGGCAGTCGTACAGGGAAGCTTTAGCTGAACTGGGTTTGCAGCCTCATAATACGGCCATGGTTTTTGATATCGGCTGCTGCGGCAATGCGGCAAACTGGCACAAGCTTTACGCTTTTCACAGCTTGCATGGCAGGACAATTCCCGTTGCGTTTGCGATAAAAATCGCCAATTCTGAATTAACGGTAGTGGCGGATTCCGGCGATGGCGGTGGTTACGGCGAAGGCGGCAACCATTTTTTGCATACTTGCAGAACCAATATCGACATTACTTATATCGTGCATAACAACCAGATTTACGGCTTAACCACCGGACAGGCGTCACCGACAACAGAAATTGGTTTGCAGACTAAAACCACACCCCAGGGGCAGTTAGACAGGCCTTTCCATCCTTTGCAGGTAGCCATTGCCCAGGGCGCGACTTTTGTGGCCAGAGGATTTACCGGCGATCCAATGCAGTTAAAAAATATTATTAAAGAAGCGATAAAGCACAAGGGATTTTCTCTGGTTGACATTTTACAGCCCTGTATTACCTGGAACAAGTTAAACACTTTTACCTGGTATAAACAAAGAGTTTATAAACTTGAAGAACAGAATTGGGATGCCAAAGATAAGGAAAAGGCGTTGGCCAAAGCAGGCGAGTGGGGTGATAAAATTCCCACAGGTATTTTTTATCAGGAACAGGCGCCGTCATACGAAAGCCAGTTGCCGCAGCTAAAAGATAAAACATTGGTTGAACAGGGCGTTCAGGCACAGGATATTTCCAAATTTTTAAAAGAGTTCAAATAAGAAGGTCAAAATAATAGCGGGGCTTTATTGCCTCGCTTTGTAATTGCCATGCCTGCAGAGCATGGCCGACAAAAAATTTAAGCGAATTTTCGCTTATCTTTTTTTATAGTTCAGGATGTGCAGACTGTTTTTTATCAGCGTCTTTTTACGTCACATTATTTTAGATTAAGCGAATTTATGAAAAATATAATTTTTTTAGCGACTTTGGCGGTTTTAATTTTTTGTCCTGCGCATCAGCTGCGGGCACAGGGCGTTTTTGACAGTTATGCCGGCTATTATTATAATTTGTTTTTTGACAACCTGCAAAGGCAGTTTGAAAGCAGGATGGATCAGCGGGAAATAAAAGAAGATGTAAGGGAAATTCAACGCAAAAGAATTTATGATTTGTATTTGCAGGTGGACGGCTATGTAACAGACGTTTTATACCGGGATATTGATAGAAATTTAAACCCAAAAAATTTTGATCTTGACCGTGATGACAGTTTGGACCGGCTGTTTTATTTTCGCAACCGTGAAATTAACAAAATAAAAAAATACGCCCAGGAACTGGAAAGTCCGGGTTCCACCATGGAAACAAGCCGGAGTTTCGGCATCAGGGATTTGATAAATAAAATGGACAGCCAGACTTCCGTACCCTTAACCTGGAAAGAAGTTAATACGATAAAAAAAATGGCCAAAGAAAACATTTCCGGAAATGCCGGGGCCAATTATGACCTGGCGTCTTTTATTGACCTTGATAACCTACCGCAAAATTCTATCTATTTGAATGAAGGTTCGGTGGAAGCCCAGATGGATCAGCTTTTGACGGTTTTATCGTTTAATGGCAAACAGATACAAGAACTTGTTAAATCGTCAAAAATTGCGGAAAACTATGAAAATGACAAAGGAAGTTTCATCGTAATCGCTCAATCAGAAAATTTTGACCCCGGCAATTCTTCAAAAACAGTAATAGTAAACGATGTTTATTATCAGGCAGTCTCAAGGTTTAGTAAGGCATATCCTGATGTAAGATTTCTAAAGGCTAATGAATTGGAAAGATATGCTTTGCCGGAATAAAAAAAGCGGCGTTTGCCGTTTATTGTAATAATAAGAATTTTTTGATTCAATAATATTTTCCAAGTCGGGGTAGTGGGATTTGAACCCACGACCTCATCGTCCCGAACGATGCGCGCTAGCCAGCTGCGCTATACCCCGCCAATTGCTTTTCCGGATCTTTTACAAACCCGTGATTTGAATACACGAAAAACTGAAATTGCGGCTTAAGTATCAGGGGAAGAGCATCTGAAAATTCCATGGGTAAAACAGTATTTTTGAAACTTTTTTCAAATGCCCTTCCATTTATTCCACTCCTAAGTGCATTAACATTTTATTGATAAACGGCAATTTTGTCAATTATTTTAGAACTTGTTTTTTTAGAAACGTTTTGACCAAAAAGTAAAAAAAATGTAAAATATAAGGACTATTTAAGTCAGCATTTAAAAAAATGGATTTATTCGATAAAAATCTGCAAAATAATTTGAAAAAGGAAGCGCCTTTGGCCGAAAGGATGCGCCCGCAGAATCTGGAAGAATTCGAGGGACAAAAAAATATAATCGGGCCGGGAAAACTTCTGCGCCAGGCCGTGGAAGAGGATCAGGTTCCCTCCATAATTTTTTGGGGGCCTCCGGGTTCGGGAAAAACAACCTTGGCAAGAATTATCGCGGAAATGACAAAGTCGTCCTTCGTACAGATTTCCGCGGTCACATCCGGCATCAAGGATTTGCGGGAAATCATCAGGTCGGCGCAGGAAAGGAGAAAATACCAGAATAAAAAAACGATTTTATTTATTGATGAAGTCCACCGCTGGAATAAATCTCAGCAGGACGCGCTTTTGCCTTATGTGGAAAACGGTACGCTGATCCTTATCGGCGCTACAACAGAAAATCCTTCTTTTGAGGTAAATTCCGCTTTACTTTCCCGCTGCCGGGTCTTTGTCCTGGAAGCTTTGTCGATTCACGATATCGAATCCATAATCAAAAATGCCATTAGTAATAAAGAAAGCGGGCTGGGAAATTTAAAAATTAAAGCCGATGATAAAACCGTTTACTATCTGGCAACACTTTCCAACGGCGATGCCAGAATCGCTCTTAATGCTTTGGAATTCGCGGTCAAAGCCACTAGGCCCAATCCGCAGGGAGCGATTGTTTTGGAAAAAGATTTAATCAAAGAGGCGCTGCAAAAATCTCATTATCTTTACGATAAAGGGGGCGAACAGCATTACAATATTATTTCCGCCCTGCATAAGAGTCTTCGCGGTTCGGATGCCGATGCTGCCTTGTACTGGATGGCAAGGATGCTGGAAGCAGGAGAAGACCCGTTATATATCGCCAGAAGGTTAGTCAGATTCGCATCCGAAGATGTGGGTATGGCAGATCCCCAGGCGCTTGTTCAGGCGACAACGGCTTATCAGGCCTGCCATTTTATAGGTATGCCTGAATGCAATGTTATTCTGGCGCAGGCAACAGTTTATCTTGCTTTGGCGAAAAAAAGCGTTGAATTATACCGGGCTTATGGTAAAGTGAAAGAAGACGTTGCCAATTCAATGGACGAACCCGTACCTCTGCATCTGCGAAACGCGCCGACAAAGTTAATGAAAGATTTGGGTTATGGCAAGGATTATAAATACAACCCGAATTATGACGAGCCCGTGATCCAGGAATATTTTCCGGAAAAATTAAAAGGCAGGAAGTATTTGGATAAGTAACAAGTACCAGTAACAACGTATAGGTGACAAGTGTTTCAAAATTCACAATTAACAATTACAATTACAAATGAAGGTGAAAGCAGCCGGAGTAATAGTTTATAAAAAAGAAAAAACAGAGATTAAATTTTTAATGCTGCGGCATCAAAACGGTGTCTACTGGAAATTTCCCTCGGGACATGTTGAATCCGATGATGCCGATGAAATGGATGCAGCTTTAAGGGAATTGTCCGAAGAGACGGGTATAAATGAGAGAGACATTGTTTTTAACCGTGATTTTAAAGAAAATATCAGCTACCATTATGAAAGTGACAACCCCAGGTATGGCAAAAAATCAATTGATGAAACGGTAATTTTCTTTTTAGCAGAGACAAAAGTTTCAGAGATAAAAATGTCGGCCGAACATTCGGACTGGGGCTGGTTTGATTTTGAAACGGCGCAAAAAAGGGCGTATTTTCAGGAGCAGCAGGATTTGTTAAAAAAAGCCCGCAATTTTCTTTTATCTAATGAGAATATTTTGTTATAATAGTTACATATTATAAACACCAATCAGTATTATATATAGGAGACGTAATTTAAAAGTAATTACCAACTATGACCGAAGAAAAATGGCAGGAAATCATCGGCACAATCAAAGATAAATTCGAGTTAATTTCCCACGAGACGCAAGATTTGCCATCAGAGCAGGGGAAAGGCCAGGTTGAAACAGTGGAATTTTACGGACCATTGGGTAAAATGAAACTTGAATTCACCACCCAGCCCCTGGTTATAGATAAAAAAACTATCGGTTCAAGACGTATAGGCAGTGAAACCAAGGTTCAATATATTTATTCTGATACGGAAAAAGTCCGTCGTTTTAAGGCCTATCGCTGGAATCAGGACGACGACAATTGGATTGAAATGGAAGCCGAAAGGGGCGCTTTTGAATTTTAAAAAAAATAATAATAAAATTATGCCATTTTTAAAAAAGAAGAGCATAAATCCCGGCGCTGTTTTAAAATACGGCGTCATGTCAGGGCTTTCTCAGTTTTTCTATGTTTTGGGAATAATTTTTATCGTCAATAATTTGGATTTTTTGTTTAAGACAATTTCAGAAAAAAATAATGATGTTTTTCTTTTTCTGGCTCCGACTTTATTTTTGCTCATTTTTGTTTTTTCAGCGACCATATCGGGTCTGATAATGCTGGGTGTTCCAGTTTATTTATTGTTTGATAAAAAATATCAGGAAGCAGGCATGACTGTTTTGGTCAGTTTGACAACCTTATTTCTGACGGCAGTTTTTATCTTCCTTATCATCATTAATTTTTAAAATATGGGATACTATTTGCTTATTTTAATAATCGTAGTTCTGGTTCTGGCAAGCATCCGGCAGATAAACGAATATGAAAGAGGTGTGAAATTTATGCTGGGGAGATATTATAAGGTTTTATTACCCGGCTGGAGGCTTGTTTTTCCCTTAATACAGAGCGTGTCTAAAGTTGATATGCGTGTCAGGGTTATAGACGTTCCTGATCAGGATGCTATTACCAAAGATAATGTTTCCGTAAATGTCAATGCCGTTCTTTATTACAAAGTGGCCGACGCCAAAATGGCCATAATAGAAGTTGAAGAATATGCGTTTGCCGTGTCTCAACTGGCTCAAACTACCATGAGAGATGTTGTCGGAGAAGTGAATTTAGACGAACTTTTGGCCAGTCGCGACGTCATTTCATCAAGAATACAGCAGATAGTGGACAAGGCAAGCGATCCCTGGGGGATAAAAGTGGTTTCGGTTGATTTAAAACACATCGAATTGCCGGAAGAAATGAAAAGAACAATAGCCAAGCAGGCGGAAGCCGAAAGGGAAAAGCGGGCAGTTATCATAAAAGCGGAAGGCGAAGTGATTGCCGCGGTAAACATGGCAAAGGCGGCAAAAATGCTTTCCGATTCAACAGGGGCGCTCCATTTAAGGACATTGCAGTCAATTAACGATATTTCATCAGACCAGTCAAACACGGTTGTTTTTGTTCTGCCGATTGAAATTCTCAGGGCTTTAGAAGGATTTAGCAAGAAATAAAATAAATGAAAAAACGATTAAAAAAAACACCCTATATTTTAATTGTTGCGCTTGTAATGGCAGTTTTTTTGATTTTAATTGCCTTATTTTATTTTAACGGCAAAGGCAAAGATCTAACGGCAAACAAAACCAATAACGAACAAAAAAAGGCAGTTGACACGGAAAAACTTGAAAAAGATTACGAAAGAAATGTCGCCCAAATTTTAAGGCCATTTTTCGAAAAACAGGAGTTTTCAGGAATATTAAATGAGTTAACCAATCTGAATGTGCCTGAAAAGTATATGGATTTTCATCTGGATCTGGTAATAGCTTTTGATTTGTTAAAACAAGGGCAAAAAGACGGCAATCAGGAAAAAATCGAAGAAGGGCTGCAGAAGTTGGATCAGCTAGTGCAGGCAAATAACTGGCTTAAGTGAAAACTGGGATGGGATTGGACAAAAAACTGCGAAACCTGCCTGAGTACCGAAGATTGCAAAGCATAAAGCAAAAAAAGATGGGGAACTTATCAAAACAAAAAAGAGCAGGCAATTATTGTTGCTGCGTAATTTACATCGCCATTTTGGTATTTTTTATGGCGTTGGCAGCCATGCTGCTTTTAAAAACAGGAGCAGTAAAGCTGCCGTATCTGACGGATTTATTTTATAACGAACCGCTGCCGATAAGGAGGGTTCTGGCGGAAAACAATTCTGATATAGCTTTCAAAGTCGAAGGAACTAAAGTGATTTATACAATAAAGGAAGAACAACTGTCCTGGCTTTTGGAAAAGGAAATTCCTTCTGATAATTTTAAGCTGCAAGCAGCAGTTGACCCGGGATTCATTGAAATATTCGGACATTTAAAGCAGCCGAGAGTCAATTTTTCCTTTGAAGCTTTGCCCAGGGTAACTGACGGGGAACTGCAACTGGAGATAAAGCAGTTCAGAGTCGGTCAGCTGACTATCCCCAGATTCCTGGTCGACTACGTTTATAACAGGTATTTGCGCGACAAGATGAAAAGATTCAACACCATGGTTTCAGAAATAAGCGATATAGAAAATATCGAGTTGCAGGAAAAGAAAGTAATAATTTTTACCAAACTGAAATAATATGGATAAGGTTAAACGCGCAATTCCCTTAATTGTTTCCTTGATGGTTTTTCTTACGTTGTATCAGATGGCGTTGAAACCCAGGTTGTTTTATAAGTTAACGCCAACAGTAATTGTCGGTATAGTGGCGGCAGTAACAGCTTTCGTTCTTTCCAAACCCAGGGAAAAAAGATTTTTTAATTATTATATACCGCCGCTTTTGTACTTATTCGGGGTTTTGTCATTTTTGCTTTTTATTGAAATAAATATCATAAAAATTGCGTTCGCTTTCATTTTTTCTTTTTTGATCTGGATTTTTTTGGAAAATCTGTATCTTTCATTCAACCAGCCCCAAAAATATCAGCTTTACGGTTTCCAGAATTTTTCCAATTACTTTAATTTAATTACCGTTTTTTTGATTTATTCCAGTTTTTACGGGTATATTGTCTTTCTACGGGTTCCTTTATGGCCGCTTTTGATCGCCGTTGCCGTGGTTACTTTTTTGGTTTTGGAAGAACTGATGTGGGCAAGCGAAATCAATCTAAAAAGGAGCTGGCTTTATAATCTGGTTACCGTTATCATTATTGCCGAAGGATTTTGGACTGTAGCTTTTTTGCCCAGCAGCATGTATGTTGACGGTCTTATCCTAACGGTAATATATTACCTTTTGTCAGGCGTTTTTTTAAATAAACTTTTAGGGATATTGGACAATAGTGTTATCCGAAGATATGTTATAATTAGCGTAATTATATTGGCGGTAGTTTTAATGAGCGCAAAATGGATTTAAAATTTTGGCAAAAAAATAAAGAATCCTTTTTAAAAACCGTAATTATCGCGGTGGTTTTCGGTTTTTTAGCCGGGATTGTTGGACAAATGGTAGCCAGGGTTTATTTAGATCCCTACAACCTGGCTTTAAATTACGGTTTAGACGATGAAAAAATCTATCCGCGGATAGATGAACTGAAAAAGTTTTCCGGCAGCGAGTACGATGAAATTATCGGGGAAGTGGCCGAAAATTCAGCCAAAAGTATCGCCAGATTGTATTACAAAAAGAATGCCTCGGAAGATATTTTAAAAACGCTTTATTCGGACGCGGATTTTGCCGGTAATGCTTTCATTTTGACAACTGACGGCTGGATGATCAGCGTAAGCGAGTTGCTTTCAAAAGAAAAAAGGGAAATTGTGGTCGCTGTCGACGGAAAAATTTATAAAACGGAAAAGAAGATAGTTGATCCTGTTACCGGTTTGGCTTTTTTTAAAATAAACGGGACCGGGTTTTCCACGATGGCTTTGGGAGACATTTACGAATCCGGTGTCGGACAAACTGTTCTAGCGGTAAATTCTTACGGGAACACGGTTTTAACCCATATTGAAAACCTAAACTACCATACCGAGATTGATATAAAATCAAGCGATAAATATTACGATGAGATTTTGTTAAAAGACGGGCTTTCAAGCCGCTACGCGGGGTCTGTACTGGTTAATTATTCAGGGGAAATAATAGGCGTTGTATCTTCAGGAAAAGACATAAAAACAGCAATTCCGGTAAATAATTTCAAAAGAATTATCCCCTTAGTGTTGCGGCAGGAAAAATTAACCCGTCCGATTTTGGGGCTGGATTACATTGATTTGGCGGAAAAGGAAGGTTACGGACAATCAAGAGGGGCCTTTGTCTATAAGGATCCGGTCAGGGGAACTCCGGCGGCGTCTGCAGGTATTAAGAAAGGCGATTTAATAAGCAAAGTTGACGGGATTAATGTTGATAAAAATAGCAGTCTTAACCAATTAATATTACAGAATAATCCCAAAGACAGGGTCGAATTGACGTTAAACAGGGATGGCAGGGAAATGGTTGTGGAAGTGGTTTTGGGTGAAGGCAAATAAAATTTAACCAGCTTAAAAGATACCGCTTGCAAGGCGGTATTTTTTTTGATAAGGTAGTTTTTAAGGTTTTTGAATCATTGACAATCAAAGGAGAGGGCGTCCAGGCGTCCTTACAACAAATCAGTGACGAAATCCCTTCACTTAAGATCGTTTCACATTAATTTAATGCAGGCGGAGCTTTTCGCCTGTTTTTTTTATAAAGTATTCCACTACCATATAACGATATATGATAGTGGTAAAAAAAAGAAGAGGGAAACCGATTTTGGCTTCCCCTCTTTCGATTATGCTTTAATTCGGGATTACGAATTGTTCTCTGCCGGGACCGTTTTTTACCATGGTAATGGGTATTTGCAGCTGGTCTTGTATCCAGTAGAGATATTCTCGAGCCTCTTTTGGAAATTCCTTCCATTCATGACAGCCAGCCGTTTTTTTCCAGCCCTTAAATACCTTAAAGACAGGCACACATTCGTAAAGAAGCCTCGAATCACACGGAAGCTCAGTCAGAATCAATCCATTGTGTTTATATCCGGTGCAGATTAACACAGGATCTAAACCATCTAGAACATCGATTTTGGTAATAACGGCTTCTGTTAAGCCGTTAATTTCCTTGGCGAATTTGGCTATCAGTAGGTCAAGCCATCCGCAATCTCGAGGTCGTCCTGTTGTAGCGCCATATTCATTTCCCACCCTTCTGAAAAAATCTTGAAGCTTATCGTCCTTGATTTTTGTTGGAAAAGGACCGTTACCAACTCGAGTAATATAGGCCTTGATAACACCTATTATCCTGTTAAGAGCATTGGGAGGTAGACTGACGCCTTCTGCTACACCACCAGCTGTTCCGCTGGAAGCTGACACCCATCTGTAGGAACCATGTTCTACTGATAACATTGTTCCCTGGGCCGCCTCCAAAAGAATAATTTCTTTATCATTGTATGCACGGCGTATCAAGGATCCGCTGTCACCGCTGATTCTTTTTATCGTGCCAATATAGGGATGCAGTTCTTCGTAGATAGCATCTGCCGTGAATGGCCGAAAACCGGGGTTGCGGTATGTCAAAAGGTGATTGTATTCGCCAAGGGTTTCATTTATCGCTGCGATAAATCGATCTCTCTCCAGTAGATCACAAACTTGAATACCGCGGTATGAGGATTTGTCTGAGTAAGTGGTGCTGATTGCTTTCATAGTTGTTGCTCCGACCGCGCTACCATTGCCGGAGCCGTTCTTCCGGTTTTTTTCAAGCACTCGATGATAGGGCATGGTAACATGCGCTCTCAGAGAAAGCATAATACGGTCTTCTACAGAAAGACCAAATTCTTTGGCAGTCTGAGAAGCCTCTTTGATTTCTTTATCAAGTAATTCCAAATCAATTACCATGCCATTGCCAAGGATGTTCATCCTGACGTTCGGCTGGAATATCCCGCAAGGCAACAGATGGAAAATGAATTTTTTTCCTTCTACTTCAACAGTATGTCCTGCATTGGCGCCTCCGTTGCCTCTTGCTACAATCGAAGCCGTTTCCGCCATTTTATCACCGACTGCAGCTTTCGCCTCATCTCCCCATTGTGTTCCGACGACTACATGTGCTGGCATTTTTTTATTTCCTTTCTGTTTAAGGATAATTACCGATTAATGTGAATTTTAAAAAGAGCTTCATACCCCCCTTCGTTTTTCAAAATGTATCATTTCTAACCCCCCATTATCTTAGTTTTTTTGGAATAAAAAAACAAGGAGATTAACCCTTGCTGTGACAATTGGACTTTTATATCGTATTACTTTTTTGGGGGATTAGGGCTGTACAAAACATTATTAATTTTCCACTTATCCACAAATTGTCCAATGCCCGAATTATCTAGTTTGTTTTTAGTTTTCGTTTTTTGCTGTGACCATTTAAGCAGGCTTTCAAAATTAATTTTATACCTGCCCTGAACCACTATATACCTTAATTTTTCTTCGTTAATCGCTCTTCTTATGGTTTTTTGATCAACGCCAAAAAGACGCGATGCTTCGGATACACTTACCCTGATAACTTTGTCTTTATTCATAAATATAGGTTTAAGTCTAGAATAGTGTGGACATTATCATTATAAATAGAAAAGTACTTGCTGGCAAATGATTTTTCCACATGTTTTTACGGACTGATGTTTAAAAATTATAATATTGTCTAAATTATCGTTTTTTTTGACAATTTAACCAAAAATAGTTATAATTTAGTCCGTTGTCTGTAACAATTTTTCTTTTTTTACGTCTACTTTAATGAATACTTCATCAATTAAACTAAAGCTTTTATTGGCAAGGGTGCAAAAGGGAGATCCTGAGGCATACGCAGATATATACGAACTTTATATAGATAGAATTTATAGGTTTATTTTTTTTAAGGTATCGAATCACGAGGAAGCAGAAGATCTGGCAGCTGAAGTATTTTTAAAAACCTGGCAATACTTGATTCAGCCAGAATCTAAAGTCAATAATCTAAACGCTTTACTTTATCAGACAGCAAGAAACTGTGTCATCGATTTTTACAGACAAAATAACAAACGCGAACTTCTGCCGGGCGATGAAACGCTTTCCAGAATAGAAGACAAGCGTCAGCAGAAATTATTAATTGAAATTGAAGCCGGAATCGAACTGGAAAAAATAGAAAAGCATATCAGCAAACTGAAAGATGAATATAGGGAAATTCTTATCTTAAAATATCTTGAAGAATTATCAAATGATGAGATAGCGAAAGTACTTGAAAAATCAGCCGGTGCCGTAAGAGTATTATCGCACCGGGCATTAAAAATTTTAAAGGATATTATCAATGCATCTGAAGAAATCTGACCGGGAAACAATAAAAAAAATAAAATTATTAAATCAAATCACACCCCGCAAGGAATGGAAAGATTCTTTTCGGGCGCTTTTAATATCCGAAATTAAAAAGGACGCCTGCAGAAAAGAAAAAATAAGTTTAATCCAGTATACCGGAATTTTCATTGAAAGTTTCAGACTCAAGCTTTTTCAGCCGGCGGTTTCCATACTTTTGGTTATGGTTTTGTTTTTGAGTTCCAGTTTCATTGTTAATGCGGCATTCTACAGTATGCCGGGTGATAATTTATATGATTTGAAGATTGCTTTGGAAAAAGCCCAGATAACCATAACTTTTGATGAAGGCAAGAAGGCGGAATTAAGAATGGATTTTGCCAGCAACAGAATAAAGGAATTTGAAAAAATTGCCGATTTAAGCACTCCGTTAGAGCAGCAGCAAGCCGTGGCCGTTGTTACCAAAAAATTCAAAGAAGATGTCAGGTCAATAAATGAACATATTTTCGATTTGGACCAGAAAAAGATGCCGGTTTTTTCTCTGGCAAAGAAAGTTGACGCCAAAGCGGCGGAAATGGCAAAAAATCTTACAGCCAACAGAACCAAACTTTCCCCGACCATAATTGACCAGGTCGAAAAAGCCATTGACGAAGCGGTACTCAGCGCGGAAGATGCCAGCGATTCTGCGTTCAAGATTGCCATTAACAGCTACGATGAAGAGGAAAATATTTCTGATGATGAAGTATCCTTAATGATTCAGACCAGGATAGAAAAAATTGAAGAAGAAATTAAGGATATAAAAGATGAAAGGGCCGATGCCGTAAAAGAGCGGATAGAAAATGCCAAGGCGCGGCTTTCCGAAAATAATTTAAGGGGCGCTGCAGATGATCTGGATTTGGCTCAGGAAATAATCGATTCAATGGCTGAAGATGAAACGACAGAAAATCAGGAGCAGGATCAGGTTTCTTTAATAACGCCGACAACGACAATTAACATAGGACAGGTTTTGGGTGAAGCGACTTCAACTGTGGAAAATGCCGTTGAAACCACCCAGATTCTGATTGAAATAAAATAGAAACAGATAAGATTTTAGCTGGTTTATTTAAAAGTTTAAAATAAAACCCAAATAATATATAAGTGGGTTAATTAACGCTCCTTTAAATTCCTTTTGGCAAAATTAAGTCTGAAGCTACCTTGGCATCTAAGGTAAAGGTCGACACTTTATTGTGGCCTTATCTGAAAAGGAAAAAAATGGCTTTAGCTTAATCAAAAGAATTTAATTGAGTTTTAGAAAGGAAAATTTTCATGTCGAAATTAATTAAGAAAGCTTTTACTGTCAGCGTTGTAATGACCACCATTATCTGGTCAATCGGTCTTTTCGCCATGCCATTGTCAGTTTTGGCAGTTGGTTCCGGTGATTTGATCAAAAAGGCAAGCAGCTCATCGCTGTATTACCTTGGCGCAGACGGAAAAAGATATGTATTTCCATCATCCAGAGAATATAACACCTGGTATGATGATTTTTCGGGCGTAACCGTTGTCAGCGATGCTGAACTGGACAGCTATCCTTTGGGCGGAAACGTTACTGTAAGACCCGGCGTCAAGCTGGTTCAGGCGGTAACAAACGACACCCCCTGGCAAGTTGCTGATTCCAAAGTTTATGCGGTAGCTGAAAACGGCACATTGCGCCATATCAGTTCAGCTGCAGTTGCTGTAAGTTTATACGGATCAAGCTGGGAATCATCAATTATTCCGGTTGTAGAAACCGTATTTGTGGGTTACACCACCGGTTCTGCTGTCAGCGCCGCTGCGGATTACGACAAGGCCGCTGAAACAGCAGCCGCTTCCAGCATTAACGTTGATAAAGGTTTAAGCACTGACGGTTCCGGCAGTTCATTAACCTGTTCATTGGCGGCTGATACGCCGGCTAGCACCATTGCTTTTGAATCAGCGGCAAGAGTTCCGTTTACCTATGTTAACTGTACTGCTTCGGCAGACGGTGATGTGGTAATTGATTCTTTAACCGTTGAAAGATCAGGAGCTGCTTCAGCTGACGGCATATTTAGTTCAATTGCCTTAATTGACAGGGACACGGAAGAACAAATCGGCTTAAATAAGTCGTTAAATTCCAGCCATCAGGCGACAATTAATGATGATATCACGGTTTCAGCCGGTACTACGAAGAAACTGGCTTTAACCGGTAATATGGCCGCTTCCTTAGATGCTTATGCCGGCCAGGTACCATTCTTAAGCTTGGCTGCCATGACTTTAAGCGGCAGTTCCACGCTAAGCGCGACTTTGCCGATAACCGGTAATTATCAGACAGTAAACACAACGGTTGTCATTGGTTCCGGTACATTAGGTACAGGGCCTTCCAACCCTTCAACTGATGGCGCCCCGGAAATCGGAAAAGCCAACGTTGAATTTACTGAAATCAAAATAAGCAATACCGCATCCAGCTCGACCAACCCCAGCGGTTTGAAAGTAAAACAGATTAAATTTACCCAGAACGGATCAGCATCTGACAGCGATATTGAAGACCTGGATTTAGTTGACCAGGACGCAACTGTTCTGGCAACTGTTCAGCAGAGCGATAAAAAAGCCGTATTCACCTTTGCCGCCGGTTCAGAACCGACAATCAATGCCGGTATGAACAGGTCATATATGATCAGAGGCGATGTTGAAGGCGGTTCTGCCAGAACTGTTGACTTTGATGTCAAAAATTACACTGACATCCTGGTTTATGACCCTGACCACAGCTCATACGTTACTTTGACTGCTGGTACTGGCGCGGCTTCAAGCTCACCTTATATTAATGGTCAGGCTCACACCATCGGCAACGGAACCTTAAAGATTGAACCGGCAACCTTGTTGTCGACAAATATTGCCGAAGGCAGCACCCAGCAACTGCTTGGTAAATTCAAATTTACCGTCAAAGGCGAAAGAGTCGATATTACAAGTATCGGCTGGAAAACTACTTTGACCAAAGCCACAGACGGCAGCAGTTCATCAACGACAGATATAACTAATATCACCATTTATGATCCGGATGGCAATATAGTTGCTGGCCCGCAGGATTTCAGCACTACTGAAATAGTTGCCGCTACCGTAGTCCAGGCCACGGCTACCACAACTGACACCATTACGGTTCCGATTGGTGAAACGATCTATACCATTAAAGGCGATCTGTCAACTGACTTAAATACTAATGACACGATCAAAATGACTGTCAAGCCGGGTCAGATTACATCAACCGGCGAAGTCAGCGGCAACACCATTACCCCGACACCGACAACAGAACAGGATTCAGTAACTCAGACTGTTAAAGCCGGCGCCTTAAATGTCAGCTTGTCTCCTTTGCCAATCGCGGCAAGCGTGGTTAAAGGAACACAGAATTACACATTTGCCAACGTGGTAATTGACGCTTCAGCTTCATCGGAAGATGTCAAGATAACCCAGGTTAAGGTTTCTGTGAAACCTTCAACAAACGCTGCTGCAAACGAACTTTCAAGCATGAAGATGTATGACGGCGCTACTGAACTTTCTGTCTCCAATGATCCTGATTCGGGATTATCATCAACAAATGATACTGATTCGACGTCAACCTTTACTTTGAGCAGCCCACTATTGATAACCAAAGGAACATCAAAGACTTTGA
>QZIX01000007.1 GCA_003599635.1 Candidatus Parcubacteria bacterium
CAAAAATCCTTTGATGCCGGTATATTTACAATGGATTTTGTTGTAATATGCCACAAGGTTGTGGCCTCATGGAGTGCAAGATGTATCTGAACTTATGCAATGTTTTAGAGGTTAAGGGTTAATACAGTTAATAAAGGGTCAGATGGATAAAGAGATGGAAAATAATTTCCAACCCTAATTTCTAATTTCTGATGAAATTCCTAATGCCTAAATCCTAATTACAAATCAATTTTAAAATCCAAATTTCATACCCTCACCCCTTCGGCTACGCTCAAGGGCAGGTCTGTCCTCTCCCAATACTATTATTTTAATATATGTTTCGGGAGAAGGAACTTAACGAATGCCAGCGCACAAAAACGATTGTCATTTCGAGCGGTGTGTCTAAATTTTTTTGCTAGTCGAGGAATCTCACACTTAACGATAAAGTATGGTATGAGATCTCCACTCACCTTAAAATAATCGTAGCACCGGTCGAGATGACAATGCGTATAGATCCTTCGGCTACGCCTCAGGATGACATCAAGAGAATAAATCCTCCGGCTCGCCATATACATACGGTGTATGGCTTCGCCACCTCCTTTACTAAAGGAGGAATTATGGGAAACAAAAAACCGCCTTTGGGGCGATTTTTCTTTAAAATAAATTTTGACCATCTGCTAGCTTACAACAGGTAACTGACTACACAACGTCAATAAAAACTTTCTCCGTCTCTTCATCCAAATCCGCGTAAACCAATCTGACTTTAATACCGGGAATTGAAGATTCCAGCAATCTCTTGGCCTCTTCCAAATCTTTTTTATGCGCCGCCGTTTCTTCCTGCAAACTGCTAAAGGCCTTTCTGCCGCCGTAAGCGCCGCAATCCGCATGATTAACTATAATCACTTCTTCCATGCTGTGCAGATCCACGCCCACCGCTTTTAGCTTTGCTAAAAATAATTCTCTTGCCGGCTCATCGGTTATGGCTTTGGCTGCGCCCGGAAACGCCCACAAGTCATACGCTGCAACTTTCAATTCATCGCTTATAAACTTTAAAATTTCCGAATTAAACCTGAAGTCAACGCACATCAAAATTGCCGTGTGGCAGTGATGTTTTCCTTTGAATTTAAAATCAAATTCCATATATTTATTTAGGCCTTGCTTACCTGTTGGCAGGTAAAATTGCTGTTAAAGGCATCGTTTATTCTTTCTTTAACCTGCGGCACCAGGTGTTTTACCTCATCTGCTGCCTGCGGCGAGCAGTCAAGATACAGGTGCTTTTCATCTTTTCTTCTTACGGTTATTACCCGGTCTTTATCTTTGTCATGCTGCAATTCATATATGCCCTCCGCTTCATCATCGTGAACGCGCAAATAACCGTTGTCCATAAAAGTATGTATCAGATAATTCTGGTAAAGATTAAGCACATTTTCATAATTTTCCCAGCATAAAAACGGTTCGCTTAAAGACTGCTTCATTCTCGTCTTGCCTGCATTTTCCTTAAGACCGCTTTTATTTATTTTAAACAATGACACAAGCAAAATCGGCGCGATAACAGTTGTCAATATCGTCATCATAATGACTACGCCGAAAATCTGCTGAGTGACAATGCCGGCGGCAAGTCCTATGCCGGCTATAATCAAAGCAACCTCACCCCGCGGCAGCATGCCGATGCCGATCCTGATGCTTCCCAAAAAATTAAACCCTGAAAACCAGGCCGGAACGCCGCAACCTAAAACCTTTCCTAAAATCGCAAAAACGGTTAAAACCAGACCGAAAACCAAAGCCCCGCCCATGGCCTTGACATCCACCATCATGCCCATAACGAAGAAAAATATCGGGACTAAAACGTGGGACAGCCAGATCAGATTTCTTTCCAATTTATAACCCAGCTGCGTGACTGAAAACAGGATACCGCTTAAGTAAGCGCCGATAATCATGGCCAGCCCGAATTTTTCAGCCAAAGCCGCTATTAAAAAGCAGACGGCCAAAATTACCACCATATAAATTTTACCCTCAAAACGCGACAAATATCTGGCAAGTTTTTTTCCCAAAGTTAAACCCAAAATCGTAACTCCCGCCAGAAAACCCGCGGCTTTAAGAAAAATCATCCCCAAAGACGCTACTGACACCTCGCCCTGCCCTCCTGCCAAAGACAAAACCAGGGCCAGAATTAAAATACCCAGGATATCGTCTATTACCGCCGCGCCTAAAATTGAAACGCCTTCGTGAGTATCCAGTCTCATAATGTCGGAAAGTACGCGGGCGGTAATACCCACGGAAGTTGCGGTCATGGCCGCGCCGACAAACAGGGCTATCGGATCCATCAGTTTTTGAGCCAGACCGAAAAATATGGTCAGATAAGCGCCGAAGAAAAACGGCAGCACAACGCCTCCTACAGCAATCAGCAGGGCTTTGGCTCCATATTGGACAAACATTCTGGCATCCGTTTCCAGGCCGACCATAAAAAGCAAAACTATGGCGCCCAGCTGCGCCAGGGAATAAAGCTCGGCTGTAACCGGCAGCCCGAATTCATTTATGTACAGGGGGAAAATACTGCCCAAAAAAGGCAGCGAAACGGCGCCCAAAGCATATGGACCGAAAATAATTCCGCCGATAAGTTCGCCTAAAACCGCCGACTGGCCGAATTTTTCAAAAATTGCGCCGAAAATTTTGGCGACAATCAAAATGACCGCAACCTGAAGTACGAAATGGGTGATGATTTCTGTCATAAAATATTTAATTTATTTAAAATAAAAATCTCAAAATAAACCAAGAGATTTTTATTGAAATTTATTGTTCGCCTAAAATATTCCCGTGATGCCCCCGATATTTTCTTTTTACTTTCAGACGAGAAAGTTCTTTTTCCAGTTTTGCCGCCAACGCGGTGTAATCAACCGATTCAGCCCGCTTTTCGCTCATCAGTCTGCGCGCATTCTGCAGCGCTTCTTCCGCACGTTTTTCATCGATTTCCTCGAACCGCTCGGCCGTGTCCGCCAGAATTACGACTTTATTGTTCTTTTGAACTTCAATAAAACCGCCGGAAATGGCAATGGGAAAAGATTCTGCCCCTTTTTTTAACAAAAGTTCCCCCGGCACCAGACTGGCAACCAAAGGCAGATGATGGGGCAGGATGGTAATTTGTCCCATTTTGGTATCAACGATAACTTCATCCACTTTATCGGAAAAAACAATCTTTTCCGGCGTTGCTATCTGAAATTGTATTTTTGTGTCGGACATAAAGATAAAAGCACTAAGCACTAAATTCTAAACAATATTTAAATTCCAAATTCCAAACGTTTAAGATTTTGATATTAGAATTTGTTTAGGATTTAGAATTTCGGATTTAGGATTTAAAAAACTACTTATTGCCGGCAACCACGTCTTCAATCGTCCCCTTCATATAAAAATTTTGTTCCGATATTGCGTCATGTTTGCCTTCCAGAATTTCTTTGAACCCCTTGACGGTATCTTTCAAGCTGACATATTTGCCGGGGGTTCCGGTGAATGTTTCACCGACGAAAAACGGCTGGGACAAAAACCTTTGCATTTTCCTTGCGCGCGACACGGTTTTTTTGTCTTCATCGGAAAGCTCTTCCATACCCAGAATGGCGATAATATCCTGCAGATCTTTGTAACGCTGCAAAACTTTCTGGACTTCGCGGGCAACGGCATAATGATCCTGCCCGACGATTCTCGGATCCAGAATCGTGGACGTGGAATCCAGGGGGTCGACTGCCGGATACAGAGCCAGTTCAGCCAGGGAACGGGACAGAACGACTGTCGAATCCAGATGGCCGAAGGTCGTGGCCGGCGCCGGATCAGTTAGGTCGTCTGCCGGAACGTAAATTGCCTGGACTGAGGTTATGGAACCTTTTTTGGTGGAAGTGATCCGTTCCTGCAATTCGCCCATCTCTTCGGCTAAGGTCGGCTGATAACCGACAGCTGACGGAATTCTGCCCAGCAGAGCGGAAACTTCTGAACCGGCCTGGGTGAACCGGAAAATGTTATCGATAAACAAAAGCACATCCTGGCCTTCCTGGTCGCGGAAATATTCGGCCATGCACAAGCCGCTTAAGGCGACGCGCGCCCTGGCTCCCGGCGGTTCATTCATCTGTCCGAACACAAGCGAAGTCTTGGCCAACACCCCGCTTTCTTTCATTTCCATATATAATTCATTGCCTTCGCGCGTTCTTTCACCGACTCCGGCAAAAACCGAAAAACCGCCGTGCTCTTTGGCAATGTTACGGATCAATTCCATGATAATAACTGTTTTACCAACTCCCGCGCCGCCAAACATTCCAACTTTGCCGCCTTTGACAATGGGGCAAATCAGATCAATAACTTTAATGCCGGTTTCCAAAATTTCTGTTTTTACGGATTGGTCGGTTAATTCCGGCGCCGGGCGGTGGATGGGATAAAAATTTTTGGCTTTTATTTCCGGCAGGCCGTCAATGGCTTTTCCCAAAACATCCGTCATCCTGCCCAAAGTTTCCTTGCCGACAGGGACGGAAATGGGTTTTCCTGTGTCTAACACCTGCATCTGCCTCTGCAAACCGTCTGTCGAACCGATGGCAACCGACCGGACAACGTTTCCCAACAGCTGCTGGGCGACTTCCAAAGTAAGAACCTGCCCGCCTTTGGTTTTTACCTGCAAAGCATTGTAAATTTCCGGCAAATTGTCCTGGAAAGCGACATCGACTACCGGACCGATCACCTGAGTTATTTTTCCCAAATTGTTCATATATGGTTTAAAAAATTTATTATTCTAAGTTATAGCCAGGGTGCTAGCCGAAATTTCGGCTATTTCCTGCGTTATGGCTGACTGGCGCGCCTGATTATAAGCCAGGGTCAGATCCGTTATCATGTCATTGGCGGCATCAGTGGCGTTTCTCATGGCAAGCATTCTGGCTGAATGTTCCGAAGCGTCTGATTCCAAAATCGCCTGGTAAATCTGCATCTCCACCATCCGCGAAAGCAGTTCTTCCAAAACCACGTCCGCTCCCGGTTCAAAAATATAGCCGTCTTCGTCTATAGTTTCCAATGCCTCCTGCACGTCTTCTTTTTCAACACCCACTCTGCCCAAAAGCTCGTCTTCCCTGTCCAGGGGCAAAAGCTGGCGGACGCGCGGCACCTGTTTTAATGATGAAACGTAATCCGTATAAGCGATGACGATCCGGTCATACTTGCCTTCCAGATATTGCCTGATTATCAACCGCGACAAGGGTGTAATTTCGCTTAAGCGCGTGGTTACATCCATTTTGTCGAATTCAGCTATGGCGGTATGGCCGTAGCGGTGCACCAATTCACTGCCTTTTTTGCCCATCAAGACCAGGCCCAATTCCACTTCCACTTTTTGCGCCTTGTGTCTGGTTATATAATCCTGAGCAACCGAAAGCAGCTGCGAATTGAAACTGCCGCAAAGCCCGCGGTTGGATGTGACAATTATCATACCTATCCTTTTCAATTCGCGGCGCTGGAGCAAGGGGTGTTTTGCGGGATCGGTTTTTTCCGACAAATTAATCAGCAAATCCCAGGCCAGTTTGGAATAACTGCGGCTGGCCAAGACATTGTTAACCGCTTTTCTCATCTTGGCAGCTGACACCAATTCCATGGCTTTGGTAATTTTTTTGGTGTTACCAACTGATTTTATTCTTCTTCTAATTTCCCTGGTTGCTCCGGCCATAATTATGAAATTTTCTTAAAGTCTAAAATCGCCTCAATCAGTTTTTTCTGCAAATCGTCGGAAAGATCCCTGGTGTTTTTGATTTCCTGCAATATCTTTCCGCCGCGGAAATGTTCCTGCAGCTTTTTTTCAAAACTGCGGATGTCTTCAACTTTTATATCATCCATATAGCCGTTTATTACGGCGAACAGGACTAAAACTTCTTCTTCGACCGGCATCGGAGAGAACTGATCTTGTTTTAGAATTTCAGTGATGCGGCGGCCGCGTTCAATCTGCTTTTTCGTCGCTTCATCCAGATCAGATCCAAACTGGGCAAAAGCCGCCAATTCCCTGTATTGGGCGGCTTCCAGGCGTAATCGTCCGGCGACTTTTTTCATGGCTTTGATCTGGGCTTTGGAACCGACGCGCGATACTGACAAACCTATGTTTAAAGCCGGCCTGATGCCCTGGTAGAACAAATCAGTTTCCAGATAAACCTGCCCGTCGGTAATCGAAATGACGTTTGTCGGAATGTAAGCGGAAATATCGCCGGCCTGAGTTTCGATTATAGGCAAAGCGGTCAATGATCCGCCGCCGAAATTTTTGTTAAGTTTGACCGCTCGTTCCAACAGCCGCGAATGAAGATAGAAAATATCCCCGGGATAAGCTTCCCGTCCCGGCGGTCTTCTAAGTAAAAGCGAAATCTGACGATATGCCCAGGCATGTTTTGACAAATCATCGTAAACAACCAAAACATCTCTGCCCTGATCCATAAAATATTCGCCGACAGCACAGCCCGCATAGGGAGCAATATAGGATAAAGATGCAGGGTCGGACGCCGAAGACATAACAACTATTGTGTATTTTAAAGCGCCGCGTTTATCAAGCTCATCGATTATTTTGGCAACTTTGGATTCTTTTTGGCCGATGGCAACGTAAATGCAGATGATATTTTGGTCATGCTGGTTGATAATGGTATCAATGGCAACAGCTGTTTTGCCGGTCTGTCTGTCGCCGATAATCAGTTCCCGCTGACCCCGACCAATGGGAATCATTGAATCAATAGCTTTAATCCCCGTCTGCAGAGGCGTATTTACCCCTTCTCTGGTAATAACTCCCGGAGCGATTTTTTCTATAGGATAGAATTTTTCCGCCTTGATTTCCCCTTTACCGTCAATGGCTCTGCCCAAAGGGTTGATCACGCGGCCCAAAACTTCCCTGCCGACAGGCATTTCCAAAATCCTGCCCGTGCTTTTTACTTTGTCGCCTTCCTTGATTTTCAGATAATCGCCCAGAACAACGGCGCCGACAACATCTTCTTCAAGGTTTAAAGCTACGCCTAAGACGTCTTTTCCTAAATCCAAAAGTTCCAGGGACATGGCATCGGATAATCCGGAAATTTTGGCAATACCGTCGCCTACTTCCAGGACTGTTCCGATTTTTTCAGTCACGGCAGCGGATTTAAAATTCTTAATCTGTGTTTTTAGAGTTTGGACTATAAAATCCTTTGATTCGGACATAATTATAAAATTTAATTGCTGTTATTTTTCATTGTGGTTTTTAAACTTTCAAGCCGGGAAATTACGCTCAGGTCAATTACTGAATCGCCGTATTCCAGCCGGAAACCTCCGATTAAATTCTTGTCTTCAAATTCCCGCAAAATAAAATTTTTGTATCCGGAAAACAATTTATTCTTTTTCAGATTATTTGCCAAATCCGTTTTGTTTTCCGCTGACAGTTTGTGAGCCGAAAAAACTTTAATTTCAGCCGTCAGATTCTTTTCATCATGAATTTTGGAAAATTGCTCGGAAATCTTCGGCCACAATTTAAAGTCCCCTTTCCTGGACAGAAATTGAACAAAAAGGGAAATAATTTCCTTTTGCTTTTCTCTGGGCTGATCCGCGGTCAGTTCATACAAAGACAAAGCGTATTGTTGCGGCTTTATCTTCATAATTTACTGGTTTCTTTAATTGATTCTTTTATCATTTTTTCATCAACCGAAAAATCGACTTTTTTACCCAGGATAGCTTTGCTTGCTTCATAGACTAAATCAGCCACATCGGATTTCACTTCCTTCAGCATTTTTTCCTTTTCTTCCTTTATCTGCGAGCGGGCTTTGGACACGATTTCCTGCACTTCTTCTTTGGCTTTGCTTATCTGCCGCGAACGGTTTTCCTCAGCCAAAGCCGCCGCTTCTTTGATAATTTTGTCGCTTTCTTTTTTGGCGGCTAAAATTTTTTCTTCTTTTTCCTTTTCCGCCAAGATCAGTTCATCCTTTATTTTTTCAGCATCGGAAATTCCTTTTTCAATTTTTTTGGTTCTTTTTTCCATCAAATCCAAAAGCGGCTTGTATAAAAACTTGTACAAAATGCCCAGCAATATCAAAAAATTCACTACCTGGGCGATTATTAACCGCCAGTCAATGCCTAATTTTTCAAGCAATTCCATAAATTAAAGAATCAAAAAATTAAAAAATGTTTTGAATTTTTAGACGAATTTAATCACCAAAGCGACAACCAGAATGTAAATGGCGATGGCTTCCGTAAAAGCGACTGATAAAATCATGGCTGTCTGGATTTTGGATCCGGCTTCCGGATTCCTGCCGATTGATTCAACGGCTTTGGAAGCGATTCTGCTGATGGCAAACGCAGGCATAACCGCGCCAAAGGCAATTGTCGCACCGGCGGTGATTGATTTGATTGCTTCAAGGTCTAATGGCATACTTTTTTTAGTTATTAATTATTTATTAATTATTTTTATGATTCGGTATCAATGAGCGGCTTCCGTTGTCGCCATGGTCAGAAACACCAGAGTCAAAGTCGAAAAAATCAATGCCTGAATAAAACCGACGAAAATTTCCAGGAGCAAAAACGGCAATGGCGCCACATACGGCACCAGATTGGAAACCACTATCAATAAAACCTCACCGGCAAATATGTTTCCGAAAAGTCTGAAGGAAAACGACAGTATTTTGGCCAGTTCGGCAAAAATTTCAAGGATGCCGACAAAAGTGTATAAAGGATTCAGACTGATATATTTTTTAAGATGCTTGGAAAAACCAAGCAGCGTGGCGCCGAAAATTTGCGTGCCGATAACGGAAATTAAGGCAATCGCCAAAGTCACGTTAAGATCCGCCGATGATGAACGGATAAACGGCACCAATACTTCCTTGCCGTGGATGTGTTCGTAGATGCCGATAGTACCCAGGCCGGGCACGACTTCTATCCAGTTGGAAAGAATAACAAAAATAAATATTGTCGCTATTAACGGAAAAAATTTTTTGCTTTTTTCATGATCGTGGGTCACCGAATCCATAAAATTTATCAAAGCTTCAAATACGGCTTCAACCGCGTTTTGAATGCCGGTGGGTATTTCCTTTATTCTGTTTTTAAGGATAAATGTAAAAATAATCAAAACCAATACAATCAGCCATGACATTATCAGTGTGTTGGTGACCGGGAAACTGCCCAGATGGAAAATTGGTTCTGCGGCTAACGAGATATTCATTTTTTTTCTTCTTTATTGGTTTTATTATTCTTGTCTTTTTCCTGCTGTTCGATATCGGCAAAAACTCTGATTATTTTAAAATAAACTATCCATGAGGAAGCGATAATGGAAAGGAAAATACCGGCTAGAAGCAGAATCGGCGAACTGTTGAATTTTTGATCCAAATATCTGCCGGCTATGGCGAAAATAATGATTGGCAGGGCGATCATCCAGCCCAAATCTGCCGCCAACGACAGGGCAAAAGAGTAACCGTTATTTTTCTTTATCTTATTGTCTTTATCCCCGTTCATATCAAAAATAAAGGTATTACAGCTAAATAAAGTAAGTCATAATATCGGCCCCTTTTCTTGGGCCCCTCGGTTCGAAAACAAAAAGTCTTACTTTTTATTCCACTCGTCTTACTCCAATAAAAAAATTCGCCTTTATTATAATGCAAGTTTAAAAAAATATCAAGGGGGACGATTTTTAAATTTTATTGTAACAAAAGCTGCGGCCAAAACGTCTTATATTATGGGGGTAAGAGATTTAGCGGGACCTGGAAATCCCTGAAAATTTAGACTAAATCTTTATCATGCAATATTTTGAAGCTTTAAATCTATTTTTTCAAGATTTACAGCTTTTAAGGCAGAGGCATACCCCCTGCCTAAAACTTACTGTAATTTAAAAACCACTTCCTTTTTGGAAGGTGGTTTTTAAATATACCTGTATTTATAAAGAGTTTAATAACTGTCTTGTCGTTGGGCCGACATAACCCACCGGGTTTATGCCGTTCGCCTGCTGCAATTTCATGACCGCATCTTTGGTTTGGTTTCCGAAATAACCGGTAATATTGACATCAGCTGCCAAATATCCCAAATCCTTTAGTTTTTGCTGCAACAGCCTGACCTCGTCTCCGGTTGAACCCAAACTCAGGAAACTGACAAACTTTTCTTCATAAGCAACGCCTAATACCTGGCTGCCTATATTATCCCCGTCTTCATAGGTCTGGGCAGATATTTCCAATATGTCGGTCCACTGATACCCTGCATCATTAAATGCCTGTTCGCTTACAATCCAGCGTTTTTTGGCGCCTTCAATCAGATAGACTTTGCTTGAATCGGCATATTTGACTAAAACTCCGTCCGGGTGAGAATCACTGGTCGTAACATCTTCCCCGGCAGTGTAAGTGGCAAGCCGGGCATCGGATATATTGTAAATATTTGACCATTTGTAATTAAGTCCCAAAAACACGTCTTCGGTGGTCAGCCATCTTATTTTTCCTTCAGATATCGCATAAACTTTGGCGTCTGTGCCTTTTACCGTCATACCGTCGGTGAAATTAAAATCTTCAGGATAGGTAATAGCATCACCTTCGCTGTAACCAGACAAATCAGCAACAGTTATGTCCGACCAATTGTAACCGTTGGCTTCAAAAATCTTAGCGCTGGTAATCGGCCGTAAAAGACCGTCATCGACAACATAAACGCTGTTAGTCGTTCCTTTTACCAGTTTACCTTCCAAGGGATCTTCGGCCGCAGTTTCTGAATCTGGTGAAGTGTCTTCGGAACCGGGTTCATAAATTATGGAATCGCTGACAACTGATGATTCGCCGCCGCTTGAACTTCTGAATTTAGCGTAAACGGTTTTGCTTCCGCTTGTTCCGCTTAAAGTCCAATTTCTTGAGGTGGTGTAGTTTTCCCAAACCGAAACATCGGTAAAGTCTGCATTGTTGGAAACCATAAATAAGGTGGCGTTCGTTGCAGCCAAAGTCAAAGTAACATCAAGCGAAGAAGTTTTATCGGCATCATCATTTATTTTAACCGAGGTATTACTCGGCTTAACAACCGTAGTTCCGCCTCCTCCGCCTCCGCTACTTGTGGTATCGGTGCTGGAGCTTCCGCCGGACGAATAGGTGCACACTTCGCTTGTAGGTGTGACAACAACTGTTTCTGCGACAGTGGAATAAATTTGAACGGTAGAATTGCTAAGGTTACAGATTGTTGAAGTGTTCGCCTTATCGGTATTCATTATTTTTTTATCAGCTGAGGTGATAATTACCTCGCAGTCCGCGCACATTGTTAAGGTCACCGTTGAACTGTCAACTTCAATTGAATTGGTGGTGCCGACAATGGTCAATGTTAAAGCCAGGTCTGTAATGTACACGTTGGTTGTGCCGGAAAATGAGACATTTGCCGCCAAAACAGGACTGACAGTCATTAAGCTTACAATCAATATGAATACCGAGTATTTCAAGAATAATTTTGGCATATTAAAATAATTTAGTAAGTAAGCTTAGTCAGAACATCTTCCCAGCCCGCATTGAATACCTGTTCCGGCTCCGTTAATAATACAATAATAATAAGCGCTGCTGCTTACCATTTCCAGACAACCCTTCGACATATTTCCGCCGCCGCCGACGCTTAATGTCGATGTGGCTGTGTCGTTATCGCGGACAAAAATACCCATAGTGGTGGTACCGGTTGAAGTAGTCACATCAAAAGTACCGCCGCTTACGAACAGATCGCCAGTGGTTGAAGCATTTCCTCCTACTGCCACATTGCCTGAAACCATCAAATCTCCCCCGGTAAAATCTGCTATTCCGGTGGTAAAGCCGACACCAACCGACAAATATTCAGTTGTGGTGGCTGAAGTGCTGGTCGCCCTGGAAAAAGTACTTAGCCCGGTTACATCTAAAGTGCCGTCAGTAGAAATATTATTTCCGATTGTGCTTGCCGCAGTTACAACCAAAGCTATGGCAAAAATCGAAAATAACACAACAACTGCACTTCTTTTGGCAGTCGAGCCATTTTGTAAAATTTTCATACTTTCTTTATTTTTATTTATTAAATAAAATTTGATTAAATTATACCATAAAATGGCGTTTTTTGTTATAAAAATTTATACACACAACAACCAAAAAAAATTATCTAAATTTACTCATTTTTTAAAAATTTTAACAAAAAACCGCTTGCCTTTTTGTATTACAACACCATCGGCATCAAAGTTTTCCACAACATAATTTATATCATCTGTCAGTTTTGTATCAACTTTTATCCCGCCCTGGCTGACCAGTCGCCGCGCGTCAGCGCGGGAAGATGCCAGCTTCGTTTCTACCAAAATATCAATCAGATTTTTTGATTCAACTTTCATTTCGGGGATATTATCCGGATTTAATCCTTCCTGGAAGACCTGTTTAAAGTTTTCTTCGGCGGAAATTGCCCTGCGGGCGCCGTGATACATTTCAACTATTTTGTAGGCCAGAAGCATTTTTTTTATTTTCGGATTTTGACCGACATCAAGATCTTTTTTTATCTGAATTATTTCAGCTGTCGGCGCATCGGTCAGAATTTCAAAACCGATATTTATAAGTTCATCAGGCCAGGACATTATTTTGCCGTACATATTATTTGGCGTTTCCTCAAGGCCTATCAGATTTCCCTCTGTTTTGCCCATTTTTTTTCCGGATGGGTCGGCCAGCAATTTAGTCGTTAAGACGAACTTTTCTTTATTTTTCATCTTCTTCATTAAAGTTCGCCCGGCTAGCATGTTAAACATCTGATCATTGCCGCCTATTTCCAAGTCCACATCCATGGCTACGCTATCGTACGCCTGCATCATCGGATATAAAAACTCGTGTAAGAATAAGTCTTTGCCATCCTGCATCCTTTTCTTGAACATATCCCTCGCCAAAGTTTGCTGGGCGGTAAAATAAGATGACAGCTTCAAAGTATCGGCAAACGATAATTTGCCCAGCCACTTTGAGTTGTATTTGAATTTGGTTTTTTTTAAATCAAGTATTTTTCCTACTTGCTTTCTGTAATCCTTGGCATTTTGCAAAACCTGCTTATGCGTCAGCTGTTTTCTCGCGGACAATGATTTATCTGTCGGGTCGCCAATCTGCGCCGTGAAATCGCCAATTAGAACAATTATTTCATGGCCTAAATCCTGAAGCTGCTTCAATTTCAACATTTGGACCGAATGACCCAAATGCAAAGTTGGACCGGTGGGGTCAATGCCATTGTATATTTTCAATTTTTTGCCTGATCGCAAAACTTCTTCCAATGCTTCCGGAGACGGATAAATATTTTCCACTCCCCGCCTTAACACTTCTTGGATTTTTTCTTGTTTATCCATATTTTTAAAATTTAAATAACTATTCCCGCTGATCTGCTGATCTATTCCAAATCTTTAAACTGTGAATTTAGTTTTTGAATCCTGGATTCGGTCTGATCCAATTTTTCTTTTTCTCCGTCAACAATTTCTTCAGGGGCGTTTTTTACAAATTCGGAATTTTCCAGCTTTTTTTTCAAAGCAGCCGAATATTTCTGCGCCTCACTTAACTCTTTTAGGATTCTTGACTTCTCCTTATTTAAGTCAATTAAGTTTTCCAAAGGCAGGTATATTTCTGTATCACCGGCTATGGCCCGGGCAGAATGTTTCGGCGCATCTTTTC
Source organism: Candidatus Parcubacteria bacterium (assembly GCA_003599635.1). Classification (GTDB taxonomy): domain Bacteria; phylum Patescibacteriota; class Patescibacteriia; order Buchananbacterales; family SURF-54; genus SURF-54. Next base: position 13,581 of record QZIX01000007.1, read on the forward strand.
TGTAAAAATCAATTTTAGATAACCTCCCCAGGCTTTTGACAATATCTTCCTGCTCTTTGATTAATTTTAACTTAGTTTTGGCAAAAATAACAGCGTCAATTTTGTTTTTCGGCTCGATTTTATACTCTGAACGCAAATTTCTTACGGCAGTAACCAAACTCTTTATCAGTTCAAAATCCCCTTCGGACAGATTTTTCATTTTTGACGCTCTCGGCCATTTTTGAACCATAAGCAAGCCGACACCGAAATTTTGCCAGATATTTTCCGTGACATAAGGCATAAACGGATGCCAGAGTTTTAGCAGATTCTGCAGAACATAAAGCAAAATCGCATCTTTATTTTTTTCAATTTTGGAAATTTCCAGATACCAGTCAGCAAAATCATCCCAGGTAAAATCCCTTAACGCTTCTCCTGCCAGGGAAAAATTATATTTTTCAAGTTCATTGGTGACCACATCGGTAATCTTATTCAGTTTTCCTAAAATCCATTTATCGGACAAAGTCTGCGCTTTCGGCTGTTTTTCCGCCAGTTTAATTTCTTCAACCGACATCAGGATATAACGTGAAATATTCCATAATTTATTGACGAAATTTCTGTAGCCGGCGATTTTTTCTTCGTACATTTTTACATCATTTCCGGGTGCGGTTCCTATGAGCAGACTCAAACGCAGGGAATCAGCGCCGTATTTTTCTATCATATCCAAAGGATCAATTACGGTTTCCGGTTTTGACTTCGACATCTTTTCGCCTGATTTTGTTCTGACCAAACCATGCAGGTAAACCTTATGAAAGGGTACCTCGCGCAGCAAGTAAACGCTCATAATTATCATTCGGGCAACCCAGAAAAACAAAATGTCATAGCCGGTTTCCATCAAAGACGTGGGGTGGAAATTTTTTAAATCTTTGGTATTTTTCGGCCAGCCCAAAGTAGAAAATGTCCAGAGTCCGGATGAAAACCAGGTGTCCAAAGTGTCAGGATCCTGCTCCAAATGGCGGCATGAACAGGCGGGGCAGCATTCTGGTTTGCCACGCAGCACAATCGGCTTTTTTTCATTACAATCGCTGCAGTACCAGACCGGAATCCTGTGGCCGAACCAGATCTGGCGCGAAATGCACCAGTCACGCAGATTTTCCATCCAGCTGAAATAAGTTTTTTCGAACCTTTTGGGAATTATTTCAATTCTGCCTTTTTTTACCGCTTCAACGGATTTCTGTTTGATCGATTTGCCGCCGAATTTGTCCAACGGCTTGTTGACATCAATAAACCATTGCCTGGAAGGCAGCGGCTCGATTACTGTGCCGCAACGGTAACAGACTGCCAAATTATGTTCGTAGCCATCTTCTATTTTTTCTATCAGACCCATTTTTTGCAGGTCGGAAAGTATGGCTTCGCGACACTGTTTTGTTGTCAGTCCTGCATACTTACCGCAATTGGACATCATTTTGCCGTCTTCATCTATTACCTGCTTTAAAGGTATTTTATGTCTTTGTGAAATCTCATAGTCAACGAAATCATGAGCCGGCGTTACCTTGATTACGCCGGAGCCGAAATTCATGTCAACTGCCTCGTCAGCGACAACTGTCACTTCGAATTCTCCCAGAACGCCGGGTATCTTCAATTTCTTGCCGACATATTTTTTATAACGGGCGTCTTTGGGATGAACAGCGACTGCAGTGTCGCCAAGTTTTGTTTCCAGCCTTGACGTGGCTAAAATAAACGGGCCGTATTTCAGCCAATACAATTTTTCTTTGGCCGGTTTGTATTCGACCTCATCGTCGGCTAAGGTGGAATGACAACGCGGACACCAGTTGACAATGCGAAAACCTCGATAGATCAGCCCGTCTTCGTACATTTGAACAAAAGCTTCGGTTACCGCTTCAGATAATCCCTTGTCAAGGGTATAACGCTCCCTGGACCAGTCGCAGGAACTGCCCATCTTACGGATTTGTTTTTTAATGATACCCTGGGAATTCTTTACGTAATCGTTTACTCTGTCGAGAAATTTTTCGCGCCCCAAATCATGCCTTGTTATCCCTTCTTTGGCAAGAATTTTTTCGACTACTGTCTGGGTGGCAATAGCCGCATGATCGGTTCCCGGGACCCACAAAGTTTTTTTACCCTGCAGGCGATGGTATCGGATTACCAGATCCTGTATTGCCAGCATTACCGAATGACCGATATGCAAAGTTCCGGTGGCATTGGGCGGCGGCATGGCAATGGAAAATGTCTTTTGGCGTCTGGCCAATAGCTTATGGATTTTCTTGCCATTTGCCAAAAGCCATTTGCTATTTGCTAAATTGTCCGGATTAAAAAAACCCGACTTTTCCCAGCTTTCATAAATCGCGTCTTCAGTCAGCCGGGCATCGTAATTTTTTGGTATTTCTTTTGACATATTAATTAATATTACAATATTACTGTATTTGACCGCTTTTTTCAACTTAGGGCATTATTTTAATTAAGATCATTTTCATTTAAATTTACACAAAAATATACCTTAAAACGGCCTTCTGCTTGGTTTTTAATAATTTTACCCTAATTTCCTTGACACATAATTACATTTGGGATAAGATTACGGATTAAAGAAATTTGTGGCTCTTGATTTAAACCAGCAAATAGAAAAACAAATAAGTGACGCCAAGCACGTTTTGATCAGTTTCCGGAAAGATTTTACAGCTGACGGAATATCTTCCGCGCTGGCATTATATTTGTTCCTGAAGAAAAAAAACAAACTGACAGAAGTAGTCTGCCAGGATTTTTCGCTGCCGAAAAATTTAAAATTTTTGCCGGAAAACGGCGTTATTAAGAACAAACTGACCAACCTGCAGAAATTCATTGTCAGTCTGGATATTACAAAAACCCCGCTTGATGAATTCAGCTACAACCTGGAAAAGGAAAAACTCAACATTTATATCACACCAAAAAGAGGAATTTTTAACAAAGACGACCTGGCAACTTCAACATCAGATTATAAATATGATCTGATTTTTGTTTTAGATTCTCCTGATTTTGAATCTTTGGGCGCGGTCTATGACGATAATACCGAATTCTTTTACAATACTACTGTCGTCAATATCGACAATAACCCTCAAAATGAACATTTCGGCCAGATTAACCTGACGAATCTGAACGCGGTATCTGTTTCAGAAATTGTTTTTGATTTTCTTAATGCCGTGGGACAGGAACTGATTGATTCAGACATCGCAACCTGTCTTTTGGCGGGTATCATTTCAAAAACCAGAAGTTTTAAAACTCCGAATGTGACTCCTAAAGTGTTAAAGACGGCAAGTGATCTGATTAATATGGAAGCTGACAGGGAAAAAATCGTCAAAAGCCTGTACCGGACACGGTCTATTGCCACATTAAAATTGTGGGGGCGGGTGCTGGCACGGTTAAAAACCGAACCGGAATTGAAAATTGCCTGGTCAATTTTAAACAGCTATGATTTTTTGGAAGCGCAGGCAACAGAAGAAGATCTGCCGGAAGTTATCGACGAGCTGATTTCCACCATGCCTGGAATCGATCTTGTTGTTTTGCTTTACCAGCTGGAAGCGGAAAAAGTCTGCGGCATTGTTCAGACTTTAAAGGATACCAACGTTTTATACTTAACAAAACAGCTGCGGCCGCGGGGTTCCAAGAATCAGTCTAAGTTCTGCCTGGAAAAGAAAACCCTGCCTGACGCCGAAAAGGAAGTTATCGATGTGATAAGGCAGAATCTAAAACAAGCATAATTTCTGACAACTGAAAATCTGACTGCTGGCATTTCCAGCTGACAAATGCTTGCCAAAACCGATATTTTTTTTTATAATTGATTAAGTTTTTAAAATCGCTCAAACTAATTTGTTAATTGTTAATTGTAAATTGGCCCTAGGGCGCGCAGCTTCAGCGGTTAGAGCACCACACTTACCCGCCTGCCTGCCGGACCACATTCCATTAAATATAAATTTTTATACAAACGGGCATGTAGCTCAGCGGTTAGAGCACCACACTTATAATGTGGGGGTCGATGGTTCAAATCCATCCATGCCCACCAAATGATAACCCGATTATATACTTATTCGGCAGTTCGGCGGGAAGGTAATGCGGGAGTCGATGATTCAAATCCATCCGCGCCCATGTAACCTATTTAGCAAATGAGATTTAAGCTTTATTAAAATCAAGAATTTCAAATGGGCGTATAGCTCAGTTGGTTAGAGCGTCTCGTTGACGTCGAGAAGGTCTCAGGTTCGAATCCTGATGCGCCCATTTAAAATTCTTGAAACAAAATCTTCTTATTAATAGATAAATATGAAATCAAAAAAATATTTGGTTTATCTATTAAAAAGTACAATCGATGACAATTACTATATCGGACAGACTGATAATATTAATGTTAGGCTAAAACAACATAATAATGGATTGGTGAAATCTACCAGTTATAGAAAACCTTTATTATTAATCGGCTATGAGGAATATAAAACTAGAAATGAAAGCAAGATGGCGTGAATATGAATTGAAGAAAAGCGCATGGAAAAGAAAAAAATTTATTGATAAACTTGCAAGGAATAATACCGGCATTTAATCAGTTGGCCTCCGGCTCTACGAGCCGTAGGCTCGGAGAGTTAGAGCGTCTCGTTGACGTCGAGAAGGTCTCAGGTTCGAATCCTCTGCCCACCACCACCATAAAATCAGTTCAAAAACTCTGATTTTTTGTTTCAGTTGCCCGAAGAATTTGAGTTTGCCATTTTATACAGATTTAAAGCCCACCTTGGCTAGTGGGCTTAAGATAGAATCAAGCTTTTTATTATTAGTTGTTGTTTGCTACTCTATAAAAATAAGAGTAAGCTAATTTTTATGGCCAGTATTTTGGATTTAATAATATGGAGAAATCTCAGCATCCCGATCAAGTAACCATAACACTAGTAAATAAGATTGAAAAAATTAGTTCCTCATCTTTTGTAAATGGTGCTAAATATCAAGAAGAAAGAGAAGAATTGATTGCTTGTATGATGGCTTATGGACTACGCAAAGTAACTAAAAAAGAATGGTTTATCTTGAAGCCACCGCAACAAGACAGCTCGGATTTTATTTTAACATCAATGTCGAATGACATTAATGATGACAATCCTTTTGAAAGAGCAAGTTTTCAGCAAGTAGAACTTCCTACCCGAATTGCGGTTTTGAATGACAAGTTGGGAGAGATTAAAAAAATTATTGATAAAAAATTTGGTAAATACTCCGATGAACACAAGTTAAGATTATTAATATTTATTAATTTTGAAAACTCTCATCTTTTTCAAAAGGAAATAATTGCATATGTTAGAAAAAAACAAGAAGAGGGTGGAAAATTCATAGATGTCTGGTTATTTGCCCTAACAGCTAGCTCACTTATAAAAGGCTATACTTTTAGAATAACCAGAGCTTTTCCTATTAAATATTATGATAGCTTTACGGCTAATTTAGTTGATGAATTTAATAAAGGAATAATTTATGATGATCCCCGATTTAAAAAATTTTTAATAAAAAGTCCTTAGTTTGCCACCCACTCCGAAAAACTCCACCATAACTTTTTATTGAATATCGTAAAATCCATTTGTAGAAGAATTTTTGAAATATCACCATTTAAAGGTGATGTTTTTTATTTATTGATATATTCTTAATATTTAGGTATAACGATAAAAATATATTGACAAACGATAAATAATACCCTAACATATTAAGTATCCATATCTATAATTAACTCCCTTTTATGAAACAAGGATCAACTTTAGTCTTAAAAGGAGCCATTGTGCTTATCGGTGCGGCAGTACTGGCTTTGTGCGTTTTCGGGCTGCCCGCAGCCATTAAAGTCACCGGCTGGAGTGGCTACCGCCCGATTTTTTTGGGAATGTATGTGCCGGCAATACCGTTTTTCTATGCTCTGTATCAAAGTTTAAAGATCCTAAGCTACATTGAAAAAAATACTGTCTTTTCAGATTTGTCAGTTACTGCCCTCAAAAATATAAAATACTGCGGGCTTGTCATCAGCGTCTTGTATGCTTTAGGCATGCCATACATAATTTATGTGGCTGATAAAGACGATGCCCCCGGTGTTGCCGCATTGGGATTTGTCATCGTATTTGCTTCTTTTGTGGTGGCGACAGCCGCCGGAGTTTTTCAAAAGCTTGTTCAAAATGCGGTGGATATAAAGAAGGAAAACGATTTAACGGTTTAAATTTATGGCAATAATAATTAACATTGATGTCATGCTGGCCAAAAGGAAAATGAGCGTAACCGAACTGTCAGAAAAAGTCGGCATAACCATGGCTAATATTTCCATATTAAAAAACGGCAAGGCAAAAGCGATTCGCCTGTCCACTTTGGAAGCGATTTGCTCGGCTTTAGGTTGCCAGCCGGGAGACATTATTGAATACAAGAATGGCTAGACAAGTTTCTTCCTATAATATAAATAAATAATCTATGGACATGCAAAATCCACAGCCTGAATTAAAACAAGGACACTTCTTAATTGCCGGCGCCTCGCTAATTTTGGGACTGCTTTTCAATTTTTTCTTTTTTGAAAAAATGCCCGGTTTAAGTTTTCCGCTTTACGTGATATTTATAATCTCACTCCTTTATGTCATATCAGCTTTATTAAAAAAGAAAATCAGCAGCCAGGTTGCCTGGCTTGCCGTACCCCTGGTTTTTTTTAGCGCCATGGTTTTTGTCCGTTCCAGCGAGTTGCTTACTTTTTTAAATGCTGCCGCTTCGCTTGCGCTGCTGCTTTTAGTGGCAGGCGTTGCTTTTGAAAATGAAATAAAAAAATTTCTGCTTTCGGATTATATAAAAATCCCTTTTCTGCCGTTAAAATTTATTTTCCCTTTACTTAAAACTCTGTCGGGTTTATTTTTAGCATTTGAAAAAAGCAAGGATAAAAAAATTTTACCGCAGGTAATAAAGGGGGTGCTGATGGCAATACCGGTATTATTTGTATTTTTAATGCTTTTTTCATCGGCGGATTTAATTTTCCAAAAATATGTTTCGGATTTTATCAATTTTGATGAAGAAACCTATGCCAGGATAATTATAGTTTTTTTGGTGACTCTGGCTTTTATGGGCGCCTATTCTTATATTTTTAAAGAAAGAGGGGAAGAAAAATCTGCAGGGCAAAAAAACCAATACTTAAAGCTGGGGCATATTGAAAATTCCATACTGCTGGGTTCGGTCAATATTTTGTTTTTTATTTTTATGATTGTCCAGTTTACATATCTTTTCGGCGGGCAAAGCAATATATCGGCACAAGGGCTTACTTACGCCGAATATGCCAGGCGCGGATTTTTTGAACTTATTTTTGTGGCGATAATTTCTTTGACCTTGCTTTTGTTAACTGAAAAATTTGTAGTTAAAAAAGAAACCGACCATTTGCTGATTTTTAAAATACTAAGCGCTGCCCTTGTTTTACAGGTGATTTTGATTATGGCGTCCGCCTTTATCCGCCTGTCTCTATACGAACAAGCTTACGGTTTTACGGTATTGCGTTTGTTCAGCCATGCCTTTATTTTTTTGCTATCCTTAATCTTTTGCCTTCTGCTTTATAAAATCTATAAAGACAATAGAGAAAATGCTTTTGCCTTCAGGGTTTTTGTTTCTCTAATTATATTTTTGGCCTTCATGAATCTGTTTAATCCCGATGTTTTTATCGCGCGACAAAATATAAAAAGATTCAATGAAACCGGAAAACTTGATGTGCATTATTTAAGCCGGCTTTCCGATGACGCCATAGAAGATACGATAAAAATATTGGATATTTCCGACGAGAACTTAAAAAAAAATTTTGCCAGGGATTTATACTGGCGGGTAGAAAGGAATAACTCTGTTTATTTTTCCGGCTGGCAGACGCTTAACCTGTCACGCCTTAAAGCCGGCAAGATTCTCAATTCAAAAATCAGCGAGTTGGAGCCTTACAAGGATTATCAAAATCCCGAAACCCTTTAATGGAATATCAAACCCCCTGGGTTTGATGCATGGCAAAACCTGGCCTTCGGCTTAAGACTTGTTTAATATGCTCAGGCTGTAAAGGTTTTGCATTCCACTCAAGACAAAAATCGCATTAAATGGCGGTTTTTTTGT
>QZIX01000009.1 GCA_003599635.1 Candidatus Parcubacteria bacterium
CTTTTCAAAACAAGTTCTCACCATTACAATTCATTATGTCGATCCAACCTAATAACTTTAATTTGCCTCAAGAGTGCAAAATGAGGTGGACTTATACACGCCCTTGACAATATAAATTAAAAGTAATAAGCTATAGTTATATATGTCATATTCAAGTAAAAAGTCATCATTTTTTTCATCAGACCCTAAAGGTTGGATATGATTGATAACGCTTGAATAAGACATAAAAGTAACAGAAAATAGTTCAAAATCCGACCTTACAAAAAGGCCGTTTTTGTTTGGCCTTGGTTCTTTGACAAAGGAGTGATGAAAATTAAGAAAACCAAGTAAAACAGAACTTCAAGTAAAGCTTTACGATAGGAAAGAAGAAAGGGGGGTTGTGTATGTATCTGACCAGAGAGTTGTTTGTTTTATCAGTTCCTGACGAAGAGCAAAATTTCATTCTTTATCTGCCCCTGAAGGGTAGGATATTGAAAGTCAATTCCGGTGTCATTAACTTGCTTAAGGATTTTGAAGAAACGGGTCAATTTCCTGAAAGTGAAATCAAACAAAAATTATTGGAGAAAGGAGTGCTAGTAGTTGAGCCAGAATCTGACCCGTGTGCTGATCATGAAATAACAACCGAGCATAAACCAACCTCTGTAACGTTATTCCCTACCAGCGACTGCAATTTGCGCTGTATTTACTGCTATGGATGTGGTGGTGAGACCAGCTTTTACCTTGGTTGGCAAGTGGCTAAGGCAGCGATTGATTTAATTATCGCCAATGCCTTAGAAATCGGACTTGATAAAGTTTCAGTCAATTTCCATGGTGGCGGTGAACCGTTCTACGGTAAGGCCTGGCTTTTGATGCAGCAGACAGTGGATTACACTAGACGAATGGCAGAAAAAAACCATTTGAAATGGTCTGCCGCAGCCGCCACTAACGGTATATTATCGCAGGAGAAAAGGGAATGGATTATAAATAATCTTAAGCGCGTGAACCTTTCTCTCGATGGTCCAAAAGAAATTCAGAACAAACAGCGTCCTTTGCGAAACGGCGGACCGACTTTTGAACAAGTAACAGAAACCATAAGGTTTTTTGAGGCGAATAAATATGAGTATGGTTTAAGAGCTACGGTCACGCGTGAAAGTTGTGAGAGGATGGCCGAGATATACCAATTTATTAGCTCAATTACTAGTCTTAAAAGATTTCACTTAGAGCCTTTGTGGGAAATTGGCCGTAGTCTTACCAACAATCTTAAGGCGCCTGATCCTGATTTGTTTCTTCGTCAAATTTTAAGGGTGATTGAAATGGCGGAAAGAGAAGGAGTAGAGATATATTTTTCTGGCAAAAGATGTAAGGAGCTGGGAGATGTTTTCTGTGGTGCTGCGGGCAAGAATTTTTTTATCACGCCGCAAGGGGATGTTACTTCCTGTATTGAGGTGAACCAGATAGCCGATCATAGATCAGCCGTGTTTTTCTATGGCAGGTTTAACCTAGAGACTAATTGTTTTGAGTTTGACTCAAATAGGTTGCTTAACTTACGTCGCAGGAGGACACAAAATTTGCCACACTGCCAGGACTGCTTTATCAAATATGGTTGCGCTGGTGATTGTCTAGCAAAGGGTAAAGGGGAGAGCATCTTTGACACTAGTATGAATCCTCGTTGTTTGATAAATCAAGGGGTAAGTTTTCATCAATTGCGAAAAGAAGTGGAGGTGGTACAATGAATAATTTTAGGCTCAAAAACATCAAAAGGCCAACAATGCCTGAACAGCCAGCCATACTGGTAGATAAGAGTTTTAAGGCAGAAGATAAACCACCGCAGGATGCAACTTTCAAATTTCTTTTTTGCAAATGTGATGACCATCGTTACTGTGCTTGTGAAAGTCATAGACACACGCCGTTTACTGGTTGTTCGAGCGATTGTAGTCATCACGGTTGGTCGTGTGATTGTGATAAGGAATGCCATTGCGACGGTCAGTGCCAGTGTGAGAACTATTGCTCTTGTGATTCTCAATGCAAACATTGTCGATGTGTATCTGATTGTCGATGTGAAAGTTATGGTGGATGTGGTGGGTATGAGCCGGGATGTAATTGCAATGTGATTAATGTAGATTACTAAAGCATTACGAACACCCCTTATACTTTACTCATCATGAATATTTACGCTGGTTCATCGTTTCGGTGACCCAGCTTTTTTCTATGGTATAAATATTACGCTACAAAAATTTGATAAAGTCAAAATGAGACACTAAAGCACCCTTTTATAGTGTCTCATTTGTCTCATTTACATTCTCAAATAGGTGATCCGCCTACGGTCGCCTTAGGCAACCTTTGGCGAGATTAGACCCACCCCCTTCAAAATCCATTTTTTTAAACCCTCACTTTTTTTATTTTATCTATAAAAATTTTAGCCTTTGCATTAATCTTATGGGCATCATTTTGGCGGTCATTTTTTTAAATCCATTTCTCAGGTGTATTTGGACGAAGAATAGAAAGGTTAAGGATTATTAAGCGCGATTTTTTGTGAATTAAGCTAAGAATTACAAAAACTTGACAAAGCTTTATTTTGGGTATATATTCATAATATCAAAGGTCGTTTATTTATTATTAACATAAAACTATATGCCAAGATATAATGGAACCGGCCCGATGGGCCAAGGCCCTGGCACAGGTTGGGGTATGGGTCCTTGTTATATAAGACAAGGCGTTAGAAATCGGACGGGTTTTGGGTTTAAAAGGGTAATTGGGAATTTAAGGCAGCCGAGTCAAGCGGAAGAAAAAGAAAACGCCAAGGCTTATATAGAAGATTTAAAAGCAGAAATTGAAGAAACACAAAAATACTTAAAAGGTTTAGGCAGTGAAAACTAGCGCAAAAGGCCCGGCAAAAACCGGGCCTTATGTTTAATTTAAAATTAAGGTTAAATCAACAGAATTATGCCAAGACCAAGACTTTGCAGAAAAATAAGGTTTAATCCGAATGTGACTTATTTTAAACCGCAGGGAGTGCCGATGCGCTTTTTGGAAGTGGTTAATCTGACTGCGGAAGAAGTGGAAGCTTTAAGGTTAAAAAATATCAAAAATTTCGAACAAACGGAAGCCGCAGAAAAGATGAACACATCCCAGAGCACTTTCCAAAGGATATTGTCTTCAGCTTACAGAAAAATAGCCGATGCATTAATTAACGGCAAGGCAATTGAAATAATTCGAACAACTGAAGAATAAATAGCATAATTATAATTCTCAATTAAGATAACAAAGCAGCGGCGTCAGATGAAATACCGGTAACATTAAGATTTTTTAAATAATGATTTCGCATTGACTTTTTTTATTGCTATCAGATTTTTTCTGTTTCCGTTGATTATTTTTTGGTAGATTTTTTCGTATTCATCGGCCATTTTTTTGGCCGAAAAATTTTTCAGGACGTATTGGCGGCATTTCAATCTGTCGATTTTATCCACTTTTAAAACGGCATCGACCATTTCCACAATATCGGAAACCACAAAGCCTGTTTTTCCGTTTTTTACAATTTCGGGAATTGACCCCTTGTTGAAGGCAATAACCGGGCAGCCGCAAGCCATGGCTTCAATCATTACCAAACCAAACGGTTCCTGCCAGTTAGCGGGATGCAAAAAACACATTGCCCGCGACATCAGCTGGTTTCTTTTTTGTTCGTCGACTTCGCCTATCCATTTTATTTTGTTTGACAGATACGGTTTTACATATTTTAAAAAATAGGGCATATCGCACTCTTCCAATTTCGCGCCTATGATAAGTTTTAGATTCAGATGCATGGCTGTTTCAATGGCGAAATGTATGCCTTTATCCATGCAGATTCTTCCGATAAAAAGCAGATAACCTTCATGTTTTTTGGAAAAGGGAAAATCTTCAAGGTTCAATCCATTGTATACGGTTCCGATATGGTTTAAGCCGTAAGCGTATTTGCCCTGGGATTTTGAAATCGTAACCAGGTGGGGTTTTTTCAGATTAAAAAATATTCTTTTTATCTCAGGAGTGAAAGGACCGTGAGCCGTTACGACGACGGGAGTTTTCGAAAGGTTTGCCGTCGGTAATGCGATATAACTGTTATGTTCGTGGATAATGTCGAACTCATTTTGCATTTTGTAGGCAGAGCCGATATTTAAAAGACATAAAGAATTCATTCCGTATATATCCTTAAAGTGCGCTTCCCTTAAGCTTATCGGATAAACGGACAATAATCTGGCCTTGGTTATTGAATCGCCGCTGGCAAATAATGTTAAGCGGTGCCCTTTTTTTATAAGTTCTTCTGTCAATGCAAAAACCACCCGTTCAATGCCGCCGTATTTTTTAGGCGGAACCCTTTCTATTATGGGCGAAACTTGTGCAATTCGCATGATATTTATGACGTCAATTTAATAAAAGAAGATTAGGCGAAAATTAAGTCGGTTTTGGCTAAAAATTAATCCTGCGTTAATTTATACTGCGCATACTTGAAATATATGTATGACAAAGAAATCAAACAATTGGAAAAAAATAAGTTAAAAAAAGAAACTTTCTGGTATAGCGAAACTTTGGCCGCCTCGCTGATATTGTTTGCCAAAAAAAATAAAAAATTCTGCCGTCATTTTCGCCAGCAGATAAAACAAATAAATCCCAGAATATTATTTGAAGTACCTATAAAAATGGAAGAAAACATCTGTCTTTTGGTGCCGGAATTTGAAAAATTCGCTTATGCCAGGGCCGACTGGCTTTTAAATTCACTGGTCAAAAATAATTTGCCAGGGTCTTTTTATGCTTTAAACATGCTTTATTCCTGGGGGAAGCATGAAAATTTTGAAGTACCAAAGCAGATAGTTGTCGGCGTGCTGGCGCTGGCTATTCCCGGCATTACCCTGGGCCGTTTTACCAAAAGAAGAAAAATGGCAATTATAGTTTCAAAAAATTATGATGAAATTTCAAATGTTGAAATGTCAAAATACGCGGCACAAGCAAGCCTGGGTATATTGTCAAAAGCATTTGATCTTGCCGGCGGATTTTTATCGGAAATCGAACCGGAGGTGGCAGATTGGTTTTTTATGGGACGAGAACTCTCTTTTTATTCCGCCAGTAATGTTGTGGTAAGGGACATTGCCTATGAAGTTTCCAGATTGGGTGCGGCCAATTATCTGGTGGAAGCGGAAGATTTCCGTTTTTTGGCTGTTACACCGGTTTTGAATAATTTTGTTCTTGAGTCCAAATGGAAATTAAGGAATTTAAACATATAACATAACTGCAAAAACAAAAGTAGCTGGCAACGTTAGGGAAATAAGACGCTGGGCTGAAGAAAGAAACGGCCATCCGGCTGTAATTAAAAGTCAGGAAAGAATAACCTGGACATAATTTATGAAAATTTTTCAGAGAAATAATCTGGAATTTTTGTATCAGGAAAAAACTGCGGAAGGGGAAACAAGCCGTTTTTTTAAATTCGTTTCTAAGAAAAAATAATATGCGGCAAAATCAAAAAAGCAGCAGATGGCAGCCGGCGCCGCCTTGTCCGTCAAAAGAGGCAAAAAAGGGAAATCTTTTTTGCGAGGAGCGTCAAAAAGCATGTATGAATCAATGAGTGAAAATCAATTAAGGGAAATGGCGAAAACAAAAAGACGCGGCAAACCTAAAAGAATTAAAAGATAAACATTGACTCGAAGCGACCTTTCATTTTATAATTACGGGCGTTTAATGTTATAAAATGGGTGAAAGAGTCAAAAATTTTATTTCCAGATACGATAGTTATCTGACCCCGATTGCGCTTTTGGCGGGTTTTGTCTGGGACAATCTGACTTTGCGGCGCATTGATTTGTTGTTTGAAAACATGTCAATTTTAATTTATCTGGCAATTGCTTTTTTTGGCATATTCATAACCAATGCCAGCCAGGCGGGAAAATTCAAAAACAGATTTTTTTTAAAAATTAATACCTGGGTGCCTTTTCTTTTGCAATTTGCTTTCGGCGGCTTGTTTTCCGCGTTCATTATTTTTTATTCGCGCAGCGGATCCATTTACACCAGTTGGCCGTTTATTTTGACGCTGGCTTTTTTGTTTATCGGCAATGAATTGTTTAAAAAAAAATATCAGCGCCTGACTTTTCAGTTAAGCGTTTTTTTTATGGCGCTTTTTTCTTATTCAGTTTTTGCCGTTCCGATTTTGCTTAACAAAATAGGGCAGGAGATTTTTTTACTCAGCGGAGCTGTCAGCATAGTGATGTTTGTCTTTCTGATTTTTATTTTATACAAATTGATTCCGCAAAAAATAAACGAAAGCAAAAAGTCCATTATCATAAGCGTTGCCGTTATATATATAATGTTTAACGTTTTGTATTTTTTAAGGATAATTCCTCCGATACCGTTGTCAATAAAAGAAAGCGGCGTTTACCATAGCGTTGTCCGCAAAGATTCGGTTTACGAAATAAAATATGAAAAACCCGAATGGTATCTGTTTTTTAAAAACTATGACGAAAAATATCACTGGCAGAAAGGCAGCCCGGTTTATAATTTTACCGCTGTTTTTTCACCGGGGGGAATCAACACGAAAATTTTTCATCGCTGGTATTTTTTTGACGAAAAAAATAAAAATTGGATTCTTAAAGACACTTTAGGATTTCCTATTGTCGGCGGCAGGGACGGCGGTTATCGCGGCTATTCCGTCAAATACCAGCTGCAGCCGGGGAAATGGAGAGTTGATACTATGTTGGAGAACGGCCAGGTTTTAGGCCGGAACAGTTTTATTCTTATAGAATCAGAAAAAACGCCCCGGCTGTATACAGAAATAAAGTAAAATGATTGACTTTTACGCATATTAATGACAAAATTTGGTTATGGATGTCAAAATAAATAAGATAATTGAGGCGGCGCATGCCGGAGGAGAAGTATTAAACATCAGACAAGAATAGCGTTTTTTTAATCAGCAACTGGACTAAAATACATAATAAAATTCTAACCAGAATAAAAAAACATGCCAGAGGAAAATGTAAAATCTCTGCCGATTAATGTTAATCCGGCAATGCTCGGCCTTACGGGAGTGAATATCGGTTTTACCGAAGAAGAGTTTAGAATGCTTCTGATAGTGGGAAACCAGGCGGCGCAGTATTTATGTTCGCCAAAACACGCCAAAAGGATAATGCTGCTCTTCCAAAAAGTTGTCGCTGATTACGAAAAAAAATTCGGTGAATTGAAAACCAAATTACCTGAAGGAGCGCAGACTGTCAAACAGGATGTGGGTTTTGATGTTAATCGCAGCAAAGAGTAAAGCAGATTTGACTTTTTTTAAAATTCGTATTATTATGTAAGAAACACTTACTGCTTTTTGGCAGGAGTATTTTTTTAGAGTTGTGTACAGTTGGCGTCAGTTTTTAGTTTGAAAGAAAGCCTGATTGTTTTAAAAGCAGAAAAATGTCAAATTTCAAATCTCAAGTACAAAATCCAAACTCCAAATGCCAAATTTTAAATTTTTTTAATTCTTAAATCAAAATGATTAATAAAATCCGAAACATTGCCATCATAGCCCATGTCGATCACGGCAAAACCAGCCTGACCGATGGTTTGATGCGCCAGACCGGTGCCGTGGAAGAAGGTTTTACCATGGATACAAACGCTTTGGAACTTGAACGCGGCATAACCATTTATTCAAAAAATGCTTCCATATTTTATAAAGACACAAAGATAAATATCGTAGACACTCCGGGCCATGCTGATTTCGGGTCGGAAGTGGAACGCGTGCTGCGCGCAATTGACAGCGTAATTCTGGTCGTTGATGCCCAGGAAGGCCCGATGCCTCAGACCAAGTTCGTCTTGAAAAAATCTCTGGAATTAGGTTTACGGCCGATTGTCGTTATCAATAAAATCGACAAGCCTGCGGCACGTCCGGAATGGGTGCATGAAAAAATACTGGAGCTCTTTTTTGATCTGGGAGCCAATGAAGAACAGTTAAACTTTACCACGCTTTATGCCGTTGCCAAACAAGGGATTGCCAAATACAAACCCAGTGACAATAATTCGGATTTGACGCCGCTTTTGGATACGATTTTGGAAAAAGTCAAAGAAGCCGCTTCGGGCGAACTTATGATTAAAAAAGCCAGATTTCAGCCGTTTAATTTGGGCTATGATAATTATATGGGCCGGCTGGCCGTTGGCAGAATTTATGAAGGCAATTTAAAGGCAGGCCAAAACGTATTTGTAAAAAATGAAGCCGGACAAATCCGCCAGGGCAAAATTTTAAAAATTTTCACCTTTAGCGGTTTAAAAAGGCAGGAGACAGAAGAAGCTTTTGCGGGCGACATTGTGATACTTGCCGGGCTTTCTGGCATTAATATCGGCGAAACCGTCTGCGAGGATAAGGAACAAATGCCTTTGCCGGCGATAAAAATCGACGAGCCGACGATATCGTTGAATTTTTTGGTCAATAATTCTCCTTTTGCGGGAAAAGAAGGCCGTTTCGTTACCAGCCGGCAGATTAAGGAACGGCTGGAGAAAGAACTGGAAATTAACGTCGGTTTAAAAATTGATTTTTCTTCAACTGAGTATTATAAAGTTTTCGGTCGTGGCGAACTGCACATCGCGATTTTGCTGGAAAACATGCGCCGCGAAGGTTACGAGCTTCAGGTTTCCCAGCCGCAGGTGATTATTAAGGAAGAAAACGGAGCCAAGCTGGAACCGTTTGAAGAATTGACAATTGATGTTCCCAAGGAAATGTCGGGTTTGGTAATCGAAAAAATTTCGCAGCGAAAAGGAATTTTAAAAAATATGGAAAACGAAAAAAATCTGTGCCGTCTGATTTTTGAAGCGCCGACACGCGGTATTTTGGGCTACCGCAGCCAGTTTATAATTGACACGCGGGGCGAAGGCATATTGTGTTCGCAGGTCGTCGGGTTTAAACCTTACGCCGGTGAAATCAGCCGGCAGAGATTCGGTTCCATGATATCCATGGCAACCGGAAAAGCGCTCGGGTTTTCATTATACAATTTGCAGGAAAGGGGAATACTTTATATCGGTCCCGCCGTCGATGTTTACGAAGGACAAGTGATAGGCAACACAGCCAAGGGTGACGACATGTCCGTGAACCCGACCAGAGGAAAACATCTGACCAATATGCGCTCCAAATCCAGCGACGAAGCAATAATTTTGACTCCGCCACTTGAACTGACCTTGGAAAACGGGCTGGAAATAATGGCCGACGATGAATTTCTTGAAATTACGCCGCAAAACATCCGTTTAAGAAAACAGTTGTTAAAGGAAATTGACAGGGTCAGGGCGTACAGAACAGCAGTTGAATAAATTATTTTCAAAATAGTCAAAGCCCCTTTCGGGGCTTTTTGTAATGTAAATTAGCTAATTTTAACGTCAATATATTTTGGATAATAATTAAATTAAAAATATGGAAAAAATTAATGTAATTGACTGGGTTGCCATAGTCCTGGTTATAATAGGCGGGATTAACTGGGGATTAATCGGCCTTTTCGAATTTAATTTAGTCGACGCCGTTTTCGGCGATTTAACCTGGCTTAGCCGGATCATTTACATTCTGGTCGGCATTTCGGCTTTGTACCTTATTTACACATCCACTAAATTAAGCAGAAGGTAATTAATTTTTAATGAAAAATTTCGTCAGGGTTATCTGGGAGGTGATAATTATGGAAAAGAACAGACGGTTTAAATTAATTGCCCTGATTTTGGCATTCTCTATCGGATTGCTTGCCAACAGCGCGGTTTTGGCGCAAAATGACGACGTTACAAATAAAGAACAATATCTGATAATCTCCGGAAGGATGTATGATATTTGGGAGGAAAACGATATCAACCCAGGCACGGCCTTGGGCGGTGAAGAGTTGTCAAAAAGCGAATTTTTGGAAATGCAGGGAGAAATATACGATGTTTTGAAAAAATACGGGATAGAACCGCTGGAGTTAATTATGAATAAGTGCCTGGGGCGGGGGTGGCATATGGGTGGTATGATGGGTGGCGGCTGGAATTGGAAGATGATGGGTAATAATTCAACCAGTACTGATTGATAGCTTTATCAATAAAATAAGACACTCCTTGGCGGCAGTGTCTTATTTAATAATCAAGTAAAATTACTTTTTTTATCCATTAAGCTTTTATAGTATAAAGACGTCATATATAAGTATAAAGAAAGGGGGTGGATTAAATATGAGACTGGCAAGATATAGTGTTAAAGTTTTAAGTTTGGACAATAAAATTTTGGTTTTAGCGGCGGCGCTTCTGGGAATGTTAGGTATTTTATCAATGCCATTGATTGCTTATGGCGAAACTTGCCCCAGGGACATTACCGTGCCGCCGACTGAAAATCAGGTAAGCGGAACTGAGATTGTTCTTGAAAGCAGCGGTGATTCCCGGTTGACAGGGTCCGCCACAGCCAATGTTACGATTGACCAGAATGGGCTCTATGATGTTGCCCTGACAGTCAATGTAAAAAATCTTCCTGATTCGGTGATGCAGGGTAATGATATCGCCGAAGCCTGGCTTATCGACGACAGCACGGGTTATGCCCATAACCTGGGGGCTTTTGAAGTCAGCGAGGACAATAACGGAACCATGACAATAAAGCACAAGATGTCAAATTTTGCCCTGTTTGACAAAATAATCGTTTCAATCGGCGCCAAACCAGCAACGGAAGACACCACACCGTCGCCTTCAAAAATCATATTGACCGGCGACCTTTCGCCGTTGAAGGAAGGAATGATAAACAGAAATCAGGCAACAACTGCTTAAAATGCAAATAATATTCTAAAAACAGGCCCTGATATTATAAGGCCTGTTTTTATTTGGCTGAATTTGTTAAAATTAACAGTATGACCCAGACTGAAAAATTTATGGATTCCGATGACGATTTAATTTCAAGCGCAGGTCTTGACAAGAAAAATGTCAAATGGACTTTATTTACGCGTGCGCTGATGCCATGGCTTGCAGTATCGTCTATTTTTATTTTGAATTATTTTTATTTGGTGCCGATTTACAAAGAAATTTATCTGGTACTTTTTTTATACCTGGCATTGGTTTACACGGCAAATTTTTTTATTTATCGGGCCAAAGATCAGAGAACCGTAAATGACATTTATTTTTTTTCAACCGCAATCGTCTTTTTTCTGTTTATAATCATCATCCATTATTTGGGCGGTGTGGAATGGATCGGCTTTGTTTTTTATTTTTCCGCCATTGTCGCCACTGGTTTGATTTTTACCCCCAAAAGAGGAATTTTCCTGACAGCCACGGCCTGCGTTTTGTATTTGGGTTTGGTAATCGCCGAATATGGCGGCATAATCCCTCATAAAAAGCCGCTTTTTTTTGAGCTTAAGCCGGGGCTTTACGGAGATTTTTGGTATGTATTGGTAACGGGTATTATAATGCCCTTAATAACTTTTGTTTCCGTTGGTTACATCACATCTAAATTTTCCTTGCTGTTAAAAAAAGAAAAGGAAAAAAGTCAGCACTTGTACCGGTTAACTAAAGCCAGCGGCGATATTATAATAAACAACATGGCTGACGGTTTATTAGTCCTGGACCATAATAACCAGGTAATCAGGGCAAATTCTTCGGCTAAGACTTACCTTAATCTTCTTGATGATTATGAGGGCAAATCACTCAGCCAGATAAGCAAAATGCCGATCAACTGGAATATGGAGGAAAATATTAAAACCGTCACTGCCGGAAATATTTCCCGGTATCGGATTGCTGTAGGAGATCCTCCTCAAAGAATACTGGAATCCCAGATAACCTATGTAAAAAAGGACGACAATTCCGTGAATACCATTATGATTTTAAGGGATGTTTCACCGCCGTGGGGAGTTGTTTATGATTCAAAAACCAAACTTCCCGTTCCTTTGGCAGTCGTAAGGATGTTCAATGCCTCAACTGACAAACTTTTAGAATCAAAGGTAACTGACCAGGCCGGAAGATTTAATTTCCTTCCCGGTCCGGGTAACTATTATTTAACGGTGACTAAAGACAATTACGCTTTTCCGTCCGCCGACAGAAATTTTTATCAGGGAGAAGATTTTCAGATTATGGAAAAAGGAATCATGGTTAATTTTAAAATTTTAATTGATCCTAAATAAATGACCAAAAAAATCTTATTGATTGAAGACAATAACGATTGGCGCAACATTTTTAAAAGTAAACTGGCTGAAAACGGGCATTCGGTTCTAACCGCGGAAGACGGCCAATCGGGGCTCAAACTGGCCGAAAAGGAAAAACCCGACCTTTTAATCCTCGATTTGATGATGCCAATTTTAGACGGCAAGAGTTTTTTGAACGCAATAAAAAAAATAAAAACTTTAAGAAATATTCCGGTTATAATCGTTTCAAATATTGCCGATCCGGAAATAAAAATCGGATCAGAAGGTGTGAACGATTATCTTATAAAAACCAATACATCACCGGAGCAGCTTTTAAAAAGCGTCAACAGGGCGCTAGAAAAAACATGAAACTTATTTTTTCCGGCCGGCCGGTTTCCGGTTCCCAAAGAGGCGGCAGGTTAATCGGATTTCCCACGATTAATCTTGAACTGAAAGAAATCCCGGAACAGAAATGGGGCGTATATTTTTCCTATATCTATTTTGAATCCAAAAAATTGCCGGCTATAAGCCACCTGGGCCCGATCCTGACTTTTGACGAAAAAAAAATTAAATGTGAGACTCATATTATAAGCTGGCGCAGCGATATCAGCCCGGAAATGGTAAAAGTCAAACTTTTTAAAAAAATAAGGGATATAAAAAAATTCAGCTCATCTGCGGAACTGGCTGATCAGATCAAAGAAGATATTGACCGGGCGAGAAAATATTTTAAAATTTAGTTTAAGATCTGGACAAATTTTCCGGAACTGGTATACTGAATTTAAACAATTAAAATTGTCGCATTAAGCGATTCGCCTTTACGGGAATCGTTTTATTTTTAAACAAAATACTCTTATGGCAAAAAAATTGGGACCCCTTTTTATAATTTTCGCCGCCTTTTTGTGGGCGCTTGACGGCATTGTTTTGACGCCGAAGTTATACGGTTTGCCCGTGCCGCTGGTGGTTTTTATTGAACATTTACTGGCTTTTTTATTAATGCTGCCGTTTTTTATTTCTGAATGGCGTGAATTGAAAAAGATGAGGCGCGGCGACTGGCAGGCGATTTTATGGGTGGCGGTTTTCGGCGGCGCCTTGGGTACTATGTTTATTACCAAGGCATTGTTTTATGTCAATTTTGTAAATTTGTCAATCGTTATTCTTATCCAGAAATTGCAGCCTCTTTTTGCCCTGGCGCTGGCTGTAATAATTTTAAAGGAACGGCCGCCGAAGAAATTTTTTGTCTGGGCGGCGGCGGCCATTATAGGTGTTTATTTGGCGACTTTCGGCTTGCAGCTTCCGAATCTCGACACGGGGGACAAGACAGCTGCAGCCGCTTTATTCGCTTTGGGAGCGGCCTTTGCTTTCGGTTCTTCAACTGTTTTTTCCAAAAAAGCTTTGGCCAATATCAGCTTTAGAACCGGCACTTACCTTCGTTTTGGTTTAACCGCGCTGTTAATGCTGTTTATCGCCGGGGCGGAAAAAAATTTTTCCGTCATTAATCAGATTACCGGTTCGCAGTTCATTGTTTTTTTGATAATTGCCCTTACCACAGGCGGCACCGCTATTTTTTTATACTACTATGGTTTAAAATGGGTGTCAGCTTCTGTTTCCACAATTTGCGAACTGGCGTTTCCGCTTTCGGCAATTGTTCTTGAATATCTTATCCGCGGCAATGCTTTAAATTACATTCAATGGGCAGGTGCCGTGATTTTGCTTTATGCGATCTATAAAGTTTCGCTGATAAAAAATTACAACTGATTTTGATATAAATATAAATATTCTTGCCTAAGCAAGATTGTTTTTTAAAATTAGGTTCCGGAAAAATCATTTCTTGGATCAATAATCTTTAAAAAAAATTCATCTTTATCTTCTTTGCTCTTAAATTTCGGCCATTCCTTTAAAGTTTTAGATTTTACCGCTTCTATTAATTCATTTTCTGGATTCCAATCATGACTTAATTTGAAACACAAATTTTTGTAATTGTAACATTTTTGATAAAGGTAACGTATTTTTTGTTTTTCAAACCCTGATTGCCGATGTTTATTCCAGACAAGCCTGGCAAAATTTTCTGTTATCGTGGTTGCCAAATCAATATCTTCATTTTTTAATTTTTTTCCGTCGATTTCCAAACTGTAAAATTTTAACCCATTAATATTATCTCCTCGATAATTGGTGTGTGTAATGGCGTCAATTGTGAATTTTACATTCTTATAGATGCTGATTATTTTTATAAATTCAAACGGGAAATTTTTAATTTCGTCTATGAATTCAACCGGCCTTAAGTTTTTAAATTCTTTGATGACCATTATTGCTTTATCAAATTTTTCATCTTCAATATAATAAGGGCCGTAGTTCTCGTAAAGGATCTGGGGATTCATATCCCCATAAAGCGTATAGCTTAAATGATAACAGGCATTAATTAAACGACCGATTTTTTTAGCAATATTATTATCGGCAGCAAGAGTTTTAACAGTATATTTTTTTATTTCTTCCGGGCTGTGTATTTTGTTTTTAAAATCAAGTGCAAAAGGGTGTGAATGACACCATGATTTTAAAGCGTCAAAATAAAATAGGGCAATTTTTTTCTTTTCTTGTAATGTGGCACGGGCAAAACTTGCCATAAAAAGATCAAAGATAACTAAGTTTCTTAGGGCGCTTGGATTGGGAAAAAGTCTGGCTGTTTCAATCGGCGGTAATTTTAGTTTTTTGGTATCTTCAATCATCCTTAGCAGGCGCTTAATCCATAAAGAGGCAATATATGGATCAATAGCAGTATAATCAATGGAAGTTTCAAAAGTGTTTGTATCCATTGTTTTATAAGCACGGCGAAAAGCCTCGAGCATTTCATCGCAATCCTTGTTAAATCCATCATCATCCTTTTCAAATAATATTGTTACTGTTCCTTCAGTGCCATTTACAGCAATTTTCATTCCATCTTTAAGTACAGAGGAAGCGTTTTTTGTTCCCACAACACAAGGAATCCCGAGTTCCCGAGATATTATTGCCGGATGGGAAGTAATGCCGCCGATATCAGTTACTATGGCAGCTGCTTTAGACATAATTGAGACCATCGAGGGATCAGTTATTCTGGTTACCAAAACATTATTGGCGTCAAAAGAATCTTTATCCTCGCTGTTTTTAATGACTTTAACCAATCCTCTTGCTACACCCTGACTTGCACCGATACCCTTGATTACCGTATCTTCTGCCGGTTTTTCATTTCTAATTATTTCAATTATTTCATCTAATTTTTTTTGCTGAAGTTCTTCCATACTTAATTTCAGTTTTTGGGAAACTAAAGCCATTAGTTTGCAAAGATGTGAAGATAACAGGTGGCTTTCGATATATTGGGATTCTTCATTAATCTGAAAACCGAGAGGAATAATAGCCCTGTATGCCAAAAATTTATTTAAATCTTTGCTTGCAATTATTTTTTCCATAATCTCATTGTCTTTGTCAAAACAATGGTAAAATTTCGGCGTACAATAAAAAGTTGATGGTTCGATCCCTTGAGCAAACATTATACCCCTTGAATTTTGACAGGTTTTTTTAAAATTGTGATTTGATTCAAGCAATTTTTTTATAATTTCAGCCCGCATAAAATTTGCAAGGTATGAATTAGTAGTGTTCTTATCTAAAAAAGTCAGTAAAAATTGTTTAAAATCATATACCATTTTGTCGAAAACAAAATATATCGTTGATGGGCAAGAATAATGGAGCTGATACGCGTAATAAAGTTTTTGAAGATTTGAAATCAGTTTATTTTTATTTTCTAAGTCTGTATTAACTTCTTTTATTATGTTGACCATTTTTTTCACGTCAATAAAATGTTGCGCCATTACCCGTATATACTCTGAATAATTTTTTAAGTAAAAAGAAATTAGGTATTGGCCGCTTAATTCTTCACGCGTCCATAGCCTGCCTTTATGGTCAAAAACAACCAAAATTTCTTCGTGTAATGCTTTGTTTTGCGGCCAGATAATTTCTGCTTCTTGCGCATAACGGGGCATTAAAAAACTTTGATCTAATTTTGACCAGATATAAGTTCTTTCCAGATACCATTTTTTATTATCAATAGTGGTAAAATAAATAAAATTGCCGCATGCCGAAGGCTGCCAAAAAGCATTTATCTTTTGGCAATCGCACAAATTTATACTATTTAGTTGTTTTTTTAGGGACTCTAAAGTCATATAATTTGTATTGTTTCTTCAAGGGCATCAACTGTAACCACGTCCCCGTCTTTTAACAAATTTAGATTTTGTACTTTAACTAAAGAGGGGATATTCAATTCTCTGGCAACAATTGAAGCATGGGAAGTTATACTGCCATGAGAACAAATTAAAGCGCCTGCACTTTTAGCCGTGAAAATTATCTGCGGTAACCAATTTTCAATTATTACTATGTCTGTATTATTGAAAATTAGTTTTGCTTTATAATTTATGATCTTGCCGCGGGCTTTCCCGGGACAGACACATTCTCCTGTAATTTTTTCCATATAATAAAATATTTAAGAGTAAGAATGGGCGGATAATATGTTATATCCGCCCGTTTTTTTGTTATTTCATCGGCCTAGAGGGGCATGAATTCAAGGTTGTCGCCGCTGACGATGCATTTTATCGGTCTTTTGACTGCGCCACTCTGGGACGACGACATCATCCGGACAATTCGGTAGTTGCCGCGTTCATATATCTGATAACCTTGTTCACCAACAATGCCGCGCTTATCGTGACCGATAAAAAGATTTTTTCTTGATGTGCCTTTGAAAACGAAGTCGATGACGCTTTGCCAGCAAATTTCGAAACTTGGAGGCCCAAATTTTTCGAAGATTCTGTCTTCAGAAATTTCCGGATTAAATACCGACCAGGTAAAGGCATCTGCTGAAGGCATATTTTTGCCAGCGCATCCGTGAACGAGAGCTGAACCGGCCGTATTTGCACCTATCGGCAGCAATTCCATTAAAGAACATATAACTTCGGACAGCTGTTTTTGTTCTGCCCATTTGGTCGTTATCTCCGGATAAACCTCGGCGATGTAAAGCCCTTGCATCATTTCACGGCAGTCGCAGTTGCCGCGGACGATCAAAGCATTGTATTTGACCATCGCTTCGATTAATAGCATAGTGGTTTGAAACATCCCCAAGGGGATATTATTTCCCGAAACGTTACGCCAGGCCAAGTCGCCTAGGCAGATTACCTGATTTCCGGCCTTGGCATCAGCGAGCGCCTGTCTGGCTATTTCCGGTTCACCGTGAATATCACCATAAACAATAAAATTTTTCGCCGCAATTGTGGCAAACTTTTTGCCGCTTTGGGCGAACTCGGTTACGATTTGCAGCGCTTCAGTAAGAATTCTGATAATCTCTTCGTACTTCATCTTGTCTCTCCTTTTTGTTAAACCAATGGGAATTGTAGGGAACAGTGTCAAGAAAATGTTATCTTGACCTCTAATATTAGCAATAAATAGGAAAATTGTCAATAAAAATAACAAAATTTAAGAAAATAATAACGTAAATTTAGCTATATATTTATATAATATTTATAATTGTTGTCAATAATATTGACAAAAGATAGGGCTAGGTGTATACTTAATTTATGGATACGGAAAAAACACTCCAAAAATTCGGACTTGATTCAAAAGCGGTTAAAGTTTATCTGGCATTGTTGGAACTGGGAAAAGCGCCAGTTTTAAGTATTGCCAAAAAAGCCGAAATTAAAAGACCCACAGCCTATTTAATTTTAGATGAACTTGTGGAAAAGGGGCTGGCTTTTAAAATTCCCAAAAAAAATAAAACTACTTATGTAGCGGAAAATCCGAAGAATCTGCTAAAGATTTTGGAAAAAAGAAAATCAGAAATTGAAAAAATCATTCCTGATTTATTGTCAATTTATAAAACCGAAAAAGAAAAACCCACAGTATCGATGTATGAAGGCGAAGAAGGGGTGTTGCAGCTGTATAATCATATCGCCGAAGCGGCGGAACAAAATAAAAGTATCTGGTGGTACGGTGATGTTAAAACATTAAATGAAAGACTGCCCGATGTCCTGCCGATGTTTTATCAATTAGTTAAAGGTAGGAAAATTCAGATGAGGGATTTTAACGGCGGATCTGAATTTGAAAAAAAATACGCTAAAAGCCATAAACGGGCAAATTATGAAATTAGATATTGTCCTTTGCCGATTCAAAATATTGATATGGCGGTATTTGGCGATAAAATAGCCGTCATATCATTTCATGAAAATATTTATTCTGTAATAATTGAAGACAAAAATATTGCCGCAAGCATCAAAAGCCTGTATGAACTCGCCTGGCAACAAGGCGAAAAATATTAAATTAAAAATGAGAATAGTATGATAGTATGTACTATCATACTATATAGATTTTTATGAAAAGTAAATATAAAATTTTGGAACACACGGCGGATTTGAAGATTCAGGCAAATGGCATGGACTTGGCTGAACTTTTTTGTAATATGGCAACAGGTATGTATGAGTATATCTATAAATTTCAAATTTCAAAGCTTAAATGTCAAACAAAATCAAAATTACAAATTACAAATGTCAAAAATATCAAATTAAAAGCAGACAACATCGAATCGCTTTTAGTGGACTGGCTGTCAGAATTGCTTTATTTTTCAGATGCCGAAAATTTAATGGCAGTTAAATATGATTTTGTTAAACTCAGTTTTAAAGAATTGACGGCAAAAGTAAATTTCATAAAAGCACAAGCAAAAGACGATATTAAAGCCGTGACTTATCACGATTTATCTGTGAAAAAGATATCAGCTGGCTGGGAAGCCATTGTCGTCTTTGATATTTAGAAAATTTTTATGATCGATTTGTCAAAGTTAAAAAAATTATCAAATTACCTTTGGGAAGTTCCCGGATCTTTCAGAGGCGATATGAGAGTGCCGGCAAGAATTTATGCCACGGAAAAAATGTTAAAAAAAATCGGACAAGACAGGTCGCTTGACCAGCTGATTAACGTCACAACCTTGCCCGGAGTTTATAAATATTGTTTGGCTATGCCGGACATGCATGAAGGTTACGGTTTCCCCATCGGCGGTGTGGCAGCCGTAGATGCTGAAAATGGAATAATTTCGCCTGGCGGCGTCGGCTACGATATTAACTGCGGTGTACGGCTTTTAACAGGCGGATTTAATTTTGATGAATCGAAAGATTTGATTTTGGACCTGGCCAACCAGATACAACGCGACGTCCCATCGGGCGTAGGCAGAGGAGGCAAAATCAAATTGGACAAAAAGGAAATTGATGAGGTATTGAAAAATGGCGCGCTATGGGCTGTTTATAGAGGCTATGGCGAAAAACGAGATTTGGAGTTTACAGAAGAAGAGGGGCGGCTGAAAAATGCTGACCCGGAATTTGTTTTCGAGCGGGCAAAAAAAAGGGGGCAGGATCAGGTGGGAACATTGGGCGCGGGAAATCATTTTCTGGAAATTCAGAAAGTTGAAGCGGTTTATGACAATACCGCGGCACAACATTTTGAACTGAAAAAAAATCAGATTGTTTTTATGATTCATACAGGATCACGAGGCCTGGGACATCAGGTTTGTACGGATTACGTAAGAATTTTAAATAAAGAAATGCCCTCAGACATAAGACTTCCGGACAGGGAACTGGTTTGCGCTTATTTTAATTCCGAACAGGGCCAATCGTATTTTAAAGCCATGTCGGCTGCCGCCAATTTTGCCTGGGCTAATCGCCAGATGATTTCTCATTGGGTGAGAAATTCGGTTAAACAGATTTTGCAAAAAAAATCTGATCTGGATTACAATTTAAAAATTTTATATGATGTCGCTCATAATATTGCCAAGCAGGAAATTTATGACGGCAAAGAATATATAGTTCATCGCAAAGGCGCGACCAGATGTTTTGGCCCTGGCAGAATTGAAGTTCCGGAAAAATACCGGTCCATAGGCCAGCCGGTGATTATCCCGGGCAGCATGGGTACGGCTTCTTATGTTTTGTCGGGGACAAACCTGGCAATGTCGGAAACTTTCGGTTCCGCCTGCCATGGCGCAGGCAGGCAAATGTCAAGAAAAAAAGCCGTTGAGTCTATCAATTATAATGCCTTAAAAACTGAAATGTCGGCCAAAAAAATTATTACCCGCGCCGGGTCTGCCCGGGGGTTGGTTGAAGAAGCGCCGCAGGCATATAAGGACATAGATGAGGTTGTGGATGTGGTGCATAATAGCGGCATTGCCAAAAAAGTTGCCCGTTTAGTGCCCTTAGCAGTAATAAAAGGATGATAATATATTGTAAATAGCCAGAAGCTTTATAACAAATAGTTAAGTCTTTGTGAAAAAGGCTTTTTTGTGTTATAATTTATCTATACACAAGCATTAAATGCGCTCAATTTTTGTGACTTGGAAACATTTTTTGGAATTGCTCTTCCGTTACTTCAAAGATCTGAAATCCTTTTTTAATTTTTAATCCAAAAAAATTAAAATTATTTAAAAACGTGAACTAATTAATTTTCCGGCGCTCTTTGGGAACAAAACCGCGTCCATTTATAAAAAACAAATATAAATAATAATGATTTTCACCTCCAGTACACGATTTTAAAGTTAGCCCTGACTTTAGGCGAGAGTCGGCATTAAATCCCGTAGATATTAGTTTTATGCCAGATTCAAACAAGATATTAATTGTAGAAGATGACCAATTTTTGGCGAAAATGTTGTCTAAAACCTTGGAATCGCACGGATATGATATAGTCCTGGCAAATAACGGCCGGGAGGGATTGCTCAAAGTTTCAACTGAAAAGCCTAAGTTGGTTTTGTTGGACATAATTCTGCCCGATATTGACGGTTTTGATATTTTGGAAACGATAAGAAAGGATGCGCAGACAAAAAAAATTCCGGTTATAATTATGTCGAATTTGGGTCAGCAGGAGGACATCCGCCAGGGAAAAACTTTAGGTGCCCAGGATTATTTAGTTAAAAGTGAAATAAAACTTGACCAGGTCGTCGACAAAATAAGAAAATATATCCCGGTGACTTAAGATGTTTAACCTGATTTAAATTACAATTTATAATCCGTCATTTTAACTTTAAATTCAAACTATGCTTATTTCAAATCAAAAGCTTAAAGCCTTAGTCGGTGACCTTGATTTGATTTCCAAAGCGCAGCTGGAAAGCGCCTGCAAACAGGCGGATGATGAAAAAAAACCGCTGGCTAAGCTTTTGCTGTCGAAAAATTTGATTGCTGACGAACAATTAGGTCAGCTTATTGCCGGCAGCCTGGGCTATGATTTTATCGATCTGACCAAGGTTGTTATAAATGATGATGATTTAAAAATCATACCGGAAGTTGTTGCACGGAAACAGAAAGTGATTTCCTTCGCGCGAGGCAAAGAGGGTATAAAATTAGCCATGGCCAATCCGAAAAATCTTGAAATTATCAGTTTGTTGGAAAAAAAGACCGGCCAGAAAATTATTCCGTTTTATACTACTGAAAAAATAATAAAGTCAGTTTTAGTAAAATACAAAAAAGAAATTCAGCAGGAATTTTCAAAACAGCTTAAGGAAAATATTGTAAAATTAAAAGGCGGCGCCAGGGCTGAGGACATTCCGGTCGTAAAAATCGTTGACAGCATCATTAATTACGGCTACGAAAACAAGGCCTCGGATATTCATATTGAACCCATGGAGGAAAAAACTTTAGTCCGATTCAGAATCGACGGTATTTTGCACGATATTGTAAAAATTCCGAATGAATATCATGATCTGATAACCACCAGAATTAAAATAATGTCAAAATTGAGGACTGACGAGCATCAGTCGGCGCAGGACGGAAAAATAACGACCAAAATAGAAGCCGGAGAAAAAGTTGATATCAGGGTATCTATTGTGCCTTTGACTGACGGAGAAAAAATTGTCCTGCGTTTGCTGTCGGAAAAAAGCCGTCAGTTTGGTCTGGAAACGCTGGGACTTAGCGATGTTAACCTGGCCAAGGTTAAAAAAGAAATGGTTAAACCGTACGGAATGATATTGTCCACCGGTCCGACTGGTTCGGGCAAAACAACTTCGCTTTATTCGATTATCAAGGCGATAAACAGAAGAGAAATCAACATTTCAACAATTGAGGACCCAGTCGAATACGACATGGAAGGAGTGAATCAAATCCAGGTAAATAATAAAACCAATCTGACTTTTGCCAAGGGTTTGCGCAGTATTTTGCGGCAAGATCCCGATATCATTATGGTCGGTGAAATAAGGGACGAGGAAACGGCGAGCATCGCCATAAATGCGGCAATGACCGGACATCTTGTTTTGTCAACGCTTCATACCAATGACGCGCCAACAACTCTGCCTCGTCTGATAGATATGAAGATAGAACCGTTTTTAATCGCTTCGACGGTAAATTTAATTATCGCCCAGCGGTTAGTAAGGAAAATCTGCACCGAATGTGTCATTTCGGAAAAAGTCGATATGGACGAAATCAGGAGAAAGCTTTCCGAAACCGATTTGGAAAAATTTTTTAAAGGGCGCGAAACCGTGAGAATTTATCGCGGCAAAGGCTGCGGTGTTTGCAGTAATACCGGTTATAAAGGGAGAGTGGGTATTTTTGAAATATTGACGATGTCGGAAAAAATAAGAAGTTTGATTATGAACCGCGCGGATGCCGATGTGATAAGGAAACAGGCGAAAGAAGAAGGTATGCAGACCATGATTGAAGACGGCATGGCAAAAGTCATTTCCGGCGTTACCAGCATAGAAGAATTGCTCCGAGCGACTAAAGAATAACCTGCTGCCGCAAAAACAGGCAGCGTAAAAAAAATGAAATTTTTTTATACGGCTACTTCAAGCAAAGGCGAAAAAACATCCGGAACAGTGGATGCTTTAAATGTGAATGAAGCAACAAGACTTCTTTTGCGCCAGGGGCTTTACGTCAAAAAAATACACTCGAAAAAAATTACGGCCGTAAACCATTTATTTTCCATCGGCACGGTGTCGCTGGTCGATAAAATTTTATTTGCCAAACATTTGGCCACCATGATCAAATCGGGTATAACCATTTCCGAAGCGCTGCAGATAATCGAGGATCAGGCCACTTCGCAGCGATTTAAAAAAATAGTTTCGTCGATAAACAGCAAAGTTAAAGAGGGTCAGCAGCTTTCCAGCGCTTTGGCGGTTTACGGCGGGGTCTTTGACCCCTTGTTCAAAAATGTCGTCAGTGCCGGCGAAGAAAGCGGTTCTTTGGAGGAAAATTTAGAATATGTCGCCCGCGATCTGGAGGAAAAATACAATCTGCGAAAAGCGATAGTGGCCGCGGCTTTATATCCTTCAATCGTACTTATTGCCGTTGTCTTTTTACTTCTTCTTTTAGGTTATTTCGTACTGCCGAAAATAACGCATCTTTTCAGAACGTTGAAATTTGACCTGCCTTTAAGCACGGTGGTTTTATTGAAAATTTCCGAAATTTTTGAAAATTACGGCCGGTTGATTATAGGGCTGGCAATTTTTCTGCCGCTGGCCTTCTATTTTTCCACCCGACTCCGGCAGGTCAGGCCTTTCTGGCATGCCTTGCTGATAAAAATTCCGATTATCGGAAAAATAATAATAAATTATAACCTGGCCGTCATTTGCCGGACATTTGCGATTTTGTTAAAAAGCGGCATTACGATTGACCGGTCAATATTGATAGTTTCGGAGACCGTAAAGAACGAAGTTTATAAAAATCGTCTTTCCAGCAGCGTAAAATATGTCCAGGGGGGCGGCACTTTTTCCTCTGCCCTGATGAAATTCAAGGGATCAAAACGAAAACCGATCTTCCCTCTTTTAGCCATAAAAATGATCGGTGTCGGGGAGCAAAGCGGACAGCTGGAGCAGTCTTTTTCCTATCTGGCAAAATATTATGACGAGGAAGTGAATGATGCCACCAAAAACCTGACGGTCACTTTAGAACCGCTGCTGTTGTTATTTGTCGGATTGATTGTGGGTTTTGTAGCCATATCGGTTATCACCCCGATATATCAGCTGACCGGAAAATTGGGGCGTTAACCATAATTTTAAAAAAACAAATTGAAATCGCCGAATATATTATGAAAGGATTCACTTTAATTGAATTAATAATAGTAATTGTCATAATAATGATTCTGGGCGCACTGAGTGTGCCTTTTTTTCAATTTTTCCAGGCGTCATCGGAACTTTATACTTTGACTGACGAGGTGACAAGAACCTTGAGAAATGCGCAGATTTCAGCTGTGACGGGGCAAAATGATT
Source organism: Candidatus Parcubacteria bacterium (assembly GCA_003599635.1). Lineage (GTDB taxonomy): Bacteria > Patescibacteriota > Patescibacteriia > Buchananbacterales > SURF-54 > SURF-54. The sequence goes on from QZIX01000009.1 coordinate 24,307, forward strand.
CAAACTGGGGAGTTTATTTTAATGACACGGAAAAAAAATTCGTGCTTTTTAGAGGCGACAGCTACCTCAATCGTGATTCTGGCTATGACCTGGTTTTCGATTTTCAGGAAATTTTTACCGTTGAAAATGATTTCGGAAATGAAGTTGTTTTTTCGAAATACCAGGGACTGCCTTCAGTCACGGGCACACTGACTTTAAGAAGCCGTAATAGCCAAATGCATCAGGTAATAATTAACGGTCTCGGCCTTATCAATGCTTCATATTAATTGCCAAAAAGCTAGGGGAGTTTCTTTGGTTGAAGCGATAGTTGCTATTGCTGTTTTTTGTCTGTTAATAACGGCAATTGTCGGCTTAATAAGCAATGTTTATCTATCGCAGACGCAGTCAAGTAAAGAGCAGCAGGCTATAACCTTTGCCCAGGAAGGTCTGGAAGCGGCAAGATCCATCCGTCGAAGGGCGTGGAATTTATTAGGTCAGGGAACATACGGTCTGACAAACGCTGCCGGTTACTGGGACTGGAACGGCAGTCAGGATTTACAGGACGGTTTTATCAGAGAAATAACCGTTGAAGATGTTTATCGCAATCCGGCAGGCGATATAGTGTCGTCTCCGGGGGCTGATGACATTCCAGATCTGCAGACCAAAAAGATAATGTCGAAAGTTAGCTGGCCGGTTTTTCCCGGTTTTAACACTGATGTTTATTTGTCCGAATATTTTACTAACTGGCAGTCAAAGGACTGGGCGCAGACAGACTGGTCAGGCGGACCGGGACAACAGAGTTTTTCCGATGCTTCAAAGTATTTTACTGATGACGGCAATATCGACTATACTACCAGCGGAGAAATAAAACTTAAAAGCCTGTCAGGCGGCGGCTGCGGAAATAAGATTTGGGATTTTACCGATTTAAACTATACGCTAAGCGATCCGGCAAAAATTGAAATTTCAACTTCAGCACCCGGCTATGCCCAGCTGGTTTCAGTCGGGGGCGGCGATTATAACGGTCAAACTGTTAACCCCGGTTTTGACACCGGAATCGACCCCTGGGTTTTCAAATATGCCGGAGGCGTGACCCCAAGTTATTTTTGGCAAAATACCGGCGGCAATCCCGGAGGGTTCGGGCAAATTTCTTTTCCCAGCGCCAAAAATAAAACAGCCATCGGCTATTTCGAACAACCTTTTTTAGTCGATGCCCAAACAATCACTCAGGCGCTTTTAAGTTTTGACGGAACCATAACTGAATATTCCCGACAGGCGGATATTTTTAAAATTTATGCTTTTGTCGATAATTTTTCCGGCACTCCCACTTTAGGACAGGAAGTCTGGTCTTCAGCCCATCAGACAGGCACCATCAGCTGGACGACTATTAGCAACATTGACGTTTCTTCCAAAATAAACGGACCCGGAATTTACTATTTAAAAATAGGCGTTTATGTCGATTACCCCGGATTAAACGCCAATTACATCGTCGGCTTGGACAACGCTTCTTTGTTTTGGTCAGGAGTTGCCGCCGGAAGTTATGCCACAGACAGGCCGACCGTCGTTCCTGCCGCGGATTTTTCGGTACCGGAAATTGAAATTTGGTCGTATTTTAATGAAACCGCCGAAAAAAACGGCGGAGAGATCTATTATCAGATTTCTGACGGCAGCCAATGGTATTGGTGGAACGGCAGCTGGATTACCGCTAACACGGGTGATTACAATACCGCCGATATAGTTAATGCCAATATTTCTTCTTTTGCCACCAGCACGGCAAAAATAAACTTCCGGGCATTTCTTCAGTCAGATGGCAGCCAGTTTGTGCGGCTGGATAAAGTGGAAATCTCCTGTGCTAAAGTCGCTGTCTGGGATTTTACCGATTTAAACTATACGCTAAGCGATCCGGCAAAAATTGAAATTTCAACTTCAGCGCCCGGCTATGCCCAGCTGGTCGGTTCAGGCGGCATGACAGGCGCTGCTGTATGGGATTTTACCGATTTAAACTATACGCTAAGCGATCCGACAAAAATTGAAATTTCAACTTCAGCGCCCGGCTATGCCCAGCTGGTCGGTTCTACCGGCTCTTGTATCGGAACGTCAACCAGCTGTGATTTATTGGCAGAAGCAGATTGTAACAGCCAAAGCGGTTGCAGCTGGCAGCTGGGGCAGGGTTTTTGTCAGGATAACGGTACGTGTAATGGGCTGGATTCGGGAACCTGCAACAGTTGTGCCGGCGCCGGCTGCTCCAAAGCCGGAAAAAACTGCACCGGAACTTTGAATTGTTCCATCTACAGCCAAACGGAATGCGGCATTTGCAGCCAGTGTCTGTGGTCGGGAGGTGTTGGTACCTGTAGCGGTTATCCCACTTCCTGCGATTATTTTACCGACAATTTGTCCTGTGTGTCGCAGTTAGGATGCAGCTGGAATAATGGCAGTTATACCACTGACTATGTTTGGGTTTTGCCTAATTCTTCCTATACGGACGTTAATATGGAATACTGGACGTCGTTTACCGAAACAGCAGAAAAAAACGGCGGCGAAATTTATTATCAGCTGTCAAATGACAACGGCGCCAGCTGGTATTATTATAACGTGGGCTGGCAGCTTACAGTCGATCAATACAGCCCGGCAGCCGATATTTCAGCCAATATCGCTTCCTTTCCGGCATCGACCAAACAGATTAAATTTAGAGCATTTCTGCATTCGCCGACCGGAACGGAATTTGTCAGATTGGATAAAGTGGAAGTCGGCTGGGGAGCGGGGGGAGCGGGACTTGGTTCCTGTACGGGTACGCCAAATCCTTGCACATCATTTAGTCAAGATGAACAGGCATGTCTTGCCCAGACAGGTTGTATCTGGATGCAGGGTCAAGGTTCCTGCGAGAATGTCGGTTCTTGCAGCGGTTTAGATTCTGGGATCTGCAATAGTTGTGCCGGCGCCGGCTGCTCCAAAGCCGGAAAAAACTGCGCCGGAACTTTGAACTGCTCAGTTTATAATCAGTCGGAATGCGTTCTTTGCAGCCAGTGTAACTGGACAGGAACTGTCAGCAGCTGCAGCGGCATTCCGAATCCCTGCGAACAATTTAATACTGAAAGCTCGTGCTTAAGCCAGATCGGATGCGCCTGGACATCGGGAGGCGCAGTGACTTTTCCGACAGATAATCCCTGGGTAAGACCAGATAATTCTTTTGCTGCTTCAAATATTCATGGCTGGAATTATTTTTACGAAACAGCAGAAAAAAACGGCGGCGAAATTTATTATCAGCTGTCCGATGATGACGGTATAACCTGGCAATGGTTTGACGGTAATAACTGGTCGGTAATAAACACACCGTCCGATATGAATACCGCCGTGGCAATAAATCAAAAAATTTATCTTTTCCCCGCCGCCAGCCAGAAAATTTTATTCAAGGCGTTTTTACATTCCCCGACAGGATCTGAATTCGTAAAATTGGACGAGGTGAAAGTTGGCTACAGCGATGCCGGGGAGGGGGGCGGCGGATTTGTTTTGACCGGCATACTTGAATCGTCGGCTTTTAATACCAATTCGCAGTCTTCCTTTAATATAGTTTCCTGGTCGGAAATACTGCCGTCAGTAAATGAAAATATAAAAATTCAGCTATCAACCGCGCCTGATTCCGGAGGAATGCCTGGTGTCTGGACCGAATGGACAGGGATTTCTGGGGCGGGAACTTATTATGATGATTCCGCTGAAACAATAATACCTTTTGAAAATAATCATAATTACCATCAGTGGATAAAATATCGGGCGGAACTTACGGGAGACGGTACTGATTCGCCTGTTTTGCATGAGATAAAATTAAATTACACGCCATGAAAAAACAGTTGACAATTAACACTTGCCAGCCGACAAACAGTAGGGGATTTACCTTAATTGAACTGATAATTTATATCGGCATTGTTTCAATAATTTTGGTTTCAGTCAGCTATCTGGTGCTGGAAGTTCTGTCCAGTCAGAGCAAGTCATATGCTTATCTGGAAACCGAACAGAATTTCAGGTTTGTGCAGGAGTTAATCACAACCGATATAAAAAAAGCGGATGACTTTTTCGTTCCCGATGATCAGACGCTTACGCTTTATTCCGGCACTGACGTTATAAACTACCATTTTGATCCGTTGAAAAAAATAACCAGACAAAAAAATTCAGAACCGATTTTTGATATCAATACCGATGAAGTCGAAGTCCAGGGAAGTTTTTCTGATTACAGTTTCCTTGGAAGAAGCAGGCAGGTCAGAGTCAATTTAACTATAAATAACAAAAATACAAGCGGTCTGTCGGATTTTTCCGCTCTTAAAACAGCCGCTTTTGCGGTCGAAATCCGCAGGCGGCGTTAGTAAAATCAAATGATAAATTTCAAATTGCCTAAAATAAAGGATGACGGGTATATCGCTTTGATATCCTTGCTGATAATATCAGCCGTTTCTTTAAGCATAGCCATTGCCGTCAGCTTAAGAGGCATAGAAGACCTGCAGATGAGTTTTGCAAAAAGCAGCGGCTTAAGGGCCGAGGGCGCGGCTGAAAGCTGCATTGAAGAAGGGGTATTCCGGCTGAAGAAAAACTGGGCAAATTACAGCGCTACTTTATCAATTAACTCTGATTCCTGTATAATAAATGCAACAGTTAACGGCAATTCTGCCGATCTTGAAGCTTACGGCACAGCCGGAATTTTTACCCAAAAAATTTTGATGCAAATAGACAACAATTTTGAAGTAACAAACTGGCAAAAAAATTAAATTTATGTTTAAAAAAGAAATTTTTGGTCTCGACGTATCGGATAATTCTCTTGAAGTTTTTCTGTTAAAAAGAATTTTCAGCCGTTTGAACGTGAAGTCATACGGGCGATCGCTGCTGGAAGGCGAAATTGTAAAGGATGGCATCATTAAAAAACCGGATTTGCTTTCGGCCGCCATTAAAAAACTTCTTTTAGAGTGCCGTCCCAGGCCTGTCAAAACCCGGTACTGCATCGTTTCATTGCCTGAATCGAAAGTGTATACCCATGTTTTCCGTCTGCCTCCGGATTTGGACAATGAACAGATAAAAAACGCCCTGCCCTTTGAGGCAGAAAAAATTATTCCATTTTCAACGGATCAGGTTTTTTTCGACTTTAAAATAATCAGCCGGGAAAAAGATTATCAGGAAGTGTTTTATGCGGCAACCGAACATCAGATTATAGAATCATATAACAAAATGCTGCGACAAACGGGACTTGTTGCCGAAGCTTTTGAACTTGAGTCCATAAGCACGGCCCGAGCTTTGATTTCCTTAAAGGAAAGACAGGAGCCGGTTCTGATAATCGATATTGGTGCCAGAAGCACTAACTTGAATGTTTTTTACCGGGGAGCTCCGCATTTAAGCCGGGTCATTAATGCGGCGGGCAATCATTTCACCTCAGTAATTGCCAGAGAGCTTAAAATGTCGGAACAAAAAGCCGAAGAATTAAAACGCCATTCCGGTTTTGATCCGCAAAAATACGAAGCGAGGGTGATGTTTATTTTACAGAAAGAATTCACCCGGATAATAACCGAAGCGAAAGAGCTGATTAAATATTACGAAGACGAAAAAAACAAAAAAATTGCAAAAGTCATATTAACCGGCGGTTCGTCCCTGACACCCAAAATAAACGAATATTTTGCTGAAAATTTAAATCTTAAAGTTGAACCCGGAAACCCCAGGATAAAAATGGCAGACGGAGCATTGTATGCCAATGCCTTGGGATTGTCTATGAGAGGAGTTGAAAAAAAACCTTTTGTTTCTGACATTAACCTGAATTCCATCAGCGTGAAAAAAATGGAAATAATGCCGCCGTTGCAGGAAAAAAAGGAATGGAAAAAAATATATTTAGGTATCGGTTTATTGATTTTTTTCGGACTTATTCTTGCCTTTTTAATTTATGCCAGCCAGAAGCAGTTTTTTATTTTTAAATCACAAAATGCCATTTATGTTTATGATGAAACTGAAAATAAGCAAAATACCGAACAGGAAAAAACTTTAGTCGGTGAAATGGAAGCCGAAGGCGATAAGAATTTTGTGACTGTCAAAAATACGGGATCTTACTTAAATGTCCGGAAAGGACCCGGATACAACTACGAGATTATAAAAAAAATTTACAGCGGCGAAAGATTCCAACTGCTTGATGAAAGTTCGGGATGGTATTTAATAAGTATTGACGAAAATCTTAAGGGCTGGGTTGTAGGGGAATATGTGCAAAAAGAATGAGATGTGGTATAATTTTACTGTATGTGGATAATAAATAAATTATTATAGTATATGGAAAACAAAAAAAGAAAAGGTTTTACCCTAATTGAATTATTAATAGTTATCGGCATTATTGCTATTCTGGCGGCCATAGTTTACGTGGCGGTCGATCCGGCCCGACGGCTGGCAGAAGCCAGAGATGCGACAAGATGGAGCGAAGTCAATTCTGTTTTAAATGCGGTATTAAAATATACCGTTGACAATCGCGGCACTCTACCGACAAATCTCGCTGGTGCAACAGATGATTTATATTATGTTTTGGGAACAGCAGCGTCAGGTTGTAATACTGGCTGTACAGCCAGGACGACTCAAGGGGTTTGCCTTGACCTGACGGCAGATTTAGTGGATGAATATTTGTCGGAAATTCCCCAGGATCCCTCATTGGCCGATGCAACACCGCCTTATGCCAACACGGATTATTACATAATGAAATCAGCTAACGGCAGGATAACAGTCGGGGCGTGTGATCCGGAAAGAGCTGCGGCAATAAGCGTTACCAGATAAAAAAATAAAATTTTTTAAAAAAACCCCTCCTTTTTAGGAGGGGTTTTAATTGCTTTTTAATTTTGTTATAATAAAATTACCGAAAAAGCTCAAAGTAAACATATGGCAAAAGCGGTGTTTATAATAGCCCAAAATGAATTCAGAGATGAAGAGTTTTTAAAACCGAAAGAATTTTTAAATGATCGTCAAATTGAAACTCTTATCGCCGCTCCAAAAAAAGAAACGGCTTGGGGAAAATTGGGCACGAAAGTGGAACCGGACCTGGCCTGGCAAGATGTAAGCGAGGAAGATTTTGACGTTATCTTTTTTGTCGGCGGTCCTGGCATTAAAGAATATGCCGACGATCCCGTCGTTTTAAATCTGGCACGCAACTTTGACAAAGCCGGCAAAATTGTGGCGGCAATCTGTTCAGCGCCGACTTTGCTTGCCAATGCCGGAATTCTTATAGGAAAGAAAGTTACCGCCTTTCCCTCCGAGGAGGAAAATATAGTTAATAAGGGAGCCGAATATACCGGCATGCCGGTAGAAGTTGACGGTAATATAATTACCGGCAAGGATCACAACAGCGCTTTGGATCTGGCATCAAAAATTGCCTGGCAGCTGGGGGAATAGTGTGGATGAAGATAATTTGATTTGATCCAAGTTATTTTTAAACTCCGCTATAAGCAGATAAAAGATATCAATTTGACATATAATTAAGAGAATTTATCTACGTTATATCTGAGCAAATTGCCGGGATGAGGGAAGGAATGGATATGGAAGAAAAACGGCAGCAAGTATATAAAAAATTCGCTAATTGTTACGGCAAAAAAGATGCGACTGACCGCGGCAGCACTGACAAAATCAAAATTTAAAATAAAATCCGCTGCCAAAAATACGGCAGCGGATTTTATTTTTGTTTGATTTATTTTTATTTTTTTATTGCGATTTTTTCAGAATTTTCACGAGTATATGGATTTTTTTCGCTGACATTGATCAGATAGGAAGCAAGCAGATAGAAGACAAGGCAGGAGAAAAAAACCAGCACAATAAAATTTTTTCTGAATTTTTTGGGCTTAAAATACCAGCCAAAAGAACTCGGTCGGTCGATTTTATGTTTTATGGTCTGGTAAATCATATTATGTCCTGTTTTTGTTCATAAATTCCAGAATGTCTTTTTCAAAAACCCGGTACGTTTTGTGCCCAAGTCGGGAGGATTTGAGCTGACCCGATTCAACCCAACGATAAACCGTACGCAGGCTAACCTTAAACACCTGCGCTACTTCTTCGAGCGTGTAAATGGGGATTAAATTTTTCATCAGGTTGCAATAGGGGAATCAATAAGATATGATGCTTATATTTTACTGAAAAAAGTCATCCATTGTCAATTAAATGATATCCACAGTCAGCTATAATAATTTAAATAACATTATAGTCTATATAAATTGATTAAATAGTAATATAAATCAATAAAATACTTAAAATAGTATCAAATATCATAAAAAATAATCAAAATTAACAAAAAGTATACATTGTCATTCATTGACAACAAGGATATTGGCTATTTCCTGCACGCAAAAATTGTTAAAATTAATAAAGGAGTATTCCCTCTAAGTATTTGATTTAACGGCACGCATTAAAGGAGAATGCTGCCGTTTTTTATAAAAATTTTGGAAAAGTGATATTTATATTGATTAATCGACTTGTTTGTCATATAATATACGCGTCAATTAAAACCGAGCGAAAAGCTCAAAAATAAGGGAAATTAAGGTTCCCTAAATTGGAGTTGACTAAATTTAGAAAATAAAAGCCATATATACAAATGCAATTTAATTTAAAATCACCTTTTAATCCCGAAGGCGACCAGCCAAAAGCCATCGCGGAACTGGCCAGCGGATTTTCCAAACATCGGATGCAGACGCTTTTAGGCGTTACCGGTTCCGGCAAAACTTTTACTATGGCGAATTTAATCCAGAAAATAAATCTGCCGACTTTGGTTTTGTCGCACAATAAAACCCTGGCCGCCCAGCTTTATAACGAGTTCACATCTTTTTTCCCTGAGAATAAAGTTTGTTATTTTATTTCCTATTACGACTATTATCAGCCGGAAAGCTACATTCCGCAAAGCGACACTTATATAGAAAAGGACACCAAAATAAACGAGAAGATAGAAAGGCTGCGCATGGAAGCGGCCAGCTCTTTGCTTTACAGAAATGACGTAATTATCGTCGCTTCCGTATCCTGTATTTACGGGCTGGGTAATCCGGCTGATTTTGAAGCCGAATCGTTACATTTGGAAACATTTCACGGAAATAACCTGACACCTGAAGAATTGTCGCGCCGGCTTATTGCCATGCAGTATGAAAGAAACGACCTGGAGCTAAAGCCGGGCAGATTCCGCCGGCGCGGCGGCACGGTTGACGTTGTCCAGGGCAGCGGCACAACGGTTATACGACTGGAATTTAGCGACGGCCTTGAAAAAATAAAAGAGCTGCATCCGATAACCGGCGCTGTTTTGGCAGAACTTTCCAGATTGCAGATTTTTCCGGCACGGCCGTTTGTGATCCCGGCCGAAAGGCAGGCGCGGGCCTTAAATTCCATCAGAAAAGAATTAAAAGAACGCTTGCCGCAGCTGGATACGGTCGCTTCTTACCGTTTAAGCCAGCGCACCAATTATGATCTGGAAATGATAGAGCAGCTCGGGTATTGCAAAGGCATTGAAAATTATTCCCGGCATTTTGACGGCAGAAAACCGGGTGAGCCGCCATACACTCTGCTCGATTTTTTCCGAGCCAAACACGGCTCAGACTGGCTGTTTATAATTGATGAAAGCCACGTGACTTTGCCGCAGGTCCGGGGAATGTATCACGGCGACTATTCGCGCAAGAAGAATTTAATCGATTACGGCTGGCGCCTGCCTTCCGCCTTCGATAACCGGCCGCTTAAATTTCCGGAATTTGAAAAATATTTAAACCACGTCGTTTTCACTTCGGCAACCCCGTCGGATTACGAATTTCAGAATTCAGGAAAAGTCGCGGAGCAGATAATCCGTCCAACCGGCCTGGTTGATCCGATTATTGAAGTCAGGCCGACAGAAGGCCAAATTGATGATTTGATAAAAGAAATCCAAAAGGTGGTAAATCAGGGCTTTAGGGTACTGGTAACTACTTTAACAAAACGGCTGGCTGAAGATTTGACCCTTTTTTTGCAGGAAGCCGGCTTAAGAACCGAATACCTGCATTCTGAAATCGCCACATTGGACAGAAACGAGATTATAAAGAATCTCCGTCTGGGAAAGTTTGACGTTCTTGTCGGCATCAATTTATTAAGGGAGGGCCTGGATATTCCTGAAGTGGCCATGGTGGCGATTTTAGACGCGGATAAAGAAGGGTTTTTACGCAATACCAGAAGTTTGATCCAGACCATCGGCCGCGCCGCCAGAAATACCGAATCCAAAGTAATAATGTATGCCGATACAACAACCGAATCCATGAGGCAGGCGATTAAAGAAACCGACAGAAGACGAAAAATCCAGATGGAGTTTAATGTCCGGCACGGCATTACGCCTCAGACAATCAAAAAAGCCATTGCCGCCGAAGAAGTGGTAATCGAGCCCGGAGAAAAAGGCAAAGACCTGGATCTGGATAAAATTTTAATTGATCTGGAACTGCAGATGCGGGCAGCGGCTGAAAATTTGGATTTTGAACAGGCGATAGAATTGAGAGAAAAATTAAATAGATTGAGGTTACAATTACATAAAAATAAATAATTAGGTAAAACCATATGAACGAACTTGATAATTTCGTTGACCAGTTAAAAGTCAATCCTTATAAATTTTTTCAGAGCGATGAGATGCAGATCCGTTCATTAAAAAGAGAAACATGGTTTATGTTTGTTGATTATTTTAAAGATGTCTGTGAACCGCAAGAGTGTCTTAAAATATGGAACTCATTCCCAAATTCCACACGATTACAGAGTTTTTTATCGAATATTAAGTTTGTTAAATATTTTGAAAATGAAAAAATTATTAATGCTAGAGAAACTTCAATACGAACTTTATTATACATCTGCTATATTGAAGGTTTATCCGGTGGGGATTATCTTGATTTTTTTCAATTTTTCATGAGGTCAATAAAAAGAGATAAGATTGTCGAATCTGTTGGATTAAATTATATAAAAAGTAAATATGAGGAGTATCTGTCAAGTTATGGTTCATATCGGAATATCAAAAAATTTATAGACTGTTTAAATATCGGGGACAAGTATTATCTTTTGAATAGCTATCAATTTAAGGTGGATGATGGTCTCAATTTTATTTGGGGAAATAATAAAAAAATTTTTCAAAGTCCGAAAAACGATGTTAAAATTGATTCCAATGAGGAGTGATATGGTCCATAAAGCTGTCAGAGTAATGTTTATAAATCCTCAAGAACAATGTCATGTATCATTGATTGATTGCTATTCGGAAGGAACATATTGTTGTACTGCTACCATTGACAAGCTAAAGGTGATTATAAGGCGTGGCACAAAGGAATATATTTTAAATGTAATTAAAAATCAGCAATAACTAAATGAATTGTTAGACTTTATTTATGTCCGAAGAATTTATCACAATAAGCAGTGCCTGGGAGCACCCCGAGCCAGAACTCCCTAAGGTCGTTCGGTAAGGGTTAATTGCCAAATAGTAAGTAAGATTTAATTTTATGCCGGAAGATTTTATTACAATAAGCGGTGCGCGAGAGCACAATTTAAAAAACATCAGTGTCAAGCTGCCCATTGATAAATTTATTGTAATTACCGGGCTTTCGGGTTCAGGAAAATCAAGCTTGGCTTTTGACACTTTATATGCCGAAGGCCAGCGGCGTTATGTGGAATCGCTGTCAGCTTATGCGCGGCAATTTTTGGGTTTGATGAACAAGCCCGACGTTGATTCAATTAAAGGGTTGTCCCCGGCGATTTCCATTGAGCAAAAAACAGTTTCAAAAAATCCCCGGTCAATTGTGGGGACGGTAACGGAAATCTATGATTATCTAAGGCTGCTTTATGCGCGTATCGGCATTCCCCATTGTCCTCAATGCGGAAAATTGATTTTGCCTCAAAGCGCGGAAAGTATCGCGGAAAACATAGTCAATTTGCCTGCGGGAACCAAAGTCATGGTTATGGCTTCCGTTATCCGCGGCCAAAAAGGAACTTACGAAAAAATGTTTAAGGACTTTCACAAGCAGGGTTATTCAAAAATCAGAGTTGACGGCGAAATTTCTGACCTGGCGGACTGGCAGAAAATTATTTTAAAAAAACAAGTAAAACATAATATTGAGTTAATCATCGACACTCTGACAATTGCCAAATCTTCCCGTAACCGTCTTGTAGAAAGCGTGGAAACAGCCATGGAAGCCGGTGACGGCATAATGATTGCCAGAATAAACGATAAAGAGGAAAAAATTTTTTCACGCGCCAATGCCTGCACCGAATGCGGCGTTTCTTTTGAAGAAATCCAGCCACGGATGTTTTCTTTCAATTCGCCCTTTGGGGCATGTCCTGAATGCCACGGCCTTGGGATTTCTCAGAAATTCGACCCGGACTTGATAATCCCCAATAAAAATTTGTCACTAGGCGAAGGCGCCATCAAACCGTGGAAAACAGTCGGCGAAGGCTGGCGGATGCAATATATCGAAGGGCTGGCCGAGCATTACGGTTTTGATATGTACGCGGCCTGGAAGGATTTGCCGGCAAATGTCAAAAACATAATTTTGTACGGCACCAAAGACAATATCAAATTCAAGGTCCACTCATGGGAAAGGGAATCCACATACAGCTGGAAAGGCGGTTTCGAAGGAATTATTCCGCAAATGGAACGGCTTTACAGGCAGACAGAATCCGAATATCGGCGCGAAGATATGGAAAAATTCATGCGCCAGGCGCCATGCCCGGCCTGCGCGGGCAAAAGATTAAAACCAGAGAGTCTAGCTGTTACCGTCGATAATAAAAATATCTGGGAGCTGGGCGAAATGTCCATTGGCAGTTTGCAGAAATTTTTTGCAGAGCTGAAATTAACGAAAATGCAGCAGGAAATATCGCATCTGCTGCTTAAAGAAGTATCCAGTCGTTTGAATTTTTTGATCAATGTCGGTTTGGATTATCTGACATTGAACCGGGAAGCAGGAACTTTGTCCGGAGGTGAAGCTCAAAGGATACGGCTGGCAACGCAAATCGGGTCCGAGTTACGCGGCGTTATGTATATTTTAGACGAGCCATCAATCGGCTTGCACCAGCGCGATAATATTAAACTGATTGATACCTTGAAACGGCTGCGCGACTTGGGAAATACGGTTTTAGTCGTTGAACATGACGCGGAAACAATTTTATCCTCCGATTATGTTGTGGATTTGGGGCCGGGAGCGGGAATCCATGGCGGGAAAATTGTCTGTGAGGGCACGCCGAAGAAAATCCTGACGTGCAAGAATTCCCTGACAGCCGATTATTTATCCGGCAGGAAAGAAATTTTTGTCCCCAAGGAAAGGCGGAAAGCTTTTGACTATTTGGAAGTTCTCGGGGCCAGGGAGCATAATTTAAAAAATATAGACGTTAAGATTCCGTTAAAGGTTTTTACCTGCATTACCGGCGTGTCAGGATCCGGGAAATCAACTTTGGTTAACGACATATTATATAAGGCGCTTTATAAGATTTTTTGGGCGACAACTGAAACATCGGGCAGTCACAGGGGACTTAAAGGCTACGGCAAACTGGATAAAGTGGTAATAGTTGACCAGTCGCCAATCGGCAGGACGCCGCGGTCAAACCCGGCAACTTACATAGGCGTTTTTACTTATATCCGCGAGCTGTTCTCACAGGTGCCGGAAGCGCGGGCCCGCGGTTACAAACCCGGCAGATTCAGTTTTAACGTTGCCGGCGGGAGATGCGAGGAATGCGAAGGCGACGGTACTATAAAAATTGAAATGCATTTTTTGCCTGATGTTTATGTTCAATGCGAAAAATGCAAAGGTACGCGCTACAACCGCGAGACTTTGGATGTTAGATACAAAGGAAAAGATATATCACAAATTTTGGAAATGACAGTCGAGGAAGCTTTGAAGTTTTTCAAAAATATTTATAAAATTCAAAACAAGCTGCAGACGCTTTTTGATGTCGGTTTAGGCTATATCAAACTGGGCCAGGCGGCAACTACTTTGTCGGGCGGCGAAGCGCAAAGAATAAAACTGACAGCAGAACTTTCCAAAAAAGGAGAGGGCAATGCCTTGTATATTTTGGATGAACCGACAACTGGCCTGCATTTTCACGACGTTAAGAAATTATTGGAAGTTTTAAACCGTCTGGTGGAAAAAGGCAATACGGTTCTGGTAATCGAGCATAATCTGGATGTGATAAAATCGGCGGACTGGGTAATTGATCTGGGTCCGGAAGGCGGCGAGCGCGGCGGCAGGATTGTTGCCGAAGGGACGCCAGAGCGCATTGCCAAAAGCTGGAAGTGGAGTTATACGGGCAAGTATTTGAAAGAGGTATTGTAGACCACATTTGTCATTTCGAGCGATGAGCTAAGAATTTTTCTGCTGGTCGAGAAATCTTGATTAATAAAGAAATAAATAAAAAATTTAGCGATGGCGATAGAGTCATAAGGTAAAAGCGGTAGATGTGAAATAAAAAAGGCCGAAAAATCATTTAAGAATTTTCCGGCCAAAATATCAAAAAACTGTCATCTCTCATCAATTTCGAGTGCTATCAGTGTCGGTATGTGCGTTATACAAATTAACGTCCAGAGCAGTTTGTCAAGTGTTGGATGTTTCACTTCCAGTGAATGGAGCCATTCGGCGCAGAAATCATAGCCATTTTTGTACTTTAGCTGATGATATGCAGCCAAATTGAACCACAAGTAGGCCAGCAAAAGAGCAATAAGCATAGTTTCCTCCTCGTTAAGGTTAACGTTTTCCTAGCCTTTAAATAAAAATCTAACTAAATAGTATATAGTTATTTTGAATAAATGTCAAATAATACCTTACAAGAAAAAATAAAAAAGCTTCCTAATAAACCCGGTTGTTACCTTTTTAAAAGCCAAGCCGGAGAAATTATCTATATCGGCAAGGCTAAGAATTTAAAAAAACGCGTTTCTTTCTATTTTGTAAAAACCCACCCGGATTTAAAGACTCCGCGGCTTGTCGGCGAAATTGCGGATGTGGATTATTTCATCAGCCAGGATGAATACCAGGCATTGCTTACCGAAGCCGAACTTATAAAAAAACACCAGCCGAAATACAACCTGGAATTAAAGGCCGGAGAAAAATATGCTTATATTATGATTACAGATGAAAAGTTTCCGAGGATTTTAACGGCAAGGGACCAAACAAAAAAAGGGAGATACTTAGGCCCCTTCGCTTCCGGACAAACAAGGCGGGAGCTGATTTATTTATGCAACACGATTTTTAAATTACGGGTCTGCAAGAAACTGCCTAAAACCGCCTGCCTTTTATACCATATAAATTTGTGCACCGCACCCTGCATCAACAAAATTTCAGAAGACGACTACAACGAAAACATAAAAAAAGCCGAGCTGCTGATCCGCGGCAAAGACGAAGAGCTTATTGGTCAGCTGGAAAAAGAAATGAAATCTTATTCGGAAAAATTTCAGTATGAAATCGCAAAAACCAAGCGCGACCAGATAAATGCCTTAAGATTCATTTCCGAAAAGCAAAAAATCACCCTGCGCAAAAAATATGACCAGGATGTAATTAATTTTGTCGAAACACCGGATGAATTTATCTTTCAGCTGTTTAATGTCAATAAGGGAATAATTTCAGGCAGAAAGGAATTTCGCTTTGACAAAAGAAGTTCCGCTGAAGATAACCGATTGAATGAATTTATTAAGCGTTACTATATATCAGAAGATATCCCTGAAGAAATTATCATCTCCAAAAAAATAGAAGACCAGGAACTTTTGGAAAGATTTTTTTCCGAAATAAAAAAATCAGCAGTGAGTTTTTCCGTTCCGCAAAAAGGCGGAAAATTACAGCTTTTGGAGCTGGTTAAGGAAAATATTTGCGCCGGCTTGAAACAAGTAGACAGCGCTTTGTTTGACCTGCAAAACAAATTAAATTTACCGTCATTGCCCAGGGTAATTGAGGCCTTTGATATTTCCAATCTAGGCCCTAAATATGTTGTCGGTTCAATGGTAAATTTTAGCGACGGCATTCCCGACAAAAACAATTACCGCCGTTTTAAGATAAAAACTTTTGCGGGACAAAGCGATTTTGCCGGCATTAAAGAAATAGTTTTCAGGCGCTATTACAAGTTGAAAATCGAAAATTCAAAATTACCCGATCTGCTCGTTATTGACGGCGGCAAACCGCAGCTGACAGCTGCTTTAGAGGCGTTAAAAGAACTGGGTTTGCAGATACCCACAATTGCCATTGCCAAAAAACTGGAAGAAATCTATACTACCAACAGTATGTATCCGCTGCAATTGGACAAGAAATCCGACGCCTTAAAACTGATTTTAAAAATTCGTGACGAAGCCCACCGCTTTGCCCTAAAATACCATCGTCTGTTGCGTTCAAAAAAATTTAGATAAGGAGGAATCCCTATGGAACTTTCAAATATATTTAACTTTTTGCTTATTCTTGCATCATTAGGTGTCTACTTGGCGATTATCTTTATGGTGAGTTTCCATGCGGGTCAAAAGCTTGGATGGCATCCATTAACAACGGCAGTTTTTATGACTGTAATCGCAGTAGTACTGATCTTTTGTCTGTTGTTTCCCCACGTCATATACTATTATAGAAAGAAAAGCCGTGAATAACGCGGCTTTTATTTTATGCTAAAATATATGAGTAAACTATATATCGTCGCCACGCCGATCGGCAATTTGGAAGATATCACTTTAAGGGCGTTGAGGATTTTAAAGGAAGTTGATTTGATTGCCTGCGAAGATACGCGCGTGACCAAAAAATTACTAGACCATTATCAAATAGGCAAGCCGTTGTCCAGCTTCCATCAGCACAGCCGGATTTTTAAAATTGATTTTTTAATTAATGAAATTAAAAAGGGAAAAAATATCGCTTTGGTGACAGACGCGGGAACACCGGGAATTTCCGATCCTGGAGGAGTTTTGGTGGCCGAAGCCGTTAAAAATAATATCCCACTTGAGCCCATACCAGGACCTTCCGCTTTGGCAACCTTGATTTCTGTTTCGGGTATTCCCATGGAAAAATTTTATTTTTACGGTTTTTTACCCCACAAAAAAGGCAAACAGACAATAATAAAAGAATTGATTGGATCAAGGTATCCGGTCGTTTTTTTTGAATCAAGACATAGGATGATAAAAACGCTTGAAATGTTAAAGACCGAAAGCGATAAAGTTAATCTTATAGTCGGGCGTGAACTTACTAAGAAATTCGAGACAATTTATCGCGGTAACATATCCGATACTATAGAACAGATAAAAAAAGACTGTGAGAAAGGAGAGTTTGTGGTTATAGTTTATAAATAAAAAGGGACTTTGCGGTAGGCAAAATCCCTTTTAGAAAAAGTTCAGCGGGCCATAGCCAACTGTAAGTGTTGATCTATCAAAAATTCATTTTCCTGCGGTTTATTCCTGGCGCATGCAGTTAACTATTTCGTTAAAAATTGCATCGGCCTTTTCTTGCGATAGTACTTTTTCTTTTACCATCCTGTCCACAACCTCCCGTAACATTTTTTTGTCGTAATCTGGCAACCATTCAATCAGATAAAATGTTCCCAAAATATTTCTGCGCCTGAGCTTGTATATTTTTTCCTTAGAAGGATCCAAAATATAATCGAAACCATTCCAATTTAATTCAATCCAAGCATGGCGCATTTTACTTTGAGGACTGTACCTGCCAACAGTATATTTAGCAGGTATTTGCATTTTCCACAGGTCGTACCATAAATTAAAGGCGAGCCCGTCGCAATCTTCGTTTTTTTTATTTTCCAGTTCATTTCTTGTGGCAATATAATCGCTGACGCCAAAAGTCAATTGATCAAAATCGTTTATTTTGCTGGTGTCTTTAATCCTGAATTGCGATACGGTAACAAAACCACTAACAATAGGTTCAGGAAGATTCCAATCATTATAAAAATCAAGATTTGTAACCAGCAAAACATTTGGTTGTTTGGCTTCAAGTATTTGAGGACGGGTATTGCTACAGGCCGTGATCAAGAATATACACAATAAAAGGACAAAGCGTTTCATTTCTTTCACCTCCTTGTACATATTTGTTGTATATTTTTTAGATTTTGTCAATTTTTGACTTGAAATTAGTGAATAATTGTGGAATAATACAGGTATGGAAAAAAGATTCTATTTGACCACAGCCATACCATATGTCAACGCAGAGCCGCATATCGGCTTTGCTTTAGAATTGGTGCAATCCGATGCTGTTGCCAGATTTCAAAGACTGTCAGGAAAAGAAACCTATTTTTTAACCGGCGCTGACGAAAATTCATTAAAGAATGTTCAGGCAGCGGAAAAGCAGGGAACATCTGTCAGGGAATTAGTCGATAAGAATACAAAAAAATTTATTGATCTGACGTCGGCGTTAAATATTTCCAACAACCAATTTATAAGAACAACTTCTGCTAAACATTTTGCCGCTTGCCGCAAGTTATGGTCTTTGTGCAAGAAAGAGGACATATATAAAAAGGAATACAGGGGTCTTTACTGCGTCGGATGCGAAACTTTTTACACGGAAAAAGAATTAATTGACGGCAAATGCCCCGAACATTTAAAAGAACCCGAGGTCGTGGAAGAAGAAAATTATTTTTTTAAACTTTCAAATTATCAAAAAAAACTGGAGAAGTTAATTTCCGGCGGCGAGTACGAAATAATACCCGGAACCAGAAAGAATGAAATTTTAAGCTTCATTAAAATGGGTCTGGAGGATTTCTCCATTTCAAGATCCATGGCCAGGGCAAAAAACTGGGGAGTGCCGGTTCCTGATGATCCTGAACAGGTAATTTACGTCTGGTTTGACGCTTTAACCAATTATATTTCCGCGCTCGATTTTTCCGAAGACCAAAAACTTTACAAAAAATTCTGGCCTGCTGACCTGCATGTGATAGGCAAAGGAATAATCCGATTTCACGCCGTTTATTGGCCGGCGATGCTTTTGTCCGCCGGTTTGCCGCTGCCAAAAAAACTTTTTGTGCATGGTTATATTAATATTGAAGGCCAGAAAATTTCCAAATCATTGGGCAATGTTATTAACCCTTTTGATTTAATTTCAAAATACGGGGTTGAGCCGGTCAGATATTTTCTGTTTAGGTATATTCATCCTTTTCAGGACAGCGATTTTACAATCAAACATTTTGAAGAAAGCTATAATGCCGATTTGGCCAACGGCCTCGGCAATTTAGTAAATCGCGTCTCCAATCTGATAGAGACAAATGATTTGAAAATAAAAATAAAGCCAAAGCTGAAATTTTACAAAGAAGTGAAAGAGGCAATGGAAAATTTTTACTTTGACTCGGCTTTAAAATTCATCTGGCAGAAAATAACTGAAACGGACAAACTGATAAATGACACCAAACCATGGATTCTGGCCAAAGAAAACAGGACCGAGGAGCTGGAAAATGTTTTGGCGCAAGCCGCTGACAATATATTAAGCATCGCCTTTAATCTGCAGCCATTTATGCCTGAAAGCGCTGAAAAAATAATCAGGCAGTTCGTTAGCAAGAAAATTAAAAAAGAGCGGGCTTTGTTTCCCCGACTTGTATAAAATTTATTCATAATTAAAATATATGTACTTTACGATTCTTGATTTAGTCCTGCTGCTGATTTTGTTTTGCTTTATTTCGTTTAGTTTTTGGCTGGGCTTAATCCAAACCCTGGGAGGAATAATCGGTTTGTTTTTAGGTATTTGGGTTTCAGGAATGTATTACGATCCTTTCGCTGCCTGGCTGGCGCCGTATCTGATGGATCATCAAAACATCGCCAAAGTCATCGCTTTTGTTCTGATTTTTACGCTTGTAAATCGTCTTGTCGGTTTTATTTTTTATATTCTAAATAAAATGTTCAACATCATTTCCATACTTCCATTTTTAAAAAGCATTAACCGACTGGCCGGCGCAATTTTGGGATTCGCAGAAGGCGTCTTAATTATAGGCGCCGTAATTTTAATAATTAACAGATATCCGATTTCCAGCTATATAAAACAAATCGTGGACCAGTCAAAAGTTGCCTCCTGGATTCTTTTTGTGGCTGACATGGTGCTTTCTCCTCTTCTGCCGAAAATAATGTTTCAGATCGATTACTTAACAAGACTGTTTTAAATATGCTGATTGACACCCATGCCCATCTTAATTTTAACGCTTTCAAACAAGATTCGGAAAAAATAATCGATGGTTGTCTTAAGGAAAATACCTGGATGATAAATGTAGGTTCGCAGTTTAGCACCAGTAAAAGAGCTGTTCATATCGCCGAAAATTATAAGCAAGGGGTCTATGCGTCAGTCGGTTTGCATCCAATACATTTATCAGTCCTTGAAATTGACGAAGCCGAAACAGGAAAGTTAATTACTGCAGCTGAAAAATTCGATTATCAAAAATATAAAGAATTAGCCGGGTCTTCAAAAGTTGTTGCTATCGGGGAAATCGGGCTGGATTATTTCCACATTAATCCTGACGACGAGGAAAATAAAAATAGGCAAAAGCAAACTTTTAAAAAACAACTGGCTTTGGCAGAAGAATTAAAACTTCCGGTTATTTTACACTGCCGAAATGCTTACGATGAAATGCTGAAAATATTGCAGTCGACAGCCAACAGGCAATCAACAGACAACGGAGTGATACATTGTTTCGGTGGTACTTTAAAACAGGCACAAGAATTTATACGATTAGGTTTTTGCATAGGTTTTACCGGCATAATAACTTTCGGTAAAAAAGCCGAAGATCTGGTTAAGGTAGTTTCCCTCATACCTATGGAAAAAATACTTGTGGAAACTGATTGTCCTTATTTGGCTCCGGAACCTTTTCGCGGTCAAAGAAATATGCCTCTGTATGTAAAGTATGTTGCTGAAAAAGTTGCTAAAATTAAGGGAATAGAATACAATAAAGTTGTGGAAAAGACTTCGGAAAATGCCATTAATTTATTTAATTTGCATTAGGCATTATGCCTAGACCAAAAGATCCTTGCCCCTGCGGTTCAGAAAAGCCCTATGGCTCCTGCTGCGGCGCTGCCGAACCTTGCGATTGCGGTTCAGGACAACCGGCGGGCGAATGTTGCTACTAAAAATACAGACAATTTAAAATAAGTATACCTAACAGATAGGCCAAATTTAAGGTTGCGCTTTCAAAAAGCGCTTTTTTGATACTTTTTTTTATTGTTCTTTTATGTTAACATTTATGTATAGGGAGTGGTAAAAAGGGTTCTTTAAAGGAGTAACATTATGGGAGTTTCTTTTAGGATCCGAAGTTTTAAAGGAGTCAGCAGGGAGAAAAAAACAAGATCGCTGTCTCAAAAAAAAGCCTTCAGAAATGGTCGCCGGTTGCAAAAACAAGGCGGTGAAAAATCCGAAGATGTCATACGGCTGAAACATTCTAAATTTTTTTACTACGACGGCGTTAGATATGACACCTTAGGGGAGGTGAAGGTTGCCGAAAAATTGAAGAAGCTTGGCATAAAGTTTTGCCATCACGGATACACCATAGCGAAAGGAAGGAAAAAGACAGAGCCAGACTTCAGGCTTAAAACTGAAGTATTAGTTCCTTGCTGGCTGTTGAATGAAATCCTTGCGTTCGCCCAGGCGAAGAACAGTTTTATGTCATCTGAAGATTTTCTAAAAGTACATTTTATAGAGGTAAAATCCCGACGCACTCACTTCCGGCGTTACAAAAGAATTATCCAGGCAGCTTATGAAGAAGGCATTGCCATACTTTTGCTTGATGACGCAATGATTGATGAGTTCTGCAGTAACGGTTGGTTTCCAATTTTTCCTGTTAAACAAGCCGGCGTCTAGCTACGCCGGTTTTTTTATTGCATACTTTATGATAAAATTAAATGGCGATGAATGATGATTTATCTAAAAATTTAAATGCGGAACAAAAGCAGGCCGTCTCTTTCGGCGAGGGCCCTCTTTTGATTGTGGCCGGCGCCGGTACGGGAAAAACAACCGTTATAACGCAGCGTCTGAAATGGCTTATTGATCAGAAAAAGGCTTCTGGCGAAGAAATTTTGGCCCTGACTTTTACGGAAAAGGCGGCAGCGGAAATGGAAGAAAGAATCGACAAAATTTTGCCGTACGGCTATCTGGATTTATGGATAATGACTTTTCATTCCTTTGCGGAAAAGATTTTAAAGGATAACGCTTTGGAAATAGGTCTGTCGAATGATTTTAAATTACTGGATTTGACACAGCAGTGGTCGATCGTCAGGCAAAATCTTGAAAAATTCAATCTTGATTACTACCGGCCGTTGGGAAATCCTGCGAAGTTCATCCATGCCCTGCTGAAATTATTTTCCCGCGCCAAAGACGAATCTATCTGGCCGGAAGATTATTTGAAATATGTTGAAGATCTTAAGCTCAATTCCGACTCGCCTGATTTTGTTCAGACTGTAATCGACCGGGATTTAGCGCAAACGCTGTCCAAAAAAGAAAAAAAAGAACTGATTGGCTCGGAAATCAAAAAACAAGAGGAAGTTGCCGATGCCTACCATGTTTATCAGCAGCTTTTGCTTGACAATAACTCTTTGGACTTTGGTGATCTTATAAATTATTGTCTTAAACTGTTTAAAGACCGGCCGTTGGTCTTAAACAAATACCGCAAAAAGTTCAAGTATATTCTGGTGGATGAATTTCAGGACACCAATCATGCGCAGTATGAACTTATAAAAGCTTTAGCTGCCCCGAAAAACAATCTTACGGTTGTGGGGGATGACGACCAGGCGATTTTTAAATTCCGCGGCGCTTCGGTTTCCAATATTTTAGAATTCAAAAAAGATTTTCCTGAAACCAGGAGTATTTTACTTACCAAAAATTACCGTTCCTGTCAAAACATCCTTAATTTGTCGTATGAATTCATTAAACAAAATAACCCGGACCGCCTGGAAGTAAAATTAAAATCTGGTGAGAAAAAAATTTCTAAACAACTGGTCTCGCAAAATAACAAGAAAGGACTAATTAACCATTTTCAGGCGGCAACGGCCGAAGATGAGGTCAAAGCGGTCTTAAAGCAAATTTTGGATTTAAAAGACAGCGATAAAGAATCAACTTGGAATGATTTTGGCGTTTTAGTCAGAGCCAATGCCCATGCCAATCTTTTTATTTACGGGCTGGAAAAAGCGCAAATCCCGTATCAATTTATGGCGTCAACCGGCCTTTATACCAAACCCGTTGTTTTAGATGTCATTTCTTACTTAAAGCTGCTGGATAATTATCATGAAAGTTCAGCCCTGTATCGCATTATAAGTTTGCCGATATTTGATTTGGAATCCGGGGAGATTGTCAATTTAAATTATTGGTCGTACAGAAAAGCTATCTCTTTGTATCAAACCTTACTTTATACCTCCAAACAGACGTCGACAGAGACGGAAAGCAAAGAAAAGTTTAGCAGAATAATAAATTTAATTGACAAGCATAGTGCTTTGACCAGAAAATCCAAGGTCGGTGAAGTGATCCGCGCCTTTCTTGAAGATTCCGGCTATTTGCGCAGGCTTACGGCCGCAGAGACTGTCGCAGCTCAAAATTCTTTAGGTTATTTAAATCAATTTTATAAAAAAGTAATTGAATTTGAAAATTCGTCTTCAGATCCATCTGTTAAAAATTTTTTGCAATTTATTGATATGCAAATTGAAGCCGGTGATGAAGGAAAATTGCAAAATGATTTTAACGCCGGGCCTGAAATTTTAAGGATAATGACGGTGCACGCGGCCAAGGGGCTTGAATTCAAATATGTTTTTATTGTCAACCTTGTTGACAGAAGGTTTCCGGTCAGTCAGAGAGGTGAGCCCATCGAATTGCCAGAAAAATTGATTAAGGAAATTTTGCCGGAAGGCGATGCTCATCTGCAGGAAGAGCGCCGGCTTTTTTACGTCGCCATGACCCGCGCCAAGGAGGGATTGTTTTTCACTTCCGCCAAAGATTACGGCGGGGCGGCGCAAAAAAAATTATCCCGCTTTTTAACCGAATTAAATCAGTTCGGCCTGGCTTTGAACGGAAACAAATCAACTGATAAAAAATCGCTTTTGGAAATTGCTCCGGAAAACGAAAAAGAGCCAAGACTGCAGTATATTGTACCGGTAAAATTTTCTTTTACTCAGATTCGCGCCTTTGAAAGCTGTCCTTATCAATACCGTTTTGCCCATATATTGAAGGTGCCGGTTCGGGGCAAGGGCATATTTTCTTTTGGCAAAACCATTCACAGCACTTTGCAGAAATTTTTTGATTTAGCTAAACAGCGCGCAGGTTCTGAACAAAAAGACCTTTTTGGAAACAGCGTTAAAAATTCAGAAGCTTCGGTTTCCGTCGGCCAACTTCTGGAAATTTATAAAAACAGCTGGATTGACGACTGGTATGCTTCCAGGGAAGACAAGGAAAAATACCGCACCAAAGGTGAAAAGATTTTAAAGGAGTTTTACAAATCATTAAACGGAAATATTCCTTTGCCTTTGTATTTGGAGCTGCCGTTTAATTTAAAAATTGAAACTGGTGGTGATATAATTACTTTAAAGGGAGTTATCGACAGGGTGGATGAAATTAAAGACGGTTTTGAAATAATTGATTATAAAACGGGAGAGGCGAGAGGTGACAGATTATCGGCTAACGACAAGGAACAGCTTTTGATTTACCAGATGGCAGCCGCAAGACTTTTTGACAAACCCGTAGCCAAACTTTCTTATTATTATGTCGATAGTAACAAGAAAGTTTCCTTTTTGGGAACGGAAAAAGAGCTGGAAAAACTGCAGAAGAAAATAGTTTTCGTAGTCAACGAAATAAAGAAAGGCGAATTTCCGTCAAAGCCGAGCATACTTTGCAAATACTGCGATTTTAAAAATATTTGTGAGTATAGAAATTTATAATACAGTAAGAAAAAAACCGTCTTCTAGCAGACGGC
Organism: Candidatus Parcubacteria bacterium; assembly: GCA_003599635.1. Classification (GTDB taxonomy): domain Bacteria; phylum Patescibacteriota; class Patescibacteriia; order Buchananbacterales; family SURF-54; genus SURF-54. The sequence continues at coordinate 49,120 of QZIX01000009.1, forward strand.
ATACAATTTAACCATTGGAATTTACCAGCCTTCATGAGGTCTCAACATTATTAATATCTGCCCTCTTAAATTGTAACAGGGATTGGTAAAATCCATGTTTGGATCGAATTTAAACAAAACAGCGGCTATACTATCAATATCAATGTTACGGCTTTTGACAACTCCGGCAACGGTTATACTTCTCTGACTTCCTTTTTCAGGCAGAATGAAATATTTTATGGTTTTTCCATAGTCTCCTATAACTACGAGTTCATTAAAAGGCCATAAAGGTACTGTTAACGGACCATTATCAACAGCATAACTGCAGCGTCTGATTTTTTGCCAACCTAACCGGTACATAATGTGGGAAATTGTGGCAAAATGATTTAATGATAGCATGCTACCACCCCCTATATTTGATAAATTAAATGAACAGGTTAATATTAGACTATCTTATCATCACAAAAATTAAAAGTCAATGACTTTTCAAAAACTGGAAAATCTGTTACCCAAAGCCATACGCAAGGCAAATATTGAGAAGCAGGTAACGGCGGCCATAGTTTGCAACGACTTTACTATGGTTGTGGAAGCCGTAATTGGTAAAAATGTTGCCGCTAAAGCCAGACCTTTGCATATAAAAAACGGTATTTTAACTGTGGCAGTTTTAAGTTCGGTTTTGGCGCAGGAGATAAAACTTCATGAGCCGTTGATTTTGGAAAAGTTAAATGAAGGCAGGAAGGATAAAATCGAAAGAATCAGATTTATACTGTGATTTTCCTGATTTTAAAGACGGGAGGGTAAATTTAAATATTCTTTAGTTTGTTCCGCTTCGCTTTGCCAAAGTTTAATTTTAGCGAAGCGTGATAATTGGTAAGTTAATAAAAATATGAAAAATTATTCAAAAAAAACCAATAAACGGCTGACGCGTTACCGCAGCCCCAGCCCATTTAGGATTAAAAAAAATTTTGTAGTTGGCAAGTACAAGGATTTAAGCCGGAAAAATAAATACAAAGGTAAATAGTTATGGCTTTATCTGACAATGAAAAAAAAGAATTACTCAATATTGCCAGAAAAACCGTTGAACTGTATTTAAAAGGAAAAAAAGTTCTGGACTTAAAAACAGATAATCCGAAATTTCTTGAAAAGAAAGGCGTTTTCGTCACTTTGCATCAGGGAAATGATTTGCGCGGCTGTATCGGCAACATTTTGCCAATATACTCCTTGATTGAGGGTGTCAGAAATAACGCTTTGGCCGCTGCTTTCGACGATCCGCGTTTTTTGCCGCTTGCTGAAAAAGAACTGCCCCGAATCAAAATTGAAATTTCCGTTTTATCGGTTCCCCGACAGACAACAATAAATGAAATAACGCCTTTTCGGGACGGGATAGCGCTGGAAAAGGGGAATTTAGCCGCAACCTTTCTGCCTCAGGTGTGGCAGGATCTGCCCGATAAAAGCGTTTTTCTGTCAAACCTGTGCCTAAAAGCAGGCCTGCCCCAAGACAGCTGGCAAAGAGCAGGAACAAATTTCCAAAGTTATCGGGCAGAGGTATTTTCGGAATAAGCAGGTAGTTTTAATTGTTTATATAGGTTTGCGAAAAACAGATTTTTTTGTTATAATTTATTGTGAAAGTCGGGATATATGAATACTAAATTATTTAATTTTCTGATTTTTTTAAGTACAGCAGTAAACGCCATAAATTTTCTGCTGGTTGTTAATTTTATAAACCCCGATATCGCCGGCCCGGTGGAGTTTGCCTTTTTTTATCTGTCTTTAACTTTGGTTTTAATCGGGCTATTGTACCTGTCAGGAAGCCTTATGCGGCGGTTGTTTAAAAGGTATCAGCCGTCATTTTTGCGCCTACAGACTTCGTGGCGTCAGTCGATCTGGTTTACGATTTTAATTTTAAGCCTGTTTATGCTTTACCAGAAAGAATTGCTGAATTTTTTAAATGTGATACTGCTTCTGGTTATACTGACAATTTTAGAATTCCTTTTTATATCTTTTAAAAAAGAAATATAATAAATATGAGGACAGAAATTGCTTTTTGGGTTTCAACAATCGTTGCCGTAGTATCTTTGTTTATGAACATACTGCAAGTCTTCGGCAAAAGACGCATCCAAAACAAAATATCAATTTGGTCAAGGGATGCCAAAGGGATGGTAACGTCCATAGTTGGAATGCTTAAAAACATCAAACGAAAAAGGATAGTCACTATGGCTGACGCCGCCACCAATCTGGAAACGCTTAAAAATTTTGCTAACAGCATGTTTGTCAGTCTTGAAGAAGAATTGGGCAGGAATAAAAGGGAAATATCAGAGAAAAAATAAACCGCAGGTTCGGTTATTGCTAATAAATAATATGAGTTTAGAGGAGCAGCTAAAACAATTAAGAAATAAATTTTTGCATGAAATCGGCAGGGCAAAGAATATACAAGCCCTGTCTGATTTGGAAATCAAATTTTTGGGCAGAAAAGGAGAAATGAGCAGAATTTTAAAGGGTTTAAAAAATTTATCAGGTGAAGAAAAGCCAAAAATCGGCGCTTTGGCCAATGAGCTCAAAAATCAAATTGTAAATGATTTAAATAAGGCGTCGCAGGTAATAAAAGGCGAAGCAAAAGAAGAATTAATCGACCTGACTTTGCCCGGGAAAAAAGTAATGTACGGGCGCTTACACCCGATTACTCTGGTTAAAAATGAACTGGCGGATATTTTTACCTCGATGAGCTTCATGGTTTTGGACGGGCCGGAGGCGGAATCAGATTTCTATAATTTTGAGAGCTTGAACATTCCGCCATATCATCCGGCACGCGACATGCAGGATACTTTTTACCTTAAAGACGGTAATGTCTTGCGGACCCAGACTTCCAATATGCAGGTTCGGGCGATGCAAAAATACGGCCCTCCCCTGCGGGCTGTTTTTCCCGGACGCGTTTTTAGAAATGAAGCGACCGATGCATCTCATGAAACCAATTTTTTTCAGTTTGAGGGGCTGATGATAGATAAAGACATTAATATAGGAAATCTCGTCGCCACGATGCAGGAACTAATTTCGGGAGTTTTGAAAAAACAGGTAGAAGTGCGCTTGCGCCCCGGCTATTTTCCTTTTGTTGAACCCGGCTTTGAAATGGATGTCGAGTGCTTAAACTGCGGCGGCAAAGGCTGTCCGGTCTGCAAACATTCGGGCTGGGTGGAAATTTTCGGCTGCGGTTTGGTGCATCCCAATGTTTTAAAATACGGCGGTATTGACCCGAAAAAATGGTCGGGTTTTGCTTTTGGCCTTGGCCTGAACCGCCTGGTTATGGTCAAATACGGCATTAACGACATCAGATTGTTTATGTCCGGGGATTTAAGGTTTTTGAAGCAGTTTTGATATGTGGCTTTGGATTCTGTCGTCAATGGGGTTAATAGGCGGATTGATAATTATTTCAGGATATCTGCCGCAGATTATCAAACTTTTAAAGGTAAAAGATTCCACAGGAATTAGCATAGGCGCATGGTTGTTTTTTTTGATAGGAAATCTATTACTACTGGTTTATGCCGTTAGCACAAAAGATTTAGTTTATATAACTCTTGAATCATTATCATGTACCGCGATATTACTTATAGTTTTGTTAAGTATTAAGTATAAGCACAAGGTTTAGCTTAAAGAAGGTTTGATGCAAATGTTATCTTGAGCCGTAGGCCACCTTAAAACCGGATAACTATAATTATGAAAGTATCCATAAACTGGTTAAAAAAATACGTCGATATTCCAAATAATTCATTGAAACCTAATGAGCTGGCTTTAAAATTGACCTTGTCAACAATGGAGGTGGAAGATGTAATCGATATGTCCTCAGCACTAAAGGGCGTAGTTATAGGCAAAATGGTTGAAATAAAAAAGCACCCGAATGCTGATAAGCTTCATGTGGCAAAGGTTGACGTAGGCAATAAAATGATTCAGGTAATTTTTGGGCAGGTGGTTAAATTGAAAGTCGGGGATATGCTGCCCATAGCTGTTGCGCCGGTTACCTTGCCCACGGGAACAAATATCAAGAAAGCAAAAATCAGGGGTATTGAATCAGAGGGCATGTGCTGTTTAGACAGCGAGCTTGGAATTTCGGAAGAAGATAAAGTTACGTTTTTTACAGACAAAGTAAAACCAGGTACACCAGTGGCCGATGCAATGAATTTACCAAGGGACGTGATTTTGGATATTGAAAATAAGTCCATAACTCACCGTCCTGATTTATGGGGGCATATCGGCATGGCCAGGGAAGTGGCGGCAATATTAGGCAAAAAGTTAAAGGAACCTAAGCTTTTGCCGGTTAAAACCAAAAAAGAGCTTGATTTGAAAGTCGAAATAAAAGATAAAAATGCCTGCCCGAGATACATCGGAATTGCAATATCGGGAATAAAAATTGCGCCGTCGCCTGTATGGATGCAGAAATTATTGTCTTCAGCCGGAATAAGGCCTATTAACAATATCGTCGATATTACCAATTTTGTTATGCTTGAGTTTGGCCAGCCGATGCATGCTTTCGATATCCGCCAGATTGAAGGTGGCAAAATAATAGTAAAGAAAGCCCAATCGGGGCAAGAATTTATTACGTTAGATGGGCAAAAAAGGCAGCTGACTTCGGAAGACCTGCTGATCAATGATACCAAAAGAGCAGTTGCTTTGGCGGGAGTTATGGGAGGTTTAAATTCGGAAGTCAAAGACGATACTAAAACCATTATTTTGGAGTCGGCAAACTTCAGCCCGGTTGTTATACGCAAAACATCTGCCCGTCTTAATTTAAGGACTGAAGCATCGGCAAGATTTGAAAAAAGCTTGGACCCAAATATGGCCGAAAAAGCCGCTGTCCGCGCCGTTAATTTGATTTTGGAAATTATTCCCGGAGCATACGTCAGCAGCAAAATAGCAGACATAAATTATTCAAAATCAAAAAAAATTAAGATAAAATTAGATCTGGATTTTTTGCAGAAAAAAATAGGTGAAAAAATTCCTGATAAAAAGGTAATTGAAATCTTAAAAAATCTTGAGTTTAAAGTGAATAAAAGCAAAAATTTTTTATCAGTCGAGGTGCCCGGCTTTAGGGCGATGCGCGATGTTTCAATCCCCGAGGATTTGGTTGAAGAAGTGTCAAGAATATACGGCTTTCAGAATATTAAGTCATCTTTACCGCAGATTCAAATAAAGAAACCAGAATTAGATAAAGAACTGGCATTGGAAAGGACAGTAAAAAACTTTCTGGTTGGCGCGAACTTCGCGGAAACCTACAATTATTCTTTTATGACCGAAAAGGACGCCAAAATTTTCGGTTACAATGAAAAAAATCTGGTTGAATTAAAAAATTACGCTGCTGCCGATCAAAGATTTTTAAGGCCCTGTCTGGTGCCGGGACTGATTAAAAACGCGGAACATAATCTGCCGTACTTTGATGAAATCAAACTATTTGAACTGGGGCGTGTTTTTAAAAACGAGCCGGGCGAATATAAAACCGGCAAGGGCGACGGTTTTTTACCAAACCAGCCAAAACGGCTTTCCGGAATTATCGTAAGCAAAAATTCTAAAGATTTATTTTTTTCGGCCAAAGGGATAGTTGAATCTCTGGCCCAATATCTGAATTTAAATATTTCTTTTAAGGATAACGATTATCTTTGGGTTAAAAACAGGCAGGGGCTGGAGGTCGTGTTTAACGGCAAACCATTGAAGCACAATTACGTTTATCTTTTTAACAGACAGGTTTACGATATTAAGGCGGAAGCGGCAATTTTTGACCTGAATTTTACCCAGCTGGCAAAATTGCCTGTTGAACAAAAAAAGTATTCGCCGATTCCTCAATTTCCTGAAATAAAAAGAGACCTGGCGGTTGTGACCGGCGAAAACATTTTATGGGCGGATGTTAAAAATGAAGTTGCGGCAGCGGACCCCTTGATTAAAGGAATAGAATATTTGAGTGTTTTTTCCAATGCTGGTCTGGGTATGAATAAAAAAAGTTTGGCATTTTCCATAATCTTCCGCTCTGATAAAAGAACGCTGCTGTCGGAAGAGGTGGATCAAATAATAAAAAAAATATTAAAGAGGCTGGAAGAAAAATTCGGTGCCAAACTTAGATAGATGATTTCTAAATTTTAAGCACTAAATCCTAAACAAATTCAATTCTAAAATTAAATTTGAAATTAGCGATTTGGAAATTAGAATTTGGGGCTTAGAATTTATAAAAACTTATGTTAGAGACTTCAAAAGATCTTCTTTACGTTGTTATCGCCTTTTCTCTGCTGTGGGTGGTGATTTTTATTTCCTGGGCGCTGTATTATGTTATTCAGATTTTGAAAAACAGCAGCAAAATGATGAAAAGCTTGCGGCAAAAGATGGAACTCGTTGACGACATTTTAAAATTGGTCAAAGACAAATTGGAAAAAACATCCAGCCATATCGGTGTTCTGGCTGATTCGGCTATCAAAATTGTCGGTTATATTTTGGAACAAAAAAGGGGAAGCCGGGGCAAAAAGAAACGGTAAGATGAGTGACAAATGTTACACCTCTTTTTCTTTTAAAAAATCGCCGGCGTAACCGGCGGGTACGTTTACGGCAATCGCTCGGTAAGTAAAATGAAATCACTTCCGACTCAGAAAGAAAGGAGGTGATTTTAAGAATGTCTAAATATTTCCCAAGAATCATTTAACCAATCGTTACAATCTTATTTAGGCATGTTAAAGCACTGTCAGAGCTATCAAATTCAAAAGGAAATAAAAGACATTTGTTATATATCAGATGATAAGTTATAATTATTTTAAGACAGATAGTTAACAGTCAACAGTTAATTGTTAACGGTTATTAAGGCAAGCATGCTTGCCTTGGGAACCACGATTTCAAATCGGTTTCCTAAACAAAAATATGACCTATATTCATTTACACACGCATTCGCATTATTCGCTTCTGGACGGTTTGGCAAAAATCAATGAACTTGTCGCCAAAGCCAAAGAATACAAAATGCCGGCTTTGGCTTTAACCGACCACGGCAACATGTACGGCGCTGTTGAATTCTATCAAAAAGCGAAAAAAGCCGGTATTAAGTCGATAATCGGCATGGAGGCGTATGTCGCTCGTAACGGCCATCAAAATAAGCGGCCGAAAATCGATGATTCGCCTTACCATCTGATCTTGCTTGCCAAAAACAAAATCGGCTATCAAAATCTAATGAAACTGACAACCATCGCGCACCTGGATGGTTTTTATTATAAGCCGAGAATTGACCATGATCTTTTGGAAAAATATCATGAGGGGCTAATCGGGCTTACCGCTTGTCTGCAGGGAGAAGTCGCCAGAACAATTTTAACGGGGGATATGGAAGCGGCTGAGCGCGTTATATTGAAATACCAGAAAATTTTTGGCGCCGGCAATTTCTTTTTGGAAGCCCAGTATTTAAAAAACATACCAAAACAGATGGCGGTTAATGAAAGTCTTTTCAAACTGGGAAAAAAATTAGGGGTGGCCGTTGTCTGTACCAACGACGTTCATTACCTGAACCCTGAAGATAATTTCGCGCAGGATGTGTTAGTCTGTATCCAGACCAAAAAGCAGGTAACCGATGATGACAGGCTGTCAATGATGACGGAAGATTTTTCTTTCCGGTCACCAGGTCAGGTAAAAGAACAGTGGCGAGATTATCCGGAGATTATAAAAAATACGGAAATTGTCGCTAACCTGTGCGATTTGAACCTTGAATTCGGCAAAATTCTGCTGCCGAAATTCGATTTGCCAAAAGACCATGACCCCAATGAATATCTGAAGGATTTGTGCGATAAGGGGATGGAAGAGCGTTTTGGAAAAAAGCCGGATGAAAAAATAAAACAACGCCTGTCCTATGAACTGGATGTTATCCGAAAAACCGGCTATGCCTCATATTTTTTAATTGTCCAGGATTTTATCAACTGGGCAAAAAACAACGGCATTGTTGTCGGTCCGGGAAGGGGATCGGCTGCCGGAAGCCTGGTTTCATATCTGGTGAATATTACCGACATTGATCCGATTAAATACGAACTGTTATTTGAAAGGTTTTTAAATCCCGAAAGAATTTCCATGCCCGACATTGACACGGATTTTGCCGACACCCGAAGAGACGAGGTCATTCGTTATGTTGAAGTAAAATACGGCAAGGGCCATGTGGCGCAGATAATCACTTTCGGTACCATGGCTGCACGCGCGGCAATCCGCGACGTCGGCCGCGTTTTAGGGCTGCCTTACAGTTACTGCGACAAGGTGGCAAAAATGATCCCGATGTTTACAGGCCTGCAGGAAGCCATTGATACTGTCCCTGAATTGCAGGAAGTGACGCGCGAGGCGGAAGGTAAAAAATTAATTGACACGGCAAAAAAACTGGAAGGCTGCGCCCGCCACGCCTCAACCCACGCCTGCGGCATAGTTATTACACCCGAACCTTTGGTTAACTTTTGTCCGGAGCAATATTCAACCAAAGGCGACAATGAAATTATTTCTCAATATGAAATGCATGCCATAGAAGATTTAGGGCTGTTGAAAATGGATTTTCTGGGCTTAAAAAACTTAACTATTATTGAAAATACCCTGGAAATTTTAAAGAAAGCCCTGGATTTGCAACTGGCAATTGACAAAATTCCTTTAGACGATAAAAAAACTTTTCAGCTGTTAAAGAAAGGTGAAACTACCGGTGTTTTTCAGCTGGAATCATCAGGTATGAAGAGATATTTAAAAATGTTAAAACCCACGGAATTTGAAGATATTATCGCTATGGTGGCGCTTTACCGGCCAGGGCCGATGGAGTTCATTGACGACTATATTAAAGGCAAAAACGGCAAAATAATTCCTTATTACCATGACAAAAGATTGGAGCCGATTTTGTCCAAAACCTACGGTATTGCGGTTTACCAGGAACAGATTATGGAAATCGCCAGAAGTCTGGCCGGTTTTTCCTATTCGGAAGCCGATGTGTTAAGAAAAGCTGTCGGTAAAAAAATCAAGGAACTTTTAGACGAACAGGAAGAAAAAATGATCGCCGGTATGATTAATAACGGCATCAAACCGCAGATCGCCAAACAAATCTGGGATTTTGTAATTCCTTTCGCCCGCTACGGTTTTAACCGGTCGCATGCCGCATGTTACGCCTTGATAGCTTACCGGACCGCCTATCTGAAAGCGCATTATCCGGCTGAATTTATGGCTTCGTTGCTGACAGCCGACCAGGGCAATATGGACAGGATAGCTATTGAAGTCGAGGAATGCCGTCAGATGGGGTTACAGGTTCTGCCGCCGGATATCAATGAAAGTTTTTCAACCTTCACTGTAGTTTATGAAAACCGTAAGGCAACCTGGCGGCTGCGTTTCGGACTTTCGGCTATAAAAAATCTGGGAGAAAACATTGTTTCAGAAATTATCAAGGAAAGGAAATTCTCGGGTCCGTTCAAGAATCTTGAAGACCTGCTCAGCCGCGTCAAGACCAAAGATTTGAATAAAAAATCTCTTGAAGCGCTGATTAAATCAGGCGCGCTGGACAGTTTCGGTGAAAGAAATCAGATGGTGTTTAACATTGAAAAACTGCTGTTATTTATAAAAAATATCAATGCTGAAATTGAAAGCAAGCAGGCCAATCTATTCGGTCTTATGGCGGCCAGCCAGAGTCTGCCCAAGCTTGTTTTGGAATCTATTGAAGCGGCAACCGACAAACAAAAGCTGGCCTGGGAAAAGGAATTTTTAGGTTTGTACGTTTCGTCGCATCCGATGCGCGAATATGCCCCGTATCTGCAGGATAAAGTAGTGCCTTTGGCGGCAATTCTATCAGACAGGAACTCGCAGAAAAAAATTCTTAAGGTCGCGGGAATAATCAGCACGGTCAAAAAAATAACAACCAAAAACGGAGAGCCGATGATTTTTGCGCGTATTGAAGATGCCACGTCCGGAATCGAAGTTCTGGTTTTCCCGTCAATTTTAAAAGCCGGACCGGATATTTGGGCAGAAGATAAAATCGTTATGATTTCGTGCAAGATTTCAGACAAGGACGGGGAACCGAAATTAATCTGCAATCATGCCAGGGAGATAAACAAGGAAAGGATTTCGGAAGTTTTTAAAGAAATCGAAGCGCTGGAAAAAACTTCTGGTGAAAGGTACTTCCGGTCAAATGGCTTTGCCGGTGAAAAAGTGCAGATTATTTCCGGCACGGCTTACGTAAAAGTTCCGGCAGTCATCAGCCGGCTTTTGGCTGAACAGTTGAAAGCTGAATTTAGAAAAACCCCCGGACATTATAAGGTTATTCTTTTAACCAGAGACGGCGGCCAGACCAAAAAAATAGCCACTTATTATACGATAAACAACAGTAAAGACGCGGTTTCGGGAATTGAAAATATATTGGGAAAAAATACGGTTATGTTTGAAAATATCGATAATTCTTAGTATAATTCAGATGTTAATTGGCAATACGCAAAGTGACTGAAAATTGTTCATAATCTAATAAATTTACTTTATGCCATCCGAGGTAACAAAATTTTACAAATACACAGCCATTTTTTTTGTTTCTTTGGCTCTTTTCTTGATGATCGGTATCTATAACATGGGCATGGGTTCGGTAAAAATAATTATTTTTCCTTCGCAATCCACGATAGATGCTGAATTTATAATTGATGTCCGTGAAATGCCTTTTAATCCCATTGAACTTTCAGAAAATGAAATTTCTGGCAGAATATTTGAAGTGACCAGGGAAGGTAAGAAAAAATACCTGCCCACTGGGTCGAGGTTTGTTTCAGGAAGCTCAGCCGGCAAAGTTACCATTGTCAATAACTATTCCAAAGACCAGACCCTGGTGAAAACCACCCGGCTTCTTTCATCCGAAGGTATACTTTTTAGAACAAGCAAGGATATAGTTGTTCCGGCCGGCGGAAAAGTGTCAGTTGAAATCTATCCGGACAATCCCGATAAATTCACGGAAGTTTTACCGGGAAGGTTTACAATTCCCGGTTTGTGGGCGGGGTTGCAGAATAAAATTTACGGAGAAAGCGATACGAAATTGTCCAAAACCGGCTATGAAATAAAAATTGTCACCGCTGAAGATATGGCCAAAGCCGAGGAGGATTTGAAAAACGTTCTTTATCAGGAGGCATTAAATGAAGTTAATGCTCAGCTGACGCCGGCTGAAAAAATATTAACCAAAGTGGTTGAAAGCGATATTGAACAAAACCTGTCATCAGCCGAAGCGGGTGCGGAAATTGATGAATTTGAAGAAAATCTGAAAGTAAAAACTGTTTTTGTCGTTTTTGACGAAAAAAATTTATTGAAAAAAGCGGAGGAAAAATCCCAAGAGTTGCTGCCTTCGGGAAAACGGCTGTCGGGGCTCGGGCTGGAAAACCTAAGTTATGAAATTGAAAAGTACGATATAGCAGATAAGGCCGCTAATTTAAAAGTACTGATAAGCGGGCAGGCCATGCTTACCGGAGAAAGTTCAATTTTTGACAAGGAAAAACTGACGGGAAAAACAGCCGAAGAAATAAAAAATTATTTACTGGAATTTGAAGAAATTAAAGATGTGGAAGTAAAATTGACGCCGTCATGGGCCAAAAAAAGCCCTTCGGCAGCTGACAGAATTGAAATCGAAATTAATTCCGGATAAAAAAGCGCCGGAATTATCAGTGGCGGGATTGCTCTTGTTTTGAGTGATTTTTTTTGCGGTATCGGCTGTTTACCGTTGTTTTGCGGCTTTTTCATCACAGCTAAAAGTAAATTTGACATTATTTTTTTATGGTTGTATGCTTAAAATCAAAGCGATTGAGGCGGCTACCAACCGCCTATTGACCAAACCAATTTTCGTCAAGGCGAAACTAAGCTTTAAAAAAACAAGCGGTCCGGCTGTTGTAGCGCCGGATAATGTGGGTGGAACCGCGGGGTAAATGCCTCGTCCCAGAAATTGATTTTTCAATTTTTGAGACGAGGTTTTTTTGAACCCGTGTTATTGTCGAATGTTATGTTGCCGTTTATGCGAGTGGATGAACCATACCGTACAATATTTATAGATGGGATTTGTTAACTCCATTCTCTGAATATACAAAAATATCATTTCGTAGAGAATGACAAATAGAAATAATATTTATAAAATACTGTGATCTGCCAAAAAATTTTAAAGGGGAAAAAAGCAAATCTGCGGCCATTAAAAATTTCCGATGCTCACAGATGGGTTAATTGGCTTAATGACAGGGAGGTCAACCAATTTTTAGAAATTACGCGAATTGATCTTAAAGGCGAGAAGAAGGCTATTTTAGGAATGCTAAAAGACAAGAATAATTATCAATTTGCCATTGAAACCAAAGATGGAATTCATATCGGCGGCTGCGGTTTAAAAGATATTATAAGAAACGGCAGATGTGAATTGGGTATAGTTATAGGGGATAAAAATTACTGGTCAGCCGGCTATGGCACAGATGTCATCGGACTATTGCTGAAATTTGGTTTTGAGAGGTTAAATTTAAAACGTATATATCTAAGATGTAATAAATATAATAAACGCGGCATCAGGTGCTATAAAAAGTGCGGCTTTAAACATGAGGGGAGGTTAAGAAAACATATATATAGAAAAGGAAAATTTTGGGATGAAATAAGGATGTCTATATTAATTAACGAATATAATAAAAAATATGGAAAAAGAAAATAATAAATTGAACACAATTCGCCACTCAACCTCTCACATTATGGCTTATGCCGTAAAAAATTTACTGGCTAAAGACGGTAAGGTTTTGTTCGGCATCGGTCCCACGATCAAAGACGGTTTTTATTATGATTTTGATTTGCATCGACCGTTAGTGCCTCTTGATTTGCTAAAAATAGAAAAGGAAATGAAAAAGTTGATAAGCAAGAATTTGGAATTTAAAAGAGAGGAAATTACGGTTACAGAAGCCAGGAAGAAATTTTCAGAACAGCCTTATAAATTGGAATTGATTGGCGATTTGGAAAAAGAAGGGGAGAAGAAAGTCAGTATCTATACGTGCGGCGATTTTACGGATTTATGCGCTGGCCTTCATATCAAGTCAACCAAAGAAATAAAAGCTTTCAAATTGCTAAAAATTGCCGGTGCTTACTGGAAAGGATATGAAAAAAATCTTCAATTGCAGAGGATCTACGGAACTGCTTTTGAGACTCAAGAAGAGCTTGATGCATATTCGGAAAGGTTAAAAATGGCAGAAGAAAGGGACCATCGCAAGCTGGGGAAAGAACTTGATTTATTCGTATTTTCTGATTTAGTCGGACCCGGTATGCCACTTTATACTTTCAGAGGATCAATAGTGAGGGATGAAATAATTCAATATTCAAACCAGTTGCAGAAAAAAATCGGATACGAGACTGTTCATACGCCTAATGTAAACAAAGCAGAACTGTTTAAAATATCCGGACACTACGACAAGTATAAAGACGATATGCTGGAGGTAAGGTCGCATTACACAAATGAGAAATACTATTTAAAGCCGATGAATTGCCCCCAGCATACTCAAATTTATGCGTCACATACAAGAAGTTACCGAGAATTACCAATACGTATTGCCGATTTTGCCAATCTTTACCGCGATGAAAAGCCGGGCGAGTTAAGCGGATTGTCACGCTTACGCTGTTTTTCACAAGACGACGGACATTGTTTCTGCCGAGAAGACCAAATTGAACGGGAATTTGCGGCGGTATTAGGGATAATAAAAGAGGCACTGGTTACTTACGGCATGGACTATTGGGTAAGGCTGTCGCTGCGAGATAAGAAAAAGAAACAAAGCTATATTGGTGATGATAAAGTTTGGGAAAAATCGGAAAAAATATTGGAAAGCATTTTAAAAAATAACAAGCTTGAATATAAAAAAGCCGAAGGCGAAGCCGCTTTTTACGGACCTAAAATGGATATTATGGTCAAAGATGCTCTCGGTCGCGAGTGGCAGATTTCAACCATTCAGCTTGATTTTAGCATGCCTGCGCGTTTTGGTTTAAAATATGTTGACGACAAAGGCAAAGAAAAAACTCCGGTTATGATTCACCGCGCCATTGTCGGTTCGCCCGAACGCTTTATGTCGATTTTAATTGAGCATTATGCAGGCGCTTTCCCCGTCTGGCTGGCCCCGGTCCAGGTGCAGATAATTCCTGTCGGATCGACTTTTGTGGAACATTCCAACAAATTGGCAAATGAATTCAAGGAAGCTAAAATAAGGGTTTATGTCGACGACCTTAATGAAACCGTGGGCTATAAAATTCGCAAAGCCGAAAAACAAAAAGTGCCGTATATGCTGGTAATAGGCGAAAAGGAGGCGAAAAGCGATGACTTAAACGTCAGAATCAGGGGAGAAAAGGATGTCAAGACAATCAGCCGTTTGAAATTCATCAAAGAAATAGAAAAACAAATAAAAAACAGAAGCGATAGAATTTAAATACGCAATTGCCCGCCTTGAAAAAAGGCGGGTTTTTGTTATAATTCAGCAGTATGAAATACCATTTGGTTTCTTTTGGTTGCCAGTTTAACAGTTCTGATGCGGAAAAGGCGGCGAAATTGCTGGATGATTGCAGGTATCGACAAACAGATGATTTAAATGAAGCGGATTTGGTTTTAGTTTTGGCCTGCTCCGTCAGACAATCGGCAATAGACCGAATTTACGGCCTGAACAAGAAGTTTATTCAGATAAGGCGCCGGCGGCCTTTAATTACTGCTTTAACTGGCTGCGTTTTAAAATCGGATATGCCGAAAATGAAAAAAATTTTTGATATAGTTTTTGATATTACAGATTTATCGAAATTAGTTAAATTATTAAATGCAAAAAGGCCAAAGCAAAAAGGCCAAAGTTATTTTGACCTGCATCCTCAATACCGGTCAAAGTTCCAGTCGTATGTGCCAATAATGACGGGATGCAATAACTTTTGCACCTATTGTGTGGTGCCTTATACTCGCGGCCGGGAAGCCTGCCGCAAAGCGGCTGATGTTGTTAATGAATGTAAAGATTTAATCGCTAAAGGTTACAATGAAATTACTTTGATAGGGCAAAATGTCAACAGCTATCAAGGAAAAATTAACAATGTACAAGGTACAATTGGTTTTGCAAAGCTTTTACTAAATATTGATAAGATTCCCGGGAATTATCGGCTGCGGTTTATGACCTCGCATCCGAAAGACTTGTCTGACGAATTAATTGACGTGTTAAAAAAAACCATTCATGTAATGCCATACCTTCATCTGCCGGTGCAGTCCGGAAATAATACAATTTTAAAAAAGATGAACCGCAACTATACGGCAAGCCGTTACAAAAAATTAATTAACAAGATCAGAAAGGCTGTCCCTGGTATTTGCGTGTCAACAGACGTTATAGTCGGTTTTCCGGGCGAGACAAAAAAGCAGTTCAATGATACGGTTAAATTATTCAAAGAAGTTAAATTTGATATGGCGTATATTGCGGAATATTCAATAAGGCAGGGAACTGTCGCTGCAAAAATGGATGATGATGTGCCAAAGAATGAGAAAGAAAGGAGAAAGTTTGTATTAAATGGTGTTTTGGAAAAAACAGCCTTGTCTAACAACAAAAAGTATCTGGGAAAAATAGTTGACGTTTTGGTGGAAAAATATGGCAGGGGCTTTTGCTCGGGCAAAACCGCCACCTTTAAAACGGTTAAGTTTAAAAGCCAAAATGATTTTACAGGAGAGTTTGTTAAGGTTAAAATAAAGGAAGCTATGCCGTGGGGAATGGCGGGAGAATTGGCGAATAGCAATTAATCTTTAAGTTCCTTCTCCCTTAGGGAGAAGGAAACAAAATGAGGGTTTATACTATGAAAAATAAGTTAATTCCGTTAGCTAGGAATTTAAGGAAAAAACAAACACCTGAGGAATTAAAGTTATGGTCTATCTTACGCCATCGGAATTTCATTCATCTTAAATTTAGGCGCCAGTACCCTATAGGCAATTATATTGCTGATTTCTGCTGTTTTGAAAAAAAATTAATTATTGAGTTAGATGGCGGCGGTCATGCAGGAATTCATCAAGAAGAAAAAGATAAACTAAAGGATGATTATTTAAAAAGTAAAGGTTATAAGATAATAAGAGTTTGGAATAATGAATTGGATAATATTGACGGTTTACTTGAAAAAATTAATGATATCGTGAATTAAAACCCTCACCCCAACCCTCTCCCTTGGGGAGAGGGAATACGGTAGATAGCTTAATTAAAGAAATCCTTCTCCCCTAGGGAGAAGGAATAAGGATGAGGGTTTTTTTCAGCTTAAGTATTTTGAAATGTTATATAAAATAAAAGGAGCACAGCCGTGGGGATTGGCGGGAGAATTAGCGAATAGCTAATAGCAAATGGTCAGAAAAAAAAGAGCCAAACCGGATGATTTGGCTGGATTGTACAGGTTAACTTTTTAATGTAAACTGTTTTAAACCGTCTTCTGGTGTCGGAGTTCTGATTAAAGAACAACCAGATTTTTTACCATCATTGCAGTTTGTAGGGTTTTTTGGACATCTAGTCACTTTTATTTGCTGTCTAAAGCAATAATATTTCTGTGGCATTTAGTGCTTCACCTCCATTTCTATTTCAATTAAAATTTTCCGTAACTGCGGGCCTATACGCCAGCAGTTAAATATTAAACCCTCAAGACAGGGTTTAAGCAGCCTTAAATAGGATTCACGTGGGCAGTGGCTGACAACCGTCCCATTCCAGGCGCAATAATTTAAACGGGCATTTCCTCCTTGCGAGCGGCAGATTCCTCTGGTAAAATTTTCACAGGTATAAAAACCATTAGTTCTTACGATATCAGCAACATCAGCGAAAGGACAACTTGACTTCAGACCGTTTGAATCGTTTTCAGGCCTTGAACAATAGAACAAACTTCCCATACTTTGTCTTATGGCACTCCTTGAATCACGCGCAATATTATCTGGGAAATAGCCGACTCTTAACTTCTTGGTCATTGATGGTTCCTCCTTATTGTTAAAAAATTAATCTATTTTAAACATAATGTCAAATAAAGTTATATTTATCCTGGGGCCGACAGCTGCAGGGAAAACCAAAATAGCCGTAAAGCTGGCTTATAAGTTTAACGGCGAGATAATTTCCGTCGATTCACGGCAGGTGTATAAAGGGATGGATATTGGAACCGGGAAGGACCTTGATGAATACAAGTACCAAGGCGCAAGATACAAGGTACAAATTCCGTATCATCTTATTGATGTTGCCAGCCCTAAATCACAATTTACAGCGGGTAAGTATCAGCGAATGGCAAATAAGGCCATCAGAGATGTTATAAATAGAGGGAAGATGCCGGTAATCTGCGGCGGCAGCCCTTTTTATATTTATTCGGTTGTGGATGGGTTAGTGCTGCCGCCGAAAACTTCGGAAAGCTCAAGGAAAAAATTAAATAAGCTTACTTTAAAACAGCTTTTAGTCAAACTAAAAAAACTGGACGCCAAAGCATATAATCAAATAGACAAAAAAAACCGGCGCCGGGTTCAGCGGGCAGTTGAAGTGTGCCTGGAAACCGGCAAGAAGTTTTCATTTTTTGGCGAAAAGAAAAAACAAGATTATGATTTTTTATTGCTGGGAATAAATTGGCCTAAGGAAGAATTGAAAAAAAGAATAACCGAAAGATTAAAAGAAAGAATTGAAAAGGAGGGGATGATACAGGAAGTTAAAAGGCTGCACAAGAGAGGCGTCAGCTGGAAGAGGCTGGATGATTTTGGCCTTGAATACCGCTGGGTTTCACGATATTTACAGAGAAAAATATCTTACGATGAAATGTTTGAAAAATTGAATAACGATATCAATAATTTTTCCAAGCGCCAGATGACGTGGTTTAAAAGAGATAAGAGGATTAGGTGGGTAAAAGATTTAAAACGAGCAGAACGGTTGGTTAAGAAGTTTATAGTATAATTCTGTCATCCTGAACTTGATTCAGGATCTTTTATTCCTCCTTTCTTAAAGGAGGTGGCGAACAGCGTGAGCCGGAGGATTTTACATATTGCACCATCGTTAATTTTAAAGTAAAATTACTTTAGTTAATCGTATAAATACATCATCATGAGTTCGTATTATATACAATATTATGGTTATTATACGAAAACACTTCGTATAATAACGAGTTAGCTGCCATAAAAATCATTAGATAAACTGAATGGAAAAACCAAGCAAGAAAATAAACAAAAAAAGAACTATTCAAAAAAAGAAAGAATATAACTGGACTGCTATTGCGGCTGTTAGCAATTTTATAACTGCTTTTTGTACTTTTTTATTAGCAATAGCCACTGTGGTATTGGCTTGGAACACATACGAAAGTATTAGCCAGTCGAAGGCAAGCATAACATTATCTAAAGAAAGTATTCAGCAATCCGAACAACAATTTCGAAAATTAAATAGACCCTTTGTAACTATAGATAATAAACTCCAGCCAGAAGGGTCTGATATTGGTGTAACTATAAAAAATATTGGTAATACATCAGCCGAGAATGTAATTATTAAGGCTTATTTTACTAAAAAGGATGACTTGTCCGAGCAAACTCTTATTAATGGCCTTCCTGAGACAAATATTGGTTTGCTTTACCCAGAAGAAAACAAAATTATAGTAATTTTAAACCCAGCTCTTTTTTTGGGTAAAATGTCAAATGATCAGTTTAATATTAAGATAAGCTATAGTTATATAAATATATGTATCGAGTACTACTGGTCCTCGAACTTTACTGGAACAAATTGGAGATTGCACGAGATAGCTGAGAAAGAAACAGAATGTAAAAAATGATTTTTTACAGCAGCTAACACGGGCTAGCCAGTTCGCGCCTGCTAAATAAAAAATTTTAACATTATGAAAAAACTTTTATTTACAGCAGCATTACTTTTTATAGGATTAGTTGTGTCCGGATGCACCCTTTTAAAGGATAATAATAACGGGCAGCAAAATAAGGCTGACAGAATCGTATCCGCGCAAGATGAAATAACCCAAGCACAAGAGGCATTGATTACCTTTTTTAAATATTTAAGCAGGCAAGACTTTGAATCGGCGTTAACACTATTTGAACCTGACGAAGAAAATTCCTGGGAATGGATTGCGAATTTTACCATAGAAGAAGACAGGAATAATAAGGCAGAAGTTTTAAAGAATTACTGTGAAGCTGTCGGCACTTGCCTTGAAGTTAAAATTATTGAGGCAAAAAAAGAAGTTGATGATGTTTATAACCTGGTTGTCCAATTTCAAAAGCCGGACGGCGGTGTTTTTGTCCTTGGCCCCTGCTGCGGAGCAACAGAAGAAGAAATGCCCCCTCAAAATAAATTCAATTTTACGGTAAAAAAAATCAATAGCGTGTTCAAGGTTACAACAGCGCCGGTATACAGGCCGTAAGCTATCAAGCAAAACATCAAATCAAAACAGCTCCCGATGTTGGGAGCTGTTTTAACTATAAGAAATCCAAAGTTAAAATTGAAATGTCATTCTGAGCGTAAGAGAAGAATCAGATCCTTCACTAGGTTCAGGATGACAATAAAGCCGTACGTCATTTCGACCGATGTTTAAGTTATTTTAAGCGGGTGGAGGAATCCCATAACATACGATATTGAGTGTTGTGAGATTCCTCGACTCCCTTCGGTCGCTCGGAATGACAAGAAAGTGGATTACCTGTACTTGTTTATCTCATCTCTCAATTTTTTTGTTTCTTCAGCGGCTGCATCAGCAAAATTTTCATCAGATCCGGCATAGATAATTCCTCTGGCGGAATGGACAATCAAGCCTTGCTTCTTGGAATCCAAACCCACTTCCATAGCGGCTTTAACATCACCGCCCTGGGCTCCGATTCCCGGCAATAAAATCGGTATGTTACCTACAATGTCTCGGATTTCTTTTAATTCACCGGGGTAAGTGGCTCCGACAACCAGCAACAGATTATTATTTTTATTCCACTCGTTGGCGACTTTTTCGGCGACTATTTGATAGACTTTTTTGCCATTAACAATCAAATCCTGCAAATCTTTGGCTCCGGGGTTTGACGTGCGGCATAGAACTATCACTCCCTTATCAACCCTTTCAGTAAATGGTTCTAAAGTATCGCCGCCCATATACGGATTAACGGTCACGGCGTCGGCTCCGATAATGTCAAAAACTTCTTTGGCGTACATTTGGGCGGTATTGCCGATGTCGTTTCTTTTAGCATCTAAAATAACAGGCATATCAGGATAACTCTCGTGGATGTATTGGAAAGTTTCAATCAGCTCATCCATAAACCCGTAAGCGGTATAAAAGGGGATATTGGCTTTTATTGAAGAAATATATTCTGCTGTGGCGTCAATTATGGCTTTGTTAAATTCAAAAACAGGTTTACTTAAATTTTTTAAATGTTGAGGAATTTTTTCCAAATCAGTATCCAAACCGACGCAGACCAATGAGTTTTTTTTCTCCCAGGAGTTTTTTAATCTTTCAATGAAAGTCATAATTTAACAATTATTATTTTAAAAAGGAAAGCTTTTTACATCCTCCTCTCCGATTGCGGAGATCCGCCGTCGATTTCTATAACAATTTTATGCGTAAGGCTGCAAAAATCTACAATATATTTTCCTATTCTGAATTGTCTGCGAAATTTAATGTTATTAATGTTTTTATTGCGCAGTACCTTCCATAATTTTACCTCCTGCGGTGTCATATTTTTACGTAATGCAGTTGATATATTGTTTTTTCCTAAAGCCATGTTTGTTGCCTCACCCCTTCGACTACGCTCAGGGCAGGCACTAACAACTCTCCGACACGGAGAGGGAATTCTATCTTTAAAACTGATTAGCTTTAATGAATTCATCAACTTTATTTTTAGTTGCAGAATCTATTTTCCCTTCCTCAAGTAGCGTATTAACCATATCTGACATAGTAAAAATACTGTGCAGTTTGTAACCCCTTTGTTCGATCAATTTTTTCCCGCCTTGTTCTCTGTTCAAAACCACTATCACGTCGGTAACCTTTAAACCTTCTTTTTCAATAGGTTCAGTTGTGCCAAAAACACTGGTGCCCGATGTTATCAAATCTTCAATCACCAAAACAGTTTGGCCTTTTTTGTATACTCCTTCCAGGGGTACCTGGATGCCGTGGTCTTTCATTTCCTTTCTCCTGATAATCATCGGTACATCGTGCATGGCCGAAATTACCGTTGCCAAAGGCAGGGCGGTGTAAGGTACGCCGACGATAAGATCAAATTTTAAATCTTTTGCAATATTATAAATTTCTTCTGAAATAGCCTTCATTAAATCGGGGTAAGAAATTATTGTCCGCAATGTCAGGTAAATTGGTGAGATAATCCCGGTTACCAGCTTGAATTCGCCGAATTTAATGGCGCCGATTTCGTTAAGTTTTAAAATGAGTTTTTTTTTGTCCATAATATTTATTCCCTTTTTTGTCATCCCGACCGATGCGCGAGGTTGTTTAAGGTTAGCGGAGAGATTTCATATCATAATTTATTGATTGATGCGAGATTCCTCGACAAACTCGGAATGACATTAAATTATTTCCTTCCCCCTAAAATTATCGTTAATTTTATTATCTTCGTAAACCGTTACGCCGTTGACAACGGTTTTAATCGGCCAGCCTTTCAGTTTCCAGCCGGCAAATGGCGACCAGCCGCATTTGGTGTATAAATTTTCTTCTTTAACCACTTTTTCCAAATCCATATCAATTATGGTTTCGCAGCTTTTGGGAATTTTTAAATTGAATATTTTAATCGGATTTACTGACATCAAGCTTTTTAATTTTTCCATGGTTATTTTACCATTATTCACGGCATTTAGCATCAAGGGCAGGGAAGTCTCAAGTCCGGGCACCCCCCGCGGAAAATCGGCTTTCATTTTTTCTTCCTTTGTATGCGGAGCATGGTCAGAACCGATAGTGTCAACAACTCCTTCGTCAATTGCCTGCCATAAAGCATCCAGGTCTTTTTTGGTTTTTAAGTTCGGATACATTTCAAAAAATCCGTTCTTGTTATCATCTTGCGTTAAAAACAGGTGATGCGGCGCAACTTCTGCAAAAATATTTTTGTTTTTGTGTCTTTTTATAAAATCAATTTCGTCTTTTAAAGAAATATGGCAAAGATACAATTTATTGCCGGCTTTTTTCTGAAGGTAAAACGCTTTTTCCACCATTTCTCCTTCAGCATGGCAGGAAACAACAGGGGAGATATCAAATATTTTTTGCAAAATTTTATCATCTTCAATCTTTAAATCGCCTGTCGAATAGTTTAAAAAAATCTTTATTGACGTTACTTTATTTTTTACTTTTTTAATCTCATCCAGATTATCCACTGTCGCGGCGAAATGAAAACCGTAATTAATCAAAGAATCATTTTGCACTGTTTTTCTTTTTTCAACAAGTAAATCCTCGGTGGTCAAGGGTGGTCTGGTATTGGGCATGTCCAGAACAACGGCAAAGCCCCCGGCTGCGGCTGCCTTTGACCCGGTCTTCCAGTCTTCTTTATGTTCAAGCCCCGGTGTTCTAAAATGCGCGTGGGGGTCAACAAGGCAGTGAAGAGTAAAAAGTGTCATAAGGGTCCTAATTTCTAAATTCTAATATCTAATAAAAGTGTCAAATTTTAAACTAAGTAAAATTCAAATTTACGAATTTTGGCATTTGATTTTTATTGGAAATTAGTAATTAATAATTGGAAATTATTTTTTGTATTCATCCCAGCTTTTAATCCTTAAATCAGGAAGTTTTTTCTTATAAATCGAATCAATAAAGAGTTTTGCCAATCTGACATTGGTAATCAATGGTACATTGTAATCAATGGCCGCCCGCCTCATCAGATAACCGTCGCTGATAATTTCTTTTTTCAAACTGTTGGGTATGTTTATGACAAAATCAACCTTTCCCCCCTTTATTACATCCAAAACATCAGGCTTCTTATGGTGGCTGATTTTATGAACTAAAATAGCTTTAATGCCGTTCTCATTTAAAAAATCGTAAGTATGGTGCGTAGAATAAATGTGATATCCCATGCTGATTAATTTCCGGCAGGCTTCGATCATTTCAATTTTATTTTCCAGTCCTCCCACGGAAATCAGAATATTTTTTCGTGGGGCCTTAAAGCCCGTGGCATACATCGCTTTTTGCAGCGCCTCTTTTATGCCTTCGCCGAAACAGGCGACTTCTCCGGTAGAACCCATTTCCACGTAAAGCACCGGGTCAGCTCCTTTAATGCGCGAGTAAGAAAATTGAGGAACTTTTACCGCGACATAGTCAAAATCTAATGTATTATAATTTCCCGAAATGTCATGACCAAGCATCGCTTTTGTTGCCAGCTCAATGAAATTATATTTGGTGACTTTGGATACAAAGGGGAAGCTGCGGGAAGCCCTTAAATTGCATTCAATCACTTTTACGGAATTATTTACGGCCAGAAACTGGATATTGAACGGCCCTGTAATGTTTAGCGCCTGAATAATTTTTTTGGTTATGACTTTGCATCTTCTGACAGTTTCCAGGTAGGTCCTTTGCGGCGGCAAGACTAAAGTGGCATCACCTGAATGGATGCCGGCGTTTTCTACGTGCTCGGAGATGGCATATATTTTAAGCTTGCCTTTTTGGGCGACCCCGTCGATTTCGATTTCCCGGGCGTTGGTAATGAATTTACTGATCACTACCGGATGTTCAGGCGAAACCATTGTCGCTTGTTCAAGGCAATTAACCAGACTTTCCTGATCGGGGACAATATTCATAGCGGCGCCGGAAAGGACATAAGACGGTCTGACCAGAACCGGATAGCCGACTTTTGTCGCAAAGTTCTTGGCATGTTCGATAGAAATGAGCTCTTTCCATGCCGGCTGATTTATTTTTAATTTATCCAGAAGAGAAGAAAACTTGTGTCTGTTTTCGGCGCGGTCGATATTTTTCGGACTGGTGCCGATTACTTTTACTTTGGCTTTATAAAGTTCCATTGCCAGGTTATTGGCAATTTGACCTCCGACGGATAAATTGATTCCTACCGGATTTTCAAATTCATAAATATCCAGAACGCGTTCGAAAGATATTTCATCAAAATAGAGACGGTCACAAATATCATAATCGGTAGAAACCGTTTCGGGATTGTAATTTATCATTATCGTTTTGTAACCGATTTTTTTTGCAGTAATGGTCGCGTTTACCGCACACCAGTCAAATTCCACGCTGGAACCGATTCGATACACACCGCTGCCCAGGGTTATGATTGATTTTTTTTCCGGCCCCAAATCATTTTCCGAACCGTTATAAGTCATATACAGATAATTGGTTTTTGCCGGATATTCGGCGGCCAGGGTATCAATTTGCTTAACTACAGGCAAAATTTTATATTTTTTTCGCAAGTCCCTGATTTCAGATGTTTTATGATTTGTTATTTTTGCAATCTGCTTATCTGAAAAACCGACCTGTTTTGCTTCTAAAAGCAAATTTTTTTCAAGTTTTTCCGAATAAAGCTTTAATTCTGCATCGACAATATTTTTCAGTTTGTATAAAAACCATTTATCTATGCCCGTGTATTTATAGATATCATTAATACGGATGCCTTTTTTTATGGCCTCGGCAACGGCAAAAATCCGCTGCTCCGTGGGATTTTTCATTTCCTCGGACAAACCGTTGGCGAATTTAATGTTGTTTTGCACCAGGCCGTACATCCCGATATCAAGCATCCTGATGGCCTTTTGCAGGGCTTCCTCGAATTTTCTGCCCACAGCCATAACTTCGCCGACACTTTTCATTTCCGAACCGATGGCGTGGTAAGAATTTTTAAACTTTTTTAAATCCCAGCGGGGCATCTTAACCACAATGTAATCCAAGGCGGGTTCAAAACAGGCCTGGGTTGCCCTGGTAATGGAATTGGGGAGTTCGATTAAAGAATGGCCCAAAGCCAGTTTGGCGGCAATAAACGCTAATGGATAGCCTGTTGCTTTTGATGCCAGAGCCGAGCTTCGCGAAAGCCTGGCGTTGACTTCTATTACCCGATAATCGTCGGATTTTGTGTTTACGGCATACTGGATATTGCACTCGCCGACTATTCCCAAATGCCTGACGGTTTTTATGGCTATTTCCCGTAATTTATGATATTCGTGATTAGTCAAAGTTTGGGACGGAGCCACAACTATGCTTTCACCCGTATGGATTCCCATAGGATCGAAATTTTCCATGTTGCATACAGTCAGGCAGTTATCGTATTGGTCCCGGACAACCTCATATTCGATTTCCTTCCATTTAACTAGACATTCCTCAATTAGAATTTGAGGAACATCGGCCAGGGCTTGGCTGGCTTTTTCATTTAATTCTTTTTCATTTTTTACTATGCCCGAGTGCTTGCCGCCCAGGGCGAAGGCAGCCCTAAGCATTACCGGGTAGCCCAATTTTTTTGCGGCAATTAAAGCGTCCCGGCCAGTTTTTACGGCAAAACTTTTTGCGTATCTGACTTTGATTTCTTCCAGTTTTTGATTAAATAATTTCCGGTCTTCAGTGTCTTTTATGGTTTTTACGGATGTTCCTAGGACTCTGACTTTATATTTTTCCAAGACTCCGGTTTTGGCCAGTTCCAAGCCGCAGTTTAGAGCAGTCTGTCCGCCAAAGGCAAGCATAATGCCGTCAGGCCGCTCCTTTTTAATGATCTCGGTTACGAAGTATAAGTTAACCGGCAGAAAGTAAATTTTGTCTGCCAGGTGCTCGGAAGTCTGGATGGTGGCAATATTGGGATTTACTAAAACTACTTTAATTTTTTCTTCCTTTAAGGCTTTTATTGCCTGTGAGCCGGAATAGTCAAATTCGCCGGCTTCGCCGATTTTCAAGGCGCCGGAACCGAGAAGGATAACCTTTTTCAATTTAATATGTTTTAGAGTCATAATTGTTTTATTTTCGCATTGTGTCATTCTGTTTAGTGTGAGATCCTTCGACTCCCTTCGGTCGCTCAGGATGACACCTTCGGTGTCATTTTTTTACGCCATTGTTTATAAATTTTTAAACCTCTTTTTGCCCCCGGACTTAATTTTTTTCCAGCAAACTGCCTTACTTTATTAATGTCAACCCATTTATATGCTGAAACCTCTTTAGGATCTATTTTTATTTTACCGTCGTAAATGCAAGTATAATATTTTCTGAAATATTTATGTCTTTTGTTATTTTTACCTCCCTTTAAAATAAATTTCAACTCTTGCGGCTTTATTTTAATTCCCATTTCCTCCCTTAATTCTCTTATAGCCGCTTTCCCGTAAGTTTCTCCTGCTTCAACATGTCCTCCGATCCTTGTTTCCCACATTCCTGGTTTAGTATAAAGCCAAGGAGCTCTTTTTTGCATCAATATTTCACCTTTAGAATTTGTAACAATAGCACATGCCAAACGGTGAAATAAGTTTTTTTCCACAATTTCCTTAAAAGTCGTTTTTCCTATTACGTGATCGTTTTCATCGACTAAATCGTGATGACAATTTTTAAATTTTGGTTTTTGCATTTTTTGCTTTTTGTTTGTTTTCGGGCATTCTTGACAATTAATATAAAATATGTTATATATAAATATTCATAATTCGCCTGTCAGAATAGGCTGATAGCGCGGTATTATGAAGAAAGGAACCAAAAATGGCTACGACGTCTTTTCTTTCAAAAGAAATTCAAGTCAGTGGTCTGAGTTATTTTCCCGAATGCAGATGGAGGGAAGCTATAATCCATTATCTTTTCGGGATCTGGGGAAATCGGTTAAACGTAATATGTAGGCCAAAAATTCGTTTTGGCCATATCGTGCTGCAACTGAAAGACGGACAGTATAACGCCTATCGCGATTCTTGGTATGAGAATAATTCTCCTCCAACAATCGGCCGATCGTATCAGTTAGTAGTTGACGGCACAGACAAAAATGCCGTGGAAGTTGGTTTGGCAAGTTTCGTCAAGAATGGCAGCATAAAAATGCTTGTCATTGTCATTAAACCTGAGGCTCAGTTCTACCTTTGGAAATTGAAGAGGCGGGGAAAATATGGAGTTTCAGGCAATCAGCTTCCTAAATTAACCTAAACTTCTGCCGGCGCGTGATTCGCAGGAATCATGTGCCGGTTTTTTTGTTGTTAAAAATCATTTCAACATCTTAATAAATTCGTCAAACAAAAAATCCGTATCAGTGGGCCCTGGCATGGCTTCGGGATGGAACTGAACAGACATAAACGGCTTTGTCTTATGCTTTATGCCTTCATTGGTGTTGTCATTGGCATTGTAAAACCATTCTTTCCAGCCGGCAGGCAATTTCTTGGCATTTACTGCATAACCGTGATTTTGCGAAGTAATGTAGCAGCGCCTGGTGCCAGATTCAACGCACGGCTGGTTTTGCGAGCGATGGCCGAATTTCAGTTTATAGGTGTCGCCGCCCGCAGCCAGAGCCAAAAGCTGGTTGCCGAAACATATTCCGAATGTCGGTTTGTTTTTTGACAAATATTTTTTTATGTTATCAATAGTGATTTTGCAGGTTTTTGGATCACCAGGCCCGTTGGATATAAAGATCCCTGAAGACTTGATTTTACAGAAATCATAATCCCATGGGATTCGGACGACGGTGACGCCCCTTTTTAAAAAACTTCTGATGATATTGTTTTTAACGCCCATATCAATCAGGGCAACGGATTTTTTTCCTGCCTTGTAAGTTACAATTTTCTTAGTGCTGACAGTTTTTGCCAGCAGTTCGTTATTGGGATTGTAAAATTCCACGTCGCCATTGCCGGCGATTATTTTGCCCAGCATTACTCCCTTAGTCCTTAATTTTTTCGTCAGCGCTCGGGTATCAATTCCCTCTATTGCCGCAATATTATTTTTCTTAAGCCAGTTTCCTAAAGAATTTTCGGCCTGCCAATGATTGTGTTTTTTTGAATATTCGGAAACCACCAAACCCTTGATATGTATTTTTTCCGATTCAAAATATTTCCGGACCCCGCCCTCCTTTTTTATTAAAGGAATGCCGTAGTTTCCTATTAACGGATATGTCAAAACTAAAATCTGTCCCGCGTAAGACGGATCGGTAAAACTTTCGGGATAGCCGACCATGCCGGTATTAAAAACCACTTCCCCGGCTGTTGGCATTTCCGCACCGAAGGATTTGCCGCAAAATTCAGTGCCGTCCTCAAGAATTAATTTACATATTGCAGGTCTGTCCTCAGAATTTATCATTCCTTCTTGCTTTTTTATTATTTTGTTTTGAATCATAATTGGCATGGAATTATCGCATTATAAATTTTGTTTTTTACCGCATTTATCTCTTTTATATTTGCCTAATTCACTAATTTGCAAAGCCATTTCTTTTTCAAAAACTGGTCCTTCCTGGCATACCCGCCAGCCGGTATCATCAACGCAGCACTGTCCGCAGATGCCAATGCCGCAAGCCATGAACCTTTCCATGGATATTTGGCAGCCAATATTTTTTTCCACTGCAAAATCGAGTATTTTCTTCATCATAATTTCCGGACCGCAGGTGTAAATACAATCATATTGGTTTTTGGAGAATAATTCTTTAAGCCTGTCGGTGGCAAAGCCTTTGTACCCGCAAGAACCGTCGTCTGTTGATGTAAAAATTTTTATTCCTATATAGCCCAGGAATTTTTTTAAAGGAATTTCTGACCTTGATCTGGCGCCGATTATGAAATCAACTTCCAGCTTTTTTTCTTTTGCCTGCTGAGCCAGAAAGGCGACCGATGGCGTGCCGCAGCCGCCGCCGACGCAAATAATCTTTTTATAGTCTTTTAGGTCATAGCCATGCCCATAAGGTCCCTGCAAACCAAGCTTTTGGCCTTTTTTTATTTTGAAAAGCTCGGACGTAAAAGGCCCGACTTTCCTTACGGAGAGAGCAAAGCCCTCTTTAATTTTGTAAGCAATGCTGATTGGCTTGGAGTCAATTCCGGGCAGCCACAGCATTACAAATTGGCCTGGCAAGGCGCTAAGATTGCCCTGGAAAACAAATGTTTTTATATCCGGCGTTTCCTGGATAACGTCGGTTATTTGAAAAATTTTTGGCTGTTCCAAATTATTCATGAGCCTTGCCGATTATTTCTTTTAAGTTTTTGTAGCCATGATTTTGCATAAATTCTTTAATCTCTTCTGTTATAAGACGAAAAATTTCCTTGCCGCGGTAGTAGATGCCTGAACCGATGCCGACGGCAACGGCGCCGGCCATCATCATCTGTACGGCATCCCTGCCTGTCATAATTCCGCCGGTGCCGATAATCGGGAGTTTTGTCGCTTTGTAAATATCATAAACGCAGCGCACGGCAATCGGAAAAATGGCCGGTCCTGAAACGCCGCCTACTTTGTTGGAAAGTACGGGCTTTGCAGCTTCAATATTTATTATCATGCCCGGACCGAGAGTATTTATAGCAGTTATGCCATCTGCGCCCGCTTCTTTGCAGGCTAAGGCGACGTTGGTTATTTCCGGAGTAATGGGGGATAGCTTTATAAATACAGGTTTAGAGGTATTTTGCTTAACAAGTTTTGTGATCCTGGCTGAATTTTGAGGATCAAAAGAAAAAGATTTGCCGCCCGCTTTTACATTCGGACAGGAGATATTAACCTCAATTAAATCGGCCGCGGATTTATCCGCAAGTTCGGCTGCCTTACCGAAATCATCTGCGCTTTTGGCGTAAATGCTTAAAATTAATGGCGTTTTATTTTTTTCCTTGCATTCTTTGACAACTTCGATTTTTTCTTTTATGCCGGGATTGGTTAAGCCGACGCAGTTAAGAAGACCGTGTTCAAAAGAAATAAGTTTAGGATTGGCATGTCCAGGGGTGCCGTTTAAGTCGCAAGACTTGGTAGTAACTGCTCCGGCGCCATTTTTAACAATGTTTACCATTGAAGATGCTGTTACACCCAAAATACCCGACGCCAGTATGGTCGGGTTTTGGAGTTTGACACCGCAAAGCTTTGTTGAGATATCTATTGTCACAGTTGGTTATTTATTCTGTAAATCCTTCGACCTCCTTTGGTCGCTGAAGGATGACCTAAACTGTCATTTAACAGCTCCTAAAATCAGCGCCAGCAGCGCTTCTCTGACATATAACCCGTTTTGCGCCTGCTGGAAATAATACGCATAGGGTGTTGAATCGAAATCTTCAGGCAGTTCATTAACGCGGGGCAGGGGATGAAGTATTTTCAAATTCTTTTTAACATTTTTAAAATTCTTAAGCTTCAGAATATAATCATCCTTTACTTTTTCGTAATCGCCAATGTCGCTGAATCTTTCCTTTTGAATTCTTGTAACATAAAGTATATCAAGCTTATTTATTAAGGACGTCAAATTGCCGTGTTCCCTGAAATCAGCATTGTAATATGAAAGTTCCTTTTTAATATAAAAGGGTATGCCCAGATTTTTCGGCGAAACAAAATGCATGGTTGTTCCCAGTTTGGCTAAAGCTATGGCCAGAGAGTGTACTGTCCTGCCATATTTCAAATCACCGATAAGCCCCACATTTAATTTGTTGAAATTTTTCTGGCTTTCGGCGATCGTAAAAAGATCAGTAAGCATTTGCGTCGGGTGCTGATTAGAACCGTCACCCGCATTGATTACGGGCACGTGGGAAACTCTGCAAGCGCGTTCTGCCGCGCCCTCTTCATAATGCCGGATTACTATCAGGTCGCAGTAGGCCTGTACCATTCTGATCGTGTCTTCAAAACTTTCGCCTTTCCTTAATGATGTTGTTTCCGTATTATCAAAGCCGATGGTCTGACCGCCTAATCTTTTAGCGGCCGCCTGAAAGGACAGCCTGGTCCTGGTTGAAGGCTCAAAAAACAAGGTGGCGATTATTTTGTTATCTAAAAGTTTAGCTTGGGTTTTCCGCTTGAATTTTTTTGCCGTTTCTATTATTTTGGCGATTTCCTCCTTTTTCAAGTCCTGGGCATAAATAATGCTTTTGTTTGACAGGCAGGTCATAAATTCTTCAAAAAAACAGCTCCTCTTCGAGGAGCTGTTTGATTATAATATTAAAAAATTAGCTGAATAGATATCCGTAAAAAAATTGTCCTTAATTGATGTCATTTTAGTTTTCATTTTAACAGGCTATCAGTTCAAAGTCAATCAGCCGATTTCAATTCTTCTTCAAGCAATTCCCTGACTATTTTTGGATTGGCCTTGCCTTTAGTTTCTTTCATAACTTGCCCTATCAGATATTGTATTATAGTTACTTTACCGGCTTTGAATTGTTTGACCTGTAAAGGATTGGCATCAATAGCTTTTTTCACCGCTTCCTTTATTTTTGCCAAATCGTCAATTTGGGCGAAGTCGTTTTCTTCCATAACGTCAGAAGGATCTTTTCCCGTCTGATACATTTCGTCGAGTATTTTCATGGCTGTCGTCTGATTAATTCTGTTGCCGTAAACAATAGTTATGAATTCGGCAAAATTTTCAGCGGAGATTTTACAGTCGGATATTTTGATATTGTCCCGGTTTAAGTAAAACAGCAGCCGGTTGGTAATCCATTTAGCGGCAAGTTTTGAAATTTTGCCTTTATTTTTTTCCCAGATTTCTTCAGCCGTTCCTTCCATTTCCCCCGAATCCGCCAGCCAGCTTGTCAGTTCGCTTATCACGGCTTCGGTATATGACGCAAGCAGTTTGTCTTCGGTAATGATTCGTGCCTGATCAGCGGGCATTTCATATTGTTCTGAAAATCTTTTTCTTTTCTGCTGAGGGCTTTCAGGCAGTTCTCTTTTGATTTTTTCCACGTCAATTGCGGAATCGGTTTCATAGAATTTTATCGGCGGCAGGTCGGGTTCAGGAAAATACCGGTAATCCTGAGCCTCTTCCTTCGTTCTTTGCTCTTCTGTCATTCCCTTGTCTTCATCCCAGCCCCGCGTCGATTGAACCTTGGGCGGATTGCCTTCCTGCCATAATTTTGTCTGCCTGCTAATTTCATAATCAAGCGCCCGCTTTACCGCATTAAAAGAATTAATATTTTTGATTTCCGTTTTCGGATTGAGTTTCTTTGAACCGTTTTTATTGCCATCGGTTTGTGAAAGCGAAATATTGGCATCGCAGCGTAGATGTCCTTTTTCCATATCCGCATCGGAAATGTTCAGATACCGCATTATCAGCCGCAGTTCCTGCATAAAAGTTTTTGCTTCTTCGGATGAACGCAAATCCGGTTCGGTTACTATTTCCATTAAGGGAGTGCCGGCGCGGTTGTAATCAACGTAAGTTTCACGGCCGTCCGGGGAATGAAAATTTTTGGCGGCGTCTTCTTCCAAATGCAAACGCGTGATGTTTATCCTTCTTTTACCTTTTTTTGTCCCGGCCTGATCCGATTCAATGTCTAAATAGCCCTTAATGCCGATGGGTTTATCGTATTGTGATATTTGGTAACCTTTGGGTAAATCAGGATAAAAATAATGTTTCCGGTCGAATTTCGTAAAGGTCGGAATTTCACAATTCAGGGCGGCCGCTGCCATAACCGACCATTTAACGGCCTGCAGATTGGCTGCCGGCAAAGTCCCGGGATGGCCGGTACAGACAGGGCAAATAGTCGTGTTGGCGGGCTTGTCTTCACCGGAATTGTCGCAGGAACAGAACATCTTTGATTCAGTTTTAAGCTGGACGTGGATTTCCAGTCCTATTATTGGCTCAAGTTTCATACTAATGAAACGGTAATTTTTATTACGATTAAGTGAATGGTCACGGTTAGTATTTTATCAGATAATTATTATAAAGAAAAGTCCTTGGGCAGGGCTTAAGACTCGGATTTTACCTTACTTTTTTTCTTTTTTTCTTTTGGCAATGGTTCTTAACACCAGTGTCGCAATTTATTTAGTGAAGGGCGGCGATAAACCAAGCATCTTTTTACTAATTGTAAAGAACATATTTTCCCCCTTGGTTGATTTAAAGTGCTGTAATTTTTAAGTTGGTTTTTTCTAAATGACTGGATATATTGTCCCAGATTTTTTCAGTAACTTTGTCAATTTCCTGATTGGCATCAATAATTTTCCAGCCGTATTGTTTTGCTAAAAACAGAAAAACTTTATATTATTTTACAGCATTAATTATTTAAAGTAAGAAAAAGTCCCGAGGTTGGTTTCCTCGGGACGGGTTGATTTTGACTGGCTAAATGCGACTGGTACCTTTCCTTTTTTTCTTCTTCACGGGGGCTACAGTAATTGCGATATGCGGAGGGATTACTCCTTTGATATCATAAATTGCAATTACCAATCTTCTGGTGCTGCCATCATGGATGCCAAGATCAGCTGCAAAAGCTTTTTTTACATGATTTTCGTCAATGCCGAACTTGGCAACATCACCCACCACGCGCATAAAATAATTTTTGCAACTTTCTCCCTGATGGCGTTCAGGGGCTCTGAGGTTCAGGATGAACTCTTTTGGAACAGCTTCTTGCAGAACTTCTACGTCCACTGTTTTAAGTTCCGCACCTAGCGCTGCCACCTTATTTTCGAGGGCTTTTATCGCACTGATATCGTCGGTCGGGTATTGAGCCTTTAATAC
This sequence comes from Candidatus Parcubacteria bacterium, assembly GCA_003599635.1. Classification (GTDB taxonomy): domain Bacteria; phylum Patescibacteriota; class Patescibacteriia; order Buchananbacterales; family SURF-54; genus SURF-54. The sequence goes on from QZIX01000009.1 coordinate 82,532, forward strand.
ACCCAGGGCAGCACTACCGGTAAAATTTTTTGATGGAGAGATTATACTTGGTTTATGGTATAGCCATTTACCAAAACGCCCGCCATATTTCACAAGTAAATCGTGGATTGCTTTGGCGATTTTTATCCTTAGCTTTTTAGGCTTTATGCCTATATATTTATCGCCACCGCCTGCTTTTAGAGACGTAAACGGTTCTAATAGCTTGCACCTGGTTTTTATTACCAAGTCTCCATACTTATCCGTGTGGACGCTCGTTACTTTTGGACCCCTGTGGTCCTTTTCCAATTCTCTGACGGTATAGTCTTTGCCATTCCCGCCATGGACAATGACATTTTGCCAACCTCTATTTGCCGCATCCAATAGAAACTGATCAAGCCCTACCTCAATGGTTATGGAGGCTTTTCTCTCTTTAAATCGCTTCTGCCTGTCAGTATTAACGGGCTCGGCGTCCGGGTTATTGTGGATTGGCTGTTTTCTTAACGGAACGTTTTTTTCTTTTTGTAAAGTCATCGTAGCCATCTGTTTCCTCCTAATCTTATTTTTCAGTTAGTTCCTGTGCATGCCAGTAATTTTTTAACGTACTGCAGAGAAAATTTCCACGGTGAAAATTCCTCATTAATACCTTAAAACTTTTATTATTTGTTTAATATTCTGACGGATTTAAATGAAATCCGCATTAAATTTTAAAGGGCAACCTTCGATAAATATCTAAATTAACTGCCTTGTGCCAGGTCCACATTTATATTTTAGTTTACTAGGACAATAAAGTATACCTTAATTTACACTTTTTGTCAAGAGGATGATTTGAGCGGAAATATTTTCCAAAATTTTTTCAGTAATTTTTTCAATTTCCTGATTGGCATCAATAATTTTCCAGCCGTATTTTTTAGCCAAAAATAAAAAATTTTGGCGGCATTTTATCATCAATTCGTTGTTATTTTCATGCAAATGATTTTTTTCTCGGGCTTTAATAAAAGGCTGACCGTCAAGAAGAATGGCAACATCTTCTTTAAGCAAGTCTTCATTAACTTCTTCCAACTTTTCCAGTGGGACTCCTTTGGTCATGCCCCAGGCCAAGCCGGTTCCGATATAACATTCGGCGACGATTATTTTTCCCAGACCGAGCATTTTCTTTAATTCCGGCTCAAAATCTTTTCTGTTTCTGGCGTATAATTTTTGAAGTTCAAGTTCGGAAATTTCCTGCGGTTGTCCCGAGCGCAAGATTTTATTTAGTTTCGGTCCGGTCGGTTCCAGTTCATAAATAGGATATTTAATGTAGACAGTATCACAGTTGCGATTTTTTAATCTGTCAACTAAGATTTTCGCCTGAGTTGATTTTCCTATATTGTTGGTCCCGTAAAGAATTATAAGTTTTCCCGGCATATTATTGAATAATAAATTCTTTCTGCCAGGGCGCGTATGATTTTGTTCCTATAATTTCATAATAATTGAAAACCGGCCCTGCAATTAATACTTTTTCACCATTTGGAGTCTGATATATAGCCAGAATTAGGTTGGCACCAGAAATTTCTTCCTGCAGTTTTTTACCTTCCGGTGATGTAAAAGAAATGGCTGAAAATTTCAAAGACAAACTGCCTGGTGTCAGATTGCCTGAAAGCAAATTTAACTGTTTGTAAAATTCGTTGATGAACAGTTTTTCCTCGTCATCTAGCGGAATATTTTCCAGCTCTTTTAAGGAAATTATCAAAGACTGGCTTAAAACCTCGATATTATTGTCTAGTCTTTCTATTATTGGATCGTTTTTAGGAATGATTTCCAGGTCGATAAATGCGTTTTTTATCATTTTGTTTTCCGCGATAAGATTATTGTAAAATTCCGGAGCCGGCTCTAAAAATCCGTAATCGCTTTCCGTGGCTAACATTTTATTTGGATCTGTTTTTTTATTTTCAAAATTTATCGATACATCTTTCCTTAACGCCAGACGCGAGGCCAAAACCATGTTAAGATTTTTTTTCTGCCAGAGGGAATTGGACATAAATGTGGGATAACCAGAATCGTTTAAGTTAAGATAAGGATTAATATCCTTAAGCGTTGTCCAGAAAATGTTGCCATACCAGGTATATTTGTCAAAAGTTGATATTTTATTTTTAAGCTGGGCAAGAATTTCATCATAGCCGCTGTAAAGATCGTCTTTTTCCGCTGAAATAATTTGACTTGATTCCTGTGAACCGAGCAAGGATAAAATATCGAGCGTACGCGGGAGGCAGCGCACGGTTTTTGAATCCAGCAGGCAGGCGGTTTTGGGAAGGTTTTTATCTCCGGCATCCCCCAGGTAATCAGAAACAGCCGGAGTGATTAAATTTACAAACAGATAATTTTCGGCGGAAAACGGCGACCGCAGAAGTTTTAGTCCTTTTTTGTGTTTTTCTTTCTGGCTGCCTTCAATTTCCATGGAGGTGTATGTTTCGAGCTTGTTTTGGACAAGATACACGTTGCGTTCGAATTCCGGATTGTCCGGCGAAAACAATTTTTCAGCGTCGAATTCTTCGCCAAAAAGACTGATTAAGGCGTCCAGATAGTGTAAATAAGTAAAATCGTATTCTAAACCTTTAAAAAAAGACAGCGTTTTGTAAATCTTCAGCCATTCGTTCCTTGATTCTTTATCGTCTCTGAAATCCTGGGCAATTAAATTTGAAGCCACAAAAAGAATGCGTTGGTCATCGGTGTCAAGAAGGCATTGAGGGCATGAATCGTCAACTGAATAAAGCGGCAGCAGGATTTCTGAATAAAGCTTGGCGGCCAACGAATAATTTTTTAATTTTTCTGACGAGGAATAGGCGCTGCTGGGGCTGAATTTGCTGTAGTCGATGGGATATAAAAAGATAGGGGATTTGGTTATGCTGTTGTGTTTATTGATTAGGGAAATTTCATTATTAATCTGGTTTTTTAATAATTCCGGCATTTCAAAAGTAAAGTAAGAACTTTCAAGTTCGGAAAAATATTTTTTTCCCAGACCGGAAGTGACCCACTCTTCTTTAATCTGATTTTGTTTCGGCCTTAAAATTTCCAGAACGGCGGCGAAAAAAGCTGTTTCTGTTCTGGCTGCTTCCAACATTACGTTTGACGCTATACTTTGCCCCTGTCTTTGCCGATCGAATCTCGATCTGGATCGTTCATAAAGCCGTTTGGTAACCCGCCACATCGATGAATAGAAAACGTCCTGCTCAATTTCTTTAAAAAGTATTTGCTGCTGCAATAAATTCGCGTAGGAAATTGTATCGGCGGTTACAAAAACCGGAATTTCATTTTCATTTAGGGTTTCATAGATTTGTTCGAAGTTGTCGTTTTGCTCAAACGGATATGGAATAACCGTAAAACCGTAATTTTCCAGGTTATTTTGAATAGGGTCTAAATTTAATTTACGCGACATGTCGCGATAATTAATGACGTCAGTTTTTATGTTTAAGGGGACCTGATATACGGCTGTACCGGGGCTAAAGTACAATTTTTCCATCTCGTAATAATCAGCAAACATTTTTCTTTCTTTGGGAACAACCTCACCATTGCCGTTGCCGGCGCCGTCGGGAAAAATACTTTTGGAAAAAGGCAGTTGTCGGCTGCTGTTTACGGTGTCATTGATATCGGCATTTACATTCTGATTTGAATCAGCCGGTGGTTTTGGTTTTAGAAAAACCAGTAATCCCGCCAAAATAAAAATTATAGTCGCTAAAGCGGATGCGGCAATTAAATAAATTTTATTTTTTGTTTCCATATTTTCCGGTGCTGCCGAACCTGCCTTCCTGGCGGCTGGTTTTGGAAAGGGAAGCAGAAATTTTTAATGAGGCCGATGTCACAGGCATAAGCAGCAGTTGGGCGATTTTTTGCCCTTTTTTTATATTATATGTTTTTTTGCCTAAATTTATAAGGCAGGCGTTGTATTCGCCGCGATAACCGGAATCAAACACGCCGCCAAGCGTGTGAATTTTGTTGATATTGCCAAGGCTTCCTTTATCTTTTATTAAAGCAACGTAATTTTTTGGAAATTCCAGGGCAAATCCCAGAAAAAATATTTTTGCCTGGCCTGGTTTCAAGCTGTAATTTTCAAGTGAAAATAGGTCCAGTCCCGCATCTCCGGGATGGGCATAGCAAGGAACAATGCAGTTATTCTGTAATTTTTTTATTTTAATTTTTAACATTGCTCTTTTATTTTGCCGACAATCTCATCGATATTTTTATAAAGATTATCCAGACTGCCGTTATTATCAATTTTAAATTTGGCTTTTTGGGCGACTTCTCTGATGCTTTGCTCGGCTTCCGCCATACCGTCTTTATGGAACTGGTCGAAAGTTTTTTTAACATCGTCGGAATTTTCATCGCGCCTGATAATTCTTTCGTAGCGGCTTTTTTCATCGGCGAAAATATGCACTAAATGGAAATTAGGCATTTTTTGCAGGTATTTTATATCCGGAAAGCGCCTGACGCCGTCAACGGCAATTACTGTTTTTGAGTCTTTGGCGACGTCTTTGGCAATTACCGACGCCAGCAAATCGTCGCCGAAAAGCTGCCGCAGCTGCAATGACAGCTTTTGCATATTGTTCCGGCTTTGTTCTATATAGAGTCTGTCTAAAATATCGCGCAGGATTGTCGAAAAACGGTAGACGCTGGCATGATATTTTTCTTTTAAATATTTGCAGGCCGTTCCTTTGCCGGAAGCCAGTTCCCCGACAAAACCCAGGATAATTTTTTCCATTTTATTTGGTGTAATTTTTTAATAGTATATAGTATCTTTATAACTATTTGATCACTTTGTATCTTAATTGAACGGTATTATCTCCTAGGTTACGTGATTCGATCAGTGCTAAATTTAAATCTAAATCTTGTCCTTCAGTAAAATTTAAGCCAGTGCCGAAAATTTTTGGCTCAATTGTAATTAAAATTTCATCTACTAAATTTTTTTTTAAAAAAGCGGCATTAGTTCTTGCTCCTCCGGCTAATACGGCTGATTGAAATCCTCTTTTTTCCAACATCTGTAGAATTTCATTGGGCTGTCCGTTAACAAATTCCAGCTCTCCGGGTTTTTCTTCACCTTTAAATTTTTTTGGTGCTGAACTTAAGATAAAATTAAGTCTGCCTGGTAGGGCTTTACCGATAGCAAGGTAAGTTGCGCTGCCCATTATAATAACGCCGTGCTTTTTTGTTTCTTCCAAAAAAGACTTTTTATCTGCCTTGGTGGTCCAATTGGCGTTATGCTGAGAATCCTTTGCGATAATACCGTCAACTGTTTGTGCCATCATTAAAATTAATTTCATATTTATACAGCGATTTCAAATTTTATTGCTGGATAGCTTTGATAATCCAGAACTTTTGTATCTTCTGCTTTCCAATTAAAAATTGAAGTAAATTTTTCCGTGGAAATTACCGGCAGAGGGTATTTTTCCGGGTCTCGTGAGAGTTGCTCTTTAGCACCATCAATATGATTAACAAAAACATGGACATCAGCCAAAAACCCTATCAGTTTGCCCTCTTTAAGATTAGCTTCTTTGGCTAAAAGATGCAAAAGCAAAGCATAACTGGCAATATTAAACGGCAGACCTAGCATAGTGTCTACTGATCGCTGGCTCCAAAACAAATTTAGCTTGCCGTCAATTACAGTGATCTGCCATTGGTAATGGCAGGGAGGAAGTGCCATCTGCTTTATCTGCTGCGGATTCCAGGCAGACACAATCATTCTTCTATCGTTGGGATTGGTTTTTAATATTTCCAATATTGCTTTTAACTGGTCCATGCCCTTGCCGGTATAATCTGTATCGTAACTGACATAGGGCGCGTTAAAATGCCGCCACTGAAAACCATAAATTGGCCCCAGGTCTCTTTCTTTAAACATTTTTTCTTTGGTTGCAGCATCATGACCGTATGGAACTTTAACCGGACTAGCCCATTCGTCCCAAATATGATTATTGCGGTCAAGCAGCCATTGCTTGTCGGTAATTCCTTTTATAAAAAATTCTAACTCCGTTGCCACAAGGCGTAAAGGAACTTTTTTTGTAGTCAAGAGAGGAAAACCTAATGACATATCGTGTTCAAATAATGCCCCGGCTATGGTTAAACATTCGACACCCTGGCGTGGCATTTTTTTAACACCTGTTGTTAAGACTTGGTTTACTATATTGAAATAGGCCTTCATAAATACAGTTTATACATTTAAACCTTTCCTGTCATTTTTATTTTGCCTTCATTTACTTTTTCTTGAATATCTTTAGCAAATAAGTTTTGAATTTCATGTGACCAGATAGGATTTTCTTCGTAAATTACAACTTCAATTCCTGCTTCGCGAAGATAATCAACTGACTTGTCGTTGCGATAAATTTTGCCAATAACTGCTCTTCTAATTCCGCAAGCCACTACATATTTTGCGCAGTGAATGCAAGGATTATAGAGTGAGTAAAGTGTTGAACCGGCTGTGCTGGTTGATCCTTGGATTGCCGCTTGGAGCAAGACATTATGTTCAGCATGAATCGTACGCACACAGTGGCCGTCTTCTAGTAAGTGTCCAACATCGTCACAATGCTTTAATCCTTTCGGTGAACCGTTATAACCTGTTGCGATTATTCTTTTATCTTTTACCAAAACCGCACCTGCATGTAAACGGTCACAGGTACTGCGAGTGGCGACAATTTTTGCCAAAGCCATAAAATAATCATCCCAAGTAGGTCGATATTTTTTTTGATTTAAAGCCATAAGTTAGTTGTAATTAGTATTTATAGCAGTAATAATCTTAACAAAAAAAACTGTCGTAAGCAAACTAAACAAGAAAACCTATCCGCCTTTTTATTTTTGAATCCGAACCGGAAATTGTTCAAAAAATTGAGGGTTTACAGGAATTGCTCAATTACTGCGCAAAATTTCAAAGGTTGGAAAATTTTTTTATTCCTTTTTAATTATGGCCCGGCCCTCTTTTTTAAGATATGACTTTGAATTTCGGCCAATGCGTATTGTTTGCAAACAGTAAACAGTATGATAATATGTACTATCATACTGTTTAATTAATGGGAGATTTTTGGTATCATTCGGTATCAAAAAGACGACACTGACGTGTCGTCTTTTTATTAAAAATTTAAATCATTATTCCACAGATATTTTTATACCCGGTCCCATAGTGGCGTTGATACTGACATTGGCAAGGTAATTTCCCTTAATGCCCGATGGTTTGGCTTTTTTTACGGCATCATATAGCGCTTTGAAATTTTCTTCCAATTTTTGGTTTTCAAACGAGGTTTTGCCGAATATCTGATGTATGTTTCCCGTATCGTCATTTTTAAAATTTACTTTTCCGCCTTTAAGCTGCGCGACGGCTTTTTTAATGTCCTTGGCGACAGTTTCGTTTTTCGGAGAAGGCATTAAGCCTTTGGGCCCTAAAATTTTGGCGATAACAGCCAGGTCTTTCATCAATTCCGGTTCTGCCACGGCGACTTCAAATTCTATTTTTTGCGTGGTTTTGATTTTATCAATCAGCTCTTTCCCGCCGACCAAGTCAGCTCCCGCTTCCTTGGCTGCGGCTTCGGATTTGGAAGTTACAAAAGCCGCCACTTTTTTAGTTTTACCGGTACCGTGGGGCAGAATAACGCCTCCTCGGACCTGCTGTTCGCCTTTTGACGCATCAATGTTCAGACGAAAATGTGCTTCCAGGGAAGAATCAAATTTTGTCCTGGCGGTTTTTTTGGCCAATAGGATCGCTTCGGAAAGTTTGTAGACCTTATCGGGGTCAACCAATTTTTTTAATTCAATGTATCTTTTTGATCTGGGCATAAAAAAATTCTTTGCGTGGTTCTAGCGCCCCCTGACTAAAGGAACTCCCACAAAAAGTTTATTATTAAACGTCAACTGTCATTAAACAGTCAACTTTTTTTATTCAGTAACCTCTAATCCCATCTGCCTGGCCGTACCTTCTATTATCTTACAGGCGGCATCAATGTCTTTGGCATTCAGGTCGGGCATTTTTTTCTCGGCTATCTCTTTAATCTGGGCTTTGGTAACCTTGCCGACTTTTTCAGTCAGCGGCTTACCCGAACCCTTCTGGATTTTAGCGGCTTTTTTCAAAAGTTCCGCTGCGGGCGGAGTTTTTAAAATGAAACTATAAGTTCTGTCTTCAAAAACAGTTATTTCGGCCGGGATAATGTCGCCCATCATCTGTTTGGTTTTTTCATTGAATTTGGAACAAAATTCGGCAATGTTTAAGCCGTGTTGTCCCAAAGCCGGACCGACCGGGGGAGCCGGCGTGGCCTGTCCTGCCGGAAGCTGCAGTTTGATTATTGTTTTTATCTTTTTAGCCATAAGTGTTTTAAGCCTAAATTCTAATTTCTAAATTCTAGATTATTTTAGTACTTTTGGGGATTTTGTCAATTACCATCAGCTTTTTTCATAAGCCGTCTGCCGTTAAATCTAATTTTAAATCTTTTTCACCTGCAAAAAGTCAAGTTCAACCGGCGTTTCACGGCCGAACATGGACACCAATACCTTTATTTTGCCTCTGGCGTCGTCAACGTGCGATACTTTGCCTTCGTAACCTTTAAACGGTCCGTCAATGATTCTTACCGGCGCGCCTACGGAAACATCAATGGTGTATTTCGGCTCCTCAACTCCCATCCTTTTTTGCAGATTTTTGATTTCTTCTTCGGAAATGGGGGTAGGCGTGGTGGCCGTGCCGATAAACCCGGTTACATTGGGAGTGTTGCGGACGACATACCAGGAACTGTCATCAACCACCATTTCAACAAGTACATAACCCGGAAAAATTTTTTCGGTCACTATTTTTCGTTTACCGTTTTTAATCTTTATCTTTTTTTCAGTGGGAATTAAAACGTTGAATATTTTTTCTTCCATATCCATTGATTCAATTCTTTGCTCCAGATTTTTTTTGACATTTTCTTCGTAGCCGGAGTATGTGTGAATAACGTACCAGCGCCTGCCTCTTTGAACAACTTGTTTTGGCATATGTTTAGGTGATTATTTGCGTCAGTTTTATATGTTTAAAATTTGTTCAAAACCTAACGTTAAAATGTAATCGACTAGCCCCAAAAATAAAGCCACGCCTAAACTGATACCGATGACAAGCAGCGTATGATTCAAAGTTTCCTTTTTGCTCGGCCAGATGACTTTTTTCAATTCAGTGCGTGATTGTTTGATGTAAGTGGAAATTTTATTGATAATACTCATATTTTCTTAAATTTAGTAATTTTTGAATCTTAAAAAGCCCCGAAGGGACTTTTGATTTATAGTTTTATTATAGAAAAGACAGTTTATTTTGTCAAGGGCTTGACGTCCGTTTATTTTTAATTATAGAGTGGGGGTAATGGTTTTTTGAATTTTGGGGGACCAAGGAGGTAAGAGTATGGCAGCAGAAAAAAAAAGTGTTCCGGCATCGAAGAATCCTGAAACCGGTAAGAATCCTGTTTCAAACCAAAGTCTGAGGATGCCGAAGCAATCAATGCAACCGCAACCGCGCAAATTGCGGACGACTATTTTCGGACCTCCCAATAACATGGGTTAATCAACTCGGACAACTCGGACTCGGAAATTTCATTTTTCCGAGTCCTTTTTTAACTATACTTCTGGATTTCGGAACAGAAAATGTAATTTTTATTATAGTTTATTCTTCTCGATTTGACAAAATTTAGCAAAAGTGATATTATCATTTAAAATATTTAGAACTTTACTAATTTAATCCAAAAAGAAAGGAGGGATGCAATATTTGCGGTTGGTACGGAAAGTAAGAAAGGAGAAAAGAGTATGAAGAGTACCACAATAATGTTGTTCTTGGCCATGGCCATATCGGCGATAGCGATAGCTTTTTTCCCGAACATCGCCGTGGCGCACCACGCGTTGGTGTCACAATTGGCAATGTCTGCAGAAGATTCACCGGCCGCCGAAAGTTCATATTTATGTGAAGAACTCGAAAGCGAAGGGAAGCCCATCGTGGTGGCCGAATGTTCCGGCGATTACCCCCTTCTTTTTCGCCAGTCGGCGTCCATCGTTCAGGGATTGATTGACCGGACCGATATGAGACCCATCGATATGATGAAGAGCGAATGCGTTCGACTAGGCGGCCAGGTTCCCGAACCTTATTTATGGATAGTGCACATCACCAAGGCCGGGCAGGCGGCAGAAGACGCAGAGACGCAAAGAAAGTGCACCGGTGCTTCCGGAATTCACGCGGCCGGGGATCAGCTGATCCTCGGATAAACCGGCGCCACCGAAAAGTAGGCATGAATCATTCCCCCAGAGTTAAGCTACTTCCAAAAGGAAGAGCAAAACTGTAATCTGGGGGTTTTTGCTTTTTAAGATTTTTTAATGGCTTCAAGAATTTTTTTCTTGTTTTGAAATGGCAATATCAATCGAGCTGAAAACGAAATCCAAGTATGCCGAATCTGATCAAAGCCAGAATCAGCAGGGTATATATTATGGAAGTAATTAAAATTTTAACCATTTCTTTTTTTGTTTTTTTCTTGTCCGCTCCAACTAGCATGTCTTTAGCGCCTAAATGCATCAGCAAAAAACCCAAAACATTGGTCAGCCAATAAGAAATTATTATCATCGGAGTAAAAAGTTTTTCCGAAATCAGGCTGAAAAGCCAGCCGAAAAAAAAGGCAATCGGCAGATTGATAAAGGCGTCATTCCACCACGACAGTGGAGATAAAAAAAAGCCGATCGTAAAAAGAATCCCGCCTTTTATTTTTTTTCCGGCATTAGCCATAATTTTATTATAGCATAATTAGCATTAGCCAGCCGTGATTTTAGAACCCGGGAAGTGGGTATTTAGTTGATTAAAAAACCGGCCGATAAAGCCGGTTAATTTAATAATTGAATATTTGTTGTCAATACGTAAATTATACTATATATCCAGATTTTTGACTGTCTTGGCGTGAGTTTGAATGAAGTTTTTTCTTGGCAGAACTTCAGCACCCATTAATATGTCAAAAATATCATCGGCAGCTTGGGCGTCATCTATTGTGACCTGCTTCATGATTCGTGTTTTGGGATCCATTGTTGTTTCCCAAAGCTGCTGGGGGTTCATTTCTCCCAAACCTTTGTATCGCTGAATATTAAGTTTTACGCCGCCGATATTTTCTGTTTCACCGACGCCTTCTTCAGTCGGGCTTTCGGCGGCTGCTTCGGCTGCTGCTTCTTTTTTGACTGTCTTGCTTTTGGCTGCCGTTTCAAATCTTATTTTGACATTTTCAAGTTCTTCATCGCTGTAAGCATAGCGCGATTCGCCGCCTTTTTTTACCTGATAAAGAGGCGGTTGGGCAATGAAAAGATGCCCTTGTTTTATTATATCCGGCAAATGGCGGTAAAAAAAAGTCAAAAGCAGCGTTCTGATATGAGACCCGTCAACATCCGCGTCGGTCATTATTATAATCCTGCCGTATCTTAATTTGCTTATGTCAAATTGTTCGCCGATATTGGTGCCCAACGCTATTATCAAGGCGCGGATTTCGTTGTTGGCAAGCATTTTATCCAAACGTGCGCGTTCCACGTTTAAAATTTTCCCCCGCAACGGCAGAATTGCCTGAAATTCACGGCTTCTTCCCTGTTTGGCAGAGCCGCCGGCCGAATCGCCTTCAACAATGTAAAGCTCGGTTGCCGTAGCATCGCGTGAAGAACAATCGGCAAGTTTTCCCGGGAGAGTAAAGCCTTCCAGGGCGCCTTTTCTTAACACCGTATCGCGGGCGGCTCGTGCGGCTATTCTGGCTTTTTGGGCCAGTAAACATTTACCCAAAATGTTTTCGGCATCCCTCGGATGTTCTTCCAGAAATGTCGCCAGGTGCTCAGACATTACCGCATCGACAATCGGCTTGATTTCCGCATTGCCAAGTTTGGCCTTGGTTTGTCCTTCAAACTGCGGTTCTCTTATTTTTACCGAAACGATTGCAGTCAGACCTTCGCGTGTGTCGTCTCCGGTTAACGAATCATCTTTTTCTTTTAATATCTCTTTTTTCTTCGCATAGTTATTCAGGGTCCTGGTAATTGCCGTTCTAAATCCGGCAATATGCATGCCTCCTTCAGGATTGTAGATGTTATTGGCAAAACCAAGTAACGTTTCCTTGAATTCGTTCGTATACTGAACGGCAATTTCCACTTTTGAGTCATCAATTTCTTTTTCTACATAAAAAATACTATCATGCTTTTTTTCGCAATGATGATTCAGATGCCTGACATACGAGGCAATGCCTCCTTCAAAATGGAAAACATAGAGACTGCCGTTTTTTTTGTCTCGTGAATCTATAACCTTGATTGTCAGCCCTTTTGTCAGATAAGACTGCTGCCTTAAATGATTTAATATTGTCTGCCAGTCGAAGTTTAAAGTCGAAAAAATTTCCGGATCCGGCTGAAAAATAATCGTTGTCCCGGTATTTTTTGCCTTGCCTACGGGTCTGACATTTCGTTGCGGTTTGCCTTTTTTATATTCCTGCATCCAGAGTTTGCCGTTCCTTCTGACTTCGGCGCGCATGTATTCCGACAATGCGTTAACCACAGACACGCCGACCCCATGAAGGCCGCCGGATACCTTATATCCGCCGTCGCCGAATTTTCCCCCGGCGTGCAGTTTGGTCATGACCGTTTCCAGGGCGGATTTTTTTGTCTGTTTGTGAATATCGACCGGAATACCTCGTCCGTTGTCGGTTATACGCACCTGATGATTTGGCAGAAGTTCCACTTCCATTTCAGTACAGAATCCCGCCATGGCTTCATCGATACCGTTGTCAACGACTTCCCACACCAAATGATGCAATCCTTCGGATGCAGTATTGCCAATGTACATTCCGGGCCTTTTTCTTACCGGTTCCAATCCTTCCAGAACAGTAATATGTTTGGCATCATATCCCGAGTCTTTTTTGGCCATTTTCTGATTTTTTGATATAACTTTTGACATAAAGAAAAAAATGGTTATTTTCCATTAAAATTTTTCACTATTTTTAGCTAATTTTATATAAAAAATTGCAATTTATTCTAGTTTATAATGCCTTTATATAATAGCACATTTGAACAAGGATTTCAACTTTATTTCTTTTTGAGTCATTTTAAAAATTAAGTCTGATATGTTATGCTAAAGAATAATAAATATTTTACTTATGTTAAAACAATCTGAAGGCAGTCAGCTGTCCGGATGGCAGTTAAAATTGGGCTACTGGTATGTAAGCAATAAGCTTAGGATTAAAAAAATTTTTATTATTTTATTGATTGTCCTGGATGTTTTGTTGCTTGGAATTTCTGCTATTTATGCGGTCGTTCTTCTATTGATTCAGGCAGAGCCGCACAGCTTGATGTTAAAAGAATTAAACAAAGATCTGGTAAATTACAATTTTTTTCATGAAAAAAACAAGCTGCAAAATATTGAACAGCTGGCTCTTGAGGTGATTCGTTCTTCCAACGGCAAATATGACCTGGCGGCGGTAATAAGAAATCCGAATAAAGAATGGCAGATAGAAAATTTTCATTACCAGTTTGTTTCCGGAGCTGATGTCATTTCCGAAGGCAACAGTTTTATATTGCCCGGACAAGAAAAATATATTGCCGCTTTTGGCGTGGAGAAAAAATTTTCCCCGGGCGATTTGATGATAAGCGTATCCGATATAAACTGGCGTCGCATTGATGATTTTCAGAAAATTTCGTCAGAAAAAATGAAATTCGAATTTAATGATATAAATTTTTTACCTGCCGGCAAATTAAGCTCCAGCGGCAGATATAACGTGAGTCAGAGCCGTTTTCAAGTCAAAAATAATTCCGCCTATAATTTTTGGCTGGTGGGATTTTATGTCGTCCTTTATTCCGGCAGCAATATATCAGGCATAAGTTTTTTGAATTTAGAAGATTTTTCTTCATTGGAAACAAAGTCAGCTTCAGTAAACTGGGATTATCCCTTGCCGACCATAACCAAAACCGAAATCGTGCCGGAAATAAATATTTTAGACCAGTCGGTTTTCCGGAAAAACTAATAATTTAAAATTTAACTGGCAGCGTTATTTTTTTATTACACAAACACTTATGGAATTGATAAAAGTAGTCGATTTAAAAAAACAATACGGAGAAGCCATAGTGACGCCGGTACTTTTCGGGCTTAATTTTAAAATTAACGCCGGAGAATTTGTGGCTATTATGGGTCCGTCCGGTTCGGGTAAATCGACTTTGATGCACATTCTTGGCTTTCTTGACACGGCAACTTCGGGAAAATACCTTTTTGCTGGCGAAAATGTTTCTGAATTTGATGATGACAAACTTGCCCGTAACCGCAATCAGAAAGTCGGTTTTGTTTTTCAGGCTTTTAATCTACTTCCCAGGACAACGGTTTTTGAAAACGTAAAACTGCCGCTGGTTTATTCGGATATTGCCGGTGAAAAAGAAAAAAAAGAAAAAACAGACACTGCCATTAAATCAGTTAATCTTGAGCACAGGTCCGATTATAGGACCAGCCAGCTTTCGGGCGGTGAAAAACAGCGGGTGGCCATAGCCAGGGCCTTGGTAAATGACCCGGCAGTAATTTTTGCCGATGAACCGACTGGTAATTTGGACAGTAAATCCGGATCGCAAATTATGGAGATTCTGGAAAAATTGAATAATAACGGCAAAACCATAATTTTAGTAACTCACGAACATGATACGGCCAGGCATGCCAAAAGGATAATCCATTTAAAAGACGGAAGAATAATTTCCGATGAAATGGTCGCCGACCGGAAAAAAGCGTCCGACGGGCTTTTTAAATAAGCTGTCAGGATACCAAGAAATGAACGGGCGGAATTTATTATACAAGCAATGACCCTTTACTATACTATAAAAGATTCGCTGGAAAATTTAAGAACAAATAAGATCCGCACCTTTCTTACTCTTTTAGGAATGGTGATCGGCATTTCTTCGGTTATCATTATTATGTCGGTGGGCGCCGGAGCGCAGAGTCTGATTTTAAATCAGATAAAGGGGGTCGGTTCGAATCTGATAGCCGTGTTTCCTGGAGCTTCGGATGAAAACGGTCCGCCGGCAGCGGTTATGGGAATAACTGTTACAACGCTTAAATACGAGGATTCGCTGGCTTTAATGGAAAAATCAAATGTTACTCATATAATCGATGCCGCGGCATATGTCCGGGGAACGGCAACTATTTCCTGGCAGAACAGAAACACCGATACTTCCTTTAACGGAACGACTTATAATTACAATTCTGTTGAAGACGCCGAAGTGGAGCTAGGAAGATTTTTTTCATTTGACGAGGAAAAATCACTGGCCAGAGTCGTGGTCCTGGGCAGCCAGGTCGCCGATGATCTTTTTTTGGGAGCCGATCCTTTAGGCGAGAATGTAAAAATTAAAAAAGAAATGTTCAAGGTTATCGGAGTAATGAAAAAAAGGGGTGTGGTAAGCTTTCAAAATCAGGATGATCAGGTTTTTATTCCGCTGACAACCGCCCAGAAGATACTCCTGGGAATAAACCACGTATCGTTTATAAGAGCCAAGATAGACGACGAAAAAAACATCGAACAGACAAAGGAAGAAATTGCCCTGACATTAAGGGAACGGCATAACATTTCCGATCCTTCACAGGACGATTTTTCCGTGCGCAGCGCCAATCAGGCAATGGATGTTTTAAAAACCGTGACTTCGGCATTAAGCTATTTTTTGGCGGCAATAGCCGCTTTGTCATTAATTGTTGGCGGTGTGGGGATTATGAATATTATGCTGGTGGCGGTAAATGAAAGAATCAAGGAAATCGGATTGCGAAAAGCAATCGGTGCGCGACCCAAAAATATAATGATGCAATTCCTTACGGAAACAGTGGTTATTTCTTTAAGCGGCGGTATTGCAGGAGTAATAGTGGGAGCATTGGTATCCTTTGCCATTGCCTTTACTGCCAAAATTTTAAATTACGACTGGGATCTGATAATAAGCGTATTTTCGCTGATTCTGGCAACGGGATTTTCCGTTTTGGTCGGATTGGTCTTCGGCATTTATCCGTCATTCAGGGCGGCGAAAATGGATCCTA
Organism: Candidatus Parcubacteria bacterium; assembly: GCA_003599635.1. GTDB lineage: Bacteria > Patescibacteriota > Patescibacteriia > Buchananbacterales > SURF-54 > SURF-54. The sequence goes on from QZIX01000009.1 coordinate 98,520, forward strand.
TTGAAGCTTTAAGATATGAATGAAAAAGCACTCCCGCGGTGGAGAGTGCTGGTTTATTTGTTTTGACTCATTTTTTTATTAAGTCATACCAACCGCAAATAATCAGGTAAATTGCGGTCGGAAGTCCAAAGCATAATAATATTGTTAATTTCAACATTAATACATTGTCCATGTCCATATTCCTTTCTTTGCCTGAATTGTGGCTTATTATAAAGAGCGGTGGTTTTAGTGGAAATTATTTAATATATAGCATATTTTGAGAAAAAAGTCAATACCACCCCAGCTGAATTCAATGAGTAAGTGCAAAACCCTTGGTAAAATAAGGGTATGTGAAAAAAAAGACGCAAGTGGCAAAGAATTATTTTTCGTTGATGCGTTTAAGTCCCTTGCGGTTGTTTTTCTGGCCCTGCGAACAATGCACAATAAGCCCAAGAATCCGAAAGTTGTTACGGTGATTTTGTAAGTAAAGCTGATAAGGTAGTAAAATAAAGTTCATTTCTTTTTTTCTTCTTAACACTGTAAAAACGGTTACATCATAATGCAATAAATTATCGATCATGTCGGGTTTCAATATTTTAAAAATTTCTTTGGACGCGCTTAAAAAAAACAAGATAAGGAGTTTTTTGACGATTTTTGGCATTGTCATCGGAATTTCCGCCGTAATAATCGTAATGTCTGCCGGTAAAGGGCTTGAGGGACTGGTGCTGTCCGAGCTTGAAGCATTTGGCACGGATTTTATTGAAATCGAGGTAAAAGTCCCGAACACCAAGCACACTTCATCGGAAAACGCTGTCGGAATGGTTCAGGGAATCACTGTAACTACGCTTAAATTCGAAGATGCCGAGGCAATTGAAAAACTACCCAATGTCATATCCAGTTATTCCGCCATTTTAGGTCAGGAAATCGTTTCTTTTGAGGGGGAAAACAAACAAGGAATGCTTTTCGGATCTTCCGCGTCATTTATTGACCTGGATCCCAGCGAAGTGGGCGAAGGCAGATTTTTCAGTCAAGACGAAGAAAGCAATTTGTCCCAGGTTGCCGTTTTGGGCTCGGCCATAAAAGGCGATCTTTTCGGTCCCGGTGACGCGGTCGGAAAATCAGTCAAAATCGGAAAATTGAAATTTGAAGTAATCGGTGTAATGGAAGAGCAGGGAGGCGGGGCTTTTTTCGACCGAGATAATTTAGTTTTTCTTCCGTTGAGCACTTTGCAGAAAAAAATTATGGGCGTTGACTATGTTTCATTCATTTTGGCTAAGGTAGAGGACAATTCGATGGCCAAAGCCACTGCTGATGAAATAACTATGCTGTTACGGGATCGCCATAATATTTCCGGAAATGACAAAGACAAAGACGATTTTGCGGTCATTACTATGCAGGAAGCATTGGATATGCTGGATACTGTTTTTGGCGCCATTACTCTTTTGCTTATAGCTTTAGCGGGAATTTCGCTTATCGTGGGCGGAGTCGGCATTATGAACATAATGTACGTGTCCGTCGCGGAGAGGACTTATGAAATCGGTTTAAGAAAATCAGTGGGAGCGTCAAAACAAGATATTTTGTTGCAGTTTTTGTTTGAAGCCGTTGCCGTAACTTTTGCCGGCGCCGTACTGGGAATTTTAATCGGTATTCTATTCTCATTTTTGATCTATGTCGGCGCGACAAGCCAGGGCTTGAATTGGCGTTTTATAATTACACCGTTGTCTGTTGTCTTGGCCTGCGGGTTTTCCGTAGCTCTGGGGCTTATTTTCGGCCTGTGGCCGGCCAAAAGAGCTTCTGAACTTGATCCGGTGGAAGCTTTAAGAAGATAATGGCAATACTTTCCCCGCCGTTCCTGCCAAAAGTAAAATTTTTTTCATTTAACTTATGGAGTCACAAAAAAAGGGTGCGTGGCTCCCTAGCTGTTTTTAGCTATTCGAGGAAGTCTTCTTCTTCCTCATCTCCGTCTGCCGGTTGTAAATTGTTGTCTTGGCCGGCGACTTCCAGGACTTGTTTTTCGCAAAAAATGGGGCAGTTCATTCGAACCGCCAGAGCAATGGCATCGCTTGGCCGGCAGTCGATCTTGATGACAAGGTCATCGTTGCCGTTTGTTTCTTGCCGGAGTATCAGGTAGCCGTAAAAGGTTCCGCCTTCCAGCTTGTAAATCCGCACTGATTGCAGGCTGGTATGAAAACCTTTCAAAATAAGAACAATAAGGTCATGGGTCATCGGGCGCGGCATTTCGACTTTTTCCAAGCCATTGGCAATGGCAAAAGCTTCTGCATTCCCGGCCAGGATCGGCAAAATTCTGTCTTCATAGCTCAGAATAACAATCGGCCTTCCCAGTACATCATATATCCTCCGCCCAACTTCATTTCCAGTAACGCCATTATCGTTCCTCCTTGTTATATTTTGGACGTGGCACAACAGAATTTCTGTAATCTTATAACTTTGTATTTTTTGTCAACTTGTAATGTCGGTTATTATGTTAAAAGGAACAGATATTTCCGGTGGCAATGGTGTGCCACTCTCGGCCGGGCTTTAAAACAGCCGGTTTTTTATGATTATCAGGTATACTCTTGACAAGCCCACTTTTAATTAATACAATAGAATTAGCACTCATACGTTTTGAGTGCTAACCAAAAAATAATCATTATTTATGGAGAAAAGGCAGGAACAGCTTTTAGAATCAATAATTTTGCATCATATAGAAACAGCCGAGCCGGTCGGATCAAAATCTGTTGCCGGCAGCAGATTTTTTAATTTGTCTCCGGCGACAATACGAAATGAAATGGCAGTTCTTGAAAACGACGGCTATATTTTCCAGCCGCATACATCAGCCGGAAGGATTCCGACCGAAAAGGGTTACCAGTATTACATTAAACATCTGCTTTCGGGAAAAGAACTGGATAAAAAATCAAAAAGCGGTTTGCTGACGGCGCAAAAAAACGGAAAGAAGGATTTGGCAAAAAAACTGGCGGAATTTTCACGGCTGGCGGTTTTTTTGGGATTTTCCGACAGCAATTTTTTTTATACCGGGCTGGCAAATCTTTTTTCCCAGCCGGAATTTTCCCAGCGGGAAAGAGTTTACAATATTTCCGAAGTTGTTGATCATCTAGATGAAGCGATCAATAAAATTTTTAACGACATAAACAGCGAACCCGAAATTTTTCTGGGAAAAAACAATCCTTTCGGCAGCTTTTGCGGCACCATCTGCGTTAAATACAGATCCAAAAATGAAAACGGCATTTTGGGACTTTTGGGGCCGGTGAGGATGAATTATAAAAAAAACCTGGCCCTGATCAAATATTCGTCAGAATTAATGGAAAGTTTATAAGTCCGAATTATACTTTTAATATGACTGAACCAAAACCCGAAGAAAAAAAAGAAAAAAATGAATTCAAAGACGATACTTTAAGGCAGCTTGAAGAATGCCGGAAAAAGTCGGAAGAATATCTGAACGGCTGGAAACGCGCCAAGGCGGATTACATCAATTACAAAAAGGAAAAGGAAAAAGAATTTATCGATTTGGTAAAATTCGCCAACGCCGGTTTGATTTTGGAACTTTTGCCGATTCTTAACAATTTTAAGGAAGCCAGGAAACATCTGCCTAAAGAGCTGGAAAATTCGGAATGGGTAAAGGGAGTGTTTAGCATTAAAAGGCAGCTTAAGGATATGCTGAAAAATCTGGGTATTGAAGAGATCAGGACAGTCGGTGAAAAATTCGATCCGGCCATGCATGAAGCCGTGGCTGAGGAAGTGAAAGAAGGCATTCCGGCCGGTCAGATAATAGAAGAAGTAAAACCGGGCTACAAATTGCATGAAAAAGTGATTCAGGCAGCGAAAGTGAAAGTGGCGAAATAGCCCACGGCTTAGAGTTAATGGCTAATGGTGTAAGATTAAATTAAGAGACGGAGAGATTTGTTGAAAATTTGGAAATTAACATTTAAAATTTTGTTTGGCATTTTCCGCCAGAGGCGGATCTGCCTTTGGCTGATGATTTTGGAATTTTAAAATTTTAATAAATAAAATATTAATAAAATTGTCAGGGTAAACCAAAAAATACCAACTGGCAATTTTTAAGGAGAATAAACTTATGGCAATTATAAAATGGACACCTTTTTTAGGCGGCGAACCATTTGAGGACATGGGCAAATGGCTCGAAACTTTCGAAAAATCAGCCGGCCAGGGATTTACGCCGGCAGTCGATGTTTATCAGGACAAGGACAATGTTTATGTTCAAACGCCTTTGGCGGGAGTAAATCCGGAAGATGTTGACGTTTCGATTGAAAATGACGTTTTGACGGTTAAAGGCGAAAGTAAAAAGGAATCAGAAGTCGATGAAAAAAATTATTATAGAAAAGAAATCCGGCAGGGCAGTTTTTACCGTTCGGTTGCTTTGCCTGCTCACGTTATCGGTGAAAAGGCACAGGCCGAATCCCATGAAGGCATGCTAAAAATCGTTGTCCCCAAAGCGCCGGAAGCCAAAACCAAAACAATCAAAGTTAAGGTTAAAGGAAAAAAGTCAAAAAGATAACTGTTTTTTACAATTTAAAATTGTCTTAAAAGAAGGCCTACTTGAGCAGTAGGCCGATGAAATGCCGAATGATATTGAATGACCACTTTCCATTTTCATGGTCGTAGAAAAGCGGTTTTTTTCTGGTGATTTGACTCAGTATAAAACAAAAAGTGTAGAGTCCCTCCAAAATAAGACCAAAGAAAATGAGTAAAAACTTATGGCAGTAAAGACCACCAACGATAAGAGCGAAAGGTAAGAATGAAAAAAAGACATATTCTTTGATGCTTAGACTGTTGAACACCGTAATGTTCTGATCTTTTTCAGTCATTTTTCACTCCTTTGATTAATGTACAATCAATTGTCGTTTGATGGAATTTCGTTTTGTTCTTTCAAATGTTCGGGGCATTTTTGGCAGCCATCTTTTTCATAAGCTCGGGTGCAGTTGCCGCATGCTTGTTGATTTATAGCTTCTTGTTCGGGGTCATACATATTTTTTTCCTTTCTTTGAAATATCTATAACAGAATGTATGAATCGGTCAAGGGGATAAGTAAGAGAGTTCTGGATTTGCTTCAAAATTTTAATCAGTTGATGGTGGTTAAAAGCTACGCGATTATGACGATAATGCGATCGGTAATATAATAAAAAAGCCCGCCAGTTGGCTTTAATAATAAAATAATTTGCCAAAAGGCGGGTCGTTACGAAAGCCCTTATGCGTGCGGGAAAGAACAGTGTGAAGGATTATATCCCGGCCCGAAGGGCAAGTCAAAAAAATCAAAAAATTAGGCAATTTTAAAAAAAATCCGCTTGAAAACAGCGGATTGGTGAAATTTTTTGTCACTTGTTGAATTTATCAAGGTTATGGCAGATGAACCAGCAGCAGATTAAGAGGACAGCAAAAACTATTCTCCAGGCAAACGACAGTTTTTCGATGCCACTACTATTGATATTAAAAACTATCGTTGGCAGAACAAAAACAAAAACAATTACGGCTTTTAACATATTTTTTCCCCCTAAAGAAATAGACTGAAAAAAAGAACATTTCAAACAGTTAATCAAATTCCGCGAAAGATGTCAAGATAAGTCTGAAATTGCCGCAAGATAAAGAAAGTTTTTTTATGATATTAAAAAAAAGAAAGGTTGAAAAAGAAACCCGGAAAAAAAGTTAGCGCTTTTGAAGTTGTGAACTTTAAAATAAAAAAATGCCCCTCTCTGCGGCAGCTTATCCACCAGAAGCAATATTTTACCTCTGTTTAAATAATGGCAAGGCCCAGAGAGGGGAAAAACAAGATACTATTTAAAGGTTCGATAAAGTATAACTGCGCTCCAAATGGCAAAAATTATGCCTGCGCTGCTAAATCCCAGGGTTGCCGCAAAATGACTGATATTTATTGAAGACATTACAACCCATGATAACCCAAACAAAAACATAATCTGCCAGAAGAGAAATGGTAATTTTCGCACTATCACTGACCCCCCCTTCAATTTATTAGAATATTTAATATTAGCAAATTTTTAAAAAAAGTCAAGATGAAATTAAATAATTCCGGTTTAGAGTTTTTTCCTGTTAATCTGAATGAAAGCTATAAGATTTTTACCTTGATGCTGTTTAAAATAAAAATCGCCGTAAAAAACTAATTTTTACGGCGAAATGTCTTGGACAATGAATCCTTTATTTTCCAGAACACAAAAGCTCCAAGAGACACAATAGACATGAAAGGAACTGCGAAATATTCTGCTGTTTCCCGAGTTGAAAATCGCGTCATGGCAAAGGCCAAAGCTATGATGAATGCCAGAAGCAGACAGAAGACAAATGCTTCAGCCAGTTTCCATAAACAGAATCTTTCCGACATGTTCTTTACTTTATCCATACTAACCCTCCTTCTGTTATAAATATGTTAACTATTTGTTTAAGATAAGTCAAAAATGAAATTAAATAACCCGGCAGACTTAATCGTTACTAACAATAAAAAGCAGATACTTTTGGTTAAAAGAGCAAAAACGCAGAAAGAATTTCCCGACTGTTGGTCTTTTCCCGGCGGCGGTTGTGAAACGGGAGAAACGGCGGAAGAAGCAATCAAAAGGGAGATAAAAGAGGAACTGAATTGTAAAATAAAGAAATTGCAATATTTTAAATCATATTATTATAAGGGAAAAGGTTATCATTCGCGGGTGCTGTATTTTTACGGTACAATCTCAGGTAAAATAAAGTTGCAGGAAAAAGAATTGTCAGATTTTAAATGGTTTGAATTAAATAATGATTTATTGAAGTTGAAGCTGGCATATGAGCAAGAAGAAGTTGTGAAAGATTTTATGAAAGCAGTAAGTGATAAGTTGGTAAGCAGCTAAGTATCCAAGTTTAATTACTGTCATTCCGAACTGGTTTCGGAATCTCAAATAGAGATCCTGAATCATCCTTCGGCAGGCTCAGGACAAGGTTCAGGATGACAATTAGAGTTGATATAGTATAGAGCGATATAAAGTAAAAAGTTAAAAATATGAATAATAATATAGAATCAAGACCAGATGTAGTAGAGGGCAAAAAAGAAGGAAAAGTTATAATTGAAATAGGGCCTGGTTTGGCCCCATCCTTTATACTTTCTGATAAATTGGACCGCGAAATAGATGATGGTGCAAGCTACGTTGCCATTGATTGCAACCTTGAAGAATTAAAGGGGATGGAGGATATTGGATTAAGAGAAAGAGGGGCGGCTGTGGCAGGTGATTTAAACAAATTACCTTTAAAAGACAAAACTGCCAATGAAATTTGGGCTTTGAATGTTTTAAGTGGTTTTAAGAATATCCCGGAAAAAATGCCTGACGGTACATCAGTAACAACATTAGGATTTAGTAAAATTTTCAAAGAATTAGCAAGAGTCATTAAAGATGATGGTAGGATAATAATAGGAGAAATATATACCCCCGTTAAAGGTGCAAAGGAAGTAGATTTGTCCAAATATGGTTTTGATAAACAAGTTTTTACTGGCAACGAATTAAAGGAGTTTTTGAAAGAAAATGATATAAGCGAAGAGATACTTAGCGAACATAGTGAGTGTGAAAGGTGGGGCGAACCATTTTTTATGGTTTTAACAAAGAATAAAGCAGAAGAATCGGAAAAAGTTTAAAAATATGAAGAAGAAAAATAATTATCAAGAGTACAATGTATTAATAGAGTATGGAAATCAGTTTTATAAAATATGTAAGATTATAATTAAGAGAAATGAAGGTGACATAATTTATATACCATCACAGAGAAAAGTCATGTCAAAGGGTAATATTATCCGAGACAAGACTTTTAATATTTCTACTTTAGATAGAAAAATCGACCATATTACCTTTCACAAAAGCGGAACTGCACATGTGGTGTTTTCAGATAGTGATGTCGAAGTCTTAGAATATGGATTTGCTGACCTAGGAAACGTTGCTAACAAAGAGAGGTTAGAAATAAGCAAAACAGGTTATCAAACACTCATTATTGATACTTTTATAGAATCAATAAGTTTACCAAAAACTAAAGTCATTATAAACGATATAATTTTTTACGTTCCAAAGATGACGCCATTTCAATTTCAATTGCGCTTAGTTTCTGGACGTTTGGTTGTTTCCACTTTGTATCCCGAGGTTTTACAAACAAAACATAAGTTAATTATCAAAAATGGTCATGAGTGCACAAACTTTGTGGGTAAGGAAGATATGGATTTAGGTTGGGAATCAAATAATCAAGATAAGTTGCTACATAATATTTTATATACATATATTGGAAATGATTTATTACAGGGAAGGAGAATCGTTATACCAAGCTCTGACCAAATGACAAACGAATAATAAATAGTTAAAATAATTAATGATAAAAAGGTGTCATCCTGAGAGAAGCGAAGGATCCCGAGATTCTTCGTCACTTCGTTCCTCAGAATGACATATGAGATCCTAAATCCAGTTCAGGACGACAAAAAAGTTTGGAATTTAGGTTTTGGAATTTGTTTAGAAATTAGGATTTAGGATTTGGAAATTTCATGCATAGAATTAACAATAAAAAATTTAATATAATCAAACTAATAATCAATTAAACAATTAACTAAAAAAATATTATGGCAAAGATTTTAGGCATTGACCTGGGAACTACCAATTCCTGCATGGCAATAATCGAAGGGGGAGAACCAAAAGTTTTGGAAAATAAGGAAGGCGCGCGGACCACGCCGTCGGTTGTGGCGATTTCAAAAACCGGCGAGCGCTTAGTCGGCATGCTGGCCAAACGGCAGGCCGTAACCAATCACGAAAATACCATTTATTCCGTTAAGCGGCTTATCGGCCGAAGATGGGAAGATGACGAAGTTCAGCGCGACGTCAAGCTGATGCCTTATAAAATCGTAAAATCAGGCGACGGCGTTAAAGTTCAGATGTCGGGCAAAGAATACACGCCGCAGGAAGTTTCCGCTATGATTTTGCAGAAATTAAAAAATGACGCCGAAGAAAAATTGGGAGAAAAAATTACCGAAGCGGTAATTACCGTGCCGGCATATTTTGACGATTCGCAAAGGCAGGCCACCAAAGACGCCGGTGAAATTGCGGGTTTAAAAGTGCGGCGGATTATAAATGAACCCACAGCCGCGGCTTTAGCTTACGGCTTTGAAAAGAAAAAAGGCCAGCAGATTGCGGTCTACGACCTGGGCGGCGGCACTTTTGACATTTCAATATTGGATGTGTCATCCGACACAGTCGAAGTAAAATCAACTAACGGCGACACGCACCTGGGCGGCGATGATTTCGATCAGGTAATAATCCAATGGATAATAGACGAGTTTAAAAAAGATCAGGGAATTGATTTGTCAAAAGACACCCTGGCTTTGCAAAGAATAAAAGAGGCGGCGGAAAAAGCCAAAATCGAACTTTCGACGGCAATGGAAACCGAAGTCAATCAGCCGTTTATAACATCCGATGCATCGGGGCCGAAACATTTAACGCTGAAATTGTCACGCGCCAAATTGGAAAGTTTAGTCGGCGATTTGATTGAAAAAACCAAAGGACCTGTTATGGCGGCTTTAAAAGACGCTAACTTATCGGCTAAAGATATTGAAGAGGTGATTATGGTCGGCGGCATGACCAGGATGCCCTTGGTGCAAAAAACAGTGGAAGAAATTTTCGGCAAAAAACCGCATTTGGGAGTAAATCCAGACGAAGTTGTGGCGGTCGGCGCGGCAGTTCAGGCCGGAGTTTTGCAGGGTGATGTCAAGGATGTTTTACTTCTGGATGTAACGCCGTTGACTTTGGGCATTGAAACACTGGGTTCGGTTATGACACCATTAATTGACAGAAATACGACTATTCCGACGTCTAAATCGCAGGTGTTTTCAACAGCTGCCGACAACCAGCCGTCAGTTGAAATTCATGTGCTGCAGGGCGAAAGGCCGATGGCGCCGGACAATAAAACTTTGGGCAGATTTATTTTAGACGGTATACCGCCGGCGCCGCGCGGCCTGCCCCAAATAGAGGTTACCTTTGACATCGACGCTAATGGCATTTTAAACGTTTCGGCCAAAGACAAGGGCACCGGCAAAGAGCAGAAAATCACCATAACCGCTTCATCGGGTCTGTCCAAAGAGGAAGTTGAAAAAATGAAAAAGGAAGCTGACCTGCATGCCGAAGAAGACAAAAAGAAAAAGGAATTGATTGAAACCAAAAATATGGCTGACACCCTTGTTTATACTACGGAAAAAGCTCTGCGCGATGCCGGCGATAAAGTCCCGTCAGACGTTAAAAAGCAGATAGAAGAAAAAGTGGAAGCCCTGAAAAAAGTCAAAGACAAAGATGATGCGCAGGCAATAAAAACCGCAGCCGATGATTTAAGCCGGACTGCCCAAAAACTCGGCGAAGCAATGTATAAACAGCAGGGCCCTTCCCAAGACCCGGGCAAGGGACAAGATCAGGGCCAGCCTGCAGGCGACCAGCCGAAAGATAATAAAGGCCCGGTTGAAGGCGAATATGAAGAAGTGGACAAGGATAAAAAGGATAAAGATGATAAAAAAAAGTGATAAGGTACAAGTGATAAGGTACAAATAGAAAGTAAAAGACGGCGCCGATAAATATTAAAAATTGTTATGTATAAACAAAATTTGCAAAATCGGTGCCTGAGATTAGCGGTTAGGTATCATTTAATTAACCAATCACGACAGTTAGGTGAGAGTTTTTTGGAAAAAGAAAAAAGGCGAGGTTGTTGCTCGCCAAACGTTATTGTGTATTCTTAATGGGTAGGATTTCTTGATATCAGCAAAGTCCATTGATTCGTCCACTCCTTTTTTACAGAAGACCAGAAATCTACGTTCTTTGTTTTTCTCCTAAATGGGTATAGTATTGTTGCTATCAATATTTCAGTGGCAAAAAAGGGCAAAAATGTGATCATTGCGATAATGGAGCAGATATACCTCCAGCCATGAAAACCCGAATATTCTGAAAGATAAAGCGAGGTGATAGTGCTGGCTACAATAAAAACAACAGTTAGCAGAAAGAGAAAAAAAACTCTTACCATAATATCCATAATTCGTAACCTCCTAATTGTCCAAGAACGATTAATTTGATATGATGTTATTTTATAGAGAATTGTTCGATTGTCAAGAAAAATTTTATGTCAAAAGATTACTACAACATATTAGGTATCGGCAAAAACGCTTCGCCGGATGAAATAAAAAAAGCCTACAGGAAACTGGCGCATCAGTATCATCCCGACAAGCAGGGGGGCGATGAGCAGAAGTTCAAGGAAATCAATGAGGCCTATCAGGTTTTGGGCAATCCTGAAAAACGCCAGCAATATGATCAATACGGCCAGACTTTTGAACAGGCCAAGCGCCAGGGCGGTTTTTCCGGTTTTGAAGGTTTCAGGGATTTTTCAGATTTCGCCTCTGCGTTTCGCGGCAACGGCTCGGCGCAGGATTTTGATTTCGGCGGTTTCGGCGATATTTTCGGCGATTTGTTCGGGTTTCAGCGCGGCACCGGCGGACGAAAAAGAGGGGGAGATTTGCAGACTTCCATTAACATAACTTTTAAAGAAGCGGTTTTCGGCGCCGAAAAAATCATTAACATAACCAAGGACAATGTCTGCACCAGGTGCAGCGGCACCGGGGCCGAACCGGGAAGCAAAGTCGTGACCTGCCCGACCTGCCACGGCCGAGGCAATGTTGTTCGCAGCGTGGCTTTTGGTATCCAGATGTCTTCTGTTTGTCCGACCTGCGGAGGAGCCGGCAAAAAAGCGGAAAAGAATTGTTCCAAATGCCGCGGCAGGGGAGTTGTTCGTGAAACGTCCGAACTTAAAATAAAAGTTCCTGCCGGCATAGATGACGGCCAGTCCATAAAATTATCCGGACAGGGTCAGGCAGGTTCATCGGGCGGACGCGCCGGTGATTTATATGTTGTCGTCAATGTGGCAAAAGACGCTGAATTTGAACGCGAGGGTTTTGATATTTTAAGCCGGCGGGAAATTTCCGTTTCACAGGCGGCTTTGGGAGACAAGATTCTTGTTGATACCCTGGATGGCCGGATAAAATTAAAAATTCCCGCCGGGACACAATCCGGCAAAGTTTTTGTGTTACGCGGGCTGGGAATACCGCACCTTCACGGCCGCGGCCGGGGAAATCATTTAGTTGAGATAAACGTGAAAACCCCAACTAATTTATCACGCCGGCAAAAGGAACTCCTTGAAGAACTGCGAAAGGAAGACGGCCGGTAATAATTATTACAATCAGTTTTTGAAGATTTAAATATTTGATGAGCAGAATTTTGTTAAAATATTAAGATTAAATCCGAAGATTGCAACACAACTCATAGTTATGTATTAAAATTGCTTAAAATTTGGCTAAAAAAAAGAGGTTTTTGCCTCATTTTTTTAATGGTATAATTATATTTACAGATTCCTTTTAATTGACAGCGGTGTTACTATAATTATATGGCGACTCCCGAACAATTTATTTCAATATTTTCGCAAGAAATTGCTAAACTGGCAACGACGACCGCGCCAAAAGCCGCCCAGACAGCAATTGCCGATTCTTTTTCAAATTGGGACTGGTCTATTCCCACCTGGGATCTGATTATTTTGGTAATTTTTTTTCTGACCGTATTTTTTTACAGTTTCGCCCTGGGCCGGGACAGAATTTTGGGCATATTAATTTCCACCTACATTGCCCTGGCAGTCAGCTATTCAATGCCTTTTACGGATGAATTGCAGAAGGCAATTGATCAAACCGGTTTTCTTGCTTTTAAAATTTCAGCCTTTGTAATAGTTTTTTTCCTGATGTTTTTTTTGTTATTTAGAAGCCGTCTGATCCAAAGCGTAAGCGTCTTTTCCGGAAATTCATTGCAGATAATTTTTTTTAGTTTTCTCCTTGTCGGTCTTTTGACCAGCATAATTTTATCTTTTCTTCCGCAGCAGGCTTTGGACAACCTTACTTTTTTCACTAATTATATTTTTTTATCCGACATAGCCAGATTTTTATGGATAATTCTGCCCGTTATGGCACTGGCATTTTTTTAATTTATGGCTAAAGATTTGAATATTAAAATTATACAATTTTTTGTTTTGGCCGTTGTTTTAATCGGTGTATTCATTACAGTTTACAGTCCGCATTTATACTACGACTATTATTATCCCTTGCACTATGATGAGTGGCTGAATATAAGCGAAGCTAAAAAGATAAATAATGACGGTTTTTTTGAATCTGTTTTTTACCCTTACTTTAAACAAAAGATAGTCAGGATGAATCTGGTTTACGGTTTCGATATTTTTCTTGCCGTCTTAGAGTCAATATCCGGAAATCTGATTCCGGTTTATCAGTATCTTCCGGCGGCAACCGCGGTTTTAAACGCAATAATTTTGTTTTGGCTGGCAAAAACAATTTCCAAAAGTTTTATCTTTTCGCTTACGGTCGTTATTTTTTTCGCTTTACTGCCAAGCAATATCAATATACTGGGAAACTGGTTTTTTTTACCGTCGACATTTTCATATTTTTTTGTTTCAGCCATCATTCTGTTTTTCAGCCGTTATTTGGCGGAAGAGGACGGAAAATACTTTTTTTTGGCTGTAGTTTTTTTAACCGTTCTGTTCCTGGTTTACCCTCTTAATGCCGTTTTTCTGCTGCCTGTTCTGTACATTGCCTATATTTTGGCGGGAAAAAAATCACCGGCAAAACAGTTTAAATTATTTTCGTTGTTCGTTATTTCCCTTGTGCCTTTTTTATTATTATTTTTTGCCCTCGCCTTTAAAGTGGGCCTTCCGCATGAACAGCAGAGCGGGAATTTATTTTTAATTTTTAAAAATGCCATAGTCTACAACAGCCGTTCGCAGGGACTTTTGCTTAATGATTTATATTTTATGCCGCCTTTTTTTTATTATGTGCTTATGGTTTTTTCCTCTGTCGCCATAGTGAAAAATTACAAAAACAAGATGTTTTATGTCTTGAATTTATTATTTTTCTGGTCATTGGGCAACTTGCTGCTTTTCAAGATGTTTAATTTCACTCTTCTGTCATCCTATCACCGAATATTGTATCTGAGCTTTATAGTTTTTTGTCTGCTGGCGCCGTTGGGAATAAAAAATACGGTCGAACTGCCTGGCAAAATGAAAAAAAATATTTTTGCCGGAAAAATTTTGAAATTCATGGCTGCCGCGGCGTTTATATTTTACATTGTATCAAGCATGGGAAAAAATTTTTTTCCCTCCGATAACTTAAAGCCGGTTAAGTTGATTGATGCTAAAAATTCGGCCATGCTTGAATTTATTAAAGAAAATTATTCCAAAAGAGTGGTGCTTGCGCCTCAGCTTTTGTCCGTCGTCATTTATCCCCTGACCGCGAATTTCGCGGCTTCATTGGCCAATGTTCCGTTTTTTTCTCTTGAAAAAAGAGGGGATTACTTTTTCTCGGCAGAAAAGAGGATGTTTAATGATATAAACAACTATGATCCTTTTTCCGCTTTTCTGATGCAAAGCGACGAGTCAAGAAAAAAAATTTTGGAATTGTATGATTTTGATTTGGTCTATTCGCCCGGCAGAATTGATTCGCAGCTTCTGAATCCAATATTTGCTCAAGACGGCCAGTTTGTTTACGAAGTAAAAAAATAATTTATGCATTTACTTATAGTAACCCCTTATTTATATCCCCAGGGCAGCGGAGTCGGAAGGATATCATATTCTTTGGCCAGGGAACTAAGTAAAATCGGCCATCAAATTACTGTTTTTAGCACCGGGAAAAATTCAGACGTTGAAGAAAACGGCATCCGCATCATAAAAAAGAAACCTTTTTTTCACTTCAGCAACACTCCTGTACGTCTGCGTTTGTTTTTCGACCTTGTTTTTTTGATTAAAAAAGGCAGATATGATTTTATTCTGGCTTTCACGCCAGTTCCTTATTATATGGACATGGCGTCATTGGCAGCCAGAATTTTATCCGTGCCGTTTTACGTTTCTTATAATACCTATAGCTTTAAAAGAGAGCGGACGCTGCTTGATTTTATTACCTGGCTGTATTCCGCAATCGTTGAAAGATTTTCCTTGGGCTATGCCAGAAAGATTTTTATAAACAGTAAGAGGTTAAAACAGGCAGATATTCTACCGCAGTATAAAAATAAACTCGCTTACATAACTCCCGGAGTTGATCGCAGTCAGTTTCAGCCGACAAGCAGCCGTTCCGGTTCAGCCGGTTATATGTTATATGTTGGTCCTTTAAACAAAGGACAACGCTGGAAAGGGATAGATTATTTGATTTCCGCCATGGTTAAAATAAAAAAAGAATATCCTGAAATAAAATTAAAAATTGCCGGTGGCGGCAATCTGCGGGCTTATTATCATAAAATTGTCAGGGCAGGCAAATTGGATGGCAATATAGAATTTGTCGGATTTTTGCAAAATGAAGATCTGGTAAAAATTTATCAGAATTGTCGTTTTCTGGTTTTGCCGTCTTACGGGAAAGCCGAACTTGTACCGACCGCCATTATTGAAGCTTTTGCCTGCGGTAAAACAGTAGTTTCAACATTTTCCGCCGGTATACCTTTTTTAGTGACAGATGGAACAGACGGAAAATTAATTGAGCCAAAAAACATTGACCAATTGGCGAAAGCGATGGCAGAATTATGGATAAATGACAATTATCGCCGGAAACTTGAAGAGGGGGCGATAAAAAAAACAAAGGAATTTTCCTGGACTAAAATGGCCGAAGATCTTCTGGCGCAGGTAAAACATAATATAACAACAGCCGAATTAAAACAATGTCAATTGAAACAAAATTGCAAAAAATCCGATTTTTGGCAAACGCAAGAATTTTAGAATTCTTTAAGGCGGAGGAAAATAAATTAACCGCCGGATTAAACGCTGAGATCAGAAATATAATGTCACAGCTGGAAAGGTTTTGTCTTGGCGGGAAAAAAATAAGAATAGCACTTGCTTATTTTTCCTATCTGGCCTGCGGGGGCAAATCCAAAAAAAAGTTTTTCAGAACCGCGGTTTCTTTGGAATTATTTCATAATTTTTTTCTGATTCACGATGATATTATCGATAAAGATAATTACAGGAGAAATAAACTGACTTTTCATAAATACTTCGGTGAAAAAAGAGGCGATTTGCACTATGGTCTGTCCCTGGCAATTATTGGTGCGGACCTGTTGAATTTTTTTGCTTACAAAAACTTAGATAATTCCAGATATCCGGAAAAGGTTAAAAATAATATCAGAAAACTTTTTTCTGTTTTTCTTTCCAGAGTTTGTTTAGGAGAATTTTTGGATATATATTTTGCTAAGGTTAAAAAGGTTAGCGCTAAAGAGCTGCTTTTCGGATACGACTGCAAGACGGGCGGCTATACTACGACTTTGCCTGTCGTTTTCGGCGCCCATTTGGCCGGGGCCAGTTACAGACAGATTAAGGAATTAACGGAATTTTCCGGACCTTTGGGGCAGGTTTTTCAGATAAAGGATGATATTCTGGACGTTTTCGGAAACAAAAGCAAATTCGGCAAGGATCCGGGTTCAGACCTTTTGAACGGAAAAAAAACAATTTTGCTGGATTTTGTAATGAAAAATGCCGATTGCCGGGAGAAAAAATATCTGAATTCTCTGGCAAATAAACGGAAGTTGTTATTTAAAGATATTTTTAAAATAAGAAAAATAATAAGAAAAAGCGGCGCCATAACCTATTTTGATAAATACACCGAAAATTTGGTCTTTAAAGCGAAAGCCAAAATCAACAAAAAAAATTTCAACCGTAACGTTTGTGATTTACTGGCTTTGGCAGATTATTTTTTAATAAGAAGTTCCTGATATGATAAGCGCAATAATTCCTTGCTTTAATTGTATCCGTTCCCTGGACAAGACAATTGCATCCCTTATGAAGGCAAATGTTAAGTTAGAAATTTTTATTATTGACGATGGATCCTCTGACGCTTCGGCTGATTTTGCCAGAAAAAAATATCCCGGCATAAAACTTCTGATCAACGAAAAAAACAGAGGACGCGCATTTTCGCGCAACAGGGGAATGGCGGCTGCAGGAAATAATGTTATGTTATTTATCGATTCTGATGTCTGGCCGGGTAATGGTTGCCTGGAACAATTATATGAAAATATATCCGATAATGATATCGTTTATCCGAAACTGGCTTACGAGGATGGAGCCGTTAAACATCCCAAAGATGACAATAGCAGTTATCCTTATGATGCCGGCTGTTTTATGATAAAAATGCCGGACGGAAAAGACGTTAAATTTGATGAGAATTTTAAATATCTTGAAGACCAGGATTTTTTCATCAGATGTCATTTAAATAATTTTAAGGCAAAATATGTCAGGTCGGCCGTGGCTTTTCACTCTAACAGACAAACGACAAGCAGCGGCAGTGAAAAATTTTATCAGGAAATGTGCGATATTGTATATGGTATGAATAAATACCGCGGGAAAAAAATAAAACCGGTCCACAATTTCAGCCGAGTCAATCTGGTTAAAGGTCTGGTTGCAGCTATTTTCAATTATAACTATTTTTTTTACGGCCCCAGCGCTTCGGTATTAAAAAAAATCAGCCGGCTTTTTTTAAAACACAAAAAATTTGAAATTAGCAATTTCAAGATGTTGAGGCTGTATTTTAAGGCTTTGAAAAATTTATGATAAAAATACTGGATTTTGCAAAATTGATACGTTTTAACGAATGGCTGGACAAATTATGGCTGTTAATCATCTCTTTGGTTGTTTTGCTTATGGCCACCGGAAAAAATTTTTATTTTGAAGCTGTGGCTCAGGCTGCCTATCTTTTTTTTCTTCTGGCTTTCGGATTTTTGCTCAATTCAGTCTTTGAAAAGGATATTGACCTTGCCGTCGGCAAGAACCGGCATCTTGATCTTTTTACGCCCGGACAGATAAAATTATTTATCCTTTCATTTTTACTGATCGTTTCGCTTTTGCCTTTGTTTTTTAATAACGGCTTGGCGCAGTTATATAATTTAATGATGATAATTCTGGCTGTTTTTTATTCGATGCCGCCCCTTTATTTTAAAAACAAACCGGTTTTAGGCATTTTGGTTCCATCATTTCTGCAGGGGCCTTCAACACTGCTGTTTTTAAGCGTTAGTGACATAAATACTGTTTATCTGGGTCTTATTGGGGCAATAGTTCTGGCCGTTAACATCTATATGCAATTGATTCATCAGGTGAGAGACTTTGAAAACGACAAAAAAATGAATCTGAAAACTTTCGCCGTTTTTTTTGGTTCTGAAACGACCTATTTTATGATAAGATTGTTTATAATCATAGTGGTTTTTTTATTGCTGGCGATTTTTTTCCTGTTTGATGATTTTTTCTTTTCATTATTTGCCGTCCTGATCTACCTGATTTTTCTGATCCCGTCTTTGGCCAGTCATTTTCAGCTTAAAAAATTATGATCGTTAATTTTTTAAAAAATTTATTTGGCATAATTCACTATAACAACAAAATAGATTTTTTTATTTACAAAAAATTGCGTTCATATTTGCCGAAAAATCAATATCCCAGGCCGCCCAAATCTATAGCCATCGACCCTTGTTCGGTCTGCAATTTAAGTTGCCCTGCCTGCGTCGCCTGCAAATCCACTCCCGGCTTTGTTTCGGCTAAGCTGAGTTTTGACAAATTTAAATTAATGCTTGACAAAATGCCTTTCGCCAGGAAGTTGTTGTTGTGCAATTGGGGAGAGCCTTTTTTAAATGATGATATTTTTAAAATGATAAGGTATGCCAAGACAAAAAAATTGTATGTTTCTTTATACAGCAATCTTAATATTAAAAAGAACGACTGTTTTTATACTGAGCTTGCGTTGTCGGGACTTGATGATCTTTTAATTTCCATTGACGGTATCACCCAGGAAAATTATGAAAAATTCAGGGCCGGCGGGAATTTGTCGTTGGTTTTTGAAAATATAAAAAAAATAAATGCCGCCAAGGAAAAAAAATCATCCAGTCTGCCGAAACTTTACTGGCATTTAACCATCAACAAATATAATGAAAAAGAAATTACTCAAGCCGCGGCCAAGGCCGAAGAACTGAAAATGCAGTTTATGCCCAACTACATTATTTTGTATCATCGGGTAATACCGATAGATGAATCTGAAATGGCCGAAAAAAACAGCTACTGGCTGCCGGCAAAAAATAAAAATTATTATCATTGGCAGAAAAACAAACCTTACCGGCTGGATTATCCCTGCCAGAATCTTTTTTTAACAGTTTTTTTTGATCCTGAAGGCAACTGCTTTCCCTGCCGTTATCTTTCCGATGTCAAAGATTCATTCGGCAATATTTTAAGAGAGGATTTTTTTGACATCTGGTACGGAAAAAAATTTCTTTCTGCCCGAAGTCTGTTTTTGAAGAATAAAACATTGCCCGTCAATAAAGCTGCTACTATTTGTGACAGCTGCGTCATGCATAAAAAATATTGAATTAATATATGGCATAATGAATAAAAACAGCAGAAAATACAGGATTCTTCTGATAAATCCTTATCAGGACATGCGCAGCTGGATTATGTACAAGGAAAGGAATTTACTTTCCCTTTCTTTTACTACCAGAACGATAAAAGCGATTACGCCGGATGATTTTGAAGTTAAGCTAATAGATCAATGTGTTGAAGATATTGATTTTGACGCAGATGTGGATTTAGTCGGCGTGACATCACTGACACACAACTCTTATCGCGCTTATAAAGTTGCCGAAGAGTTTAAAAAAAGAAACAAGCCCGTGGTTATGGGGGGTTATCATGCGACTTTCCTTCCAGAGGAGGCGAAAAAATGCGTAGACAGCGTTGTTATTGGTGAAGCGGAAAATGTCTGGCCGGAACTGTTGAATGATTTTAAAAACGGCAAGTTAAAGGCTTTTTATAAAAGTAACCTGCCTGCGGAATTGCAGGGCCTGCCTATCGCTGCAAAAGAAAAATATTACGGGAGTAAATACGGGAGTTTTAGCATGCCTTATCCTATGCATGCTTCCAGGGGCTGCACCAACGGCTGTTCTTATTGTTCGATTAACCGCTTTTACAACCGTACAATAAGGTATCGCCCGATCATTGAAATAATTGATGAGATAAAAAAAACAGGGTATAAATTCATTGCTTTTATGGATGATAATTTAATTCTTGACGCCAAATATGCCAAAGAATTTTTTGCCGCTTTAAAGCCGTTGAATATAAAATGGACAATGCAAACTTCAATTCTGATTGCCGAGCATGAGGAGCTTTTAAAACTGGCTGCGGAAAGCGGGTGTTTCTGCTTTTACATAGGAGTTGAAAGTATCAACCAGCTTAGCCTTGATTCAGTAGACAAAAAAATTAACCGGGCAGAAAAATTCCTCGCCGCTTTTAAAAAAATAAAAGAATACGAAATTAGCATTGTACTTTTGATAATCTTCGGCTTTGACGGTGATACTAAAAGCGTTTTTAATCAGACTCTGGATTTTTTAAAGGAAGCCGGAGTTTTAAATGCCGAATTCAGCATGCTGGTGCCTTTTCCCGGGACTTTGTTGTATAAAAAATTAAAAAAAGAAAATCGTATATTAAGTTATGACTGGAAAAATTACAATCCCGGCTGGCATTGCGTCTTTCAGCCAAAAAATATGGAGCCGCATGAATTAGAAGCGGGTTTTAAAAAAGTTTTGATTAAATATAATACTCCCTTTTGGGTTTTAAAAAGGTTAATTGCCGGCGGTAAAAAAATTTTTTTAACAATGCCCGGATACTATTTATAAATATTCGGTATGTAAATTATTTTACTGTGCCCGTAATTGTTGTCTGTTATAACATCAGAGAAAAACTTAAGAATGTTTTTAGTAAAATCGTCATTTTCTATCAAAAAATTCAGGAATTCAGGAATAATTAAAAAAGTTATCCACATCCTAAGCAGATCTCAATTTTTTTCTTTTATATTTGATATAACTGGCAATTTATGTCATACTTAATGTGCAAAATGGTAACTGTGATTGAATAAAAAAGTCTAAAAACTTTGATGTTTTATAGTGAGCAAGACACAATGAAAATAAGGAAAACAAAAAGAAAATTTAAAAAAAGAGATTTTTTGATTTTAAGATCTGAAAAAAACCAAAGAAGAGAGCTAAACGACTTTTCGGGAAAAGAAAAGAACATAGACCATTTTTACACTAGAAATTCCCGCTTTACTTCCCCTTTGCCTCCGGCTAAATACGGATTCGGCCCTCTTTTAAGAAAATTGGAAAAGAAATTGATATTAAACCCTTACAGCGCGGTATTTTATTTTTTGTTAATTTTTGTACTGGTTCAGGGAACTTTCCCTGTTTTTTCTTTTCAATTCAAAAACAAGGTCTGGCAGACAGCTGCAGACTGGCAGGAATGGCAGGTTGATAATTTGTCAATTACTGAAAATGGTAATTTGGTTCTGGCTCAGTATGTTGAAGATGAGCCAGATATCGAAGTTTTATCTGAAAATAATGATATTGCCGGAGATATTCAAATTGAAGACGGTCAGATTTTTCCCTCGGGTGATGAATCCTTAGAAGATGATGAAACAGGCAGTATGGGAGAGCAAATTAGCGAGGATGAAGATAGCGCCGGTGATGATTTAGATGATGATCCAGGAGCCGAAACGGAAGATATTCTGTCCGATTTACAGCAGGAATCGCCGGACGAACAGAGTCCAGACGAAGAATCGCCGGACGAACAGGCTCCGGACGAGGAAATTACTCAAGACGAAGAAACCGCTCCGGACGAGGAAACTGTTCCTGATGAGGAATCTGATATACAAAACGGCCAGACCGATTATATTTTGGGCGAGTCTTCCGGCGACGGACTGACCGAGACCGAAAATGACGATATACAAAATAATCCGCTGCCTGATGATTTGGCAAACCAACCGGATGAAGCAGCTGATGATAATTCAGAGGAGATTCAGGATTTATCGCAAATAATGGATGATTTATCAGTGGAAAAAAATGATACGCCAGAAGATGATTCTGAATCCGAAAACTCCGCCGGAGATATTTCAGAAATTATCGAAGACGGAGTAGGTGGCCCTGAAATTTCTCTGGACTACGACGATGAAATTTTAGTGGAGCCGCCCAAACAACCGGCGCAATTATATCAGATTCAGGGTTCGGCTCAAATCTATTACGAACCGGAGCAGGGAATAAATCAGGTCTGGAAAGATTATAAGGCAAAAATAAAAGGTTCAGACGAAGAAAACCGGGTGGATTTTACCTTTTCTGCCGACAATGTTTTTTACACCCAGGATATGTCGCAACTGCCCGTCAGTCCGGGAATTTACATCAGGGCGAATTTTTTTGGCACCGGCCAAAAAACACCTTTATTAGGTTCGTTTAAAATTTTTTATCGGGATGAAAATTCAGACGAAGCACCCGCTGAAGAAAATCTTAATTTAACCGGCCAGGAAAAAAAGAAGTTTGACCGTTTCAGTTCAAAAAAATTAAATAATGTCCAGCTGTCGCCGGAAAAAAAGCAGCAAAGAAAGGCAAAACTGACTAATAAAAAAGTCGCTCCGGAAGAAGTAATTGAAAAACGAAACCTGTTTTCCCGTTCTTTTGCCGTCAAGCAGGGCAGCAGAAAGTTCAATAAAGGAAAGGTAAAAACCAAGCTGAATGATTCCAGTTTCAGAACGGAAATTTTCCGCTACCCGGTTAATTATCAGGATGAAGAAGGCGCCTGGCAGATAATTGAAAACGATTTTGAACAAATTGACCTAAAAGATTTGGACGGAAAACTAGATTCTGGGCAGGAACAAGATTCTGATTCCCAGACAGATTCAAATTCAGAAAGCAGCCAGAATAATGACAATGATTCCGAAACGGCAAACGAAAGTGAAGAAAATGCCGAGTCGGAAGCGGATTTTATTTTTGCCACGCTTGACAACAACTGGCAGACCTTTTTTCCCAATCTTGCCTCACAACCTCACCGCATACAGTATCAGGACAGGATAATCGAATACAGGATAGTCGGCGCTGATCAAAATTCCGTCGCCCGGGTTGAAAGCAATAAAATAACTTATCCGGAAGTTTTTGAAAATGTTGACTTTGTTTATACAATCGACAATGAAAGAGTCAAGGAAGATATCATAGTCAAATCTCCTGTAGAGCTGGATATTTCATATCAGATGAATGTTGCCAACGTTTATTTTGTCAGGGCAGAAGACGGCAGCATAAATTTTTACGACCAAACCACCGATGATAAGATATTTTCTCTGCAAAAGCCGTATGTTACCGATTTTATCGGCCAGAAAGCTGACCTGGATTTAGAAGTGGAAAAGGCGGGAGAAAACAGCTACCTGATAAGGTTGTTAAATACGACCGGCGTTGAACTTGATGACCCCCGAATTGTCTATCCGATAATTATCGACCCGACAACAACGATTTATGCTGCCGGAACCAATATTTATGTTGACGGTGACGTTTGGACAAATGGTACCGGATCTTATACGTATTTTGATGTCACATTAGCCGCTGCCAGATCGGGATTTTATGGAACTAATCAGTACCGTTCTTTTTTTGATTTTGATACATCGGGAATTGACGATGACGTTACGATTACTGATGTTGTTTTAAAAGTCTATGTCGCTGCAACGGCCGGAGGCACACTATCTGTCAATGCCATGGCTCAACAGGTAGGTTTCACTTCGTCAACTCCAGTAGTAGTTTATACTGATGCCGGTGACGGCACAGTCTATTACACCGGCACACCCACAGCGTCGGCTTATAATAATCTGGACCTGGGAACCACGGCTGATTCTGACCTGCAAACCAACCTTGCCAGTAATTGGTTTGGAGTCGGCGCAACAACGACTACCGGTTTGACCAGTATAAACACCAGCGGTATGGCCAGCAATAAGCCCTATCTTGACGTTGCCTGGACTTATACTGATTGCGTTGATTTAACTATCGGCGAAGACACATCTTTGGCAGAAGATTTAACCTGTACCGGCACTATAACCGTAAACAACGGCGCCACTCTGACCGTTTCCGGCGCCAGAACCATAACTGCTAATGCCTTAACGCTTGACAACGGCGACATAACTAACAGCGGCTCAGGCGAACAGTCAACTACAACCCTGGCAATCACCAGTGCCATTACCTTGTCCAATAGTTCTGATATAACCTCCAATTTAAATGTTACGGCGGCAACTCTGACTTTAAATTCAGGCACGACAATTTCAGCCAATTCCAAGGGTTACCCTTCCAATACTGGGCCCGGAACCAGGGGTACTGGCGCGGGCGGCGGTTACGGCGGCAAGGGCGGAGCCACGGGATCAGCTACCGCAGGCAGCATGTGGGGAAAATCCTCTGATCCGGAAAATTTAGGTTCAGGCGGCGGCCTGGGATCGGCAGGTCTTCTCGGTGGAGTCGGAGGCGGTTTGATTATTATGGATATTTCGGGAACTTTTACTTTATCGGGAACTGTTTCCGCCAATGGTGGTAATGGCGCAACTTTCGGCAGTGCAACCGGCGGCGGCGGCGGTTCTGGCGGCGGCATAAATATTACAGCCGGCACCTTGGAAGGCGATGGAACAATTACCGCCAACGGCGGCAATGGCGGAGCCAGCACAAATTTTGCCGGCAGCGGCGGCGGCGGCGGCAGAATTTTTGTAAATTATGACACTTCAACTTTTAGTAATGAAACCGGCGCCACGACAAACGGCGGGACAGGCGGCGGCGGCGGCGGTACTAACGGCAGCACGGGCGAAGACGGCACAATCGGCTTTTTTGATGCAACTAGTAACGACATTAACATTTACGAGGGCTGGCAGTGGCAGGAAGGCGAGGACCTTGATTTCAGGAATGTCACAATCGCCAACGCGCCAAAAATAAGGACTACATCGACAGCCGATATTACTTTGACCGGTAATCTGACAGTTTCCACTTCCACCTGGGAAATTTATTCCGGCCTTTATCCCGAAATTAAAGCCGATAATTTAAGAATAAATAACAGCGACATAACCAATAACGGCACGGGTGAAAAATCCACAACCACTTTAAATATTACCAATGATATTACTATTTCCACTAATTCCACCACCACTTCCAATTTGGATATTACCGCCGCTTCCATGACCATTGAAGACACGGTACATCTTATTGCTGATGGTCTGGGTTACAATTCCGAAGCAGGATTAGGTGCCGGCACATCAGGTAGCGGCGGCGGTTATGGCGCAGCTGGCGGCGCATCTGGTGACGGTGACGCCGGAGGCACTACTTACGGAGAAGCAGCTACCCCGACATTTTTGGGTTCCGGTGGCAGTAATGGCACTGTTTTAGGCGGTTACGGAGGCGGAGGCGGCGGCATGATTTATATTAAGGTGACTGGTAGTTTTATTCATAACGGAACAATTAGCAGCAAAGGCAATGATGGCACAGCTTCAACAGCCGATGGCGGAGGAGGCGGTTCGGGAGGCACAGTCTTTATAAAAACCGGCGATACAATGTTGGGAGCCGGCAATATTTTTGCCAGAGGCGGTTCGGGAGGAAGCAGCAGCGGCGCCCAGGGCGGAGGCGGCGGAGGCGGCGGGCGCATTGCCACCCGTCAGTGTACTAACAGTTTTACCGGCACCAAATCCGCAACCGGCGGGGCGGGCGGCAGTCCTTCGGGCGTAGCCGGTTCAGATGCCGATGTCAACAATAACGATACTTTCTGTCCGCCCTCAAGCAATTTTAATTCTGCCTCGCAAAAATCAGACGGTTCCGGGGATGCTGATTTGTCTTTTACGGTTGATGATCAGGACGATTCTAACGTCAAAATGAAAATTGAATATACTTCAGACGCCAATTGTGAAACCGGCTGGTCAGACCCTACTTTAGTCGGTCCTGTAAGCGTCGCTTACGGCTCTGCGCCGGATTTGGACAATGGCAACGCCTATCAGGTAGGAACTGTAACCGGCGTATCAACAAGTTCGGGCGTCAATGATCCGGTGCAGTTTGACTGGGATTCTGATACAGATTTGCCGGCCGGCAATGTCACATATTGCCTGCGCGTTACCGGAAATGACGGCACTGACGACCAGATAAGACCGAGTACCATAACCTTAACCGTCGACAACGTAAATCCGACTGTTAGCAGTCTGGCAATATCCACTCCGGCAGCGGCCGATTACAACGACGGCGTTGATGACTGGTATGACCAGGGACAATACGCCCAGATGGCGTTTACTTCAACGCCGGCTGATACGAATTTGTCATCCTGCGACTGGACCTGGAACCACAGCGACGGCACAAGCTATGACTATTCGGACACCAACGTTGAAATCGGCACGGACGGCGATATTACCACCGCCAATATGTCTGACGGCGTCATTGACCTTTCCGATGACACCGACGGCACGGTCACTTTAACCGTTACCTGTTCGGACAGTTACGGCAATTCCGGCAACAGTAATATCTCCTTCAAGTTTGACAATACTTCAGCTTCCGGGCTTGCCGACCTTGCTGTTAATGCCATTGACGATACCACTGCTACCCTGGGCTGGACAGCTGCGTCCAGTGTCAGCAATTTCGATCATTATGAAATCTGGTACGGCACCAATGAAACCGATGTTGCCAACAGAAACGGCACGGCCGCCGAATGGGACAATGACGATGACGGTAATTTAACCACTATTTCCACGACTTCCACGACCATAACCGGACTGACCACAGGACAAACTTATTACTTTAAAATCTGGGCCGCTGATGAGGCTAGTTTAAATAATGAGGCAACTGCCACGGGAACTTCCGGATATACGTCAAGCAATACTGCTCCCACAGGCGTTTTTACCGTCAGCTCCTTGCCAACACAAAAAACAGACGGCTCGGGCTATGTTGACATTTCCATAACAGTTGATGATGCCGATGACAATGATACCATGGCCAAAATTGAATATGACACTGACGGCACCTGCGACGGCCCCTGGCTTGACCCGACTATTTTAGGTTTGGCAACAGCCACTTATTCTGATTCAGGCGGCGTGCCTGATGTAAATAATGCTAATGACTATCAGATAGGCACCACAGCCAGTACAAGAATAATCACATCATCCGGAGCCAATACTGTTACGTTTGACTGGGATTCAAAAACTGACCAGGCATCTGCTGACGGCACTTACTGTTTACGGCTGACAGTTAACGACGATACCGCAGATCAGGCAGTACCCGCAACTCAAACAGTTACAGTTGACAATGTCAATCCAACTGTCAGCAGCCTTGCTATATCCACTCCCGCTGCTGCGGATTATAACGACGGCGCTGATGACTGGTATGACCAGGGCGACTATGCCCAGATGGCTTTTTCTTCAACGCCGGCTGACACCAATCTTTCTTCCTGCGATTGGACATGGAACCACAGTGACGGTGCCAGTTACGATTACTCGGATACCAACTTTGAAATCGGGACAGACGGCGATATTTCTGCGGCTAATATGGTTTCCGGCGGCATAGATTTGTCGGATGACGCTGACGGCACGGTAACTTTGACTGTGACTTGCGCTGACGCTTATGGCAATTCCGGCAATACCAATATTTCCTTTAAGTTTGACAATACGGCGCCGACAGGTTTAGCCGGGCTGGCAGCCGCAGCCGACGGCGACACTGCTGTTGACTTGACCTGGACTGCTGCGGCGGAAAGTAACTTTGGCCATTATGAAATCTGGTATGGCACAAATCAAAGCGACGTTAACGGCAGGTCGGGAACAGCAACGGAGTGGGATAATTCCGACGATGCCGCATTGGCAACTGCGGCCACTGTTACGACAAATATTTCCGGCCTTAATAATTCCTCAACCTATTATTTTAAAATATGGGCTGTTGATGATTTAGTAAATGAAGCCACTTTGGATTCAATAAGTTTTGCCTTTTCGGTTTGCGGCGATGGCGTGGCTGAAGGATCTGAACAATGCGATGCCAGCGACCTTAACAGCCAAAGTTGTGAGACTCTGGGGCAGGGATTTATAGGAGGCACCTTAGCCTGTTCGGGTTCGTGCACCTATGATACTACTGGTTGTACCAGTTCACAGGGGTGTACTACCTGCGGTAACGACGACAACGATGATGACACTGCTTTTGTCATAAGCAGCGTGGAGGTAGGGCAAATAACTGGCAGCTCGGCCCAAATTTCGTGGCTGACGAATATAGACTCTGATTCTTATGTTTACTACGGTTTGACGCCGGCTTATGAATTAGGTTTTTATTATATAAACGAGCTGACGCAAAATCATTCAGTAACACTTGGCGATTTACAGCCAACTACGACATATTACTACAAAGTTTATTCAGTGGCCGGGAGCGATTCTGACGAATCAAACGGATCTGTTTTTGCCACTGCCCAATGTTCAGCAGGTGAACATTTAATCTGCGGCCAGACCGAAGTCGGCTTATGCACATTCGGCTGGCGTGACTGCGTGAGCGGTTACTGGGGGGAATGCAGCGCTGTTTTACCCGCTGCTGAAATCTGCGGCAGCGGAGAGGATGAAGATTGCGACGGTTTTATTGATCTGGATGACAGCGATTGTGCTTGCATTTCAGGCACAATTGAAACTTGCGGTGAAACTGATATCGGCTTGTGCGAATTCGGGCAAAGAACCTGCCAGGACGGCCAGTGGGGGGAATGCAGCGCTGTTTTACCCGCTGCTGAAATCTGCGGCAACGGAGAGGATGAAGATTGCGACGGCCTTTCTGACGAAGGCTGCCCTGTCTGTGTACCCGGTAGCTTGCAGGAGTGTGGGTTAACGGATGTTGGCGAATGCGCCATGGGCATAAGGTATTGCGGTGAAGATGGTATCTGGGGTCTTGATTGCGTTAACGCTGTTTACCCTGTTCCTGAAGTCTGCGATGATTTTAAAGATAATGATTGTGACGGTTTTATAGATATTGAAGATGATGAATGCGAGGTTTGCAGTCCTGGCAGTATAACTGAATGTGGAACTGATATTGGCATCTGTAGGCAAGGCGAAAGGACCTGCCAGGAAAACGGTGTTTGGGGTGTTTGTTACGGTGCCATTTATCCTGCTGAAGAAGTCTGTAATGATGAGATGGATAATGATTGCGACGGGGACACGGATGAAAATTGCTGCCAGCCGGTCTGGCAGTGTTATGACTGGTCGGAATGTAAAGACAATCGGCAGGTCAGGATCTGTATTGACATAAATAGCTGTGGAGTTTCCGAAGGCATGCCGGAAACAATCAGAGACTGCGATGTTTGCACCCCCAACTGGACCTGCGGCTGGTCCGGCGAATGCATCGGCGGTGTGGAAGATTTGGTTTGCGTTGATTTAAACGAATGCAATAAGCAGGAAGAAGCGCCTGTGGACCACCGTGCCTGCAGCGTCTGCGGCGACGGCACCTGCGAATTGGAAGAAACTTACGATAATTGCAACATAGACTGTCCCCAGCAGGAATGTAAAATTTCCTGCCCAAACTCGTGCTACACTGTTGATGCCGGAGAATGTACCTGCATAGTCCAAAGTGCCTGCTGCGGTAATCTGGTGTGCGAAGAAAACGAAAATTATAATACCTGCCCGGATGACTGCACTGTAAAGCAAAAAGAGTGCGGCGATGGCATTGACAATGATAATGACGGAAGGATTGATTTTCCCGAAGATGAGGGGTGTTCAGATGACAAGGATGGCAGCGAGGCCAGCTTTAAAGAGATGATTTTAAATGCCGGTGATAAATCCAAAGATTTAATTGGTTTTTCCGGCGCTATTTTAAACGCTGCTAAAAATGCCTTAAAGCCTGTTCAAAATTTTACAGATAATCCTGAAGTGGAAAAAGTGTCAGAACGAGTGGTTGCACCCGCGGCCGTGGCCTTGGGCAGCGCTGCTGCCATGTCAGCTGTGAATTTCACCAGCGTATTGGCTTATCTCCAGTATGTCATAACCCAGCCCTTTTATCTGTTTGCCAGAAGGCGCCGCAAAAAATGGGGGGTGGTTTATAATTCAGTAACAAAAAAACCTGTTGATTTGGCGATTGTCCGCCTTTACGACAGAACCAGCAACCGTTTGATACGGTCAAGGGTAACTGACAAAGAAGGACGGTATAATTTTCTTATTCCGCCCGGTTATTATTACCTGACAATTACCAAACCCGATCATATTTATCCTTCAGCCGTTTTAAGGCAAAAAAAACAGGATATGCAGTATCTTGATATTTATCACGGCGAAGTAATAGATGTTATAGACAAGGATGTTTTGATAACGGCAAATGTGCCGATTGACCCGGTCAGCGCCGTTGAAACTCCCAAAGAAGTCATCCGCAAAAGAAGGATTAAGAAATTACAGTCCGGTCTGGCATTCGGGTCAGTACCTTTGTCATTGATTCCGCTGATGATAATTCCGTCGTCGACAACACTGACTCTGTTCGGAGTTCAATCAGCCCTTTTCTTACTTTTCAGGAAACTGGCTGTAGCCGCCAAACCCAAGGGCTGGGGGATTGTCTATGATCTACATTCAAAATCTCCCCTGAAAAACGCGGTTATGAGAATTTTTGACAAAAAGTACAACAAGCTTTTAGAAACGCAGGTGACAGACAACCGCGGCCGTTACAGTTTTTTGACCACAGGCGAAGATTATTATATAGTGGCCGAAAAAGACGGGTATAATAAATTCCAAACCGATATTCCGGCAATAAAAGAAACCGGTCAGGGAAAAATTCAGGAGTCAGAAAAAGTTGTCAGTCTTGATATCGGGCTGGAAAAACAGCCGGGTCAGGATGTTTCTTAGTGGAAATTGGTCCGTTATTTTTGCGGCCCGTTCGTCTAGTGGCAGGACGCATGGTTCTCATCCATGCAACGGGAGTTCGATTCTCCCACGGGCTAACTACTGACGCACGGCTATTCCGACTCGCTTCGGGAAAATTATAATTTAAAATAAAAACGGTCATATATATTAAGAGTTAACATAAAAATAATAAATCTATGTTAACTTGACAAAAATCGAAAAATTTGGCAAATATAAATTATCGGTTCTTTTACAAAAAACTCCACAAGGGTAATTTTCCATGATATAAAGATTTGGGGAAAGGAAGGTAGATAATATGGGTCTCAAAATCCTTATCGTCTATTTTTATGTGATGATCAGTATGCTTGCGTTTTACTGCGCTTTCATTTACTTTGGAAGCAACAGGCAAAAAAAAATGGAAAAGGTAATACTGTACTTTTTTCCATTGCTTCCCATTTTCTTTTTGTTTCTCATTAGCTGGCGTTGGTCAATGATGACGTTGCAAGTCCCGGCATTAACTGATATTTACCATTGCTATCGCGGGATAGCCGATCCTGTTAGTACGCCGTATCGTGACGTTTGGCAGGTTGAATCACCTACTTTTTTTGCCCTGATGCGAGCCATACTTTTTTTTACCGGCGATAGTCTGGAATCCTATGCCAGGGTAATTAAGTTTGGCAATTGGATGAGTTTATCTGTGTTTAGCATCTGCCTGGTTATATATTTAAGAAAAATCAGGCCCAATGGTTTTGCCCAGTGGCTAAATTTAACATTTGAGTTGATGTTTTACGGCCTCTGCGGATTGATGCTGTTTGCACGAAATTACCAGTGCGGTAATTTCAATTGTTTGACCATGGGTTTTGTCGGCATTTTCATTTTGGTGTACAGGATAGGTACGAATAATAAGATCCTCAGCGCTACGGGCGGCATGGCTTTGGCATCTGCAATAATGCTGAAACCTTATTACCTTATGGTGCTGATTATTCTAACTGCCATGTCAGCCGTATTAAGGAAAAGTAAAGGAAGATTTTCTTACATGGCATATGCTGCCTGGGCCTGGTTGGTATTGGGTGGGTGCCTTTCCTTGCTGGCTCCCGGAATTGACGTATCGACATACTTTGATTTTTTAAGAAGCGCTGACGCTTTGTATCACTCTCTTGATTTTCAGGTTGGTTTGTTTGAGGTAAATAACTCACTGATCAAGTATATAAGCTGGGGCTTGAAAAAGCCTGTTTCACTAATGATTTTTATCTTGTGTTCGAGTTTTTTGATTTATTTGTTAAGGAAAAAAAGACCCTGCGGATTGATCCCCATATTCTTCTTGACGCAACTATACCTGCCGGTTTTTTGGCAGGAGCATCTTATGGGAATATTTCCCGCTGTTTTTTTCCTTATGTCAGGAAAGCGCGAAGCAAGAAAATTCATTATAATGGGCTTTGTAGCCACACTGGTGTTTTTTGCCAGCATGCACCTTCCGGCATCCCCGTTTCTTGTAAACTTGTCGTTAATTATGCTCTTTCTGATTTCAGAAAACTTTACCTCGCCGAAAAGGACTTTCGGCGAGTTTTTTATATTGAAAGGAAAGGCACAAGCGTAATCCTTTTTTAATTTGACAGATCCTTAAAATAATTTTAATATTTATTTCTGTACCTTAACAACGGATGTTCAAATCTGCTAAAAGAGGTGGAACAGATGAATATCAATTCAATTTTTTTCCTTTATTTCCCTTGGCTGTTTTTTTCCTTAATATTGTTTTTTGTTTTGAAAACAAAGCGCAAAAATATTAGGGAAAAAATAACTTTCTATGTTTTGCTGTCAATGCCTTTCGTTTTTATCTGCTACATCAGTATTTTATGGTCAATTGTTATAATGACCGAACCGCCTGTGGATCTAGGCCTCATGTTTCCAGGAGTTAAAAATAATGGGACACCATACAGAAGCCCCTGGCAGGCTGAAGTGCTGACATTTTTTGCGTCAGTGCGTTATTTGATGTATCTGTGCAAGAATAATTCCGCGGAATTCTACGCCAGGATTATCCGGTTTGGTAATTACCTAAGCCTTACTATCTTTGCCGCATTGTTTTTCTTTTATGTAAGAAAATACAAATGGAACCTTACTGGAGCGATGTTTGTTGTTTGCGTATTGACTGCCGGTTCGATGCTAGTTATTAAAAACATACAGCTCGGCAATACAAACCTCTGGTTAGCGGGTTTAGTTATGTTTTTTTTAACTAGTCATTTGTATCAGAACCGGGTTTTTGATGTAACAGCGGGCATCAGTTTAGCCACGGCAATAATGATTAAACCATACCTGGTTATTCCTGCATTTTTTATCCTCTTCAAAACAGTACTCGACAGGGGTAAGGGGAAATTTTCTCGGCAGTTTTATGGCGCATTGATCTGGGGGTCAATTGTTTGTTTTGGGATTATTTTGATTCCAGATATCTCCTGGAAAAATTACTGGGAGTTTTTTGGGGCAGTTTCAAATCTGTATACTCTACCTGAATTCCAAAACAAATTATTTTACCTCAATAATTCAATGATTAAATATGCCGGAGATTTTACAAGAATTACTTCGGCACTGACTGGCTTTGCTTTTGTGATACTGACCTATATATTTTGCCGTTGCCGGAATATGATGAATGTGATTCCTTTCTTCTTTATCACACAAATGTTCCTGCCTATTTTTTGGCAGGAACACCTCATGGGGGTTTTCCCGGCATTCCTTTGTTTGTTCAAAGGCAGAGGCGACAGGAGGGAAGCGCTCTTAATGATGCTTGTAGTCTCCTTGATAGTTATAGCAACGTTTCATTTCACTTTTAGCGCCCTAGCCGTTAATTCGTTGCTAATTTGCCTGTTTGTGATTTCTGCATATCACAAAACGTTTAGCACTTCTGTATAACTCGTCGATCTTTCGGCGAGTTTTTTTATTTTGTTTTTATATTACTTAAAGCAATTATCATTATTAATTTAACGTTAACTGTTAAAAATCGCCGTTTTCTGTTATAATAGTTATATTAATAGTAATATTTTTTTGTTATGCAAATTTCAAAAAGGGTAAGTGAAATGATTGCTTCGCCCCTGCGAAAATTCATCCCGTATGCCGAAATCGCCAAAAAAAAAGGCATAAAGGTATATCATCTAAATATCGGCCAGCCCGATCTGCCGACGCCAAAAAAAATACTAAGCGCGGTTAAAAATTTTAAGGAAAAAGTTGTACCGTATACGCATTCGGCAGGCATAATAGAACTGCGTCAGGCCTGGGCAGATTATTTTGCCACTGTAAAGATTCATTTAAAACCGGCTGAAATTTTAATTACAACGGGCGGATCGGAAGCCATGCTGTATTCTTTGCTGCTGATGCTGAATCCGGGTGAAGAAATGATGGTTTTTGAACCGTTTTATTCAAATTATAAAAGTTTGGCTAAAATTACCGGTGTTCAATTGGTCCCCGTAACCGTCAAAGTTGAAGAAAATTTTTCTCTGCCGAAAAATTCAGAAATTGAAAAAAAGATATCGCCAAAGACTAGGGCCATACTTATTGTCAATCCCAATAACCCCACCGGCACAGTTTATCCGAAAAAAGATCTGCAAAGAATAGCCTTACTGGCGAAAAAACACGGTTTATGGGTTTTGGCCGATGAAACTTACCGCGAAATCGTTTTTGAAAACGCAAGGCCGGCAAGCCTGATTAATTTTAAGACAATTGAAAAGCAGGTGATTTTAATTGACAGCGTTTCCAAGCGGCTTTCTTTTTGCGGCGGCCGCATCGGCTGTCTGGCCAGCAAAAACCCGGAAGTTATCGCCAATTGCCTTAAACTTAACCAGTCGCGGCTGGCATCGCCGACAATTGAGCAGAAGGCCGTTATTCAGCTGCTGTCCGATCCGACAAAATATACCGACGGCTTAAAGCGCGAATATCATAAAAGAAGCGAGATAGTTTATTCCGGCTTGCAAAAAATTCCCGGCGCAGTTTGCAGAAAACCGCAGGGAGCATTTTACATTATCGCCAGACTGCCAATTGACGATTCTGAAAAGTTTGTCCGCTGGATGCTGGAAAGATTTTCATACCGTCAGGAAACGGTTATGGTTGCACCGGCAAAAGATTTTTATGCCACTCCCGGCAAGGGAACCGATGAAGTCCGGATTGCATACGTTTTGAACACGACTGAATTGAAAAAGGCAATGATGATTTTAAGGTTGGGAATTTTAGAATATCAAAAACAAATGCCAAAACAAATGAAAGCCGATTTATGCAAAAGTTTTTCCGCAGTAAAATAACAAGCAAAGCCCATATCGTGGCCGTTGATATGGGATACGGACACCAGCGGGCAGCTTATCCTTTAAAATTCATGGCTAAAGGGGGAAAGATAATCAATGCCAACAGCTATAAGGGAATTCCAACATCGGATAAAAGAATATGGGACACCAGCCGCAGTTTTTATGAATTTATTTCAAGATTTTCAAATGTGCCCTTTATAGGTAAAAAAGCTTTTTCTATTTATGACAAGAATTTTCAGGGTATTCCTCCTTTTTATCCTAAGCGCGACCTTTCCAAACCAAGCTTTCAGCTGAAGGAAATTTATAACATGCTAAAGAAAAGTTCCTGGGGTAAAGATTTGATTTTGCGTCTGGAAAAAAACCCGTTGCCTTTGGTTACGACTTTTTTTGTACCGGCTTACATGGCCGAATATTATAAATACAGCGGCGATATTTATTTGATTATCTGCGACGCCGATGTGTCACGAGCGTGGGTGGCGCTACATCCGAACAGGAGCAAAATAAAATATTTGGTGCCGTCAAGAAGGGTAGCTGAACGACTTCAGCTTTACGGCGTACCGGAAAAAAATATTTTTTTGACCGGCTTTCCGCTGCCTTTGGAAAATCTGGGTGATTACAAACTGTCATTATTGCGTCGAGATTTCGGTCTGCGGCTGCCTAATCTGGATCCGCGAGGTATTTACGCCGCTAAATACGAAAGAACTATACAAAAGCACCTTGGATTGAAAAATTACAAAAAAAAATCCGACCATAAGCTTAATGTGATGTTCGCTGTCGGCGGCGCCGGAGCGCAAAAAGGTCTGGCTGTAGAAATAATTAAAAGCTTGAAAGACTTAATCGCCAAGAAAAAAATTATCGTAACTTTGGTAGCCGGAATCCACAATCATATTTATTCTTATTTTAAAAAAGAAATAGCTCAACTTGGGCTTTTAAACAGCCTCTGTTGCGGGATAAACATAATTTATTCAAACAGCAAAGAAGAGTATTTTAAAAAATTCAATTATGCCTTGCGACAAGCGGATATTTTATGGACTAAGCCATCGGAACTTTCTTTTTATTGCGCGCTGGGTTTACCGATAATAATCGCGCCGCCGATCGGCGAACAGGAAATTTTCAATAAACGATGGCTGGAAGGCATCGGCGCGGGTATTTCACAAGACGACCCCAAATATACTTCAGAATGGCTGTTTGACTGGATTAATTCCGGCTGGCTGGCCGAAGCCGCTATGCAGGGATTTTTGGAAGCGTCAAAATTCGGAACTTATAACGTGGAAAGGGTTGTAGCCAAAAAGCCCGAGGAAACCTTAAAAGTAAAAACCATTTTGCAATACTAATATGAACTGGATATTTATCGCGGCCGTTGCCTATCTTTTCCTGGCGGCTGCTTCAATAACCGACAAATTTTTGGTCAGCGAGCGGTTAAAACCTCATGTCTTCGCTTTTTCTGTTGCTGTTCTGACCGGTTTGCTGTCGACAATTCTGATTCCTTTCGGTTTTGACTGGATCGGCTGGCCGCTGCTTTCTGTCAATATCCTTTCCGGCGGCTTTTTTCTTGCCGCTATTTTTTTCTTGTACAAGGCGCTGGAAAAAAAAGAAAGCTCGAGAATCTATCCGTTAACCGGAGGACTGCAGCCGATATTCATTTTCTTGCCCGCGTATTTTCTGCTCCATGAAAAATGGAATTCGGTTTCTCTTTTTGCCTTTATTCTTATAGTTTGCGGCAGTCTTCTGATTGCGTTTTCGCAGGGTAAGGAAAAGATCGGTCGTCCGGCAATATATTTTGTTATTTTAGCCGCGGTTTTTTTCTCTTTTTCCCTGACTTTGGAAAAATACGTCTATAGCCGGTTTGATTCTTTTTTTTCGGTTTTTATCTGGAATCGCTACGGGATGTTTCTGGCCGGGCTCCTGATTTTGTTGTTTCCCAAGAGCAGAAAAGACATTGTCTTGAAATTTAAGGCACGCGGACATTCGCGCAGCAGCGGCACTTTGGCGGTTTTTTTGTGCGGTCAGGGTGCCGGAGCGCTTGGCGTCATTTTACAAAAGTATGCGATAAGTTTGGGCAGCGTCAGCATGGTTTCCGCCATGCAGGGTACAATGTATGTCTTTTTACTTATGATGACGACGACACTTTCCCTGAAATTTCCGCGGATTATCAAGGAAAAAGTTACCCAGTCAATATTGCTGCAGAAAATCGTGGCCATTGCTTTTATCGGCGCCGGAATTTATTTATTAGCTTTTTATAAATGACGACGTTTTTTCAAAATTTGTATATTTATCTGATGATTATAGTCCTGGCGGCAATAGAAATCCAGATAGAGGGACCGCACGGTTGGGCTGCAAATCTGCCTGTCTGGAAACCGGAAAAGACCACCTGGTATGGCAGCTTTTACAGTAAAATCAGGAGCGGCAAAGAACTGACCGGCTATCATCTTTTCCTGTTTATTTTCGTTCTGCTGATTTTTCATTTGCCTTTTGTGGTTTCTTATGTCTGGAATATCTGGTATGAATTTCAGATTCTTTCATTATTTTTTCTTTTTGTGGTCTTTTGGGATTTTTTATGGTTTATACTGAACCCGGCGTACGGTTTAAAGCGTTTTAAAGCCGTGCATATTTGGTGGCACAATCAGTGGCTCGGCCCGTGGCCCATAGATTATTACTGGGGTATTTTGTGTTCAGTCATATTGATTTTGCCGCCGACCGTAAAAGAATCAGCAATTGTGGTTGGCTGGCTGAAAACTTTCATAACTTTGACCATCTTGACGGCCATAACGGTGATTCTTACCGAGGGCATTAATTCTATAAAAAGATTATTATGAAATTGTTGCGCCTTTTGTTTCAAATCATAAAATTCAGGGCTTACAGGGACAAAAAAAGAAATAAGTTGCTTTTTTTTCTGCTGGCGGTTCTGGCCACTTTATCTTTAGCTTTCGTTGTCTTGGTTTTTTCAAAAGATTTCAGTTCGGGAAAAGAAATTTTTTGGGGCGTTACTTTTTCCAAAAAATACGCAGAGGAGCTTGGTCTTAACTGGCGTAAAACCTACCTTGACATTTTGTACGATCTTAAGGCTGATCGCGTAAGAATACCCGTTTATTGGGATGAAGTGGAAAAGACGGAAGGTGTTTACGATTTTGAAGACTATAATTGGATGGTTGAGGCGGCAAAATTGGCAGGCGCCAAAGTGGTTTTAGTCCTAGGCCGCAGGCAGCCGCGCTGGCCGGAATGTTTTTCGCCCGGCTGGACAAGAAATTTAACTGATAAAGCCGTGAATGAAAAAATAATTGATCTGGTAAAAGCGGAAGTTTATAATTTCAGATATTATGAAAATATTTACGGCTGGCAGATTGAAAATGAGCCGTTACTTTCGGCATTCGGCGAATGTCCGCCGCCGGACATAAATCTGGTAAAAAAAGAAGTCGAATTGGTAAAATCACTGGATCCTCGTTTTTTGATTGTGACAGACAGCGGCGAACTGAGCAGCTGGTTTAGAATCAGCCAAGTGGCCGATATTTTGGGAACGACGATGTACCGCGTCGTCTGGAATCGGCATTTGGGTTATCTTTTTTATCCGCTGCCGCCCGCCTATTACAGATATAAAGCGGATGTGGTAAGCAAGTTAAACAATAATTTGAAAAAGATAATCATTTCCGAACTTCAGGTTGAACCCTGGGGGGAAGGCAGGCCTATCAGGGAAATACCCCTGGAAAGACAGTTTAAGTCCATGAGTTTTGACCGGATGAAAATGAATCTTTATTTTGCCAGGGCAACGGGCATGACTGAAGCTTATTTATGGGGTGTCGAATGGTGGTATTGGTTAAAAACAAGGCAAAATCACCCGGAATTTTGGGATTTGGGGAAAACACTATGGCAGAATTGAATTTATTTACAAAATGTTGTATATTTTTAAATAA
Organism: Candidatus Parcubacteria bacterium; assembly: GCA_003599635.1. Taxonomy (GTDB): domain Bacteria; phylum Patescibacteriota; class Patescibacteriia; order Buchananbacterales; family SURF-54; genus SURF-54. The sequence goes on from QZIX01000009.1 coordinate 137,390, forward strand.
GAAAAAAAATGACAAAACTGTTTAAAAAAAAGTCATTATGGGTTATTTTGATTTTGCTGATTTCCCTGGGTACGGCAGTGGTTTTGTATTTTTTGAGAAGCGACAAAGAAGATATTTATACGACACAAAAAGTAATGCGTCAGAATCTAAAGCAGACCGTGTCTGCTACGGGGTCAATAAAAGCGTCTGACGAATTAAACTTAAGTTTTGAGGTCAGCGGTAAAATATCCCAAATAAACGTCGCAGTGGGAGATCGGGTCATAACCGGGCAAGTGTTGGCCGGTCTACAAACCTCTGATTTGTCTACAAAAGTCGTCCGGGAAGAGGCAAGCGTGATTGAGGCGGAGGCGAATCTGAATAAAATCATTGCAGGCGCTACCGCCGAAGAAATTGAAATTTCAAAAATTGCTGTAAGCAATGCCCAGGTCGCTTTGGAAAATGCCAAATTGGAACAGTCGGATACGGAAAAAACCTATCTTTTAGCTTACAACAACAGCAAGGAAGATGTCATAACCGAAAGCGATGAGGCGCTGACTAAAGCGAAAATCAGTATTGATACGACCAATGACAGTTTGAATAATGACGATTATGACACGTATGTCAGTGCCGCCACACCCATTTATTTAATGTCTGCCAATTCAAAATATACCGCCGTTTCCGACCAAATAACAGTAGCTAAAAATAAAAACGCTTTGGCGAAAAAAGATTATGATGATAACGCCGTTGATTCGGCCGTGGATGAAACTTTGGATGTTTTGGATTCTGTTACCGATTATTTAAATACCGCCACAGACGCTTTAAATAATTCAATCACCGGCGGAGATCTGACTCAGACAAAGCTGGATACCTTAAAAAGTTCAGTTAACACGGAAAAAAACACAACTAACACCAGCATTGCCACGGTTTTGTCCGCTGACCAGGATGTCGCCGATGCCAAATTGTCCTATGAAACAGAAGTTAATGATTCTTCGTCATCTGTAAGCGATCTGCAGGAAAAGTTGAATAAAGCCGAAGCCGAACTGGCGTTAAAACTGGCTCCGGCAAGAAGCGAAGATATCAGTCTTTACCGGGCGCGATTAAAGCAGGCACAGGCGGATCTTCTCCTGGCCAGGCAAAATCTGGCTAAATCTTATATTAAATCGCCGCTTGAGGGGATAGTTACCGCTGTTCTGAAAAAACACGGTGAAAGAGTCTCTGAACTTGATACGATTCTGACTGTTTTTAGTTCTTTGCCATATGAAATCGAGGTTAACATTCCGGAATCCGACGTGGCTAAAATTAAAATCGGCAACTTTGCGGAAATTGATTTGGACGCTTTTCCCAGCGACCTGATCTTTTCCGGGAAAGTGATAAAAATTGATCCTGCCCAAACAAATATTCAGGATGTGGTCTATTATAAGATCACCGTCAGTTTAGATGAAAACCAGCCTGAAAGTATTGCCGGGTCAATATCTTTAATCAGGCCGGGAATGACCGCCAATGTAAATATTCTTACCGAAACCCGGGACAATGTCATAGTTGTGGCTCAGCGGGCTGTTTCGGAAAAGAATGGAAAAAAAATTATTCAACTTTATGATAATAATAAAGTTTCTGAAGTTGAGGTCACGACCGGACTTAAAGGCGATGACGGGTTGATTGAAATAATTTCCGGTCTGAAAGAAGGGCAGACCGTAGTTACCTACGTTAAGGAAAAAAAATAGCGTGTTGTTTAAAAAATTTTTTTTCAACCTTAAATATTTCGACTGGCAGCTTTTGATAGTTTCAATTATTCTTATCAGCTTCGGTCTGGCAGCATTGTATAGTGTTGCCCTGGGCAGGGCCGAACAAAATCTGCTGAATTTTAAAAAACAGCTGGTTTTTTTTGCGGCCGGTTTTGTGTTGCTTCTGTTTTTCAGTCTTTTTGATTATAGATTCTTCAAGGTATACAGTTTGCATTTTTACATAGTTTCCGTTTTATCCCTGCTTTTTGTGTTATTTTTCGGTAAAACCCTCCGCGGTACCAGGGGTTGGTTTTCTTTTTTCGGACTTAACATTCAACCGGTGGAAATAGCAAAAATAGCTTTGATTGTCATATTATCCAATTTTTTATCGCATTATGCGCCAAAAAAAGAAACTTTCGGCTTCGTTTTTTTATCCGGCCTCATTGCCGGAATTTTGTTTTTATTGGTTATCCTGCAGCCGGATCTGGGTTCGGCGGTAATTATTTTTTTGATCTGGTTTTTGATGATGCTGGCCTGCGGCATCAAAAAAAAATATGTTCTGGCAATTTTAATTTTGATATCCCTGATTTCCGCCGGCAGCTGGTTTTTGCTGTTTAAAGATTACCAGAAAGAGAGGATAATGACTTTTCTTGATCCGTCGCGTGATCCATACGGCAGGGGATATCAAGTCAAACAAGCGGTAACGGCTGTTGGCGCAGGCGGATTTTTAGGGCGTGGCCTTGGATTTGGTTCTCAAAGTCAGCTGAAATTTTTGCCGGCGGCTCAGACCGATTTTATTTTTGCCGTTATTGCCGAAGAGCTCGGTCTTTTCGGAATTTTTTTACTTCTTCTTTTTTTCGGTATATTTTTTTACCGGATAAGTAAAATTTCAAAAAACGCCTCTTCTGATTTTGGAATTTTTCTGGCTCTGGGTGCAGGAATACTTTTTTTTGTTCAATTTTTCATCAATATCGGAATGAATCTGGGCATAATGCCTGTTACCGGAATTTCACTTCCTTTTTTAAGCTACGGCGGCAGTTTTTTGATTTCAAGTTTAGTCTTGGTCGGCATTCTGGAAAGCATAGCCGTAAGAAACATAAAATATCGGGCGTAAAAAAAAGTTGCGCCTACTCCCGCCGCAGGCGCAAATTTTTTTTATTGTTTTTTTAATACCAGGTTTAATGCTTCCCTGATATTTTCGATTGTTCTCCGAAGCCTCAAAATTTCATCGGGGGCATACTTGATACAGGCCGGATGCATAACGCTGTTCTGACGTTTTTCAAAATTGATTTTGTCTTCTGCTATTTCTGTAAGTGTCTTGCCGTTTTCATCCAAAAGATCGGAATTGGCGCCAAGCTTTAACAAAAATCTGACTTCAGAAACGCTTCCGGCCAGAACCGCCAGAGTCAGCGCCGTTCTTTTGCTGTCGTCAAGGTAATTGATGTCGGCTTTGTGGTTCATCAAAATTTCCGCCATTTCAAAATTTTGTGAAACTGCCGCTGTGCTTAAGGCGCTAACGGCGAATCTACGTTGCGGCAGCAGCATCTTGACTTCGTCTACGACTGCGGCCGCATAGCACATAGCGTTTGGATCAGCGCCTAGTTCAAGTAGAGTTTTTACAATTCGGCAGTTTCCGATTTTGACAAATGCCATAAGCAATGTCTGCCCGTTAATGCCTGCTTCATTTGCCAGACGGTGATTTGCATTCAGAAAGCCGATAAACGCATCAGTACCTGTTTCGTTTAGCACAATTTTGATATCGTACAAGTCGCCCGTTGTAAAGAACTTTTTCAAGGAATGTTCAAAATCCGCCTTTAAATTGGATTCTGCTGTTTTTGCCATTTTCCTGCCCTCCTAATCTTTGGGGACGATTAAGGGGACGATAGAAAACCCGGCTATTAAATTAGACGCAGTCAAACAATTACCGTTACAAGCAGTAAATTTGAAGGTTTTAATTTGACTTGACAAAAAAATACTGATATAATAATATTAATCGAAATTAAGATGGAACCAACAAAATTACCAAATTTTTTTGATGAAAGCATCAAAATAATTTCTTTTTGTCCTGTTTGTAACGCAAAATATAATCCCCTGGAAGCCAGAATCCTGGAAGAAAAAGATGATGCACATCTGATTCATATTAAATGCCGACGCTGTCAATCCTGCGTTGTAGCCTTGATTTTGACAAGTAATTTAGGCATCAGTTCCATGGGCATTGTGACCGACCTGACTTCGGAAGATGTGATTAAATTCAAGACCGCCAAAGTCATTGATGCTGACGACGTTATAAATATACATCAACTACTGGAATCTGGCGCGGAAATTTTAATTAGCAATTAATTACGTTATGGAAAATTTATCATTGAATGTTAACTCCCGAACGGACTTGAAAAAGCGGGTAAAAAAAATAAGAGAGCAGGGAAAAATCCCGGCTGTTTTGTATGGGCGTAAAATAAAAGCTAAAAATCTTTTTGTAGATTATTCGCCTTTTGCCAAATTATACCAGCGGGCGGGGGAAAGCAGTCTTATAGACTTGGTCATAGACCAGGGGAAGCCGTTTAAAGTTCTTATTCAAGACGTGCAGAGAGATCCCGTAAAAGACACAATTATCCATGTTGATTTTCATCAGGTAAAAATGGATGAAAAAATCACGGCCACCGTACCCATTAAATTTGTGGGTGATTCAGCCGCTGTCAAGAATTTAGGTGGAACTTTGGTAACTAATCTTGACGAAATTGAAATTGAATGTCTGCCGGGCGATTTAATCCATGAAATTGAAGTTGATATATCCGGTCTTAAAACCTTCAATGATCTGGTTCATGTTAAAGATTTCAAACTTTCCGATAAGGTTAAAATTCTGGCCAGCCCGGATGACGTTGTGGCATCAATAACCGAACCTAGAAGCGAAGAAGAGTTAAAAGCGCTGGATCAGGCGTCCAAGGCAGTCGCTCAAGCTGAAGAAGAGGCTAAAGCCATGGCAGCCGAAGCGGAAACTTCGGCAGAAGCGGCATCTGAAAACAAAAAATCAGGAGAAGCGAAAAATTCGGAAGAAAAAAAATAAAAGTAAATTATATTTTTACAAAGCCCAATATCTGTTGGGCTTTGATTAGTTATAATGGACAACACCAAAATAAAATTATTTATTATTATTTTGATACCGGCGGTCATTGTGGCAATTGCCGCTGCCTTAAGAATTGTTGTTTTCATTCCGGACAAAAAAATTAAAGAAAAACAGGTTCATAAAATTTACCGCCTGCTTGACGGGATGCCTGTCAGAACCGAAGGGCTGGTTAATTTGAAACCATGGGCGATAATGATAGAAAATCATTATGATTCACGGCCAGCTTCTGGTCTGGACAAAGCAAGCCTGGTTTTTGAAGCGGAAACAGAGGGAAAGATAACAAGATTTATGGCTATATTTGACGGGGCTTCTGATATTAAAAAAATCGGACCCGTGCGTTCGGTACGGCCTTATTTTATTCTATGGGCGGAAAAGTGGGATCCTGTTTTCTTACACTCGGGCGGCAGTCCCGATGCACTGGCCAGGCTAAAGGACAGCCTGATGTATAATATCAACGAAATTTCTTCTGATGGAATTTTCTTTTGGCGGGACAAGAGCCGCAGCCGTCCCCATAATCTTTATACTTCGTCAAGTTTGATAAATGAAGCAATTGCCGCTAAAGAAATCGATGGAACGGGGGCTTACAAACCATGGCTGTTTAAAGATGATATTGTTTTGGAAAAACGGCCGCAGACAGCCGAAGACATAAAAATTGATTTTACGGAACCTGGTTATGAAGTTTTCTATAAATACGACAGGGATAAAAATTCATATTTAAGATACCTGGATGAAGACAAGCATTTAACAGCCGAAGGAAATGAAATTTGGCTGAAAAATGTTATTCTTTTAAAGACAACGGCAAAAATTATTGACAGTGAAGGCCGTCTTGATGTTGCCCTAAAGGGGCAAGGAAGCGCAGAAATTTTTTTGGACGGCAAAAAAATTGAAGGGGTTTGGAAAAACATCGACGGAGATTTAAAGTTTTATGATGATTCTGGGGAAATGGTTTTTAACCGGGGGAATATCTGGATTGAGGTAATTTTTGGCTAACTAAAATGTAAAAGTTAACACTGCCATTTTTATTGAATTTTCATAAATATTTTTGGTAGTAATGATAAAAATTTAAAATTAAATATCTAAAATAACACAAAAAATGTCAATTTGTTTTAGGCACGGACATTTGGCGGGTTTGTTAATTTAGTATTTGAATCATTTGATTCGGCGTTTTACCGTTTAGTCCGCAGTGTTGCAAGTCGTTGTAATACATATTCCAGAGTCTCAGTTTGTATTTTAATTCTTCTAAGGTATTAAAATCAACTTGGTCATAAAAAGTTTCTTGATCCGACCTATGGCTTTCTTTCCACTTTGCCATTCTGAGCAGGCTTACCCGGGTCAATTAGGTAATGAATAATATTATGTTCTTGGCATCTTAAATCAAAAGCATGTAGCTTGGGATTAAGAGGATCAGTTGATTTCAAATAGCCGGTATATCTATTAGTGAAGCAAGAACCATTGTCAGTTTTAATCGCCCTTATTCTAAAAGGGGCTATTGCCAGAAGTTCTTCTAAAAAAGCAACTGCTTCACTTGAACCCATATTATCATAGACAACTAAGTACCTCCACCTAGAGGCGCAATCTATGGCCGTAAATTGATAATATTGTCTATTTCCCAAGGTTTTAGGCACATATTTGATATCTATCTCAACTAATTCCCCGTTAGTTAAAGGAACTTAATATATTTGTATTTTAACTTTCTAACCCGGTATTTTCTCACTAACCCCTCAGTTTTGAGCACCTTGCCAATCAGCCGGCTGCTGACTGCGATTCCTTCTTTTTTTAAATCATCAAGCAACTTAACCGCGCACTTTTTTTTGTTCTTTCTTAATTCAATAATTCTTTCCTTAATTCGGATCGGGGTTTCCCGGGGCTGGGTTTTAGGTCGAGTCGATTTAGGCTCTAAACCAGTTCCACCTGATTTCTTGTAGGCCGCCACCCACCTTTCTAGACTGCGCTGACCGTAAGGGCAGACCTTAACTGCGTCAACTAATTTAATTTCTTTCTTAATAACGGGTAAAACCCACCTTAATCTTTCTTCCTTAATTGTTTTAGCCATATTTACGCACATATTATCTAGGATAATAGCTACCCTAGAAAACCGCCATATGTGTGTGCACATTACCAATTTTACTTGACATTATTGATATTGTTTGCTATTATACACCATTATGCAAACCAATAGGGGTTTGTATGACAAAGCGTCATAGACGCAAGGAGGACAACATGAACAAACACGGACCGACCCAAAGGGCAAGGAATTTGAATTTGATTAATTATTCCGGATCGACGCCCGGCCGCCAAATCGAATACGAGTGCGGCGTCATCGGCTGATTCATCCCTCGGGCCTTTGCTCCTGGCCGATAGGAGCACATTCCGCATCCCTGCTTTCGGCATGGGCCTCGGGAAATTGTTTCCCTCGTTAGTATGGGCAAATGCCAATGAAGGCCGCTCTGGATTGGAGCTTTTGGATGCGATGGTCGCAAAGCGCAAATTCGGTAAAGGCTACCGCGGTAGCCATGGAAAAAACGTACGCTGCTAAGCGATCAATCGTCGTCGGACACGACGACAAAAAAAGGAAAAACATGGTTAAACTGCATGGCCTGTAAAGCTAAGCAGGACGACCGTCCGTCATTAGCGAGCATTATTGAAGGATTGCGGAGCATTGCGCTCTACCTTTCTCGAACTTGAATTTCGTCTGATGGCGGTTGCCCTCGGAAAATCTACTCTCTAGACTTTTCCGGGGGCGTTTTTTATTGCAAAAAATTATTATAACTTTAATATATTAATAAATTAATATAATAAAGTAAGATTTTTTAAACTATAAACCGATAATAAGTACTCTGTCATTGCCGGCTAAATCTTTTTTTAATGATATTTTTGAGTATGGAAAAATTTTTTTCAACAGGTTTTTTGCTGCCATGGTTTGTCCTGGGTCAATTTCAATAGTTAGGTATTTCGGTCTTTCTTCTATCTTTTCCAGCTGTTCAAATAAAATTCTATAAAGGTAAAGCCCGCCTTCTTTGGTGAAGAGAGAATTTTTTGGCTCATATTTTAAACCGATGGTTTCCTGTGAGGTGTTATTTTTCCATTTTTTCCAACCGTAGGGCAAGTTTGCAACTATAATGTCAATCTTTTTGTTTAATAAATTTGTTAGTAGGTTACTCATAAAAAATCCAATTTTTACTTGATGTATTTTGGCGTTTTTTCTGGTGACGGCTAAAGCTGCTTTTGAAACATCAACTGCAAGAATTTTAGCTTGCGGTAGATGCTTTGCCAGACTTATCGCAATACATCCGGAACCGGTGCCGATGTCGCATATGGTTAATGACTTATTGCTTATAGCTGATAGCTTATCGCCAGCTATATTAATTACTTCTTCAACTAATATTTCCGTTTCCGGCCGCGGTATTAAAACTCTTTTATCAACATAAAAATCCAAACCAAAAAATTCTTTTTTTCCCCTTATGTAAGCTACCGGTTCTCCTTCGGCGCGTCTTTTGATAAAAATGTTTAAGTCGGCAAGCTGTCTGGCGGTTAAATTTTTTTCAGGATAAATATACAAATACTCCTTGGGCTTTTTTAATACAAAGGCTAAAAGCACTTCAGCGTCCAAATCAGGCGAGAGAATTTTTTTTCTTTTTAAAATTGAAGCATAATGAATTAAAGCCTGTTTTATTTGCATATTGACTATTTATTATCGGCTTGCGCCGGTGAATTTATCGTCAAAAATGGACCCCGGGGTTATTTTGATTGTATTTACAAAGCAAAAGAAATTTTAAAAAATCTCTTTCCGCTTCAAAAAGCAATGGAAGATTAGATTGCATTTTATAAAAAAACAAAATTACACGATTGATAAGAAGTGCTCACAGGGTCTGAATTTTTAAAGGTCGTTGGCTTTAGCAGCTGATGACTTTTTATTTATCGGCTTCTTTTAGCTTGGCAATTATCTTATCAAGATCGCCGTCGATGATAGCGCTTATATTTGAAAAATTTTCCTTGATTCTGTGATCGGTTACCCGGTCTTGAGAAAAATTATAGGTCCTGATTTTTTCCGAACGGTCGCCTGTGCCGATCTGACTTTTTCTTTGAGCCGCTCTTTTCTTAATTTTTTTTTCTTCTTCAAAAGCCAACAGCCGTGACCGTAAAATCTGAAACGCTTTGGCTTTATTTTGTCTTTGTGACCGTTCATCCTGGCAGGCAACAACCAGTCCTGTTGGCAGATGAGTTAAACGGACAGCTGAATCCGTGGTATTGACGCTTTGTCCGCCATGTCCGCCCGCCCGGTAAACATCTATTTTAATTTCCTCGGGTTTAAGTTTTACGTCAATTTCCTCGGCTTCGGGAAGAACGGCGACGGTGGCGGCTGAAGTGTGAACGCGACCGCTTTTCTCGGTTTCCGGCACTCTTTGCACGCGATGCACTCCGCTTTCATATTTCAAGTTTGAATAGGCGTTACGACCCAGGATTTCAAAGATAATTTCTTTAAAACCTCCGATGCCGGTCCGGCTGGAATTTATAATCTTTGTCTGCCAGCCGTGCTTTTCCGCATAACGTCCATACATCCGAAACAATTCAGCGGCAAATAAAGCCGCTTCTTCGCCGCCTGCGCCGGCTCTGATTTCGATTATAATATCCTTTTTATCAAGCGGATTTGTCTGAAAAGAAATTTCCTCAAGATTTTTCATCAGTTGGTCTTTTTGGGCCGTGCAGCTGGCTATTTCTTCTTGAGCTAATGTTTTCAATTCCTGGTCTTCTTCGTTTTCCAAAGTTGCTTTGGCTTCGGTTAAATTTTTATTCAGACGGATTATTTTTTCTGCCAAATTTGCTTTTTGTTCCTGTTCTTTGAATTCCTGGGAAATTTTTTTAACTTTTGTCTGGTTAGCCAAAATCTTAGGATCCGCAAGATCCTTTTTTAATTTTTCGTAATCAGATACTATTTTTTCCAAATTTATTTTCATAATAATTTAAAAACCCCAACCAACAGATCGGGGTTTATTTTAAAGCTATTTAGATTTTGACTTTTTGGCTTTTTTTTCCGATTGCTTGGTTTTCTTTTGTTTTCTGCCAAGGCGGCTTTTGGATGCTTCCTTTTGTTTGGCAAGCCGGCTTTGGAATCTTTCAACTCTTTTGGCGGTGTCAACAAGCTTTTGCTTGCCGGTATAAAAGGGGTGGCAGAGCGAACAGATTTCAATCGACAACTCCTCTTGGGTCGAACCGACATTAAAACTGTTGCCGCAGGCGCATTTTACCTTGGCATTCGGATAATACTTTGGGTGGATGTCTTTTTTCATAGCGAATCTTTAGGCTATTATCTTTTAAAATTTAGTATAAATAATTCTAGCACACTATTTATTATTTTGCAAGCCGTCTTTTTTTTAGAATTTTAGAACGCAAACTGGCAAAATAAAATGTCAGAACGCTGATATAGACAACGCTCATCTGTTCGGGGAAATGATAGCGTCGGGAAAAACTTGAAATTATTACCAGAATGACTAAAATTGTCGTCCATAAAATTATATAACCTTCGCCGAAGAATTTGGAAATATAAATATTTTTCCATCTTAAATATTCTTTTTCACCTATAAATATGCCAAGAATTGAAATATAGATAACGGCAATGGCTGTCGTAATTTGTCTCATTCCGCCGCCTGTAAAAAAATCGACGGTAAATAAACTTATGGTAAATAATCCCCAAAAATCAGACAGCCTTTTCCAGTAAATTTTGGCGATTTTGTCTTCGGTTAACTTTCTCATTTCTTAAATTTAGCACAAAAATCTGACCATTTCAATTATGTGCAGTTAACAGTCAAGGGTAACACATTGGAGTAGCTTTTCTTGAGGTGTCAGGCCGTTTAAAGACTCATGTAACCTTTCATAATTGTAATATTGCA
>QZIX01000010.1 GCA_003599635.1 Candidatus Parcubacteria bacterium
CCATATGCTAAAAGTTTACAGCAAGGGGGCGTGGTGTTAATGGTAGCATGACGGTCTCCAAAACCGTTGGTTCGGGTTCAAATCCTGACGCCCCTGTAGATTAAATAAGAAATAGGGTATGCTACTTTGTTTTCACATACCCTATTGTGCAATGCGTCAATTTCACGATTGCATATGTCTTTCTGCTTCAACTTGTGCGATTACTGCATTTGATGCTGGCATAATTTCTTGATCTGCCAGCACTTGATATTCCATCCCGCATCCCTTGCATTTGATCTGAACATACACACCAGCCTGACCATGAACAGTTTTTCCAAAATCACTGGCAGGTTGGCCACAGCAAGGGGCACCTGATTTGTTCCAGGCGGCCTGTTTGATTTGAGATATAGTCTTTTTTCCCACTGCAAGCACCTCCTTTTACCATAATTTTTTATTTTCATAATATAATATCATATGTTGTTTAATTTGTCAAGATTTGGGATATATATAATCTGATTTGATTTTTCGAATATAGTTCTAACATCCTTCACGATGCCCTGCCACGTCCGGTCTTTCGCGAAAGACTGGACACGTCGTTCGCGAACGACGTGGCCTGCCAGCCAATTTGGTAGGTCACATTCGCCCGCAAATGAGATGGCACTTCAACATGGCGCACTACTAATAATTAAACTAAAGAAATGTGGTATGTCTATGTTGTGCAAAGTCAAAAAAATTTAAACTGGTTTTATAAAGGTTCAACTAATAATTTAAAGAAAAGATTTTTTGAACATCAAAATGGTGAAAATAGGTCTACAAAGCCATATATGCCATTTAAACTGGTTTATTATGAAGCTTATCTGTCGGAAAAAGCTGCTAGAGATAGAGAAACTAGTATAAAGAAAAGCGGATCGGTTTGGATGCCATTGATGAAACGAATTAAAATGAGTCTTGTAAAATAAACCCTGCCATGAAAATTTTTATCTAGTGACCTTCATGGTTGTAGAATAAATAATAATATGAATTCACTGGCACCATCTAGTCAAGAATTGACAGTAATGGAGTTTTTATATAGGGATTATAGAAAAAGAAAGCAAAATACAAAAAAGAAAACTTCTGATATTTTTAGAGAACTTAATATTTGTAACGGACAAGATGTCAGTACATTGAATGACAGCAAGTATTTTAAGAAGAGTCTTGATAGTACTTATGAGACATTTCAATTATCCGAGGCAGGCATAAGGTATATGGATAATTTGTATAGTATAATTTTGCATCGATATGAAGACTTGGGAGGCGCAATTAAAAATGGTGAGATGGTTAATAGAGACAAGTTTTCTCGTGCGTATAAATGGGCACAGTCTAATATAAATACTACAGCAGAAAATACCAAACCTATTAATAGAGAGAGATGGAGTACTGACCATATACCAGATGGGTATCCTCAAGAATGTAATACTGATCAACTTAAAAATGTCATTCAAGATTTAAATGATGAATATGTAATGAAAAAGAAGGGTGGGAAGCATAATAAAATATGGGAAGATATTATTTTACAACAAATAAAATCAGGTAATGAAGAATTAAAACAACGAAGGCAAAGCAATAGGGAGCATGTAGAGGATAAGACAGAAAAATTTTCTATAAAGGATTTACCCCTCTGGTTGAAATATACTGTTGCAATCGTAACTATATTGGGTGTAGTATGGGCTATAGTTTGGGGAATATTTACATATGTTGGGCAACAAGTGAATGGTGTTAATACCAGCCAAACAAATCAACAACATCTCGGTAACGGTGACAATGTAGCTGGTGATAAAAATATATATAATGGAAGCACTGCATCGGATATTACCACTGACAAAAAGGTGCTCTATGAAGGTAATATTTTTAATTTATCTTTAGAGGCCGAGAACTTAAAGACATCAATCGAAAAAGAAAATTATTTTAAAAAATTTGTTGGGCTTCTAGTAAATACTAATGGTTATATAACTGATATTTATGACCCTGGCAATAATACTTTTGGTGGAATTGCAGGTATATATTATCAAGTACGAATTGATGATACGGAACATAAAGATACGCCCTATATAATGTGTGCGTTTGACGCAAGTTGGGGGAAGAAGTTAGAAAGTTTGAATGTTCCATTTGAGACAGAGTTCACTGCTACAATTGATAATGTCCAACCTGGTTCGAGAGTTTGGTTATATAACTGTGTATTAAAATAATATCCGCCCTGACCGAGCGGGGACTCTTAAATTACACCTCCAAATAATCCCTCAATGGTCTCACTTTTTGTGGTTTTAGCCCGAAGTATTCTGTTAGGAGCATATCTACTTTATATAAAAAGAAAAAGCCTGGAAATTTTGTCCAGGCTTTTTCTGTTATTCAAGTTTTAATTCTTTTTTGTAGAGCACCATTTTGCTTTTTAAGCATAACAGGATCTCTCTTTTTTCTAATGTCGTATTTTCTTTGAGTAGGTATGCTCCGTAAATACGGGGTATTTTTGTATCATCAATAACATCTATTAAGAATAAAAAAGTGGGGGTAACCTTGAAGGATACCCCCATTACTTGACGAATCAAGCAACCATTGTTTCTCTTGCCGGAAGGCCGTTTTGGATAGCCGCTACTACACCCATTAGTACGCGGCCAATAGAATTGGCATTACCGGAAATTTCTGGCAGACCAAGTGCAGCTGCCGCTTTTCTTTTTCTTTCTTTGCCATAGCCGGTTTCACCACCATTGGCGATATTTTCCAGAGCAGCGCAAAGAGCATCAAGTACATCAAGGTTGTCGACCTTGATTGCGAAATCGCATGCGATTTTCGCTGCTTCAACAGCCCGACCCGGTCCGGCAGCATGCATAATCGCGCGAGCAGAATTTTCCGACCAGCCAGACTGTATAAGGAGTTTAAATTGCTGTCTGCCAAACTCCTTTTTTTTCGCTGCCTTAGGATCATAATCAGAAACTTTTGTTGCCTTGCCACCTTCGACTTTAATAATCTCGCCGCGGTGGATTTCATTTCCGTTTTTTATGCTCCACTTGTCCAAACGGATGCCTCCATTTCTAATATAAACACGACTGCTACCCGAGCTGAGCTTGATGCTAAAGCTGCTGCCCACCACTTCTACCTTTTGGCCGTTGCCGAAGGAAGTACCATATTCGTAAGAGCTTTTATACCACTCTTCAAATACAGCAAATCCCTTCTCTTGGAAAAATTGATCAAGATCATTGTAACCAACCAATTGTTCCCGCCCTTCCCAAAGAAAGGAAATTCCCTCTGGGTCTTGGTAGATCGACAGAATTCCCTCTGGAGTAAGCGGGAGAAGTTCGCCTTCGGCCTTGGCTTCAAGATTGGCTTTGGCAGCTTCATCAGCGGAAAATAAAACATATTCTGACCTTTTACCACAAGGTCCTGAAGGACAGGTGCCTGTGGTGTCCGAAATAAATCGGATGCGTTTACGCGTTCCGTCATCCATGATTACAACCCAATCAGGCCACATACCGGATTGTTGAGTTACATCCGCATTAGTGCTCTGATCGGTTCGAAGATCATAATTCGTATTCCAGTGTCCCCAGAAAAGGGGACCGGGATATTCCTTTCCCTTTGTGATGGCATCCAAGACGCCTTTCGGTGGATCAACTTCAACCCAAAGGATTGATCCAGGTCGCGCTGCTTTTTTAAGTTTTCTTTGAAAGCATTTCATCTTAATCTCCTTTGCCTTAATGCCGGCCAGCATAAATGAGGTGAAGTCGAAGCCTACCCTTCGATTTTTTTTCATATTGTTTTGCCCTGCGTGGTAGGACGCTGGGTTATTACTTTTTTAAATGTGCAACTTAATAATATAGCATATTTTATTATTTTTGTCAATTGTTTTGCGGTGATTTCAATAAAATAACGCACAGACTTGTTTGGTATAAAATAGTCAAATATACTGTTTATAAAGTCAAAATGAGACATTAAAAACTCCTTTTTATAGTGTCTCATTTGTCTCATTTCCCTAAACAGCAACCCTACCGAGAGGGCTAAAAAAACTTCGGTTGACCCGCCAAAATCCTTTAAATGTCTCATTACTTTTGGTTCATGACCGAAGTGTTCTGCCACGTCGTTCGCGAACGACGTGGCCTGCCGAGAGCAAAAATTGGTAGGCCATCTTCGCTCACGGACGAGGTAGTGAAAAAATCAACATAGCGCACCACTAATAATTAAACTAAAGAAATGTGGTATGTCTATGTTTTGCAAAGTCAAAAAGATAAGAACTGGTTTTATAAAGGCTCAACCAACAATCTACAAAGAAGATTCAGACAACATTAAGAAGGTGAAGAAAAATCTACTAGGCCATATAGACCTTTTAAGTTAGTCTATTATGAAGCTTACTTAACAGAAAATGCTGCCAAAGAACGGGAAGCAAGTATTAAAAAGAGCGGATCAGTATGGACTCCTTTAATGAAACGTATTAAAAAAAGTCTTGAAGAATAATGCCGCTGCCACGTTGTTCCCACGTCGCTCTCGAGCGACAGTGGGTTCGCAACCGACGAAGCCCTGTTTGTCAAAAATACCGCTCAATAAAGCGGTGTTTTTTGATAGGGCGAAAGGAAAGTTAGAACTGTGATTGTGATTTCCATTTTTACAAACCTTTGACAAAAATTTTATTCTATGATATATTTTGATGTTATCAGGACACCGTCCTAAAACTATCCCGAATGGGTCGGGATAAACCACAATTGAGGAGGATTGTCATGACAGAGAAACCTGTCGCCGACAATGTGTTGGGCCAATTCGCCCGACAGCAACACGATTGGTTTGAGCGAGTTCGCAAAGGCTCGCTTGATCCGGAAGAAGTGAGCAGGGCCGTGCAAGCTATCATCGATCGTGGCACATTGCCAACCGAGATGACCATCGCCGGTCGTACCTACGAAATTGTTGACTTCCTGCGAGAAGAAGACAATGGGTCGGTAGTCGGCAACACGATGGTCGCTCGCGCCAAGGAATTGAACGCCAATCTCGGTCAGGACGACGCCCAGTATCTCCTAGATCACCAGGAGGAAATCCCGGAAGCTCTTCGGGGCAAAGTCGTTTTCGTCTTTCCGGACGGGCGCAACCCTGACTACCCCGGGGGCGTTGCCTACGTCCTCTGGGGCGGCGACCGCTGGGTTCGGCGCTGGTACTGGCTCGACGGCGACTTCTTCGGCCGCTACCGGTTGCTCCGCCGCAAGTAAAGCGCTTCGGCTCTTTGCCACTCAGGACTTTGCAGTCCTTATGTCCCCTTGATTCGTATCCCCGCACCGACTCTATTCAAACAGAGTTGGTGCGGGGGATTTTTTTATCCAAAAAAATATGGTAAAATATCTTAGGAGGAATTGCAAATTATAAATTATTGGATCGAAAGCCAAAGGTTTTTAAAACTATCCCACGATTTAGATGAATATATACACCGACCGAGCGGGGTCAGGACTGTCTAAATTACACGTTCAAAAAATTTCTCAACGGTCTCGCTATCTCTGGTACCGACTGAGGTGTCCTGCCACGTCGTTCGCGAGCGTCAAAAATAGGTAAGCCATCTTTCCCTTCGAACGAAGTAGTAAAATCACATCTTTCACGTGAAAAATCAATATTTGAATACAATGGACGATATTTGATTTGACATGTTAAGGAATGTATGCTATTATGCATATGTCTATAAAAAGACTGGCTAAAGCCAGTTTTTATAGTCTATGGGTGGCTCTTTACTACAGCTAATCTCATAGGTATAGTTAATATAGAAATAGAGTCGAATTTCTAGTTACTATTTCAAATTAATTCACTTTATTTCTACATTTATTATGCAAGGAACAATCAAGAAAAAGATTTCCGACAAAAACTTCGGTTTTATAGGCCAAGAAGGCGGAGAAAAAGATTTATTTTTTCATGCCAACGAGCTTAACGGTGTCAGCTTTGAAGATCTTCATGAAGGGGATACTGTCTCTTTTGAAGTCAAACAGGGTGACAAAGGGCCTTCTGCGGTTAACGTCCAGAAATCCTAACATCATTTAAATCTCAAAAAGATTTACAAAAATCGCCAAGTCCTGTTGTTCAAAAACGACAGGACGAGCATGGCGATTTTTTGGTATAATTGAATTGGATTAAGTAATTATAACTATGGAAAAAATCTGTTCATATATAAAAAGTCAGCAGTGGTTTAAGATAGGTAAGTGGAAAGAACCTTTATTTTTGCAGGATTCCGTGGTTAGAGCATATTTGAATCAAAAAAAAGATCAAGCCCTGCCTTTCTATCCAAAAGAATATTTTGTCGCCGGTTTTAAGCAATTTATCAGTCAAAAAGAATATGAATCATTAAAGAAAAAGCTAGAGGCTGTCCTAATAAGTAAACCGCTAATAATACTAAATCAAATAAGAAACGAAGTAAGCGAAGCCATAAGGAATATCAATTCTTTTAAGCCAAGGGAATTAACCAAATCCACAATAAAAAAATACAGCCAATTAGTGGAGGTGCATGCCAGGCAATCACTGAGATTTATTATTATCGGATACGTGCTAGAAAAAATTTATCCCAGACTGCTGCCGTCAAACGTTAAAATAAAAGGAAAATTGTTTACGCCGCAAGCATTGCTGGCAACTGGGGCGTTGCCGAAAAAAATGGTTCCAATGATCAAAGAACATTTAGATTTGTTAAAAATTGCCCAGATGTTAAAGGAAAATAAAGATGTGAATAAAAATTTATTAAAGCACGTCAAAAAATTTGGCTGGATGAATTCGTTGTGTTGGTGGGATGAGCCGTTTGACAGCAGGTATTATTTAAGGGAAGCTGAAAAACAGTCTAAAAAAAATCCAAAAAGGATTATTAAAAGAATTTTATCTGAAAGAAAAGAACAATACTTAAAAGCGAACGAATTGTTGCAGTTTTTAAAAATTAATTATCCTCAGGCCTGGCAATACATTGACCTTATAAGGGAAATGACTGACATGAGAGAAGAAAGTTGGGATGCGGTATCCAGAGCCGGACAAAGACTGCGACCCTTGTTCAATAAATTGGCCAACAAAAACAATATCACTTATAATCAGCTGTTGTCGCTTAGCGTTAACGAAATGATTTCTTTATCGCAGGGTAAGATTAAAGTCTCGGTTAAGGATTTAAATTCCCGATTGCAGTGTTTCGCCTTGTATTCAACAACCAAGACTTTAGAAAAGCCACAAATTTATAGCGGAAAAGCTGCAGTGGAACTTGCAAGAATGGCCGAAAAAGAAAAAGGTAATTTTTCTCAACTGAAGGGGCTAATAATATGGCCGGGCAAAGAAAAAGGGCGTGTTTGCGTTATGGAATCGGCTGATGAAATCGGAAAGATAAAAGCCGGCGAAATTTTAGTCTGTCCGATGACTGACCCTGATTATATGCCGGCTATTAAAAAAGCTAAAGCTTTAGTAACGGACCAGGGAGGGGTGCTATGCCATGCGGCAATTGTTGCCAGGGAATTAAAAAAGGTATGTCTTGTGGGGACTCAAAATGCTACCAAAGTATTTAAAACGGGAGATTTAGCAGAGGTGGATGCCAATAAAGGATTGGTTAGAAAAATTAAGTAATTAATTTATTACAAACTGTTTATAACAACAGGATATAAATATACTCTTTATGTTTTCGAATAACAGTTCTAATATCCACCCTGATACCTTGTTTGGCAAAAAAATGTCCCGTAAATAAGCGGTGTTTTTTGTATAGGGCGAAAAGAAGTCAGAACTGTAATAGTGATTTGCATTATTAAAACCTTTGACAAAAATCTTATTCTATGATATATTTTGATGTTATCAGGACACCATCCTGAAACTATCCCGAAGGTCGGGATAAACCACAAATAGGAGGTTGTCATCATGACGACGAAACACGTTGTCGCAGACGACGTTCTGGGCACGATTACCAGACGTTTGTGGGAAGTTCTGCGCCGGGTGATGGAGGGAACCCTGAATCCCGACGCAGTGGCTACTGCCCTGCAAAAAATCGCGGAAGGCACGTTGCCAACCGAGATGACCATCGCCGGGCGAACCTACGAAATTGTTGACTTTCTACAGAAAGAAGACAAGGGGTCGGTAGTCGGTCATACGATGGTGGAACGCGCCAAGGAATTGAACGCCAATCTCGGCGAAGACGACGCCCAGTATCTCCTGGATCACCAGGAGGAAATCCCGGAAGCTCTTCGGGGCAAAGTCGTTTTTGTCTTTCCGGGCTGGCGCGGCCCTGACGACCCCGGGTGCGTTGCCTACGTCTACTGGCGCGGCGACCGCTGGGTTCGGTACTGGCGCTGGCTCGACGGCGACTTCTACGGCTACTACCGGTTGCTCCGCCGCAAGTAAAGCGCTTCGGCACTTTGCTTCTTAGGGCTTTTAAGCCCTTATGTTCCTTCGAGTTCATATCCCCGCGCCGAATCTGAATTAAAAGAGTTGGTGCGGGGTTTTTATATTTAACAATGTTTCAATAAAAAAACTAGCTTAACAAAAAGCTAGTTATCGAATGACCACTTTTATATTGTGGAGATCAAAGCGGCCAGGAAGTATTCTTTCAAGTAAGTCGCAAATCAAACTTTTGGTGACATTTGCGTCTTTTTTTGAATTATTTAAAACTATAGTGACTGACGTCTGGCCCCACTTTAAAAGAAAAGCTGCCGGCCGGAAGAGGGAATAAGGTTTGTAAAAAAGACGCTTTTGCCTTTTCCAGATCTTCAAGACTTATATAACAGCCATTTTTATTTCCGGCAAGGGGAATAATGAATGTTATTGTTTTTGCGGCTGTCGTATTTTCCGTCATTTTTTTACTCCTTATCCATTTATTGTTATTGTTATGCAAAATTAAAAGAACCGGATTTACGTTTAATTTATCACAAGGCAATAATTATTGCAATTTATGTGAATGCCTGTATATTGTTAAAAATGTTGACAATTCCAGGCGATATTACTATAATGTGTAGTAGTATAACATTAATTATGGCTCAAAATCAGAAAAAAATAAATTTTGGCGAGCTGGAAAAGGAAATTATGGAAATCTGCTGGAAAGTCGGCCAATGCTGCGTTCGCGATGTTCTGGAAAAACTGCAGAAAAAAAGAAATATCGCTTATACCACAGTCATGACCGTTATGACGCGGCTGTGCAACAAAGGCGCCTTAAAACGGAAGCTTAATTCTTCAGGCGCATTCATTTACACGCCGACAAGAGACAAACGGTCATTTTTCGCCGCGGCTTCAAAAAAAATTATCAGCGGTTTAATCAGCGATTACGGTGAAATAGCCGTTGCCCAGCTTATGGACATAGTTGAAAACAACGATGCGAAAAAGTTAAAGGAATTAAGAAGAAAATTAAGACGGATATAAATATGATTTCGCCTCTTCAAAAAAAAGCCAGGTTAATTTTTTTGGAAGCGCTGTCGGCCGCATTGTTTTTCGCGGCAGCGGCAGCTGTTTTTTCAATCATTATATTTCCTAAATTCTGGCTGGTCTGGGAATCTCTGATGCACCGGCTGGAAGTCCTTTGCGGCTGCGGCAATCATTTTACTTTCAGCCATCATCCGTTTATTTTTTCACTCATAATACTGGCTGGAATCATTATTCCTTCGGCTTTAGCCGTTATTTTTTTCAGGGCCTTTAGAATTTATTCGTCTACTGCAAAATATATTAAAGTAAGCACGTCAAGGAAAAGGCGGCCCATATCGCGTAAACTTGATCAGGAAGCGAAAAAGCTCGGGCTTGAAAACAGAATAATTGAAATAAACGGCGGCAAACCCGTAATATTTAGTTTCGGCTATTTTCATCCGTCAATTTGCATTTCTTCGATACTGGCGGACAAGCTGGAAGCAGAAGAACTCAGGGCGGTGCTTTTGCATGAAAAACATCATTTAAAAAATCATGAGCCGTTAAAAATTCTTGCCGTCAAAGTGATTTCCTTGCTGCCGCTGTGGGGGATTAAGGAGCTGGGACTGGAATATCTGGCTATGTCTGAAATTATTGCCGACGGCATGGCAACGGAAAATTTTCAAAATAAAAGGCCTTTGGCCCGCGCTTTGTGCAAGTATTTAAAATTAAATGAAGCGGCCATAAAAAAACACCTGGCAATTTCTTATTTCAGCCCGACAGCCGAAAGAATAAACCGGCTTCTTGACGGCCAGGAACACATCCGCAATAAATTCAGATTTAAGCTGCTGGTAACTTTTTTTCTGCTGGTTTTGTCGTATTTTACGCTAAACGCCGTTTTTGGCTCTGAAAAATACATTCATGCCCGGGAAAGCTCGGCCAGCTGCCAGATTATGAGCCATAATGTCCACAGTCAGTGCGATGAAGTTGTTAAGGAAGAACAGGCGTGTCAGATTAGCTATAACCAGAATTTTTACAGGTAACAGGGGCGCGGCAATAGCCGCTGTGGATAAAAATTTGACAAAAATTTAAATATCTACTACAGTTTGTAGTAGATATTTTAGTTTAATAATAAATATATATTTATGGTTGATGGCAAATCATTTAAAAAAAGGATGCCGTTGATAAATTATTTGCTGCTTTTGGCTTTGCTTTTTTCCCTGGGAATAAATCAGGCGCTGTTTTACAAAATTAACGCAGCTTTGGGGGACAAGAACGGTTTTTTTGAACAGTTGAAAAAGAAACTGACGCTCGGGGCAAAAAGCGCAGGCGGGCTGAAGCTTTCCGGAAATCTGTCTGATGATGTTATTAAGCTGGCCATTGCCACCGGCATGCCGGATATTTACGGGCCGGAATTAAGCGTCAGTTTTGACGCGGCGCAGCAGTCTATCAATATTCTGAAAGTTTACGATCCGACTTACGGCAAGCAGAAAATTACCCTGACCGGCGATGATCTAAAGCGTTATATTGAAATCGGCGGTAAAATTTCCTGCGAGTATTGCTGCGGCGCCAAAGCAATAGTTGCGGCCAATGGCCAGGCGGCTTGCGGCTGCGCCCATTCCCAGGCCATGAGAGGGCTGGCTGCCTACCTGATTAAAAACCATCCGTCCGAATACAATAACGACCAGATTTTAAAGGAGCTTGCCAGATGGAAGGGAATTTTCTTCCCCAAACAAATGATAAAAAAGCTTACACAGCAGCTCCAGGACGGCAATTATACCCCTGATACCGCGTCTTTGGTTATGGGAATAGAACTGCCCGATTACGGCGGTCAGAGCAAGGAAGCGCCGTTGCCGTCCGAAATTGAAAATCTGCCAAGCATGGTCGGGGGCTGTTAAAGTATTAATAAATAAATTGAAATATATGGAAGAAAATAAAATCCAAAACGAACTTGAAAAACTAAAAGAGGAAATCATTGCCAAAATTAATCCGGCTGGCAGGAAGAAAAAACAGCTGGAATGGGGAAGCGCGGTCGTTACGGGACTTTTAGCGCTGCTTACCGCGGTGTCAGTTGTCCAGGCCGTAAGCGCAGCAAGTATTTTAACCAAAATAAACGGCGGACAAGCAGGCCCGGTCAGTACTTCTTCGGTTCCATCCAATGTTTCTGATTTGCCCGATATGGTAGGCGGCTGTTAACACAATCAATATGAAAGAAAAAAAACCGTTTTTAAATTTTAACCTTAATTTTAAATTCGCTGCTATCGTCGGTTTTATCCTGCTTGTCAGCGTCATTTTCGGCGCTGTCGTTACTTTTAAAGCAGATCTGATTTTAAAAAAGCGGGTGGCGGACAGATTAGAGCAGCAAAAGCCGGCGGAAATCAAAATAACGGCGATTACTGCCGCCGGCTGTCCTGAATGCTTCAATGTAAAATTATTTATCGACAGCATAAAAAAAATGAACGTCAGGCTCATAGCCGAAGACAGTTTCGAATATGACAGCGAACAATCCAAAGCGTTAATCGGCGAGTACGGCATAACTCAGGTCCCGACCTTAATTGTTACCGGTGATTTGGAAAAAAATGAGGAAATGAAAAAATTCTGGACGCAGTTCGGGGGGATTTCGGGGAACGCTTTCGTTTTAAAAAAAGTGCCCGCGCCTTATTTGGAACTGGAAACGGGAGAAGTGCGAGGCAAGGTAAAAATAACAATGTTAAGCGATAAAAACTGCAAAGAATGCTATCAGGTAACCAATCACCTAAGAATTCTGGCCGGTTACGGCGTGCCTACGGCCGACCAGCAGGTTTTAGATATTGCAGCGTCGGAAGGGAAAAAAATACAGAAAGAATATGCCGTTTTGCTTGTGCCGACAATCATCATCACAGGCGACGTTGCCGCTTATCAGTCAATTGCCAGAGTCTGGCCGCAGGTAGGCACAGTAGAAGATGACGGCGCCTACGTTTTCAGGGAAGGGGTAAAACAAATGGGAGGGTATAAGGATTTAAAAACCGGGCAGGTAATTAAACCGGCGCCAAAACAGACGCAGCAGCCGGCGCAGTAATTATAAACAATGAAAAATATTTATATCATTTTAATTTCGGTAATAATTTTAGGCGGAATCGCGGGCTATGGTTATTATCAAGCCGGCGTATGGGGACAAAACGGCGAGCCCGAAATTTACGGGCCGAAAATCAGTATTGAACCGGCAAAATTTGACCTGGGAACAGTAATTTACGGCGAAGTGGCGAAAAAAAATTTTCTGCTGACAAACATCGGGACGGAAAATCTGGAAATTTTGCGTCTGTCGACTTCCTGCGGCTGTACCAAAGCGGCAATGGCCGATGACAAAATGACTATCGCTCCCGGCGAAACAGCTGAACTGATTGTGACTTTTGACCCGGCAGTGCACAAAGATGACACCGATATAGGCGAAATTCAGCGGATTGTTTATGTAAAAAGCAATGACGCGCAAAATCCCGAAATGGAAATTGAACTTTCCGCCACCGTAATAAAAAATAACAATTAAATTATTTTAATATGAACAAACAATTGAAATTTTTAATCATTTCTGTTGTGGCGGTAATTGCCGCAAGCGTTATTGCCGGTCTGGCATTTTCCGGCGGCGCGTCGGATTCAAACGGCACACCGAAGCTGGTTTTGACAGAAACCGATTATGATTTTGGCACGATTTCCATGGCCAACGGTCTGGCCCGGCATGAGTTTAAGATAAAAAATGAAGGCAACGCTGATTTGAAACTGTCAAACATTTCAACTTCCTGCATGTGCACTACAGCCGTGCTGATACAAAACGGCAAAAAGAGTCCGACTTTCGGCATGCATAATAACCCGACTATCTGGTCGGAAAAAATTAAGCCGGGAGAAGAGGCGGTTTTGGAAGTCATTTTTGATCCGCTGGCGCACGGTCCTGACGCCACGGGGCCGGTCAGCCGCGCCATAACTATGTATTCAAACGAAGGCGGCAACGGCCAGAACACCAGGACTGTATTAATGATTTCGGGAAATGTCGTTAAGTGATGCGCTTTCAATCATATTGCCCGTTATTAAAAAGAAAAAGTATCTGATACCGGGCCTGGCAGCTTTTCTTGGTTATGGTTTGATTTCCTATTATCTGACAGTTGTAAATGTTTATGAAAAAAGTTTGTCAATATACGCCGAAATGAACGGTTTTTGGTATACCGTCGCGAGTGTTTTTTTTGGAATATTGCTCTCGGTTTCGTTCGGTCTTTACGTTTCGCTGTTTAAATTCAGATTAAACCTTGTTAAAACCCCGGGGTCTAAAAATTCAGTTTCAAGTTTTACGGCGGCTGTAACGGGTATTGTCGTTTCCGGCTGTCCTTCGTGCGGCGCGCCGGTTCTGTCGCTTGCCGGCCTGCCTCTGGGATTGCTGGCCTTGCCGTTTAGAGGCGTTGAATTAAAAATTTTAAGCGTGATTTTGATGCTGGCGGCGATTTATTTTGCCGCTAAAGGCATAAAACAAAACCTGTTGTGTGAAAAAAATAAAATATGAAAAAAATATTTTATCTGACAATTATAACGGTATTATTGATTATAACCGGCTGCGCCAAAAAGGGAACGGTTTTAAATGGCGCCGGTCTGAAGCAGGAAGTGCCGAAAATTTTTCAGCCGGTTTCCGATTACAAGAACGGCGTCGATCTTACCGTGGAAAATATCAGAAAAGAAAACGGCAACACCATACTGGAATTGTCGCTTAACAATCATCAGTATGATTTAAGCCAAATGGATGCGGTTTCCAGGACTACCTTAAAGGGAATCAGACCCGCTGACTATAAAGTGATAAACAGCGGAAGCGGTCATCATGTGCAATCTGAAATAATTTTTCCCGGCGATCTTTCCGGCGAGCTTATTTTCGGCCTTGGCGATGAGCTGACCTTTAAGCTGAATATTTAGATGGGAAACGCGGCAAATTACAAGTCCGGCTAGATCTGGGGCGTTATGGCGGGTCTTGGCATGGCAGTTGTTTTCTATTCTGTACAGGTTTTAGGGATGCAAGATTTCAGGGCGCCACTATATTTTTTCGTTCAAAAATGGTATTTTATAGCGCCGTTAATCATTAGTTTTGCCGTTCAGGCAGGATTATTCCGGCTGATCAATTTAAAAATGAAAAGCGGAATCGGCATGGTTGCCGCAACGGGCGGCGTGTCAGTCGGTTCGATGGTCGCCTGTTGCATGCATAATCTGGTTTCGTTTCTGCCTATTGTCGGCTTAACGGGCGCAGCAATGTTTTTTTCTATTTATCAGGATTATGTTTTTGGCCTAAGCTTGTTTTTCGCCGCCGCCGGCGTAATTTTCATGTCTAAAAAATATAAAAAAATAAATTCCTGCTGCAAAAATTATGACAAAAACATCGGTTAAAAAACTTACGGTTGTCTTAACCGCAGTTGCCATCCTTTGGCCGGTTTTTTCCCATGCGCATAACAGCGGCTTTGATCAGGGAGTCATCTATTACAATGAGGCCTGCGGCATGTGCGCAACTTACGTGGCCAGTGAGCTCCCTGACATGCTGAAAAAGCACGGAGTTAAGGAATTTATCAAAAAAGATTATGTCAGCGACAGGCAAAACCGAGTTGAAATGAATGAAAAAATGTCGCAGTCAGGAGTTCCGCTGGATTTGCAAAGCCATATTATGACTTTTGTCGGCGATAAATATATTATCGCCGGCCACGTTCCCAAAAGTATAATTGATGACATCTTCGACGAAAAATACAGCCACGATTTTAAAAAAATTATAGTATATCAAGATGAAATGCACGGCGATGTTAAAGATTACAGGGTCTGGGCAGCGCCGGAATATGCCGATGATTTTGCGGGTGAAATAAAAACTTATCCGGTAAACACAGCCATAACCGAATATTTTGATTATTTAAAAAACAACAAAAACGAATTAAAATTTTCCGGTAAGCCAGGCGACCGGTTTGACAAATACAAATCCCTTTTACCGGTAATTCTGATTTCAGGATTTTTAGACGGAATAAACCCCTGCGCTTTTGCCGTTTTGCTTTTTTTTATCGCTTTCCTTTATACGTTGCAGCGGACAAGGAAAACCATCTGGAAAATGAGCCTGGTTTATATAGCAGCGATTTATCTGGCGTATCTTCTGATAGGTTTCGGGATAATGAAAGCGATTTTATTTTCCAATTCGCCTCATTTTATGGCCAAACTTGGCTCGTGGCTGGTAATAGTTTTGGGCCTGATAAATCTTATCGGTTACTATTTTCCCGAATTTCCCGTCAAACTTCAGATTCCGGCGGCCAGCAAAGAAACATTGCAAACCTGGATTTACAAAGCGACTTTGCCCGCGGCGTTTGTTTTAGGTTTTCTGGTGGGTCTTTGCACTTTTCCCTGCTCCGGGGGAATCTACGTCGCCATAATCGGGCTTTTGGCTGCAAAAACGACTTATTGGTCCGGCGTCATTTATCTGCTGTTTTACAATTTGATGTTTGTTCTGCCGCTTATAATCATACTCATATTTGCCTCAAATAAATTCGCTTTGGAAAAAATTACGCAGTGGGAACAGTCCAAAAGCAAAAGCATGCGCCTGCTTTCAGCCCTGACCATGATAGCTTTGGGTGCCGTAATTATAATATTTTTCACTTAAGCTATGGCAGACCATTTTGCCTTGAAAAATAAACCGGGCAGAGGCTTTCTATGCGGCTGTCTGGCCATATCGGTTTTTTTAGTTGTATTGTCGGGATTTTCCGGTTTTCTTATTTATAAAATTCTTAAAAACAACAAACTGACGAAAAGTAGTACGGCAGACGTTTTTGA
>QZIX01000004.1 GCA_003599635.1 Candidatus Parcubacteria bacterium
ATTGGTAGTTGATGATGAAGAGCAGTTTTTGAAGTTTGTGAAGTCAGGTTTTGAGAAGAGAAATAATTTGAACTGTTTTGTCGCAATGAATGGCTTCGATGCCATGCGAATTCTGGGGGAAAGATGGATTGATGTGGTATTGCTTGATTTGAAGATGCCGGAAACAAATGGTATTCACGTATTACGTAAAGTGAAAAAAGCACATCCCATGATTGAAGTGATTATGGTAACCGGTCATGCCTCGATGGAATCAGTAGTTGAGTGCCTCAAGCTGGGCGCTTACGATTATTTGATGAAGCCGCAATCAATTATTGAATTGGAGGCAAAAGTGAAAGAGGCCTTTGACCGCAAAACGGCAAAAGAAGAGAAGCTTCGCCGGGAAAAGGTGGACAAAATTTTGCGATAACCGGTGAGTATTTTTCAATAAGTCGGCCCTAAGGCCAACTCAAAAAACATAGGCGTCAAACTCGGCGCCTACTTTTTAATAAATGTAAAATTTTTATTTCAGTTTTAACATTTCCCCAGAATTGCGGGGGGCCCTTATACAATATTTTTTAAAAGATTCAACATAGCTAATCCGGCAGTCGGGATTTTAAATTATTACTCATTAATCAATTGCCAAGTTTGGATTTTTTGCTATAATCAAAATATGGATTCAAAACAAATTAAAAATGTGGTGAAGAAAAACTACAGCCAAATTGCCGTTTCTCAAAAAAGGTGTTGTTGTTCCAGTAAGAATGTTTCCAAAGAAATCGGTTACACGGATGACGAGATCAACAATGTTCCGGAGGCCAATATGGGACTGGGCTGCGGCAATCCCACCGCCATCAGCAGAATAAAAGAAGGCGACGTTGTTTTGGATCTGGGTTCAGGAGCCGGATTTGACGCTTTTTTGGCGTCTAAAAAAGTTGGGAAAACCGGAAAGGTAATTGGAGTGGATATGACAGAAGAAATGGTAAATCGGGCAAAGGAGAATGCAAAAAAATACGGTTATGAAAATGTGGAATTTATGCTTGGAGATATAGAAAATTTGCCGCTTGATGACAATTTCATTGACGTAATCATTAGCAATTGCGTTATAAATCTGGCACCGGATAAATTAAGGGTCTTTAAGGAAAGTTTCAGAGTCTTAAAATCCGGCGGCAAAATGTTTATTTCCGACATAGTTTTGCTAAGACAATTGTCTGAAGAGCAAAAAAATGATGAAAAATTAATATCCGGATGCGTTGCCGGCGCCCTGTTAAAGGAAGATTATCTCGCTATAATAAATAAAGCAGGATTTGATATTAACATATTAAAAGAAAATAAGGATATTAGTAAGCAGCAATATCAGGGAATACCATTAGAAAGCTTGACAGCTGAATTAACAAAAACTTAACAGACTATGATATCGCTAACAGCGATATTGATGATTGTAAAAGTTAAATTTTAATCTTTTAAATGAAAAATTACCAAAGCCGGTGATTTTTTTATTTTAATTAAAATTTAAAACTTCGCTGTTATAATCATTTAATGAGAGTTATTGTTTGCTATAAAAAATTTTTAAGCCGTTATTATTTATTGACTCCCTTGGTTTTAGGGGCGTTGATGCGGCTGCTTAATTTAACCCGGCGTGATTTTTGGTATGACGAAGCGGTAACAGGTTATTATGCGCAGCTGGGATGGCAGGATATGATCCTGCAGCTTACAGCTGATACCCATCCCCCGCTGTATTTTGCCAGCCTGAAAATATTCGGCTATTTTTTTAGTTACAATGTTTTTTCATTGCGTTTTTATTCAGCCGCCTGGGGGATTATAGGCATTATTTTTTTGTATTTTTTTTCAAAGAAATTGCTGGGAAAAAAAATCGCCTATTTTACTTTAATGGCGGCGGCTGCTTCTCCTTTTGCCGTTCAGTATTCCCAGGAGGCAAGGATGTACACCATGGCTTTGGCTTTGACTTTTTTGGCGTTAATCTGCGCGGCTGAAATTTTAAATTCCGGGGGTTTAAAAAACAGCCTGCTTTTCGGCTTTATCTCGGGTCTGGCGGTCTTGACAAGCTATATCGCATTAATCTATCTGTTTTTTCTGCTGCCGGCGTTGATAATTCACGAATATTATAAAAAAAAGAGGTTTAGAATCGGAAATTTTATACCCGCTGTTTTTATTTTTTTGTCAATAGCAGGTTTTTGGATTTTACCGATGTACAGTCAGATTCCGACCACGGGCAAAAAAATATTTTGGGTGCCTGATCCGGGAATTTTGAATTTTTTGAATCTGCTTCAATCATTTATTTTCGGCCTTGATTCAGTTTCAGAAGGTGTCAGCCCGTTTCATTTTTTGCCGCATCCTTTCGATTTTGTCGTTGTTTATTTTTTGTCTGCCGCCGGACTGTATCTGCTGGTTAAAAATTTCCGAAAAAATTCCTATTTTATCATCTTCGGGATTTTTGCCGTACCGGCAGCCGTATTTTTTTATTCGTTAAGCCGGGAAAACCTTTTTTTGCCGCGATATTTGGCAATCAGCTCATATTTTCTTTTTATGGCATTAGGTATGTTAATTTCCAAAGTAAAAAAATTTCAGGCAGCGGCGTTTTTTGCCGCTTATTTAATTTTTTGTGTATTTATGGTTACCCGGCCGGCAAATACCGGCTACAATCTTTTGGCCAAAGACATTGCCAGCTTCAAGAATTACCGTTTCTATGTCTTGAATCCGTTTGATTATGCAGTAGCCGAATATTATTTCGGAAAGAAAAAGGTAATCCTTTTTAATTCTGACAACCCTGCCTATAACCCTTCCGGCTGGCTTGGGCTTAATCAGGGGCTTGAGAGGAAAACAGATTTAGCAGAGCTTAAAAACGACCGATATGGCATTGTTATCTGGAACGACTGCCTGCCGCCGCAAAATTTGCCTAAAGAAAAAATTTTAAGGCGCTATGATAATCTTTATCTGCTTTTGTTTTAAAAAAAATGGTGCAGCAGTTTGGTGCCGCACCTAGAAGCAAGTAGTCAGGGCGTGGTGGCGGGTTGGTGTGTGATACCGTTAAGCTTCTTTTGATATTCACTTAAATGTTCTTGCAGCTGTTCTGCCAGACTAGAATCTTCGCTGTCTTCTAAAAGGCAGACCATTGCAAATCGGCGTGAATCGTTAGGGGTCTCTCCTCTTGAGTCTGGTATAGCTCGGAAGTTTTTCCCCCAATATCTAAGTTCAAAATATATTTCTTCTCTTAGACAAAGCAGGCGCAATTCAAAGTCTGGCGGAAGATTAAGTCTTTTTTTAATTTCGTCGATTGTTGCCATAATTTCCCCCTCTTTTTTGGCAATGTTTCAGTTTTAAAAGTTTATCACCATATCCGTTAAAGGTCAAAAAAGTTAAAAGTCAATAAAATCAATCTGCCAAACAAGGAGGTTTTTTGTTATACTGTAGTTATGGCAAAAAAATTTATAATTATCTTTATATCGGGTTTAGCGCTCTTTGCGGCATTATCATTTTATTCATATCCCAGCATCTGTTGCATGTTTTCTGCCAATAGATATTACGGCTGGCCGTACCCGTATTTAAATCTGCATAAAACCGTTGAAACTTTAGACGAAGCAAATCTGGTAAAAACTGAAAATGTTTTTGATTTAATGCGTAACGGCTGGCACTTTAGCTTTTCAGGGGATATGGTAAACAGTTCCCCTCTCGGTCCTTTGGGAAATATATTCGTAGATTTTATTGTCAGCATCATTTTTGCCGGCATAATATTTTATTTTGTAAAATTTATTAGGCATAAACTATTATGAAAAAATTTTTTATAAAAAATCGCAAGGGGCAAAGGCTTGCCTTATTAATACAGAAACATCCCAAACAAAAGGGTTTAGCCTTTGTTGCGCACGGCCTTGGCGGCTATAAAGAGCAACAACATATAAGAATGTTTGCCGACGCCTTTTTTGAATGCAGTTATACCGTAATTCGGTTTGACGCCACCAATGCTTTCGGTGAAAGTTCCGGCAATTATGAAAACGCCACATCAACTAATTATTATAATGATTTAGAAGATGTAATCAAATGGTCAAAAAGCAAAAATGGTTTGAGCAACCCTTTTGTCTTGCCGGGCACAGCCTTGGCGGAATGACCACATTGCTTTTTTCTGAAAAACATCCGAAACAAATTAAGGCCATAGATCCAATTTCCACATCAATTTCGGGCAAGTTGACGATTGACCGGTATAAAAATCAAAAAATTTACAGCGGCTGGAAAAAGACAGGATATCAGATTGCTTACAGCGGTACTAAGCCGGGGCTGATAAAAAAATTAAAGTGGGATTATTTGATTGACGTTAAAAAATATGATGTGTTAAAGAATGCGCCAAAGCTTAAAATGCCGGTATTGTTAATAACAGGCTCAAAGGATATAAGCTGTCCGCCAAAACATCAGCGGCTGCTTTATAAAAAATTACCGGGACCAAAAGAGTTTCATATAATAAAAAACGCACCTCATACTTTTAGGAAGAAAAAACACCTTCAGGAAATAAAAAAGATAATGAAAGATTGGATAAAAAAATTAATTTAAAAACAGATAAGGCAGCTTACAATAAATTATAAAAAAAACGGCCATAAGAGGCCGTTTTTATATGGAAATTAGCAGCAGCTGCCGCCAGGTCCAAATTTCATATATTTTTTAAAAATTGATTTATTAAGGCGACCTTTGGGAACTTTGATATGCCGACAAGGGTTATTTTTTACAGCAGCCGATAAATTTATGCAGATCTTGGCAGCATTTTGTCAAAGTCAGGCAGCAAATGCTGCACAGACTTTGTGTTCCGGATTTTTTCACATTAATAACCTTCGCTTTTTTTAGGATAGAAACATGGTGCGATATTGTTGCTTGCGCTAAACCCAGTTCTTTTACCAGATCATTTACAGCAAGTTCCTTTTTAATGCTTATCAAATTAAGGATTTTTTGCCGTACCGGATGGCAGATCGCTTTAAATGTTTGCGGAAAACGGTGCATAAAGGTTCATCGATAAATTTCGATATAATAATTTTACCATATAAAAAATAGTTGTCAAGACGTTATAGTATTCTTTTTAATTTATATAATTTAACCGGGTTTTGGTTTTAATTAACAAATTATAAACAGAACAGAATGCCAATATATATTTAATAAACCCTGAACCACTTTCAGCCGGGCTCAGGGTAGGGATGAGTTTTTCATATAATCAGTTGACTGTATATTGTAATCTGTAAATTTTAATTAGGCCTGGATGGGAATTGAACCCATGCATAGCAGTTTTGCAGACTGCCGCCTTACCACTTGGCTACCAGGCCTCAAAATAAAATAAAATTTAAAATAAAAAGTAAATATCTGCTTAGTCTTTTTTCATTATTTAATGCCAGATTTAAAGAGTGTAGCAGCTTTTTAGCAAAAAATCAAGAAAAAATATTGATTTTTTTTAGATTTTGTTGTACAATCTACAAGTATGAATATTTCAGAACTTGCCAGAAGATTAAAAGTACCCGTTAATGAACTTCGCCAGAAATTGCCGGCGATGGGTTTTGACGTCGGACAAAAAGCCATTAAAGTCGACGACCGTGTCGCCGGCAAGATCATTGAAAATTGGAGAACGCTTAATATAAGATATGAAGAGCAGAAAAAGCAGGAAAACAAGGAAGAAAAGGCAGTCGCCGCAGTCAGCGAAAAAAAAGCCTCCATCCCCGCTTATATAACCGTAAGGGATCTGGCCGTTAAACTGAATTTGCCCGTAAATAAGGTTCTGGCTGAACTGATGAAAAACGGGGTGTTGGCTTCCATGAACGAAAAAATCGATTTTGACACGGCGGCAATTATCGGTTCTGAATTTGGTTTTTCAGTTGAACAGGAAACGACAGAAGAGGAAGAACAGAAATCGGTAAAAATTTTGGAAGAAAGAAAAAAAAATCATAAGCCGGAAAATTTGCAGCCCCGGGCGCCGGTTGTCGTGGTTATGGGCCATGTCGACCACGGCAAGACCAAACTGCTTGATGCAGTTCGCAAAACCAATGTCGTGGCCATGGAATATGGCGGTATAACCCAGCATATTGGGGCTTATCAGATTGAAAAAAACGGCAGGCAAATCACATTTATCGATACGCCTGGACACGAGGCTTTTACCACCATGCGTTCGCGGGGAGCGCGTGTGGCTGATGTCGCTATTCTGGTTATCGCAGCTGATGACGGTTTCAAGCCCCAGACGGAAGAATCTTTAAAAATAATAAAATCAGCCAAGCTGCCTATGGTTGTGGCCATAAATAAAATCGACAAACCTGATGCCAACCCGGACCGCATCAAGCAGCAGTTGGCGGAACGTGACCTGACGCCTGAGGAATGGGGCGGCAAAACTATCGTGGCTCCAATTTCCGCCAAGGAAAATATCGGCATTGACGGGCTTCTGGACCTGGTTTTGCTGATAGCTGACATGGAAAAAGAAAATCTGCAGGCCCATCCCGATGATCTGGCTATCGGCACCGCGATTGAATCGCATATCGACAAAGGTTTAGGGCCCGTGGCAACGGTGCTGGTTCAAAACGGTAGTTTAAAAATCGGCGACGGCATTTGGGCAAACCAGAATTATTACGGTCGAGTCCGCGGCCTTCGGAATTTCAATCAGAAAAAAATCCAGTCAGCCGGTCCTTCGGTTCCTGCGCAAATAATCGGTTTGAAAGCCGCTTTGACGGTCGGCGATATCATCCAGGCCGGCGAACAAAAAAAAGGCAAGATTGACAAATACCGGCTTCAGCGGCAGGCCACGGGATTTGTTACCGAAAGGCAGGAAGAAGAAACGGAAGAAAACCAGTATCTCAATTTGATAATTAAAGCCGATACCCTGGGTTCGCTTGAAGCCATTATCGCCTCGCTTGAAAATTTAAGTTTGGCTCAGGTAAAGATAAAAATTGTTTCGCGGGGGCTGGGTAATATTTCAAATACCGACGTTGAACAGGCGCAGGCCTCTTCTGCCCTGCTTTTGGGATTTCATGTCAGCGGCAATGCGGAAGTTTTAAATTTTGCCATGGAACGAAAAGTGGAAATTAAAATTTACAACGTTATTTATCATCTTCTGGAGGAAGTCAAAAAAAGAGTCCAGGCGCTGGTCAAACAGGAAATGGTTATTGTAGAAATCGGCCGGCTCAAAGTTTTGGCGACTTTCAGAAAGGAAGCGGATTTCATTATCGCCGGCGGCGAAGTCACCAAAGGCAGTATAAAAACCGGCTGCCGGGCCAGGGTAATCCGTGACGATATTAAGATTGCCGAAGGCAAAATTGAGCAGTTGCAGCAGAATAAAATAAATGTCGGTGAATGCCGGCAGGGAATGCAGTGCGGTTTTAAATTTATAGGCAAACCGATAATAAAGGCAGGAGATTTTCTTGAATTTTTTATGGAAGAAGCAAAAGCATAACCAAAGATAAAATCATTATGGGGGAAAGGATTTTAAAAATAAATAAGCAGCTGCATCATGAAGTGGGTAAGCTTTTACTTTCGGAAATTGAATTTCCCGCCAGCTGTTTTGTAACCGTCGTTAAGGTCAGCACATCGCCCGATTTAAAACACAGCAAGATTTTTTTAAGCGTCTTGCCGGAAAAACTTACCGGAACCGTGCTTAAGGTTTTGGAAAAAAATAAATTCCGGCTGCAGGGACAGCTTAACAGGAAACTGAAAATAAGGCCTCTTCCTCGGTTAAGCTTCAGAATTGACCGGACCGAAGCGGAAGCGACAGATATCGAAGAACTTCTTGACAGGATAAAGAAAAAGAAATAGAATTAACTGCTATGCAAAATGCAGTTAATTTTAAAAAAGCCCTAAATTTAATAAATTCTAGTCATAAAATAATCCTTAGTTTTCACAAAAAACCGGATGGCGATGCCCTGGGGGCCGTTTGCGCCATGTCGTATTTTTTGGAAAGCCAGAAAAAGGATTATTTTATTTTCTGTTCCGACAAAATCCTTAGGCAGTACACATTTCTTTCTTTTCCGAAAATTTTTGAAACTGACCCTGCCCGGGCAAAAATTTTTAATCCGGACTTAATAATACTTCTCGATACTGGAGACAGCAGGTATTCCTGCCTGCCGGCTTTGGATGAATTTTCCTGCCCCAAAATAAATATCGATCATCATATTTCCAACGAACTTTTCGGCCAGGTCAATATTGTTATGCCGGAATTATCATCGACAGCGGAAATAATTTACAATTTTTTCAGATTTGCCGGACATAGAATCGCCAAAGAAGAGGCAACCGGGCTGCTTGCCGGACTTATTTTTGATACTGGCAATTTTAGCAATGCCAATACTTTTTTTTCAACACTGCAGGCAGCTTCTGACCTGGTGCGCTACGGCGCCCGCTTGCCGCAGGTAAATGAATTTACAGTACGCAACAAAAGCGTTTCCGCCTTGCAGCTTTGGGGTAAAGTCCTGATGCGGTTAAGTTATAACGAAAAATACAAAACGGCTGTCACTATAATTACCCAGGAGGATATAAAAAAATACAAAGTTGACGACGAGGCTGTTGCCGGCGTGGCTAATTTTTTAAACAACTTGTCGGAAGTTAACGCGACCATAGTGTTAAAGGAAGAGGCAGACGGCCTGATTAAAGGGAGTATGAGAACAAACAGAGATGACGTTGATCTGTCTTTGCTGGCCAGAATTTTTGGCGGCGGCGGACATGCCAAAGCGGCGGGTTTTACCATTAGCGGCCGTTTATCAAAAACAGAAAGTGGCTGGAAAATAATCTGATTCAGGCTGCCAGATGGGTTGTAATTTTAAGCCAGAATCGCTATAATTAATTTTGCCTATAATTAATTCAAAAAATATATGTATTTAATACCCACAGTTGTCGAAAAATCAAACTTTGGGGAACGCGCCTATGACATTTATTCCCGTCTGTTAAAAGAAAGGATAATTTTTTTAGGCAATGCTTTGGATGACGCCGTTGCCAACACCATAATCGCCCAGCTGCTTTTTTTGGAGTCAGAGGACAGCAAGAAGGATATCAAGCTTTATATAAATTCCCCGGGAGGCTCGGTAACTTCCGGAATGGCGATTTACGACACCATGCAGTACGTAAAGCCCGATGTTTCCACTATTTGCGTCGGTTTGGCGGGGAGTATGTCAGCCGTATTGCTTGCAGCCGGTGCCAAAGGCAAAAGAATCGCTTTACCCAACTGCGAAGTGTTGATTCATCAGGTTATGGGCGGCGCTGAAGGTCAGGCAGCGGACATCAAGGTTCGAGCGGAGCAAATTTTAAAGATACGCGACCGTTTGAATAAAATATTGGCATATCATTCCGGCCAGCCGATAGAAAAGATTGAAAAGGATACGGATCGCGATTACTTTATGTCAGCAGAAGAAGCTAAAAAATACGGTATTGTCGACAAGATTATTAAATAGTTATCCACAAACTATATTGACACCTACAATCGGATTTGATAATATTTTTTTAACTTTTACAATTTGACGTTATTCAGAGAGCCGTTTGCAAGCCGCTTTATAAGCGGCAGACTCCGCCTGGCGGAGGAAAAAGGGAACTGACCCGAAAACGGCCAGCAACTCTCTCCTTAAGGAGGCAAGAGTGCTAAATTCAGCCCAAAGGGGAAAGATAACTCATAATGTCGTGCCAACACGATGTGAACAAAAAACTCTTAATACTTTCCGTTTTAAGAGTTTTTTGTTTGCATCCTGGGGGTGATGTGAGCTTTCCTTAAAAAGGGAAGTTTTTGTTTAAAAGGAGGAAGTTATGCTTTGGCAAGGAATTTTTATGGTAGTCTCTGAAGAAGATTTTTCTGAAAACGTAAAGAAAGGTCAGTGCCCGTTCTGTGGCAAGGCGCTTGTTAAAATCGAAGGAAACGCGGATTTATTCAATTGTCCCGAATGGTGCGGTAAAATAGCAATGAGTTATGGTTCGAAAGAAAGGAGATAATAATATGCGTTGGAAATTTGACGGTTTCCAAAAAAATCTTCCACAAAAAGAACGTGCTGGTTGCACGGATAAGCATGTCTCTGACGGTAAGGGAGATCAGCAAATCGGCCAAAATGGCACACGAGTATATATTTGCGGCAAATGCGGCCGCGCCTTTACTCCGAAGTAATGAGTGAAAAATTAATCTCATTGCCGGGCCCCGTATCGTTTTATGCGGGGCCCTTATTTTTTAGGTTTTCAAGAGGATTTAGGTCTTGAATACAACAGGTTAATGTTTTTAAATTGCCACTTAATCCGGTTATCTTAAATATTGACATAACCTAAATCATGTGGTAAAATGCCAAAAGCTAAGAAATTAAACTGGAAATTGAGAGAATCAGGGCGATAACATTTTTTTGAATAAGTTTGAACTAACTGCTGAAATGTCAACTAAAATTTTACTTACTCCAAATATCTTGCAAAAATTCAAAACTCAAAAATAGTTTATCGAAAACCTTTTAGGTTTTTAAATCTCTCTTTTTTCCTTTAAGAATAGAGGAAAAATATGAACACAATTCAAATTTGGCCTTTTGCCTTGATAATCGGAATCATGACCGGACTGGCAACGGGTTTTTATTTGCGCAAAGTGATTTACATTAAAAGAAAGGATTCCTTGGAACGAAAGGTTGACAATCTGATACAGGAAGCCAAAAGCAAGCAGAAAGAAATTTTATTGGAGGCCAATGATAAGGCATTAAAAATTATTGAAGAGGCAAAAAATGATTTAAGGGTAAGGCAGAACGAATTGTCCAATTCCAAAAGGCGCCTGGAAAAAAGAGAAGGGATGTTTGATCAGAAACTTTTGGAGTTGGAATCAAAAAAACAGGAGTTGCTGGAAAAAGCGGGAAGAGTTGAGGATATAAAAAAAGAAGTGCAAAAGATTAAGGAGGAGCAGCTGGCAAAACTTGAAAAAATAGCCGCTCTAAATAAAAAAGAAGCCAAGGAACTGCTGCTGGAAAATGTGGAAAAGGAAGCCAAGGATGATATTTTGCACCGGATAAAAAAAATGGCTGCTCAGGGTTCAGAAGAGCTGGAAAGAAATGCCAAAAAAGTCTTGTCATCGGTTATTGAACGCTGCGCCGCATCTCATACCGCGGAAACGACAACTACGGTAATTGATCTGCCTTCAGATGAAATGAAAGGCCGGATAATCGGTCGTGAGGGCAGGAATATAAAAGCCTTGGAAAAACTGACAGGCGTGGAAATTATTGTCGATGACACTCCGCAGGCCATAACAGTATCCGGTTTTTCGACCATCAGGCGGCATGTGGCAAAAAAGGCGCTGGAAAAATTAATTGTTGACGGCAGAATTCATCCGGCAAGAATCGAAGAAACCATTGAAGCGGCAAAAAAAGAACTTGCCCTGGAAATTAAAAAAGCCGGGGAAGATGCTTTATATGACGTGGGTGTAACCGGTATTGAGCCGAAATTAGTGCAGATACTGGGTCGCCTGAAATACAGGACAAGCTATGGTCAGAATATTTTGCAACATTCAATTGAAGTTGCCCATTTATCCGCCCTTTTGGCTGAAGAACTTAAGGCTGATGTCACTCTGGCCAAAAAAGGCGGACTCTTCCATGATATCGGCAAGGCGGTTGACCATGAAGTCCAGGGCGGACACCCGGAAATCGGCTATGATATTTTAAAGAAATTTGATATGCCGGAAGAAATCGCCTATGCTGCCAAAAGTCATCACGAAGACCATCCTGAAACTTTGGAAGCCGTGATCGTTAAAGTGGCAGATGCAATTTCCGGAGCCAGGCCCGGAGCCAGAAAAGACACTTATGAAAATTATCTGCAAAGGCTGGAAGAACTGGAAAAAGTGGCTGTCGCTTTTAAAGGGGTGGATAAGGCATACGCCATACAGGCGGGAAGGGAAATCAGGGTATTTGTGGTTCCGGAAGAAATTGACGACTTGGAATCAGTTAAAATGGCTCAAAATATCGCCAAAAAGATTGAAGCAGAGTTAAAGTATCCGGGTGAAATAAAAGTGTCTGTAATTCGTGAAACGCGCATTGTGGAATACGCCCGATAAATTGTATCTCTTAATATATTTAGGTATAATCATCCTCCATGGATTTACGAGTATTATTTTTCGGGGATATAGTGGGAAAAATCGGAAGAAAAGCTTTCAGGCAAATTCTCCCCGATTTAAAAAAAGAATTAAGGCCGGATTTTATAATTGCCAATATTGAAAATATCGCCCATGGCAGCGGGCTTACCAAAAAAACTTTAAAAGAAGTTGAAGGAGTAGATGCGTTTACTACCGGTAATCATGTTTTTAAAAAGGATGAAGCCAGAGAAATTTTGTCGTATAAAAATTCTCCGGTCCTACGCCCTTACAATTTAAAAGGTAATTTGCCGGGAGAAGGCGCCAGAATTTTTACGGTAAAGGGTAAAAATATCCTTTTGATTAATCTTTTGGGCCAGGTTTTTATGCATGAAGAATACGACAATCCTTTTTTGGCCTTGGATGAAATACTTTTGTCTTTTAAGTCAAAAAATATCGATATTTCGATAGTTGATTTTCACGCGGAGGCAACATCGGAAAAAACCGCTTTCGGCCATTATGCAGACGGTCGTATTGGCGCGGTTATCGGCACCCACACTCATATTCCCACGGCAGACAATCACCTGTTGGCCAAGGGTACTGCCTATGTCACTGATGCCGGTATGGTGGGTGCGAAAGATTCGGTCATCGGACAAAGCAAAGACGCGGTGTTAAAAAGTTTTATCAGTGATGTCCCTTTTGGTTTTAATATACCGGAAAAAGGCCAGGTTCAGGTAAATAGTATGTTGATAACTTTCGGACAATGTAGTAATTTAGCTAAAAAATTCGTCAGAATAGACAGAGAGGTCAATTTATGCTAAACTTAATTAAATTTAAATATTAAACCTTGAAGGGAGGTGAGTCTATGAATAAAGATGAGTTAAGTAATGTAATCGCCGAAAAAATTGGTATTTCAAAAAAACAGGCGCTGGACGCGGTGGAATTGATTACCGACACAATTACCAAAACAATCAAGGAGGGCGGTGAAGTTACATTTACAGGTTTCGGAACCTTTTCAGCCAGACAAAGAAAAGGTAGGATTGGTGTTAATCCGCGAAATGTTTCCCAGCAGATAGAGATACCTTCAGTTAAGGTGGTTAAATTCAAAGCAGGAAAGAATCTCAAAGAGGCTTTAAAAACATAAGTAATTAACACGTTGATATAAACAAAAAATCCGCTAATTCGCGGTTTTTTGTTATGTAATTTTCGTTAATGATTCAATAATTTTTGAATTATAAAATGTTTAAATGGCAGGAAAAAGCGCGGAAATAGTCAATTTTTTGTTCATAATTTATAAAAAATTAAGTCAGATATTATAAGCGTATTTATTTTGTAAGTCTGTCCCCGTTTCATTTGCTGTACGCTTTAAATAATTGTTGCCATATGCGCCTTTTATTTTAATTATTGATTTTTTTAAGGGGACAGCAGAGCAGGCGCAAAATAGTTCTTTTACAAGCGCGATTAGGGCGTTTTTGAGGGCTTAAAGGTTTTACCAGAAAAAGGAGCGGCAGATGTATAATGAAATTAAAATAAATAAAAGTCTTTTTTGGTCGGTATTTATGGCAATGTTTATAGCCGTTTGCGTAATGGCGATAAACTGCGGAAAGGCCAGAAGGACAGAATACAGTTCTCTACTGGAAAAGACAGTTAGAATTGAAAAATTGCTCAAGCAGAATCAGGAAGATCTTAAGGCAATGGTCGTGGGGCTTGATGAAAGAATTCTGGCTTTGGAAGAAAAAGTCAGGACAACCGATGAGAATCAGGTCAAAGAATTGCAGGCAATAAAAGAAAATCTTGTCCAGGTCGAAAAACAACAGAAAAAGTTGGGAACGGAACTGGAAAGTATCAGCGAAAAACAGCTGTTGGAAGAAGCCCAGATTTATTTTGAAGGGATTTTGGCGACAGAGTCAAACAGGAGCAAACAGCAGTGCGGAAACGAACTTTCCGACGCGGTTCATCCCGATAAAATATCTTACGGACCTGCCGGCTTAACCAGAAAAGCGGCAGAGGAAATATTTCAGAAGGTGTACGGAAATTTTAACGATTGGGAAATAGACAGGATCCTGGCTGAACCGGAAATGAATGCGGCTTTCGGAAAAATGTATTTTGAAAAACAAGTCCGACGGTTTAAGGATCCGGAAACAGCAACCATTGCCTATCATATCGGACCTACCCGGCTGGCCAAATTGCTAAAAAAAGGAGAAGCGCTGCCAAAAGAATATCTGGGACAGGTGAAAAAAAACATTCAGCGGTTAAAGGAATGCGGTCAGAAAGAGGCAATGGACCAGGAAAGCGGGGCAATTGAAAATTACCAGGTTATAATTTTTATGGCGCCGGAAACGGAAATTGCGCCAAAAGAGGGGGTTTGCGAAGAGGAATCTGAACAAGATGGTGTTTGTGAAGAAGATGAACAAGCAAAGTTGTGGAAGCAAAAATATCCCTTTGAATCAGGTGAAGCAGAAAAGATAACCGATAAAGAGCAGAAAACAGTCAGCAAAAACGAGCCTGGAGCTGATTCCGGCTATATGGCCGAGGATTTAAAACAACCTTTATTTGAGGACAAAGGCGACGCTGACAAAATAAAAAAGAATTATAGGCCCAGAAAATACGAAAGAAGCTCGCCGTTTAAAGGCTGGAGCTGTTGTGACAAATTTAAATCTTTGGGCCGGCAGCCGCCCAAACATCTGAATTGCAATCCGAGAAGGTAAAGTTCTTTGATCCTAATCCCGAGACGGAAATGTTTTTTTTC
This sequence comes from Candidatus Parcubacteria bacterium, assembly GCA_003599635.1. Lineage (GTDB taxonomy): Bacteria > Patescibacteriota > Patescibacteriia > Buchananbacterales > SURF-54 > SURF-54. The sequence goes on from QZIX01000004.1 coordinate 14,748, forward strand.
CGTCTCTTTTTTATTGTTAAAAGAAAAGCGGCGTCGTAATCTCGTTCAAATCCCTCGCCACAAGCAAAGCAGTTTGCTTGTTTGGTTAAACCGGCAACAAAAAAATGCGCCCAGAGGGATTTGGTCACCTATAAATTCCCTGA
>QZIX01000005.1 GCA_003599635.1 Candidatus Parcubacteria bacterium
CTAAGCCCCGGATTTTCCGGGGCTTAGTTGTTTTTGTTTTATTTTTATGTTATCTTTTATAGTATAATAATTATTTGCAAATTTGATGAAAAAAAATCAACTTATAACCGCCGCGGTTTTAATAATAGCCGTTTTTGCGGCAATTTTATTTTATTACCTTTACAGCGGAAAAAAAGATGAACAGCAAAAAATAGATTACAAAGATTTACTGATTTTTGAAATAAAAAATAAAAATATTGCATCTGATATGCAGGCCAAGTACCGTGACCAGTTTGAAGGACTGAAAATGGCAGTCGAACAGAATCCCGATGATTTTAACAGCTGGCTGGCTTTGGGCAGTCTGCACAAATTTGCGGGAAATTACGAGCTGGCGGAAAAGACGTGGATTTACGCGGGTCAGATAAGGCCATATAACAGCCCGTCTTTTTCCAATTTAGGTGATTTGTACGCCAATTTTTTAAATGATTACCCGAAAGCTGAGAGTAACTATAAAACCGCCATTGCCAATTCTGAAGGAGAAGGATTTAACGTTCATTATTCAAGGCAGCTTTTTGAATTGTATTTTTACAGCTGGAAAGAGAAAAAAACAGAAGCGGAAAGTTTTTTACTCGGAAGAATCGGCAGATATCCTGAAAATCCAGACTTTTTAGTGCTTTTGGCTTATTATTTCAAAGACTCGGGGGAAACAGAAAAAGCGCTTGAATATTACAATAAAGCTTATGATTTAAATCCCGACGAAGCGATTAAAACGGAAATTGACCGTTTAAAATAAGCCTAAAATTTAGAAATAAAAAAACAAAGTTTGGAAAAACTTTGTTTTTTGTTGATCCGGACTTGTCAGCTGTTATAAACCAATAAGGTTTTTTCAATCATTTTTTGTAAAAGAAACATTTTGTCTGCCGTTTCCTTGGCGTTATCAGAAATTATTTTCGCCTTTTTTTTGTTTTTAACAAGTTCCGTTATTTTTTGGGCCATGGCCTGAAAATCACCGGCATTGACTAAAATGCCGTTGTGTTCGGTCGTTATCATTTCGGGAATGCCCCCAACATTAGTTGAAACGATAGGCAGGCTTGCTTTCATGGCTTCAAGGATAGAATAGGGGAATCCTTCTTTAACGGAGGTGCAGGCATAAATGTCGAAAGCTTTAAGATACCTGTGGGCGTTTTTTTTGCTTCCGACCAGCATAAAATTTTCCAGTTCGTACTGTTTGATCAAATTATCCAGCTCAGATTTTATTTTTGAATTGCCGCCGCCTATGATAACAAAAAGGCACCGGGGAAAATCCCTGGCTACAATTTTTGCCGTTTCAACGAACGCGGGCAGATCCTTGGTGGCGTAAAAATTCGCTATGGTCCCCACAATTAGCGGCGCTGAAACATGCAATTCATTTCTGGCTTCTTCTTTGCCAAGAAATTCCAGACTGCCGATTCCGTTATGGATAGTCACTACTTTGTTTTCATCGGCGACATTTTTCATTATCGCCTGCATCCGGTCACTTTCGCTGACGCAAATTATTTTGTCTTTAAACAGACCGGAAAATTTTTCCGTCAATAAATAAAACCGTTTCAGGTATCCGGGCAGCGGTTCGTTAAAAACGAAGCCGTGAGCAGTGTAGAAAATCTTTTTTACTCCCGTAAATTTTGCGGCAATTGAACCTGAAACGCCGATTTTGCTGCTGTTTAAATGTACAATATCGGGTTTTACTTCTTTTATCAGTTTATACAATTTGACAATTTCAAAAATTATTCCGAAAGGATTGCTTATCGATCTTTTAAAATTTAATTCCAGATTTTTTACACCGGCTGCGTTAAGTTTTTCGGATAATTCACCGCGGCCTCCGGCGGCTACCAGAACATCAAAATCATTTTTTATATTCGTTGCCAAATCGTAAACATAGCGTTGAGCGCCGCCGAATTCCGACTGGGTGATTAAATAAAGAATTCTTTTTTTTAAAATCATTTTCTGCTTGACGATTTTAACATATTATATAATAATTATAGGGTAAAATCTTATTGTAAGCCGACTTTTTTTTGCAATTTCAGGCATTAACAATTAAGTATCAATATTAAGAATAATACAGTAAATTTTACGTAAAGGCAAAGTTATTATTTAAAAACGGTAACAAAAAATTACTTTATGAAAATTTGCGTTGTTGGCTTAGGCTATGTCGGATTACCCCTGGCGTGTCTGTTATCGAAAAAATTCGAAGTTTTAGGTTTTGACAGGTCTTCAAAAAAAATTGAACAGCTAAAAAAAGGGCAGGATAAAACCGGTGAAGTGGAAAATCTTTCAGATTTTAAGATCAATTTTTCTGACGATGAAAAAATAATAAAGGAAGCTGATTTTGTAATTGTGGCGGTGCCGACACCTGTTTTGGACAACAATGAACCGGATTTGTCGCTTGTCGAATCGGCAACCGCAACAGTAGCCGGGAATTTAAAAAAGGGGGCGGTTGTTGTTTATGAAAGCACGGTTTACCCCGGCTGCACGGAAGAAGTCTGCCTGCCAATTTTCGAGCGTCAGGGTCTTAAATATGGCCGGGATTTCGGTTTGGGTTATTCGCCGGAAAGGGTAAATCCGGGGGATAAGGAGCATACCATAGACAGGATATTTAAAATTGTTTCCGGTGATTCTCCGGAAACTCTTAAAAAAGTGACGGAAGTTTATTCCGCCATAACCAAAGTTTATCCCGTTTCCTCTATCAAGGTAGCTGAAGCGGCCAAAGTTATTGAAAATATCCAGCGTGATTTGAATATTGCTTTGTCAAACGAACTTTCCTTGATTTTTGAAAAAATGGGTATCAATACCAGGGAAGTAATTGAAGCTGCCGGGACCAAATGGAATTATGCCAAATATTACCCGGGACTTGTCGGCGGGCATTGCATAGCCGTTGACCCGTACTATCTCACTTACAAAGCGCAAAAGCTCGGTTATGAACCTAAGGTAATTTTAGCAGGCAGAGAAATAAACAATTATATGTCACGCCATGTCACCAGGCAAATAGTCACAATGTTAACCGATGCCAAAAAAAAGGTTTCAGGAAGCAAAATTTTGATTTTGGGGGTATCGTTTAAAGAAAATATACCTGACACCCGGAACAGCCGCGCCAAGGACATTATTTTAGGGTTAAAATCTTTAAAAGCCGAGGTTTTTGCCTGTGATCCTTTAGTTGATGAAGAGGAAATAAAAAGGCAGTTTTTAACCGGGACGAAAACCTTGCCGACGGATGATTTATTTGACGCTTTTGTCTTATTTTCGCCGCATAAAATTTTTAAGGATATTACACTCCAGGATTTGAAAAAAATGTCGCGCGGTATTCCGGTACTGCACGATCTGAAGGGTTTTTACAATAAAGCGGAAGCCGGAAAATTAGGTTTTATTTATAAGACTTTGTAAGATGAAAAAGGTTTTAATATTTTCTTTAACCTATTTTCCCTTTGTCGGCGGAGCGGAAATTGCCATTGACCAGATAACCGAACGCCTTTCCAGTTTTGATTTTACGTTGATTACCGCCCGGCTTGAAAAAAAACTGCCTCAGCAGGAAAAAATAGGCAGGGTAACTGTCTACCGTGTGGGCTGGGGAAATATTTTGGACAAATATTTATTTCCGTTTCTGGCTTATAAAAAAGCGATAAAACTGGAAAAGTTTGATATGTCATGGGCAATGATGGCGAATTACGCGGGATTAGCCGCACTTTTTTATAAATTCAGGAACCGACAGATTCCGTATTTGCTGACTTTGCAAAGCGGGGACAGTGAATTGTTTATGTGGATCAGGACCTGGTTTTGGTACCCTCTTTATAAAAAAATTTATACAAAAGCCGATCAGATCCAGGCAATCAGCCAATATCTTAAAAACAGAGCCGGAAAATACGGTTATACGGGAAAAGTGGATGTAATTCCCAACGGTGTGGATTTGGCGGTATTCACGCGCCGGTTCAATGATGAGACCAGGGAAAGATTGAAAACAGACCTCGGAATTAAACCGGATGAAAAAGTGATAATTACTACTTCCAGGCTGGTGGCAAAAAATGCCGTTTCCGATCTGATCCGATCGGTTCGGAATCTGCCGGTCAGGTTGATAATTTTAGGCAAGGGGAAGCTGGAAAACCGGCTTCGGGCGTTAAGTCAGGAGATAGGCAATCATAACAAGGTTATTTTTTTGGGTGAAAAAAAATATGCGGAAATTCCCGGATATCTGGCCATTGCCGATATTTTCTGCCGTCCTTCGCTGTCTGAAGGTCTCGGCAATTCATTTTTGGAAGCTATGGCTGCCAAAGTGCCGGTTGTGGCCACGCCGGTAGGAGGTATTTTGGATTTTTTAACTGACAGAAAGACCGGACTTTTTTGCGAGGTCAGAAATCCGGCGAGCATTTCGGAAAAAATTAATGAAATTTTGAACAATGACGGTTTGCGCCGGCAGTTGACTGACAATGCTTATAAGATGGTTTTGGAAAATTATAATTGGGACAATATTGCGGGAAGGATGGAAAAAATATTTACCGAAATAAAATGTCAAAATCCAAAATAGTCATTGCCGCTGAAATTTTTCCTCCGGATATAGGTGGACCGGCGACTTACAGCAAAAATTTAGCCGAGGAGCTGAATAACCGGGGGTTTGATGCAAAAATCATCTGCTATAGCGATAAAATAGAAAGTGACAAGTCTAATTTTGAAATTGTCCGGATTTTGCGAGGCGGCAGCAGATCAGCACGATATTTTTTTTACTTCTGGAATTTGCTAAAAATGTCTTTTCGTTGCGATGTCATTTATGCAATGGGGCCGGTAAGTTCGGGACTGCCGTCGCTTTTGGCGGCTTATATTCTTAATAAAAAAGTTGTCGTTAAAGTCGTGGGTGATTATGCCTGGGAACAGGCCAGAAATTCTGGCTTAACTGATATGGGGATTGATGAATTTCAGAACCAGAAATTGACGGGAAAAATTTTGTGGCTGAAAAGAATAGAAAGTTTTGTCTGCCGGCATAGTGATAAAGTAATAGTGCCGAGCCGATACCTGAAAAAAATTGTTAAAGGCTGGAAAGTCCAAAACGACAAGATTGATATCATCTATAACAGTTTTAGTCTCAGCCATCCGCCATTTTTTTCCAGACAAACCGCAAGACAAGAGCTGGAATTTTCCGATAAGGATTTTTTAATAGTTTCAATGGGGCGGCCTGTTAGCTGGAAAGGTTTTGGTTTATTATCAATGGTTGTTGCTGATTTAAAAAGGAAAGAAATACCTGAAATAAAATTAAGGATATTGGGAGTTAACGCCGGTGACCAAATTGAAAGGTTAATAAGACTATATAATGATAAGGCGGTTTTTGAAAATCACCGGACCTCAGACGGAAAAACAGCAAGAATATTGCGGGTTGACGATTACTCCGTGCCGTTTGAAGATCCCGCCTTAGGCACACAAACCAAAGAAATGGCTTACAAGTATTTAGCCGCAGCTGATATTTTTGTTCTTAACAGCGGTTATGAGGGGTTGTCACACGCCATACTGGAAGCTTTAAGTTTAGGTATTCCTGTCATTGCTTCCGATGTTGGCGGTAATCCGGAATTAATAACAGACGGTACAGATGGTTTATTAATTGGGTATAACAATAAAGATCAGCTGAAACAGTCGATCTTAAAATTATACGGTAATAAATCTTTACGGCAGAAACTGGTCGGCAATTCAAAAGAAAAGCTAAAGCGGTTTAGTTCTGAAAATATGATCCAAAAGACTACTGAGGTTTTATTAAAATAAATGGAAAAATTTTTTGAAAAAAACGAAAAGTACCTGCTTGCCGGAATCACCGGTATTGCGGCAGTTTTGCGTTTTTTCCGGCTGACCAGGGCTGATATGGTAACCGACGCCGCCACTTATTCCTTTCGCGCCATCGGTTATGCCGACACAATGGTGTCACAGGTTCAAACTACACCTTTGCAATGGTTCGGTTATTTCCCCTGGTGGTCAAAGCTTTCATTTCATGATCATCCGCCGGTTTCTTTTCTAATCCAAAATATTTTTTTTAAAATTTTCGGCGTCAGTTTATTGTCTGCCAGGCTGCCTCACGCGCTTTTCGGTCTTCTTAGTATAATTGTGCTTTATTATTTAGCAAAAAAATTGTATGGCATCAAAGTTGCTTTATTATCATCTCTGCTTTTAGCGGTTTCTAACTACCATGTCTGGACCAGCCAGTCCGGTTACATTGAACCCATTATGATATTTTTCATACTGCTGTCGTTTCTTTTCTGGCTCAAAGCGAAAAATAATTCGAAGTTTTTTATTTTATGGGCATTATTTTTTGGACTGGCTATCTTGACCAAATATACAGCTTTGTTTTTACTGCCGGTCTTTGCGGTTATATTAATTTTGGATAAGAATAATTTTAACATTGTCAAAAAAAGTAAATTTTTTTATTTTTCTGTTTTTTTATTTCTTTTGCTGATCCTGCCTCTAGCGGTTTACAACTTAATGATGTTTAAGACACGCGGTCACTTTGACCTTCAGCTTGCCACTTTATTCGGACAAGATTTAAGCGACTGGTCTGTTTTATCCGGGCAGAAAGTCGGCATTAATTTATTGGGAAATACGAAAGGCATGTTTTTTATTTTGTTAAGCTCATCTCCTTTTATGCTGATTATTTTTTTGGCCGGCTTTGTCTTTATGCTTTATGATTATTTTGTTAAAAAGGCAGGAAAGCATCTGCTTATGATTTTAACCCTAATTTTTTTAATTTTGTTTTTTATCCTGACCAGTCCGGCGGAAAGATTATTACCCATCTTCGAACCTTTTATTTCAGTTGTTTCAGCTTATTTTTTAATTTTTTTGGCAGTAAAATTTAAGGTCAAAAATTTTTTTCTTTTTCCTCTTTTGTCTTTAACGTTAATTTACCTTGTTGTATTTACGGTTAACACCAATCATTTATACAGGCCGAATTGCAATAGCAGGTGGATTTTTTCCAAAATAAGGATTGAAAATTGGGGTTATAATCAACTTAACGAATGGCTGGAAAATGATGTCGGAAAATCTAATTTAAGCAATTTTCGAAAAATTACGGAATTAAAGGATATCTATATGCTTGATTCAAACGAATATAATTTAGGAAAACTTTACATCTATGACAGGAACGTAAATTGGTTTGCCTATCTGTGGTATTTTAAAGCCAAAGCCGTCTATAACGGGCTGGCCATCATTTCCACGGATGATCTAGGCGAAGTTTTGATGTCGGAAAAAGGTCTGGAAACAATATCTCATTTGGGCAGAAGCGATACTTATTTTATCAAAGCCACGGACAATGTCCTTAAAGACAGCGACAAAAACACCAGTACCACGGCCGAAGAAATCGAAAATCAATTCAAGGAAAGCGGTTTTCTGCCCGTAAAAATTATAAAAAACCCGCGGGGCGAAGACGCCTTTAAAATTTATTCGATAAAATCAATTTCCGTGGATAAAGACTCAACTTTATGAAAATCCTGATGATAAGTCTGGACAAAGGACTGCTGGGCAAAGGTGAGTTAGGGGATGTCACTTCCCGCCACCGGCAATACGGAAATTTCGTGGATCAACTGGATATTATTGTTTTTTCTCGCCGCGGTTATAAAAAAAATAAAATTTCAGAAAGGGTTTTTGCTTACCCGACAAATTCAGTTTCCAAATTTTTTTATTTCTTTAACGCCTGTCAGATAGGAAAGAAATTATTTAAAATTCAAAAATACGATTTAATTGTCACCCAGGCGCCGTTTGTAACCGGTTTAGCCGGCTATTTTTTGTCACGGAAGTTTAAAACAAAATTATTGGTTCATTATCACGGCGATTACGTTAAGAACAAATTATGGTTAAAGGAAAAATGGTATAATTTTCTGCTGCTTCAAATTTCCGGATTTATTTCTAAAAGAGCTGACGGCGTCAGGGTAATGAGCCGGTCAATAAAGGATAAACTGGTTGAATCCGGAATCGATGGAAAAAAGATAAGGGTGATTTCGACCCCGGTTTCTTTGGTGAAATTTGGCAACTGGGATGCAGATTTTTCTCGCAGGTTAAAAGAAAAATATAATCAAAAGAAAATTTTATTGTTTGTCGGAAGATTATCGCAGGAGAAGGATCTGCTGACCCTGCTTAAGGCATTGCTGGAAGTAAAGGAAACGTACCCGAATTTTATTTTACTGGTGATAGGCGAAGGGAATGAAAAGCTGAGCTGGATGGACTGGACGGAAAAAAACGGTTTAATGTCAAACGTAGAATTTATCGGGCAGCTCAGTCACGAAGATTTGGTAAATTATTATGCCGTTTCCGAATTTTTGGTAAATTCCAGCACTTCTGAAAGTTTTGGCAAAATTTTTGTAGAAGCCGCTGCCTGCGCCAAAACGTCTGTGGCAACGGCGACAACGGGAGCCAGGGAAATAATAACTGACGGCAAGACAGGATTATTGTCGCCGATAAAAGATTCTCATGCCTTGTCTTTAAATATATTAAAGTTGTTGCGGGATGAACAAACGGCAAAAAAAATGGGGGAAGAAGCAAGAAATTCAGCAAGCAAAAGATTTGACGGAGGCGTTAATACGCAGGAAATTATTAATTTTTGGCAGGACCTTGTCCGCGATAGATTTTAACTATATAATATATAGTATGATAGTATGTACTATCATACTAACAAAAAAATATAATTATGGCTAAATGCGATTATTATAAATTAGATCCCGAAGAACGAAAAAAACTTCTTTACAGATTTTATACCGCTGTTACCGCTTTAACTTCTTACGATGAAGTTGAAAATTTTTTCAAGGATTTATTTACCGTACAGGAAATTACAATGTTTTCCAGACGCTTAAAAATAGCTGAATTGTTAGAAACCGGTAAAACCTACGACTATATCGCCGATAATCTTAGGGTTGGTAAAGATACTATAGCGGGTGTTCAAAAATGGCTTGAATACGGGAGAGAAGGGTACAAAAAAGCCATAGAAAAATTAAAGGATGTTGATAATGTGTCAGAAAGAAAAAAAATCAAGAACCAAAAGCAGAAAGAGGCGTTCAGTTTTGAATGGCTTAAAAAAAGATACTCAGCAATTGATAGTGACGATGTTAAAGATTTAGTTTTTAATATAAAAAAAAATATTTCAAAACAAAAAAGAAAAAAATCATTGAGATAATCCAGTATGATAGTATGTACTTTCATACTAAACAAGAACTTTGTTATGGGTGTATGAGAAATTTGTAAAAAATTATGCTGTAAATTATCAGCGATAGTATTCAAAAAGAGAAAAGATTTATTAAATAAATAAATTTGTTAATATGAAAATTTTGATGATAACCAGAAAAGTCGACCGTTATGATCCGCTGGCCGGGTTTGCTTATGCCTGGGTTAAAAAAATTGCTGAAAATGTTGAACAGCTAAGCGTTTTATGTCTGGAAAAAGGCGAAACAACGGGTTTGCCTGAAAATGTAAAAATTTACTCTCTGGGTAAAGAAACAGGCGCTACAAGATTCCAAAGATTTTATCGTTTTCAGCTGTTGGCGTTGAAATTGGTGCCAAAAGCCGACGGTATCTTCTGTCACATGAATCCGGAATACACGATTGCCGTCGCACCAGTCGCTAAAATTTTCAGGAAAAAAATTGTCGCCTGGTATACACATGGAACAGTTACCCCAAAACTGGAATTGATGGAAAAACTTGCCGACAGGATAATTACCGCGTCAAAAGAAAGCTTTCGGCTTGATTCAGAAAAAGTCTTGGTAACTGGTCATGGTGTGGATACCGAATTTTTTCATCCGCCGCTTCCGGGTCAGGAAACAATAAGCAAATTTTATTTAGCCGGAAGAGAGGCGGGCATCTTGAATACTTACAAAATTTTAATGGTCGGAAGAATATCTCCCACAAAAGATCAGGAGAGTTTAATCAAGGCAATTGACATTTTGGTAAATAAGCAGAATATCAAAAATATTCACGTAAATATTATAGGCGGACCGGGCCTGCCGGAACATAAAACTTATTTGGAATGTCTGAAAGAAATGGTAGTATCGATGAAGCTTCAAAATATCATCAGTTTTCTGGGGGCGATTTCCAACATTGAAACGGTAGGGCATTATCAAGACGCTGACTTGTTTGTGAATCTCAGCGGCACCGGAAGCATTGATAAAGTCATATTGGAAGCCATGGCTTGCGGCACTCTTTGCGTTTCCAGTAATATAGCTTTTAAGGAAATTTTAGGTAATGATTTTATGGTGGAACAAAACAACCCGGTTGCATTAGCGGAAAAGATAAAATGGGTGATGAAACTGTCTGCAGAACAAAAAATGCAAATCAAGGAAAAATTAAGAGCAGAGGTGTGTAGAAATCATGACTTGAAAAACCTGGCCAAAAAAATAGTTGAGCAATTTAATTAAAAATTTAATTCAGTTTGTGGACTTCCATTGGTTATGAAATTTTGCGTAGTTGCATACAAATTTGGCACGGAAAAGGAAATAGGCGAGCATTTGGGCACGTACCATTATTTTATTGAAATATTAAGAAGACTTGTCAAAGCCGGAGATGAAGTAACCGTCATTGCTCCTTATCTGACGTTGACGACAAAAGGCAATACGGGTTTTGACGGCATAAAAATAATAAGATACTGGCCGCCCCTGGTAAATAAAATTTGGCTTTTTCCCCTAAATCGAATTATCAGGTACCTTTATATAAAGCAAACGCAAAGAGTGGTTTTGGCGCAAAAAGATACTGACGCAATAATAGTTTGGCAGGCCAGAGAAACCGGCTATGCCCTCTGCAAAATAAAAGAAAAATTAAAACCGCCTGTTTTATTCAGACAAATTACAACCTGGAAATGGCATTTTCAAAGATCTGATGATGAAATTTTTTCGGGCAAAGCGATTTATAATATTATAAAAGCCTTAGGTTTAAAAAATTTTTTTGGAATTTTTACAGACAGGAAAAATCAGCAAAGGTTTGCAAAAGAAATTTATGCCAAAGCTGACAAAGTTATTTTTGTAAGCAATACTGCGGCAGGGGAAGGGATTGAAATGGGGCTTGATAAAATTAAGTCTGAAATAATCCCGGTGGCCATTGAAACGGAAATTTTTCGGCCTTTGAATAAAAAACAAGAATTAAAAAATCAGTTGAAAATTAAGGCCGGTAAAGTGTTATTGTTTATTGGCAGAATTAATTTTGCGGAAAAAGGCATCGGAGTTCTTTTGCAGGCGATGCCAAAAGTAATTGCAAAAATTCCCGACGCAAAACTTGTTATAATCGGAGCCGGGGGCGAAGAACAGAAAATGAAGCGGATTATTTCCGACTTGAATCTGGCTGAATACGTTTTATTAGCCGGAAAACAGCCGTTTACTAGACTGCCGGAATATTTGAATGCTTCGGATGTTTTAATCGTACCGTCGTTGTGGATGGAAACTTTCGGGCAGGTAACCATTGAAGGCATGGCCTGCGGTATTCCCGTTATAACATCCGATGCCGGCGCCAGCCCGGAAATTAACGTTGACGGGAAAACTGGCTTTGTCACGCCGGCAAATAATCATGAAAAACTGTCAGAGTCAGTCATAAGAATACTTGAAGACGAAGTTTTGCAAAAAAATTTGGGGCAGCAGGCAAGGGAAAGAGTCATACAAAATTATTCTTATGATGCGGTCTATAAAAAATTAATCAATATTATCAACAATGTCAGAAACTAGAACAGTATTAATCACCGGAGCCAGTTCTGGCATCGGAAAAGCCACGGCGGAAAAATTTGCCTCCAAAAATTTTAACCTGATAATTACCTATAATCAAAATGCCGAGGGCGGGGAAATGACTAAAAAGAATTGTATAAAAAAGGGGGCCGCTTCGGCGGAATTATTCCGGCTTAATTTAAGCGATGGTAAGAGCATTGCTGATTTTACCGCTGAGATAAAAAATAAAAAATTTGACATATTGATAAATAATGCGGCTTATTTGGCAATCGGCGATATTTTAGCCATGTCAGACAGGGACATTGATGAAATGATAAATACAAATTTGTCAGGAACAATAAAATTGACCAGAAATTTATTGCCGCAAGTGGAGGAAGTGATAATAAATATCGGCAGTTATTTAAGTTTTCAGCCCAAGGGCAGATTCGCGGTTTATAGCGCTTCCAAATACGGCCTGAGGGGATTTACCAAGTCGCTGGCGTTGAATGTGAAAAACAAAAAAATATATTTATTTAATCCGCCTGTGACAGCTACCCGAATGGCTTCCGGCGGGATCGAACCGGCGTTTGTTGCCGATTTAATCTATAAAGTGGCAGACAAGCAAATACGCCTAAAATCCGGCTCTGAAATCAATTACAATGATTACAAATACGGCCCTGTTTTGGCTCCGGCAGTGCATATTTATAAAAAAATAAGGCAATTCAAACAGCTATGAGAATTTGTTATTTCGGAACATATGATCCTGTTTATACACGCAACCGTCTTATGATTCAAGGGCTTAAAGAAAACGGCGTGGAAATAATTGAATGCCGGGTAAAACAGACCAGGCACAGGCTGAAAAAATATCTCGAATTAGTCAATTTGCACCGTAAAATCAAAAAAAACGGCAATTATGATATAATGGTAGTTGGTTTTGCCGGCCATGCCATAATGCCTTTGGCTTGGATTTTAGCCGGCCTGAACGGTAAAAAAGTCATTTTGGATCTTTTCGTATCTGAATATGATTCGGTAATTCTGGATAGAAAGGCCTATTCCAAATACAGTTTGCAGGCGTTAAAGTTTTGGGCAATGGACCGGCTGGCTTGTGTTCTGGCGGATTTATGTTTGCTGGATGCTGACGAGCATATTAATTATTTTGCCGGATTTTTTAAAATAAAAAAATCAAAATTCAAAACTATTTTGCTCAGCGTTGATCAGAATATTTTTTATCCGGAAGAAAGGACTGACGAGACAAAGTTTGTCGTTCATTATCACGGCAGCTATTCACCCATTCAGGGGGTAAAGTATATTGTGAAAGCCGCCGAGCTTTTAAAAAATCATACCGATATTATTTTCAATATAATAGGCAAAGAGTCAAATCATCAGAAAGAAATCAATATGTCCAGGGAACTGAGATTGAAAAACATTAATTTTTTGGGATATATGACTTACGAAAAACTGGCTGATACCATTAGGAATTCAGACGTTGTGCTGGGTATGTTCGGCGACACGGAAAAAGCACTGCACTGCTCAGCGTATAAGATAATAGAGGGCTTTGCCTGCAGAAAACCGGTGGTAACGGGGGACACCCCCGCCTTAAGAGAAATAGTGAAAGACAAAGAAAACGGATTGTTTTGCCGCATGGCCGATCCACGGGATTTGGCAGATAAAATAATGGTATTGAAGAATGATCCGGATTTAAGAAATAAAATAGCAGAAAGCGGTTACCAGTTTTGTCAAAAGTATCTGACGCCAAAAGCTACTGCCGGAAATTTATTAAGTGTTATAAATCAAATGTTAAAATAAACATCAGTATATTGATAAATAAGTAATGCGCATTTTATGATTACAATGTTTTGGCCGTATGTGCCGGAGGAGGCGATTTCGGCGGTTTCTGAAGTCTTACGCGGCAGATGGATAGGGCAGGGGCCTAAGGTTGATGAAGTGGAAAAAATATTCGGGGAAAAATTCAGCATACCTTATTCTGTTACGGTTCATTCCGGAACAGCGGCTTTGCATTTGGCTCTTAAGCTGTGCGATTTAAAAGAAGGTGATGAAGTGATAACCACACCGATGACTTGCACGGCGACGAATATCCCCATTTTATATTCAAAAAGCAAAGCGGTTTTTGCTGACATTCAGGAAAATTCAATGAACATTGACCCAAAAGATATAGAAAAAAGAATTACGCCGAAAACTAAGGCGATTATGGTTGTCCATTGGGCCGGTTATCCCTGCGACATGGCCGAAATCAACGCCATTGCCAAAAAATACAATTTGAAAGTAATAGAAGACGCTGCCCATGCTTTGGGAGCCAAATATCAGGGGAAATACATCGGGGCTGTATCCGATTACACCTGTTTCTCCTTCCAGGCGATAAAACAGATAACCTCAATAGACGGCGGTATGCTCACTGCACTGCGGGAGAACGATTATAAAAGAGCCAAAATTCTGCGCTGGTACGGCATTGACCGGGAATTTAAAGGCGACATTTACTGGAAATATCAGATTAAAGAAATCGGTTATAAGTATCATATGAATGATGTAACCGCGACCATTCTGGAAGTTCAGCTTTCGAAACTTGAGCAGGTCTTAAAAAAACGGAAGGCTATCGCCGACAAATATCTTGAAGGATTGAAAAATATCGGCGGTTTGAAACTGCTGGAAAGAAATCCTGACCGAGAAAGCGGCAACTGGTTGTTTACCATACAAGTTGAAAAACGCGATGATTTTCAGAAAAAATTAACTGATCATGATATCGAATCCCATATGGTTCATGTCCGAAACGATATTTGTCCGATTTTCGGCGGGCAGAGGCAGGAGCTGCCAATAATGAATAAGCTGGAAGGCAAATACATTTCCATCCCTTTGCATAATCATTTAAGCGATGAAGATATTGATAAAGTAATAAAAGTCATAAAAAGCGGCTGGT
>QZIX01000008.1 GCA_003599635.1 Candidatus Parcubacteria bacterium
TAAGAAGTGTCATGGGCAATGAGGAATGGAAATTCCTCTTGAGAAATGATATTCTGAGAAAGGTCGAAAATAGACAGATAAGTTTAAAATCTAAGTTCAAAAATATGCCAGAAAAATTTGAAGGAGAAAAAAATAAAACACCTGAAAGCGCAGAAGATCAAAAGCATCGCGAGTTCCAAGAGGCAATGGATGAGGAAGAGCGTATTATGCGAGAAATTGATAATGTGCTAGCCGTTACTTCGGATAGAGCAGTAGCCGAGAAAATTGTTCTTGAAAAATGGGCACCCCTGATGGATGAAGCTATGGAAAAATCGCGTGAAGCACTAAAATTATGGTTGGGTACAATGCAGGAAAACGAAGAACAGGATAGAAAAAGGGCTTAAAATAAGGGCAAGGCCTGCGGTTGGTTATTGAAAAAACAGAAATGTCATGGGGCATGAAGTTAATAAAGATAAAGAGATTATAGCGTTCCTTCTCCCCAAGGTCGAAGGAAACAGGATGAGGGTTTATATTTTGATAATCTAGAAATATAAATTCCAAATTCCAAAATTCAAATAACAAACAAATGTCAAATTGCCAAAGTCTTAATACATGATTGTCATTTCGAATAAAGACTAGTCATGCCTGCGGTAGATCAGCCTTCGGCTGAAAATCACGTTTTAAAAAAGCTGAAGGTCGTGACGACACAGAGTTACTAGATTTATAAAGAGATAAAGAGATAGAGTTATAGAGTAATAAGGATTTTAGAAAATCACCCTATTGGAATGCAAAACCTTCCAGGTTTTGCTTAAATCAAACCCAGAGGGTTTGATACTCCAAGTCCCAAACAAATTTCAATTATCAAATTCAAAATTAGTGTCCTTTCGACCGGAGTCCCGCAGACGCGGGACAAATGGAGAAATCTCATACTAACAAAAGTGTGTGGTGTGAGATCTCTCCGCTAACCTCAAAAATATCTTATCATCGGTCGAGATGACAAGAAGTGACTTAAATAAATACTTATGGATTATGTGGGAATAGGCATCGGCCTAGCTTTCGCCGCCATGCTTTGCTGGGGATTTGGCGACTTTTTAATTCAGCGCTCAACCCGGGCAATAGGCGAATGGGAAGCGCTTTTTGTTGTGGGCCTTGTCGGCACCATAGTCCTTTCGCCGTTTATTCTTGCCAAATTGTCGCAAATGGCAGCGAAGATCGGCATGACCGGCATTTTGGTTATAATTACTGCCTGCATCGTTTTATTTCTGGCAGCGATTTTGGATTTTACAGCTCTTCGCGTCGGCAAATTGGCAGTCATTGAGCCTATCTGGTCTATAGAAATTCCCGTGGCAGCTGTTTTTGCTTTTTTTATTTTAAAAGAACAGCTGACTTTTATGCAAACCGCTTTTATACTGCTTTTGATGCTGGGTCTTTTTTTGGTTTCGATAAGAGGAAATCTCGGCGTAAAGGAATTTTTTTTAGAAAAAGGCGTAGTGATCGCCCTGTTAGCCGGGATAATAATGGGCGGAGCAAACTTTTTTATCGGCTGGGGTGCCCGTTTAAGCGATCCGCTTTTAATCAATTTTGTAACCGATATCTTTCTTGTAGTCGTTACTGGAACTTATCTATTTATAAAAGGAAGATTAAGGGGACTTCCGCGGGTCATCTATTCAAACCGCAATCTGCTTTTGCCAATGGGCGTTATAGATAAAATCGCCTGGGTGGCTTTTGCCTTTGCCATGGCTTTGGCGCCTATTTCCATTGCCGTGGCGCTTTCTGAAAGTTATATCGTAGTGGCGGTAATTTTAGGGCTTGCCGTTAACAGGGAAAAATTGAATAATCATCAAAAGTTCGGTTTGGTTCTGGCTACATTTTCGGCGATTACCTTGGCGGTGATGACGGTTAATTAAGCCTGGTAGTATAATAGTAATAAAGAGATAGAGAGATAGAGGAATAATGGGTTTAGAAAAATAACCTTTTTGGAATGCAAAACCTTTCAGGTTTTGCTTAAATCAAACCCAGAGGGTTTGATACTCCAAGTCCCAAAAAAATTTCAATTATCAAATTCAAAATTAGTGTCCTTTCGACCGGAGTCCCGCAGACGCGGGACAAAATGGAGTAATCTCATACTAAACAAAAGTGTGTGGTGTGAGATCTTTTTCCCGTTGCTGATGGATCGGGATGACAAAGAAAAACAAATGACAAAGATAACTATAAAAAAAGGAGATATTACGGAAGAAAATGTTGATACTATTGTTAATGCCGCTAACGAGTCGTTGTTTGGAGGCGGTGGTGTTGACGGTGCCATTCACAAGGCTGCAGGAGTTAAACTTCTTGAAGAATGCAGAACCTTAAATGGCTGCAAAACCGGAAAAGCAAAATTAACCAAAGGTTATAATTTAAAAGCCAAATATGTTATTCATACAGTTGGCCCTGTTTGGAACGGCGGAAATAAAGACGAATCCTTGGCTTTAAAAAATTCCTATCTGAATTCTTTAATACTTGCAGTCAAAAATGGTATAAAAACGATAGCTTTCCCGGCAATTTCAACCGGTGTTTACGGGTATCCGAAAGAAGCAGCGGCAAAAATTGCCATTAAGACCGTAAGTGATTTTATTAGGGAAGATGAATCGATAGATGAAATAGTGTTTGTGCTTTTCTCTGAAAATGATTTTGATTTATACAAAAAATTGATGTCTGAATAACTTAAATCCTCCGGCTTATAAATCCGCCACCTCCTTAAGTAAAGGAGGAATAATATTCTCCCTTTGCTAAAGGGAGTACCTGCGGGGTGGAATTCATAAAATAAAATCCAAATTTTAAAATTCAAATAACAAACAAATATCAAATTTCCACAGTCTTAATATATAATTATCATTTCGAGCGATGATAAGTCATGCCTGCGGCAGATCAGCTTTCGGCTGAAAAAATCTCGTTAAAAAAAGCAAAACATATCGAGATCTCTCAGCAAAACTTAAAGAATCGTGCCCTCACCCCAACCCTCTCCCATTATAATATTTTTTATGATAAGGTTCGGGAGAGGGATTACTGTATTTGTCATTCAGAAATACCGCAGATGCGGGACGAAGAATCTGGGGTATCAGATCCTTCACTTCGTTCAGGATGACGATAGAAAATCTATGAATATAAAACATCCAATAATACTAGGATCAAAATCGCCGCGGCGAAAGCGGCTGCTTCGGGCAATGGGTTATCATTTTACAGTAATGGCTTCAAATTTTGACGAGAAAAGTATCAGGCACGGCCATCCGGCAAAATTAACTGTCAGGCTGGCAAAGGCCAAGGCAAAAGAGCTTTTGCCGAAAATAAAAAAAGAATCCATTCTGATCACATCGGACCAGGTTGTTTTATGGAAAAAAGAAATCAGGGAAAAGCCCGCCAATCAGAAAGAACTGGAATATTTTTTATCCACGGCGCACCAATCACCGGCAATTACCTATGCATCTGTTTACGTTATCAATACTAAATCCAAAAAATTTGCTGTCGGAGTAGATGTGGCTGGGATTCATTTTAAAAAAATTCCTGCCAATGTAATAAAAAAATTATTGAAGAAAAAATATTTGTACACCATGGCCGGAGGATTCACCATAGAAAATCCGCTGATAAAAAAGTACATCAAAAAAATCATTGCCGAGCATGAAAGTATTATCGGCCTTCCGCAGAATTTAACGCATAAATTGATTAAAAAACTCGCTTACCCGAATACCTTGCTACTGAC
This sequence comes from Candidatus Parcubacteria bacterium, assembly GCA_003599635.1. Classification (GTDB taxonomy): domain Bacteria; phylum Patescibacteriota; class Patescibacteriia; order Buchananbacterales; family SURF-54; genus SURF-54. The sequence continues at coordinate 3,716 of QZIX01000008.1, forward strand.
CTCGTCGGGAGCACCGATTGCTGGATTCCTAAGGCAGATTTTTAATAAGGATTTACAAAAAATAAAAATCGGCTGGATAACCACAGCCAAGAAAGGTGTGACTGATTGGGGATACTTGCGCCGGCATAAGGCCAGAATGAAAAAGTTAAAAATGGATTATGAAGAAATTGATATTGACGGCAAGTCAGGACAAAAGCTGTATCAAATGCTAAAGGAAAAAGACGCGATCCATGTAGAAGGGGGGAATCCTTTTTATTTATTAAAATCTGCAAGAAAATCCGGTCTTAAAGAAGTCATAAATAAATTATTAAACGATGGCGTAATTTATATCGGCTCATCAGCCGGAACTTACATAACGTGCCCGACAATAGAAATGTCGTACTGGTCAGACAGAGTAAGGCCTGACTACGGCATCAAAAATCTGGCAGGTATGAATTTAATCCCTTTTGTAATAAAAGCCCATTATAAACCCGGAGATAAGATTAAATATCAAAATAAGATTAAAAAATTAAAGTATCTAGCAAAGTTTATAAATGACAGCCAGGCGATTTTGGTAAAAAACAGGAAATGGAAAATTTTAAATGTCAGGCATCATTCGAATTAAAAAAACCCGCACTGCGTTGTGCGGGTATGCGATTAAGTCGCTTCCCTTTTCAACCTTTTCTTTTGACTGAATTCGGTTTCAGAAAGTATCAGTTTTTCTTTATCGAAACCGATTTGCACCTCAAAAAACAGTACACCGTTAATCAGAACTTTAATAAAGTTGCCTTCTTCTATAAGCCGTATCGGCCTTGTTCGCCCAGAGATTTCAAAAACTCCTTCCCTGACCTTCTCCACCTGAAGATTCCAGGTGGATTCCAATTTGCCCTCCTTTTGTTTGTACAGTTTTGCCCCGGGTTTTTTAATTGTGATAATAATCTATATTAAAATAGTTGTCAAGTAAATTTAGCCAAATAAAAAAAACTTTTTAAGAAGTCATTTTTTACCAAACGGGTTTGGCTCATCTTAATTATAAGATGAGCCGTTTTATGAGTACTTTTTTCGTTTTCTTTTTCTTGTGGGTTTTCTCCGCTTTCGGCTGGCTTGGGTTTCTGTTAAGGTAATGGGATTTGTCTTGGTGATTTGCCCTTCCAGGCAAAAATCTTTGGCGATAACTGTTACAAATAGTCCCAGATTCTTTAAACGTTTGTCTGTAAAATACCCTGGTGTTAATACGTTTTCAGGCGTGATTTTCGTGCCGTTTAAATTTACTTCAAATCCTAAATTCCTTACTTTCCATGTATTCATTTTAAGCCCCCTCGTTTTCTAAGCCCTCGTTTTTAATGTTCCCCTCATTTGATTCGCTTTTGTACCCAAATTGAAAACAGTATAAGCCATAGACAAGGATATGTCAATAGTAAATATTTTACCTAAACTTAGAAATTAAAAATTCATCTTAAGACTGATTTAATTAAAATCTGTAAAAATATCCACAAAGCGGCATGGGAATTTCCTTCCAAAAGGAGGAACCGCATGGGAAAGGCGGCAACAGCTGAAATTCGCTAGCTGTTGCCGCCGGATTATAATTTACCGATGATACCTGATATATTGCTCTTTAAGGATAATTTGACGGAAAGCTTCCAACCTCGCTTGCCGGATTCCACCCGCAAGCATTCCTGCCATAGGGAAAGCTTTCCGTCTTTTTTTATTGTTTTTATTGGTTTTTTGTGCAAAAACATTGACAAAATTGTTATTGTATGCTATTCTAAAATGTTGTACATTAAAAGCCATTTTTTTGAAAATTTTGTTATTTGGCATATCATTCATTACCCGGAAAGGGGGAAGATTCATGAAGGTTATTGAAGTAGGCATAAAAGGGCTTAATCATAAGCCATACGAGCAATTAGCCATTCTATTTCAAGAAAACCTCGCAAATCAGGTTCTGGTCGCATGCAGAGAATTTAACTCAAATTCAGTTGTGAAATTTTGCAGCCCAAAGAGCCGTGAATTGCGGGGGATGGCCAAGGCATTGAGAAACAAAATCATCGTTGTACCGGAAAGTGTTTCTGACCTGGAGACCGCTGTTAAGAAGGTCGGCCGTACAGAAGCGTTGATTGTTCCTCAGCTGTTTTTTGACGATAAGTTCGCCAGAATTTACAGCACCTCCGGAATCGTCCTTGCAGAGAGCAAATTCTGTATGGTTCAGTGCGATCGGAAAACCCGGATTTGGCACATTGTCGTCTATAAGATGACAGGCAGCGGCATTCAGATGTGGTATGAAAAATACGAAAGGATGGGAAAAATACCAAAAAATGTAATGCATCCGCTATGGGATGTGTTTTCTCAAATCAACGGGATCGTGCGCCCCTGGACGGCTCCACAAGCCGTTTAATCCAAAAGCGGCAGAAAGGATGTGTTATTGTGCATCCGAACTAGCAAAAACAAGAATTCGCCGTGCACTATGGCGGCCTTTCCAATGAAAGGCCTCAGAAACCGGAAGAATGCGTAAAAGGAGGTTTAAGATGCATCCGGATTAACTAAATCAGGTTTATACACAGACCCGCGGCAAAGAGCGGGGAAGGCCCCGACACCTAGCTGCCAGCATGGCAAAGCTGAAAAAGGTTCAGGATCCTCTTATGAGGTATAAATTGACCGAGCGAGTGGCGACGCGATGATAGTCAATCCTCCGTAATATAAGCGGTGAGTTTGTTTAGAGCTGAAAAAATCTAAACAACTCACCGCTTAATTTTTTTTTAAAAATTTGCTATACTGGACTTATTATTAAGTATTATCAGAATCGATTCGATAGAAATCGAATTAAATAGATTTCATCTGACTCGATTAGTTTTTTATGATAGCCATCTTGAATTTCGGATCACAATACAATCATTTAATTGCCAGGCGGATCAGAGAGGCGGGGGCGGCAGCGGAAATTTTGCCTTACAACATCAGTAATGGCGAATTGCGCAAACTAAAACCGAAGGGAATTATTTTTTCCGGCGGGCCAAAATCCGTAAACGATAAAAATTTCCCCGCGCCCAACAGGGAAATTTTTAAATTGCATCTTCCGGTTTTAGGCATCTGTTACGGCCATCAGGTAATTGCCAAACTGCTGGGCGGCAAAATAGAAACTCCGAAAATCGGCAGGTTCGGCAAAGAATACGTTTTTGTAAAAAATCACAATCCTTTGTTTTGTGGCCTTTCATCAAAACAAAAAGTCTGGTTTTCCAATAACGACATAGTTACGCGGCTGCCGAAGGGCTTTAAAAATATAGCAACCAACCACAGCTGCCCCCATGCGGCCATGGCAAACAATAAAGCCAGGATTTACGGCGTGCAGTTCCATCCGGAAGTCATTCACACCGAAAACGGAAAAAAAATAATATCCAATTTTGTCTATAAAATCTGTCAGGCCGAGAAAAACCAAGAAGTTAAAGGTTTGTCGGGAAAATTAATCAGTGAAGTCCAGAAAGAAGTCGGCGAAAATAATATTTTGCTTGGCGTGTCCGGGGGCGTTGATTCCACTGTTTTAGCCGCTTTATTGCATAAAGCCTGCGGCAACAAACTTTATTGCGTTTTTGTGGACCACGGCTTAATGAGAAAAAACGAAGTCATTGAAATTAAAAATATTTTCAAAAAATTAAAAGTAAAAAATTTCAAAATTGTTGACGCTCAAAGTTTATTTTTAAACAAATTAAAGGGCGTATCTGACCCGGAAAAAAAGAGAAAGGCTATCGGCCATACTTTTATAGAAGTTTTTGAAGCACAGGCAAAACAGCTGGCAAAAAACGCCCACATCGGGTATTTGGCGCAGGGAACAATTTATCCGGACAGAATCGAATCGGCCAAAGCCACAAACAAAGCCGATAAAATAAAAAGTCATCATAACCTGACCCTGCCGAAAAAGTTAAATTTGACCCTTGTCGAGCCGCTGCGGGATTTATATAAAGACGAGGTCAGGGAATTAGGCCTGGAACTGGGGTTGCCAAAAGAAATAATTTACCGGCATCCGTTTCCCGGGCCGGGCCTGGCGGTCAGGATTTTAGGTGAAATAACCGGAGAAAAAATAAAAATTTTGCAGGCAGCTGATGACATTTACATATCGGAAATAAAAAAATCGAAAGATTACGGTAAAATATCGCAGGCCTTTGCCGCGCTTTTGCCGGTTAAATCCGTCGGCGTTATGGGCGATATGAGGACTTATAGTTACATCATCAGCTTAAGGGCAGTAACTACCGAAGATTTTATGACCTGCGACTGGTATCATTTTGGCTATGAGCTGCTCAGGAAAATTTCCAGCCGCATCGTCAATGAAGTCAAAGGCGTTAATCGCGTAGTTTACGATATTACCCAAAAACCGCCGGCGACGGTGGAATATGAATAATAATTAACAATGTACAGTTGGCAATATACAAAAACGGACAACGATAAATTGTTAATTAAACATTGTTAATTGTAAATTGAATTTATGCCCGAACTTCCCGAAGTAGAAACAATCAGAAGAGAGCTTAATAAAAAAATCAAAGGCAAGACCATAAAGAAAGTGAAGGTGTTGGTGCCGAAAATGGTCAATGTGCCTGTTTTGGAATTTGAAAAAAAGGTAGTGGGAACCAGAATAAAAAATATTGACCGAAGGGCCAAAGTGCTTATTTTGGATTTATACGGGCCGTATTTTCTGCTTTTCCATTTAAAAATGACCGGGCAGCTGATTTTTCAGTCGGCTAAGGGAAAAACTATTTCCGGCGGCCATCCGATAAAAGATTCCGGTTCGCTGCCCAATGCCTTTACCCGTGTTGTTTTCAATTTTGCCGACGGTTCGAAATTGTTTTTTAACGATATCCGGAAATTCGGCTGGGTAAAGCTTGTTGAAGACTCTATTTATCTTTTAATAAGAAACGAATTCGGACTTGAGCCGCTGTCCGATGATTTTACTTTCGAGCGGTTCAAGGCGGCGCTGCATCATTTTCCCCAAAGAAAAATAAAGCAGATACTGACTGACCAGGCGCTAATTGCGGGTATCGGCAATATCTATGCCGATGAAAGCTGTTTTTGCGCGAGTATCAGCCCTTTAAGGCCTTCAAAAAGCTTAAAGGAAGCGGAAATGAAAAAACTTCACTCCTGCATACCAAACGTTTTGGAATTTGCCATTTCCAAAAAAGGTTCATCCGCGGACGACTATGTGAGAACCGACGGCAGCAAAGGCGGCATGGTTCCTTATTTGAATGTTTACGGCAGAGAGGGCGAAAAATGCCGGAGGCAGGGATGTTTAGGCATTGTCAAAAAAATTAAGTTAAACGGCCGCGGCACGCATTTTTGCAGCGTGTGCCAGAAGTGAGCGGCAGGCAATATACAATAATTTATGAAAAGAGAAAATCCTAACGGTGAATTTAATAAAAGCGAAATACAAACTAGGGAAGCTACAGCAGATGATTTGCCGATAATAAATAAGTTAAACGGCAGAGAAGCGGAGAACATAGAGAAAATGGAATTGCAAAGACAAGGTAAGGGAAAGTTTCTCTTGTTGGAAAAAGATGGCGAAATAGTTGGTTTTTCTTTTATTTGTTTTGAACATTCAAGCTATCATTTTCCGGGAAGAGACGATTTAAAAGGTCCTTTTTTAGAAGATGGTTTTGTTAAGGAAGAATACCGCCGGACAGGTATTGGGCAAATTGGATTAAGTAGATGCGAGGCAATAATTAAAAAAAATGAAGGCAAAAAAGTAATTACAGCTGTTGGATTAGATAATGAGGCATCAGTAGCCTTTCATATAAAAAATGGTTTTAAGCCAATTGAAGATGCGAAATTTGAGATGCCGTATAAACAAAACACCCAAAAAAAATACGGTATTTATTTTGTTAAAGACCTTGAGCCAGATTGAATTTTATAAAAACAAGAAGCTTAAAATAAGAGTCAAACCAAACCCCCACGCTATTCCCGCCAGAACCTGTTTTACGGTATGGCCGACTTTAACAGGCAGCAGGGGATATTTTTTTTGCTCTTCTTTCGGCAGTGACGAAATAATCTGATTGACAACAACACCCTCTTCACCCAGATATTTTCTTAAGGTAAAAGCGTCGCGGATGATGATAAAACTGAAAATCAGCGAAATGCCAAAACCCGCGGAATAAAACCCATCATTTAAGGCGACAACCGTAGTCAGGGAAGTCACCAGGGCTGAATGGGCTGAAGGCATGCCGCCGTATTCCAAAAAAAGGTTCCTGAAAACTAAATTTCCCTTGACTCCGTCAACTGAAAGTTTTAAGATTTGAGTGGCGAAAACAACGATAATTGGTATAATAAATGTAGACATAGATTATATGCTCAGTCGGCAGCCTGTCTGCCGTTAGTAGTCTGGTTATTTATTTGTAAACTATGGGTAACTATATTTTAGCAGTTTTTGCGGGAATAATACAGGGAATTACTGAGTTTGCGCCAATTTCCAGTTCCGGTCATCTGGTGTTGTTCCATCGTTATTTTAATTTCACTGCCGTTGACGAGGTTTTTTTTGACGTGGCCCTGCATCTGGCCACATTTCTTGCCTTAATGCTTTTTTTCTGGCCGGCGGTTTTTACGCTTATCAAGTCATTTGTTGCCAGCTTGTCCGATTGGGATCTTAAAAACCAGACTTCCCAAAGAACCGCATGGTATCTGCTGATAGCGACATTACCGGCGGCTTTGGCCGGATATTTTTTTGAAAATGATATTGAAATTTTTTTAAGAAACTCAACTGTCGTTGCTTTTGCCCTGATCGCGGTCGGCGTGCTACTTTATCTGGCGGACAAATATTCGAAACAAATCAAAACTTTGAACACCGTAAATTTTTCTGACTCTGTAATTATAGGAATTTCCCAGGCGCTGGCTCTGATTCCGGGAGTATCAAGATCCGGCATAACGATTGTTGCCGGTCTTTCGTGCCGGCTGCAAAGGAAAGTCGCGGCCAGATTTTCTTTTCTTCTTTCCATACCCATAGTGTTTGGCGCCGGAATAAAAAAAGTTTTTGATTTGAATTTTCAGGCAATAAATCCGGAGCAATGGTCATTAGTTTTTCTGGCTTTTGCGGCGGCGACAATAACCGGTTTTTTGACCATAAAATATTTTTTAAGATTTTTGGAAAACCACTCGTTAAAATTTTTTGCCTTTTACCGCATAATTTTGGGAATTATTATTTTGATTATACTTTTTTAAAACCGTTGAAAGTGCGAAGAATTTTTAAAATGGCCGTGAAGCTCTAAGCAAGGGCAAAAATAATAATATTTAAACAAGGGAATTAAGTAAATTTATGTCAAGAGAAGGGATTTTTAAAACGCCGGAAGCTGCCGAAGCAGTAAGCCATCTGAAATCCGAAATAAATGACAATGGCGAGCTGGAAAAACGCCTGGCAGAGGAAAAAAATCCGTTAAAAGCATCCGGACCGGATTTTATCGTCAGTCCGAATAAAAACGAGATACTGGATCTGGATGAAAAATTAATTGACAATGAAACCGGCTACAAATTCGGCGTCCATTATAAAATAAAACAGGGATCGGAATACACCGTAATTTATAACGGCGGCTGGCATACCAGCGGAATAAAAAAAGATTTTCCCAAATTAAACCATTTTTTAGACAGCTTGTCGGAAAATTTAAACGCCAATATTATTTTTATTGATGATCTGGGTTGCGGTGATTCGCAAAGCCCGAAAGACAGTGATCTGGATGAATTAACAAATACTGAAAGCTTTGATGCATTCTGCCGGATGAAAGCAAGAGTCGCCTCAAAAGTAATAAATAAATACGGAGAATTTCAAAAAAAAATTATAGTGGGCGGCACATCGCAAGGCGCTTTAGAAGCGCTGACCATGGCCAGTCTGGAAAATTGGCCCAAAGACATTCCGATTGCCGCTGTCCTGGCAATTGATCCTCCCAGCGCTGAAGAAAAGACAAGCTTCCGTCTGGGCAAAGATTTTGCCTGGAAGGAAAAACAAAGTTATGACAGGCTGATGAAAAAATTTAAAAAATTGCAATTCATACAGGAAGAAAAAAAGGCCGGTCCGCGCACGTTTTTAAGGAAAGACTCGATAAGGATTTGGCTGCATTACATCGAACTGTTAAAAAAAGGATTATTACACGGGCTTTTGGAAAAAAACAACAAACCCGCAGTTGTTCTGGAAGGACTGGGTTTTTCCGATGATATGTTTGAAAAGTTAAAAAAAGAAAACCTTATAAATGCTGTTTCAAGGAAACTTACAGGAAAACCCGATATTGAAATGACTTACAGCCATTTGTCGGCCAGCGATAAAACTAAAAAAATAATTCACGGCTTAAAAAAAACGGGAAAAAAAATTTTATACGGCGCGCAAGTCGGCCGAAGCCACGATCCTGAATTTGATGAAGCTGTGGCGATTTCCGCCGCTTCAAAAATAAAAAGAATACTAAAAGATGAAAAATGAAGGCTATTATTTTAGCCGGCGGCGAAGGCACGCGCCTTAGGCCGCTGACCTACACAACGCCAAAACCTTTAATTGATGTTCAGGATAAAACTTTAACCGAACATGTTTTTGATATTTTAAAAAATTACGGCGTTACGGAAGCAATTTTGAGCGTCAGCTACATGGCGGACAAAATAAAAAATTATTTTGAAGACGGCTTTAAATTCGGCATGAAATTAAGTTATCTTATTGAAGAAAGGCCGATGGGTACTGCAGGTCCGTTAATCCTGTTAAAAAAAATGGGCTGTCTGTTAAATGAAGATTTTATGGTCGTAAACGGCGATAATCTTTTTTCCCTCGACCTGGCAAAGTTTTTTGACCAACATAAAAAAAACCAGGCCGTTGCCACAATTGCCCTTACTGTTGTTTCCGATGTGACCAATTTCGGCATAGCCCGGCTGGAAAACGGAAGAATTCTGGAGTTTATCGAAAAACCCTCCAAAGACAAAGCGCCCGGTAATCTGGCTAATTCCGGCTACTACGTTTTCAGCCCGGAAATTTTTGAATTTTTGCCGGAAAAAAATTTCGTCATGCTGGAAAAAGACATTTTCCCGGTTCTGGCGAAAGAAAATAAGCTCTTCGGCTACCCTGACAATTCCCAATGGTTCGACACCGGCACGCCGCAACGGTACGAACAGGTAAAAAAGGAATGGCGCGGGATTTACAAGTCTTATGAAAAGTAATAAAATTTTATTATGATTAAACGCATAGCATTAGTACTGGCAGTTGCGCTTGCGGGAGGTTTTTTTTATTATTCATATTTGTTAAACATTGCGGTATCAAAAAATTTTGCGGTCAGGAATTTTAGGGTAAATTCCGGCTGGGGAAGCGTAAAAATTGCGGAAGAATTGGAAAAATCTGGTTTCATAAGGAGCAGTAAAGCCTTTGTCCTCTATGTCTGGTGGAAAGGCACCAGCAGCATGCTTAAAAGCGGCGACTACGAGCTGTCAGAAAGTTTTAACATCAAAAAAATCGCCGGCATCCTTTCGGGCGGTGAAATTAAGAACAAGGAAAAAACGATAACTCTGATAGAAGGCTGGACCGCAGCCGACATTGCGGCTTATTTGCAGGAACAAAATATTATGCCGAAGGACAGGTTTTTAAAAGCCGTTGGCGCGGACGCTTCGACAAATTTCGCCTCTTATGAAATTCTAAAGGGCAAGCCCGAAAACGCCGGGCTGGAAGGATATTTGTTTCCTGATACTTACAGGATTTATTCCGACGCCGATTCAGACGATATCGTAAAAAAAATGCTTGACAACCTTGAAAGTAAAATCACCGCAGAAATGAAGCAGCAGATAGCAGCTAACAATATGGATGTTCACCAGACACTGACTTTAGCGTCTATAATTGAAAAAGAGGTTCCGCGCTACGAGGACAGGAAAAAAGTGGCCAGTATTTTTTATAAAAGACTCAATGACGGCATGCCTTTGCAGGCGGATTCCACGGTAAATTTTATTACGGGAAAAAATTCAAGCCGGGCCAGCCTGGAAGATACGAAAATTAACAGTCCCTACAATACCTATAAAAACTTAGGTTTGCCGCCTGGTCCCATCGGCAATCCCGGCCTGACTTCAATTTCGGCTGCCATATATCCTGAAAAAAACGATTATTATTATTTTTTGACCACGGATGACGGCAGGGTTATTTACAGCCGCACTTTCGAGGAGCACAAGGCAAATAAAGCCAAATATTTGCAATGACTTGTGTGCAGTTAACAGTCAAGGGTAACACATTGGAGTAGCTTTTCTTGAGGTGTCAGGCCGTTTAAAGACTCATGTAACCTTTCATAATTGTAATATTGCA
>QZIX01000018.1 GCA_003599635.1 Candidatus Parcubacteria bacterium
AATATTGAATTTGCTGCTGAAAAAAATATCGATGCCATTTGTTCGGCAATTGAAAAAACGAAACCGGCCCTGGCGATAATCGATTCCATACAGACAATGAATTCGCAAGAAGCCGGCCCGGATGTGGGCAGCATTAATCAGATAAGAATTTGTACGGCAAAACTTATGGCCGCCGCGAAAAATTCCAATGTCCCGGTATTCATTATCGGGCACGTCACCAAAGACGGAGCCGTGGCCGGACCTAAAATGCTTGAACATCTTGTCGATACCGTAATTTATTTCGAGGGTGAAAATGAATACGGTTTTCGGCTGTTAAAAACCGTCAAAAACCGCTTCGGCTCAACAAATGAAGTCGGGGTATTTTCAATGACTGAAAAAGGTCTTAGTGAGGTAACTAATCCGGAAAAATTTTTTTTAAACAGGTCCGATAAAACGCTGCCAGGGTCGGCAATAACTCTTTTAATAGAAGGCAGCCGGGCTTTTGCCGTGGAAATTCAGGCTTTGCTGACAAAATCTTCCTTCGGCTATCCGCAAAGGAAATCGTTCGGTTTTGACCTGAACAGATTAATTTTACTGTCCGCCGTATTGACCAAGCGGCTGGGATTAAAACTCTTTGAGTATGACATACATTTGAATGTAGCCGGCGGCCTTAAAATCACCGAAACAGCAGCGGATCTGGCGGCAGTATTGGCTATTGTTTCGGCATTAAAAAATAAACCACTCAAAGATACGGCCGCTTTCGGCGAGGTCGGCTTACTGGGAGAAGTCAGGTGTGTCAGTCAGACGGACAGAAGGGTTAAAGAAGCGCAAAAACTGGGTTTTGAAAAAATTATTTTACCGAAAGGCCATAGCAGCCCGGGCGGAAAAAATATTGTTGAAATTGAAAATATATCGGAAATTGAAAATTTATTTTAATGTCCCGGCCGAAAGAAAAATTTTTTTTACAGCCGACCATAAAAGTGGCCAGAAAATTACTTGGCTCTTTTTTAATAAGAAAAATCGGAAATAAAACAATAATCGGCAAAATAGTGGAGACTGAGGCTTATTGCGGCACCCGAGATCTGGCTTCCCACGCGGCCAAAGGAAAAACCCCCCGGACCGAAATTATGTTCGGTCCTGCGGGATACGCCTACATTTATCTGATTTACGGAATGTATTTCTGTCTTAATATTGTTACTGAAAAAAAAGATTACCCGGCCGCGGTCTTAATCCGCGCTCTGCAGCCGATAAAAGGCATAAAGACAATGGAAAACAACCGCAAACTGAAATTAAAAAAGCAAAATATCAATGAGCTTAAAAAACTTTGTTCCGGACCGGGAAAACTCTGCCAGGCGCTGGGTATAGATAAATCCTTAAATAAGGAAAATCTGATAAAATCAAAAAAACTCCTTATCAAAAGAGGCGCAAATAAAATAAAAATTGTTTCCGCTTCAAGAATCGGGGTGGATTACGCCGGAAAATACAAGGATAAAAAATGGCGTTTTTATGTCAAAGACAATCCTTATATTTCTTCAAAATAGTTACTCATAATGGACATTATCTGCCATTATCTTTAATTTATCCCTAAGCCGGGGATATTTTTTTAAATCGGGTGACTTTTCAGCAACGGCTTCGGCCTCTTTTCTGGCGGCAATAATCAGATCATAATCGAAAAAATCCGCAAATTTCATGCCGTTTTCAAAACCTGACTGCAGTCCGCCGTAAATTTCTCCCGGTCCGCGCAGTTCCAGATCCTTTTCGGCCAGGGAAAAACCGTCAGAGCATTGTTCCAAAAATTTGAGCCGTTCCCTGGTTCTATCACTGTCTGTTTCGGAAAATAAAAAACAGTATGACCGATTTTTTTCCCGGCCCACTCTGCCGCGGAACTGATGCAGTTGGGCCAGTCCGAACCGGTCGGCATTTTCAATTACCATAACCGTGGCATTAGGAATGTCAACGCCCACTTCAATTACTGAAGTCGATATCAATATACTTATTTTGTTGACCGCGAAATCGGCCATTACCTCGGTTTTTTGTTTGGGCCTTAGCTTGCCGTGCAACAAACCAACATTTAAGGCGGGGAATATTTCATTTTTAATTTTCTTAAATTCTTCTTCAGCCGCTTTGGCTCCAAGCTTGTCCGAAGGATCAATTAAAGGACAAATTATAAATGCCTGCCTGCCCTGTCTGATTTCATTTTCAATAAAACGGTAAGTTTTCTGCCTTAAACTTTCCGGCACGAACTTGGTTAAAACCGGCTGTCTGCCCGGGGGCAGTGTTTTAATCTGGGAAATTTTTAAATTTTTAAAAACTGTCAGCGCCAGTGTCCGGGGTATGGGTGTCGCCGTCAACGACAAAAAATGCGGCAATAACTCCCCTTTTTTACCCTTATCCCTTAAAATTTTTCTCTGTCTGACGCCGAAACGATGTTGCTCATCAACTATTACAAGAGCTAAATTTTTAAAAACTAAATCTTCCTGAATAAGAGCGTGGGTGCCGATTATAAAATTGACTTTTCCGTTTAAAATTAATCCGGCAGCGGCTGTTTTTGTTACTTTGCCGCTAATAGTGGTTTTTTTCTCCGACCTGGTGATTAAAGACAGGTTAATTTCGGATTTTTCCAGCATCCGTTTAAGATTTTCAAAGTGCTGCCGGGCCAAAATCTCGGTTGGCGCCATCAATACTGCCTGCCTGCCGGCTGAAAAGGCATTAAAGGCGGCCAGGGCGCAGACAACGGTTTTACCCGAGCCGACATCGCCGTTAAGCAGACGGTTCATCGGTTCTTTTTTTTCCATATCCCGCAAAATTTCCCAGACCGACTTTTTTTGATCTGCTGTCAGTGAAAATGGCAGTGACCCGACCAATTCTTTGATTTTTTCGCTGTTGATTTTGACGGCTGAAGATCTTTCATTTTGTAATTCCTTTTCATCAAGTATTGCCCTTAAAATAAATAAAAAAAGTTCATCAAATTTTAGGCGCTTTACGGCGGTTTTCGTCTGGAAAATGTCTGCCGGAAAATGAATTTTTTTGACAGCTTCGGCCAGAAACGGCAGCTTATTTCTTTTTCGGATATCCTCAGGCAGCCATTCGGAAAAATTGATATTTTTAAGCGCAAAATAAATCAGGAAACGAAGCTGTTTTTGTGACAGCCCGGCTGTTAGCGGATAAACAGGAACAATTCTTCCGGTATGTATTTTATTCCCTGCTTTTTCATAAACCGGATTTATAAAAATCAGATTGTAATTGTCTGATCTGACAATTCCTGACAGCCGCACCTGATCGCCGGGAAAAATATTTTTAACCAGATAGGGCTGATTGAACCAGATGGCTTTTATTGAACCTGTTTTATCGGCAACGACGGCTTCAGTAATAATTTTTCTTTTTAAAAAACTCCTCCGGTTAGAAATAATTTCCACTTTTCCGCAAATTGTCGCCGGCAACCCGAAATTTAATCCGGCAACGTGGTAAATTTTTGAAAAATCTTCATACCTGAAAGGAATATGAAATAAAAGGTCAGCGACCGTTTCAATTCCCAGACGGCTTAACTTTTTCGCCGTAGCTTGGCCGATGCGATTCAAATTTTCCACGCTCTCAGTCAAATTAATCATGCATTGATTTTAGCACAGAGATAAAAAATAAAAAACCAATAAAAAAGAAACTAAAAAGCTTCTTGGAAAAATATCTTATGCAATTCTTGCCTCTGCCCCCACGAGGAATTGAACCTCGATTTCAGGTTCCGCAAACCCGCGTTCTATCCGTTGAACTACAGGGGCAAAAGCAAAAGCAGATTTTTTTTAATCTGAGTATAAAAGATTCCGAAACAAGGTTCGGAATTACATCTTTAAAAATCATTGGTGCAATCCGCCGCGACTGGCTTTCTGACTTTACTATAGCTTAAAAAACCTGGCTATCTGATCCGATAACGGTTCGTTGTCTTTATCCGTATCTTCAATTAAAAAATTTAAAAGTATTTCCCTGACTTTAACCGGATTTTGGTCCGTTAACTTAATGGGAATTCTCGGATGGAATATGCTTTTGAACTCAAAATAAAGCGTCTTGATTTCCGGCGGGTCATAAATGATATAGAATTTTTCAATGTCCTTAAAATCAAAAAATTGCATACCGATCACAATACCCGTTTCAAATATTGAAAATTCTACCATCCTCGATTCTTTTTGCATCATTAAAATCACCAGAATTATCATTATAATGACAATGGGAAACAGGATATTTTTGGTAAAAACGGAATAAATTAAAAAGAAGATCACAACTGCAAAAGCCGTAAAATACCAGCCCCTGTTTTTTTCATACTGGTTCAATTCGGGAAACTTCCAGCTGATTAATTTTTTGCCATGATTTTTTTCCTCCGGCATGTTAATGTGTTAAAGAATAGTTTATATTTTTGTTCAAAATGCTTTTCTTACAAAATCGGAAAGGGTGGGATTCGAACCCACGGTCCGCCTATAACAGCGGACAACGGTTTAGCAAACCGCCCCGTTCGGCCACTCCGGCACCTTTCCCCGCTGTCGTGTGTCCCTGTTTAACTAATTCCAAAATTATAATTCGTAAACGGCAAATTGTCAACTAATCCTGGGACAGAACAATGCCCCAAACCTCCCTAGCCCCCGCCTTTTTCATAATTTTGGCACACTCATCCAAAGTGGAACCGGTGGTTGCCACATCATCGATTAAAAAAATTTTTTTACTTTTAAATTTAAACTTATCTTTAAGCGCGTATTTATCCCTGACATTCTGCCTTCTGCCGATTTTTTTCTGATTCACCTGCCGCTTATTGCTTTTGATCTTCTGCAAGCTGTTAACTGCCATCGGCCATTTGAAATGATTGCTTAATCGCTTCGACAAAAGTTCGGACTGATTGAATCCTCTGGCCAGAGTTTTTTTAACTGACAGGGGAACCGGCACCACAAAATCAACATCTTTGAAAAAATCAGGCGATTTTTCCTTCAGGGCCTCAATATAATCCGCAATCAGCCAGCCTGACGGTTTTTCCAAGTCTTTTATCAGATCGTATTTATATTTGTGCACCAGCTTTTTAATTACCGTATTTTTATATTCGGTTGCCGCAATTACACCGTCTAAAAAATGAGTTTTTCGGCAGTTAAAGCAGGTCTGACCTAAAATTCCGCCCGGTAATTTGCAAAAGGGGCAGCGGATATTTGAATTAAGAATTACCCTGTTATAACACTCGTGACAAAACCAAATTCCCGACTTTCCGCAATTAAAACATGACTTGGGAAAAATCAAATCGGACAGAAAATTTTTGAAAATTTTAAATTTACTGCCAAATTGCATTATGCACCTTCCAGGCGCCGTCTTTTTTTATAAAATTAATTAATAAATCCTGATAAAATACCCTGGGCTGGGACAGGTTGCCCTGATATTCCGATCTTTGCGTCTTAACCTTTAACGAGGCCTGATTTTCATTTTCAGAAAGAATGTTTATTGAAAGGGCCTTGGTGGAATAGCCGTTATATCTGTTAACGTCCATATTTTTTGAAGCCGCCATAATATAGCTGTCGGTTTTGACGGTCATTTCCTGTGTCATCATATATTTTAAATCCAAAAGATTTTGAAATCCAGACTGGCTGGAATAGCTGCCGTACTTTTCGGCAAAATTGAGGGCCAATGCCGAAAGATTAGATTGTTTCTGAGCTTCTTCCGCCGTTTCCGGCAATTTTATCCCCGGATCAATGCCGGGTAAGCTATAATTTGCCGACTGATTCTTATTCTGCCCCGGCGACGGATTTTTTCCCGGCGCCCATACCAGGTAGACCAGCAAAATCAAAACCGCTACGAAAACGGAAATTATTATAATTTTGGCTTTTCTGTTCATATATTATTTTCAATACTTTGTTCTTCGGACGGTTTCTCGTCTAAAGATTCCTCAAAATCTTTTTTAGCCGCTTCGATTTCCAAAAGCTGACGCGGATCAGATGTTATCAGCTGGTCCTCTGTATACGACGCCACGACTTTTATCGCCGCGTGCTTGTCGCCGGCAAAAAATATGCCTTCGCCGACTCCGGATTCCAGTAAGAGATATTTTTCCCCTTCCGTCAGATGAAAAGTTTTCTGCACCAGATCAATTGACGCGGGCGATTGCCGCAAAAGCATCTGCAAAGCCGAATTATTGACAATGGCCTGGCCGTACGGCGAAAGCAAAAAATCATTGACATCCTGTGTTATCGTGGTAACACCGAGATAATATTTTCTGCAGCGTTTGATCAGGGCATAAATGAATTTGGCCGAATCTTCTCTTTGCATCAGCCACCAGGCCTCGTCAATTACCATGATTCTTTTTTTCAGTTCCGAACGGACTACGTTCCAAATATAGGTAATGACGGTATAAATTCCGAACGGTCGCAATTCGTCTTCCAAATCCCGGACTGAAAAAACCACCAGCTGATTTTTCATATCAACATTAGTCGGGCTGTTAAAAAGTCCGGCAAAAGTGCCCTCGGTGTATTTTTTCAGCCGCTGCGCCAGGTCGGATCCGCCTTCCATCCCTTCTAAAATTTCCTGGAAGTCCTGCATAATCGGCGGTTCTATTTTGGACAAATCAGAATCCGGTGTTATGTCCTTTTTGGCGTAAGTTTCTAATAAAGCCCGGTCGATTATTGAATCTTCCTGGGGCGTAAGATCCCCAAGCATCAGACGCATCAGCCCTTTTAAGGTTATTACGGCGCTCCTGATAATGTCTCCCGTATTTATCTCACCCACCGGCCGCGGCAGATCAAAAGGATTGATTTTGCTTTTGGAAGACAGGGAAATGTTGATATAAGTGCCTCCGACCGCGTCCGAAAGGTGTTTGTATTCTCTTTCCGGATCAATAACTATCACGTCCGTATTCATCATCAAACTGCGCAAAACTTCCAGTTTAATGGCATAGCTCTTGCCCGCGCCGGACGTCGCAAAAACGCAGGTATTGGCGTTCTGCAGGCTGAACCGGTCAAATAAAATCAAACTGTTGTTATGGCGGTTGATTCCGTAAAGAATGCCGTTGTCTGACGAAAGTTCCGATGAAATAAAGGGGAAAGACGAGGCGATCGGCGATGAATTCATATTAAATGAAATCATCAGCTCGTCATTGCATAAAGGCAGAGTTGAATTAAACCCCTGTTCCGCCTGATACAAAACTTTTCTTGAATAAACCAGTTTCGAACCGAATAACGATTCTATGTCGCCGGTCAGAATTTCAAGTTTTTCCTTTGAATCGGCGTAAATGGTCACATAAAGACCAAACTGAAAGAAATGTTCTGTCCCCTGAGTAAGGTCGTCTCTTAATTTTTCAATATCCCTTAACGCCGTTTCCCTGATCGGGTCCCTGGCCGCGCCCTTTTCCCGGTCGGAAATTATTTGCGCCTCCAGATTGCCGACTTTATTTTTCAGCTGCTTTAAAATAATATCGCTTTTAACAGGATAGAAAAACATGGCTACGTCCAATGGAATGCTTAAATTTATAATCGGCGCAAACCAGCCCACCGATATGTATCTGGGATAACCAAATGCAAAAAGAGTACGTATAAATTTTGTTCCCAGCTGAACATACGTCGGTTTGATTTCCATGGCCGCCGGCGCAATCAGATCCCTTATTGAAATAACTCCTTCTCTGAATATCCGCTCTTCTTCAAGAACGATTTTTTCCTCTGCCGTTTTCTTTTCGGAAAAATCTGTTTTTACCCCGGCTTTGTTTTTGCGATTAAACAAATTCATTTTTATTCAAGGTTGATTTTATTTAAATCGGTTATTTTTTCCTTTGGCGCGACTTCCGGATTATAAGTATTGTAATAAAGTTCTATCAGGCTCTGGGTATCAAGCATAACGACATTGAGCCCGATGCTGTTCAAATTGCCGACAACATGCTGCACCCTCTGCAAAAGTTCGCGCTTCCTTTTAATGAAATTTTCCTTGCTCAAACTGACAACAGAAGCTGATTTGAATATTTCAATAAATCTTTTGTACCAGCTTTTGTGTTTATCTTCGACGGGATCGTAGGGAATTACAATATAGAATCGCTTGGTCATTATGTCGCCAAGCTCGACTAATTCAGAAACATAGCCCCGGTAATCGGAAATCTGCAGCCGCAAAAGCTCGTTGGTCTGTTCTTTTTCCAGAGACGAAAGATTGTCAAGATAGGGGCGGATATCCAACTTCCTTGACTGAATGACTATCTGCAAAGGAAACTGCAGTGAATTTAAAAAATTGACATAAGCCGAAATTATCGCTGTCTGCTCATCGTCTGATTTTAAGGCAAAATTTATGCTTGAAATCAGAAGCACAGCCCGCAAAGTCCCGTCCCTTAAAACAACAACATCATCTTTTATTTCCGCTATTTCCAGATGCCGCTGCGTCGACGGCTTTTTCTTTTTTTTGTTTTTGACTTCTGCCATTTATCTATTTTTAAATAAATTATCTTCGCCCTGGTAAACGCCGCCGGTATCGACAATAAGCGAAAGTTCGGCAAGTTTGGAACCGCCGATGATTTTTTTTGCCGGAACAGTTATCGCCGTTTTTTGCTCGACAGGTCGTTCAAGATGGAATTTCAGTTCCTTATCCGACAAAGTTTTGTCCCAGACCCTTAATTTGGCCCTTCTCATTGTCTGCAAAAAATTCAAAAGCAGATAGTGGATCGGTCTGCCGTTGATTTTTAAAAAACCGACAATAACCGTAAAAGACAATGTCAAAAATCCTTCCAGAAGAAACAGACTGAAATCAGACAGCTTATATTCTAAAAACACAATCAGTCC
Source organism: Candidatus Parcubacteria bacterium (assembly GCA_003599635.1). GTDB lineage: Bacteria > Patescibacteriota > Patescibacteriia > Buchananbacterales > SURF-54 > SURF-54. The sequence goes on from QZIX01000018.1 coordinate 8,745, forward strand.
TCCGGCAATTAAAATAATAAACTGGCGGACGGTAATCGGCCCCAAGACCTTGTCTTCAACGTCTATAAATTGAGGCACCACAAACTGCTGCATAAGCTAGCGTTTCCTTAGCTTTTTATTAAAATCCATAACCGATTTAAATTCCTCAAGCGTCAAACAATCAATTTTTTCCGAACTGCGCCTGTTTATCAAGTCTTCGACTGTCAGACCCGCATCCAGGGCCTGATTTGCCATTTCCAGATACAACCTGTTTAAAGGCGACTTATTCCATGATTTCACCGCCTTGAGGTACATTTCCAAAGATTCGTTTTGCTGAATTTTTATTTTTTCGTAGATTTTGTCCGTCGCCTCCCGGGGATTTTTTGAAAATCGGCGGAATTGGAACAAATCTATTTCTTCTATTTCTTCCAAAGGGCCGGTCAGTTTAGTTTTTGAAACATTGTTTTTGCCGGCCGGTTTAACCGGTAATATCAGGTCAGGAATAAACGGCCGGGCCAGCGGTTTTACAGTCGGCGGTTCTTTTATTTCATCTGGTGTCTGCAAAATTCCGGCATTGTTTATTAACGCGTCGTATTTTGTTTCAATTACCCTGGAAATATTTTCGGCTTTGCCGATTTTAAAACCCATGCCGCCTTTTTCAACTGACCTCATCAGCATCTTTTTTGTTTCCAGCCTGTCGCGGACATCCTTTAATCTCAGCAATATAATGGTGTAAAACCTTTCCTTAAGCGAACTGTCTATAAAATCGGCCTTAGCCAGAATTTCCCGGGCGATTTTGGCAAAATCAAATGAAACGGTCGGCTTGATCGCCTTTTTTTTCAAAAGGCGGATTTCTTCCTCCTCATTTAGTTCATTATCTGCCAGGGCAGCTTTGTTTTCTTCTATTTCTATTATTTTATCGCCTGAAATCATTTTCAGGCGTCCGTCCTCGTCTTTAAATATTATTTCATCATTTAAATCTTCTGCTGCCATAATTAATAATTTTTATATTTCTTCGGCTAATTCCCTGGCTTTATCGGTTTTTTCCCAGGTAAATTCATTTTCGCTTCTGCCGAAATGTCCGTAAGCGGCGGTTTTTTTATAAATCGGCCGGAGCAAGTCCAGATGCCTGATAATGCCCGCGGGCGTCAGTTCGAAATATTTTTTTATTAAACTTTCAATTTTTTCATTATTCATTTTGCCGGTGCCGAAAGTATCTACCAATATGCTGATGGGCTGGGCATAGCCGATGACATAAGCCAGCTGTACCTCGCATTTTTTGGCAATTCCCGAGGCGACTATGTTTTTAGCGATATATCTTGCCATATAAGAAGCCGAGCGGTCCACTTTGGACGGATCTTTGCCTGAAAAACAGCCGCCGCCGTGACTGCCATGTCCGCCATAAGTGTCAACTATTATCTTTCTGCCCGTAACCCCGGTATCGGCTGGCGGTCCGCCCTTAACGAACCTGCCCGTGGCGTTGATGAAAAATTTAGTTTTGTTGTCTATATAGTCCTTGCCGATAGGTCGCACTACTTTTTCTAAAATATCTGTCTGGACTTTTTCTTCTTCAACATTTTCGTCATGCTGGGCGGCAATTACGATTGTATCGACACGTGTCGGCTTGCCGTCCACGTATTCAACCGCTACTTCTGACTTGCCGTCAGGACGCAGATAGGGCAGGGTTTTATCTTTTCTGACCTCGGCCAGTCGGCGGCAAAGTTTATGCGACAAAATTATTGGTAACGGCATCAGTTCGGGTGTTTCATCGGTGGCAAAACCGAACATTAAACCCTGATCCCCCGCTCCCTGCTCCTTAAATTTGCCCTTGCCGATATCTACTCCCTGGGCGATGTCGGGACTCTGCTCGTCAATTGACACCAAAACGCCGCAGTCTTCCCAGTGAAAACCGTAATCATGATTGTCATAACCTATTTCCTTAACCGTATTTCTGATTACTTTCGGAATGTCAATGTAAGTTTTGGTTGTCATCTGACCGGCCACAACAACCAGGCCCGTGGCAACCAAAGTTTCTATTCCCACTCTTGACGACGGATCTTTTTTTAACGCTTCATCCAGAATGGCGTCTGAAATCTGATCGCAGATTTTATCCGGATGCCCCTCGGTTACGGATTCTGAAGTAAAAATGTATTTTTGTGCCATAAAAAATAAATTTTCTTTTAATTATAAGTTCCTCCATTTTATCATGAATCGCCGGGCAAATCAATTATCAAATTTTTACTGGAAAAACTTAAATTGCTTGTCTTTTAGATCAAGATAGGCCAGCTGCTGGTATTTGTTTTTGCCTGATTTTTTGTAAATATTGGAAATTTTTACCGCCAGACGGGCCGAATCGTTTTCCGTCATTTCCAGCCTTTCTTCCATAACATATCTAATAAACGAAACCATAAATTTTTTCTGAGAGGGATTTTTTTCAAATTCATCGGTAAATGTCTTGCCGTATTTTGCCCGCCAGGTAACAATTAAAAATTTCCTTAAATTATCGTCTTCAACTAAGATTTGATCAAGATAATCCTGTTCGGCTAAAACAAGCATGGCCGCCTGCGCCCTGATTTTATTTTTCAGCTGCACGGCTTT
>QZIX01000006.1 GCA_003599635.1 Candidatus Parcubacteria bacterium
TTTTCAAAACAAGTTCTCACCATTACAATTCATTATGTCGATCCAACCTAATAACTTTAATTTGCCTCAAGAGTGCAAAATGAGGTGGACTTATACAAACATTTGACAATTTCTGCATACTGCAGTAATATAATAACAATATGCATATAAATTACCCGCAACCCACCCCGCCAAGCAGTTTGGACTTTAATGGTCTGTGGGTTTTAGGCATATAATAAGGCTAAAAATAAATAAAATAAATAAGATCCCACAAGACCGGGGATTTTTTGTTTTACAGATTAATAACGGGGTGATCCTACCGGAGGACTATCACAAAACGTGATAGAGACGGTTCAAGTCCGTCCACCGCGACCAGTCGAAATAACTGTTCTTTAAAACGCGGGGCGTGGCGCAGGGGTAGCGCGTCTGAAAAAGCAGCAGTTTTGCCAATCAGGAGGTCGTTGGTTCGAATCCAGCCGTCCCGACAATTCAAAAAAGCCGTTCTAAAATCGCAGAGCGGCTTTTCTTTTTTTGACTAATATATATCCTCTTTTTTTTCCTTAACAAAAGAAATCAGATGTTCAAAAGCGACAATGGACATTTTAAAGGGGGCCTCGATTATGAAATCCAGAAAAAAAACGAAAATATTTACCTTTGACGAATTTAAAGATATCCATCTGCCCGCCCGGACAATCGGCACGGTAAGAAAGTCTATTAAAAAAGAAAAAAAGTTGTCTTTTTTTTCTATCACTTCCATTTCCTTGGCATTTTGTTTGATTCTTATGGTGAAGAAACTGATGATGCACAAAAAAAGAACAAAGAGGAACCCTGACATTATATTGAATTTAATTTTATACAGGATGTAAATTAACAGGCCGAAAGAAATGCTGTACATAACGGCATAAGTTAAGGAAAGCAGATTGTTTGTCAGCGTGCCTTTTTGCTGCGATTTTTTTATTTTGTAAATTATTTTTTCCCTGTCGCTGTCGAAAATTATCGATTTTATTTCGGTGATGATTTTTTCCGTATTTTTACTTGAGGGGACCCGGGTAAAAGCTGTAACCAGATACATTAAAGTCGGATGAAAAATTATATTGACGGTTAGGGGAAAATAATTTACATGGCCCAAGAACATGATATCAAATGGAGTTTCAATGGCCAGTCCCAGGGCCATTTTGGTAATAAAGATATAGACTACGGATCTTCTGACGCTCCGATTCAGTTTATTTCTGGCGTTTAAATATCTTTTTTTGCAGGCGTCGGTAATTTCTTGCGACAACGTCGTTTCGTCATAAAGACGGCTTATGGCATCAGCCGGATTTTTCAGTATAACATCTTTTAACACAGTAAAATAAACGGAGTGCGATTTGAAAAGTTTAATCAGCTTGTCCCCGAGAGGATCTTTAATCTGGCTGGTTATAGCGTTTTTTATAAGCCGCAGATTTTTTTGGACCTCAGCCAAAGTTTCACTGTCGTTTTTTTGCCATAATGGGTAGTAAAGCAGAAAAAGTTTATAACTTAAAATATCAAAATCCGATTTTATCAGGCTGCGATGAATGGCCAGATAAGAATGGATGTCCCTTTCGCTCTGTGTCATATTGTCGGGCAAGGTCATAAAAACCAGATCTTTTTTTACCACCTTGTACATGGCGGAAACCAAAGCGTCATCTATGTGATATGGAATTAGTTTTTCATCTATTTCAGTTGAAGCGACACCCAAAACCCAGTTGATAAGATTGTTATTTTCCTGAAACTCCACCGGTGACAGGTTTTTTGTCAGGTAAAGATCTTTAAGAAGGAAAAGATACTGTTTTAAAATTTTTTCGATCTCTTCAATTTTATTGACGGGAGTTTTTTCGTTTTCCAGGTAATGGGCCCGTATAAGTTCATAAACCAGATGTTGGCCGATTTTTTCCTTTCGGCTTTCCACGACAATCAGCCTCTTTAAGACCCTTTTAATGGCGTTCCTTCTTAACAGGTGTTCCTCCTGGTAATCAATGGCATTGCGCAATTTTTCATAAAAAAAAGCCAGCTTTGAAGCCATTTGGCTGACCTTTATTTTTTCCACTTCTTTGGGTATAACCGTACCTCTTGTCGCCTGCTGAAACTGGGACACCAGTTCTTTTATTTCCGTTGATAAATTTTGCATACTGATATTATAACAGATTATCTATTTATTTGCATTTAACCTGCGCCGACAACATTTTAGCAGTTAACAGCAAAAAAATCAATAAATTTGACTTTACTTCATTTAAATGATAGATTAGAAAAAAATTCTTACCTTTCTAAGGAGGGGTGCTATGAAAAAGGAAATATCTTTTCTGATTGTTGTGGTTTTGATTCCTTTGGTTTTCGCTATGTTTGGCATGGCAATAAGTTTCTGGGATTACCGGATGACCAAAAAAAACGATGTCACTTTCTTGAAGAATTTAAAGCCTGGCGAGATGACTTACCAGTCGGGAAAAATCAAATACAAATACAGAAAAGGAAATAAATACTATTTAGTAATCGAGGTTGACGATGTAAAAACGGAATTTGAGATCATGCCATCCTATTGGTGGGGTGCCACCGAACATTTCGATTCTGTCGATTACTGGGAAAAACTTTTTTTTAGAGCGCGTCAGCTCAATGTTCCACTATACGGCTCCGACGCCAAGAATCTATCTTGGCGTTTTTCATTAACTTGACAGAATGGCCGATATGATATATAATGCAATTATTAATTAAATTAAGTTTTGTTAAAAACTTAAGTAGCAAAGGCCAATTTCTTTGAGCATTTTTGCAAATTTAAGTCAAAGCAAAACAAAAGGTTCATTAAATGAACGGACAAAATTCATTCGGTCCGCGCAAAATGTTCCAAGGAAATTGGACATGTTCGCAATGTGGAGCTGAAATTACGGAACTGCCTTTCGAACCAGACGGTTCAAGGCCGATTTTCTGCCGTGATTGTCACAGGCAGAGAAAGCAGAACAGACCACAGAGACAATTTTAAACTAAACGTTTAAAATAAGACCAAATAAAAGAATCGCCCTCAAAAGGGCGTTCTTTTATTTTTACTCCTGTTCTTGTCTGCAGTCATTTAAGTCATCCTGGTATTGCTGCTTTGTCTCTTCCAGGGAAGCGCGGTATTTTTCCCTGGCATTTTTCATGTCGTTTTTGTAGGCATCTTTTGCATCCTGTTTGTCCTGCTTATAATTTTGCTTGGCTTCATTGCGGCATTGCTTATAATTGCCGTTTTGCTGGACTTGCTGTTCCTGGTTTTGGTTTTGCTGCGCAAGCCCTATCGGCTGACTGACCGTAACCGTTGCAGTGGCAATAAAAATGGCCGCGCCGATTTTTAACAAAATTCTGCTTTTCATAGTTTAAATTTAATAATCTTAGTATTAAATGACGCAGATTTAAGTTGATTTTATTTGCGGAATTTTGAAATCCAAAAAAGAATTGCGTTTTTTACAATTCTTTTCTGGTTTATGTAACTACGTCCGTCTTCCATATTGGTTTGTCATTCTAAGATCATCCCCGGCGCTTTCATATTGCGGTGCGGTCCGGTTCCAACCGTTATTGTTATTTCGGTCATAGTGATTTCTGATGTCGTGTCTGAACCGCCTGAAATCATTTCGATAGTTTTGCATATTGTCTTGGTACTTGTTGCGGTTATTTCTTATGTTGTTCCGGTAATCTTTTACGTCATTGCGGAGATGTCGATGGATTTTTTTCAGGTATTTTTTATGCTGTTTCCAGTTTGAGCTGTTTTTGTAATTTCTGTTATCGTAATCATTTCGGTAATGACGGTTTTTCCTGTAGCTGCCGTTATCGTTATCCTGCAGGTCGCGGTTATAATCCTGCCGAAAACTGTTTTGTCGGTTTCCGTAATTCTGATCCTGATCATTTTGATAACGGTGGTAATTTCCGGAATAGTCGTTGTAATTATTACGGTACTGATAATATCGTTCCGGGTAAGCCACGTCCCGGCCGTAATTGTATTGATTGTCCCGGTTTTGCAGGTGCCATGATGAGTCTCCGTGAGCCGCAGCCGCCGTTCCCAACAACAACGCCGCCATGGAAGCAGTAATAATTATTTTTATTTTTTCTGTCATCATAGTTTTATTTATTAATTTTCTAAAATTTATGACGACCCGGAAAAGTTGGTTTTTGTTAAAAAAAGCCGGATATTTTTCCGGTTTTTTTTAATTGATTTTATTTTCTCAATCTACGTGTTTTTTTTGCCAGTGCCTTTCCTATTTTGGTTTTTTTTCTGGCATGTTTGGTCCGGGCTTTGGCAGCGCTGTTTTGTCCCATAATTTATATTTAAATTTATAATTTTGAAAATGATTTCAGCCAGAACATAAAGAACAGTGCTGATAGAAAAATCAGAAATGAAAACAGGGATTTAACCGCATTTCTTTCCTGGTGAATTTCCGGAATCAGGTCAGAGGCGCCGATATAAATGAAATTTCCGGCCGCAAAAGGGATCAGATATTGATTGATATTCTGTATGCTGTCGAGCAACAAATATCCGGCGATAACGCCTATTATCGCAATAGCTGCGGCCATAAAATTGTAAAATAACGCCCGGGTTTTGGTGAAACCTGAGTGTAAAAGAACACCGTAATCGCTTAATTCCTGCGGAACTTCGTGCAGGATAATTGAGACGGTGATGGGTATTCCCAAAGCTGCGTTGACGGAAAATGCAGAAATTATAATTATACCGTCTAAAAAATTGTGAACGCCGTCGCCGATGAGATTTAAAAACCCCAGATGCCGGTGGGTGTCGCAGTCAAATTTATGGCAATGGTGCCAGCGTAAGATTCTTTCTATTAAAAAGAAAAGGCAGAATCCGGTTAGGCTGTAAGCAAAAACTTTTGCCGGATCTTTGTTGATATCTATGGCTTCCGGGAGCAGATGGAAAAAAGCCCCGCCGATAAGTGCCCCGGCTGAAAAGCTGACGAAAAAAATCAGAATTTTATTAAGCAGTTTTTCTGAAAGGGAAAAAGTGATAATGCCGATTACGGAAATTAAAGCCACCGTAAACGAACCCAAAAGTGATAATATTAACGGGGTCATATACAGTATTATAGCAGAAAAAAGAAGTTTGATGAATGTTTTTTGATTCTTTTTTTGATTTATGATAAGTTTATAAAAATTTAACAAAACAGCTCTTTGTACGAATTGGGGGGGGATTATGAGAAGCAACAACCCGTTTCTTGACTGGCTCAGGGGAAATTACAGTCTGAAAGCAATTACAAGAAAGGAGCGGAGATACCGTGATTTCTGGGAGACAATTGTAGCTTTGGGTTACCTGGGAGTTTTTGCAGAATGCCCCGTTGAATTGGGCAGCGGAAATAAAGATGATATCGGCTTTTTAAGGCAACATTTGATGTTCCATTACCCGAAATTTGACTGTCCCTGCGGCTGCCTTGGATATATTGAAAGCAAAAAAACGTTTTTGCAGGAATTGTATGCAAAGCACAAGCAAAGCGCGTTAAAATAAAAAATTGGCTTTAGCAGCTAAAGCCAATTTTTTTAAAATCTATTCCGCGGACGAGGTGCATTCATTTCTGAAAAATTTCCATTCGTCGCATTCTGAACCGTTAGGGAATACACAGATTCCCGTTTCATTGCCCTGGGCGTCTTTTCTGTTTTCAACCCTGCCGCCGTTTTTTTCGCAGTAAACCGAGGCGGGATTGGCAAGTTCCAAAGAGCCGTTTGCAGCCGATTTTTCGGCGATTTTGTTCTGGCAGCCGAGTAAAAGCAGCGAAAGGGCAGACATCATAATAACTTTTTTTGTCATATTTTTAGTTAATTTCTACATTAATAATAACGTAAATTTTCGTTTTAAGTAACTTTTAAAGATTTTAAACAATTTTTTGTTTTATGTCTGTTTAATAGCAATTGTTTTATTTGTTTATTATTTACCAATATTTTAAATATTATCTAAGAAAGATAAAATTTTCTTTTTTGTTATTGACAAATAAATTAAAATATTCTATGATGATGAGTTGTACTTTTAATGGATAGCTGGCTGGTGTTTTTCGCTAACAAATAAAGGTTTGCAAAGAACCAGTACAGTAAAAGACAAAAGAAAAGGAGAAGCAGAAGATGGCAAAAAAAGAAACGGCAAGAGAAAAGGAGTTGGGTTCGATGTTGAAGGCGGAAGTGGTCGCGTTATGCGCGAAAACCGAAACCGAAAAGGCCGCGGTGGAAACGGAGCTGAAAACAGCGGGGCAGAAGATCTCCGACGCCGAGAAGAGTATCGTCCAGCTGAATGAGACGGTGAAATCCCTCAAGGAAAGAAATCAGGAACTGCTTGAGCGAGTGCTGAATTTTACGGAGAGAAATTCCCGGTTCCGGCTGGACATCGATAATCTACGCGAGACTGTGTTGCAGATGCGGCGTCGGCTTGACGAAAAAGACCGGGAATTGGCAGAAGCAGTGGCGCGGACCAAGAATCCGCCCCGAATCACTTTCGAAGGCCCGGCTTTCGCAGCCACGCTCGATTATCTCGGGAAAAACGCCTCGGAAACACTCGGAAATTCGGACGTGACCGTCACCACCGGCCTCAAAAAGAACGGCAACGGAGCAATATCCGCGGATCTGGCTGCATCGGTCAGAAAAATCGTCGAAAGCGGCGAGTGCGACCCTTGTCCCGCGAAAGATGGCTGCCCGCTTCAGAAGCTCGCCGAAGGCGACGAGAGCGTGGACCTGAAAAAGGTCCGTGAGATGGTAAGGCGGCTCCACGAGACCAAAGATCTCGTACGGCCCTGAGCATTCTCAATGATATGATGTCATCTCATCGGTAAAATCCGACCTCCTTCGACCGTTCCCACCTACTACCCGCAAAATAAAAAATCCAAGGCCTGCGTTATGCAATGTAACGCAGGCCTTTAACTTTTTTAAAGGTAATTGATTTTTACGGACTTGAATTATTTTAGTAGCATTGACAAATTTTCAAGATATGCTATGATATTCCGTGATAGATTAAAAATCTGTAAATACAAGCAAATGTACTTGAATGGCTCCAACCTCAAACTCTGGGATTTGAGCCCTTCGTAGTACATTGACAACCTGTAAACAATTTGCAGGTTTTTTTGATGAAAAAAAGGAGGCGCAATGAAAAGGATCAAAAGGCTTTTCGGTAAAAATTTTCTAAAGAGGATACTTAATGCAAGGGAATTGTTGATGCAAGAAAAGTGGTTTCAGGAATTAGACGAGAAAGATAAGTTCAGGATAGCTATTCAGTTCTTGAATACCCAGCGGACAGCAATTCAGCAATTGCGATTTTTTCTAGATATTCTTCCATGAGGGATAGCAATTTTTGCACTTTTCAGCCACAGGTAAATGACTGCCGCGTCAATTAGGACGCGGCTTTTTCTTTGTGTCCGATTAGGTTATAATGTATGGGTTATGAAAAAAGTAGTATCAATTGTATTTATACTGATTTTAATTTCCGGCTGTAATTCAAAAGGTAAAATAATAAATTCAGGAAAAAACCCCGGGGTAAACCAACAGCTGGTTCAAGACGTTGTATCCGGGAAGTCGAATCAAAATGAAACGGACGTAATACAGGCGCCAGCGGATGAATTTTTTGCGCGAATTACAAAAAAACCATTTAGCATTTATATTAGCCCGAAAATTTCACCGGTGCAGCCGGAAAAATTTTCAGGTTATCATACCGGCGCTGACGCCGAATACGCCGATGTCGGAGGTGATGTTGATGTTTTTGGTGTTGCCGACGGCACAGTCGTTTATTCTGGTTTTGTGAACGGCTACGGCGGGCTTATTATCATCAGACAAGATGACGGCTATTCTTCTTTATACGGTCATCTTAAAATCACATCATTAATAAAAAAAGGCGCGGATGTAAAGAGGGGTGATAAAATCGCCGAATTGGGTGAATCCTTTTCCCAAGATACCGATGGCGAAAGAAAACACCTTCATTTTGCCGTTTACAAAGGCGACGGGCTGAATTTTAAAGGTTATGTCCAGAATAAAAAAGACCTGGCTGGATGGCAGGATCCCGTTGACTATTTAAAAAGTTTTAACGTTCGCTTGTAAACCGCCAGAAACAACAGCGCATTGGCAATGATTAAATAAATCTGAAAAGCGGAATTTTCAATATCAAACCGTGGAATGGAAGGTATAATTAAGATGCTGCTTATAAAGCCGGCAAAATAAGTTAACCCGCTCTCTGTTTCGGGATTTTGCCAGGCTTTTTTTAATGTCGGGAATAAGGCAAAACAGTCACCTAGCAAAGCTAGGATAATGGCGCTTTTAGCCAAACCTAGATAGGCCCAGACAATGATTGCCAAAAATGAACAGGCGCCGCAAAGCAGATCGAATAAAGTCAATTTCCAGTAACTTTTTGGATTAATCAGGGCGATTATCACAACCAAAAGCGGCAGAAAGCCCGCAAAAAAAACCCTGGCAGTGGCCCACAGGTCTGCTTTGGCGGATATTGCGACGCAAGTGCTGATTAAGGGCGCCAGCGCCCACATTGACCATGAAACGAGATTTGGTTTTGTTTTGCCTTTTATGGTGTCGCGGATATATACCGAAGATCCTGTTATGCTTAAAGCTACGGCTATTATCACCAATAGATGAGGTAATGTCATATAATTTTAACTTTTCAGGCATTGGCCCGCCTGGATTTCATATCCTGTATCATTTTTTGGGATGTGGCTGCCCAGACCAAAAGACCGATGGCATTGTCTAGCGCTTCTTTTTCTTCTTTTGTAAAACGATATTTTTTAAGCGCTTCGATCAGAATCAAAGCGTCTTTTTTATAATCCATATTTTTTAAAACGATTTTAGAAAATTTTCAATATCTTTTTGGTTTTTTAAGATATAAATTTTTTTATAGTTATATTCTTTTAGAAATTTTTTTATTCTTCTTTTTTCTTTTGTGGGAAAATCCACAAAACCCATTTAAAAAATTTTAAATTAATCTTTTCGGTACAGCCTTCAATCGTATCCACTCTGTTCTTTAGCAATCTTCTTTTAATTACTCTATAAAAACAGATAAGTCTGTTTTTATCCAACCAGACGACCGTATCGCACGCAGGGAATCGAAGGTCGTAGGTGCTTTTATAGTTGCCGTCCATTACCCATTTTTCACGCCTTAACAATATAGCCAGCTTTTTTCTCCATTCTCCTTTGTCAGTTTTTATCCATTCTGGCTGCCAATAATATTGATCTAGGACAATTAATGGTAATTTAAGTTTTTCCGAAACCCTTTTGCTAATGTTGATTTCCCGGATCCGCCGTTGCCAATGACTATTATCTTTTTCATATTGTTAATTGTATCAAAAAATACCCGTTTAAACGAGTACCTTTTGGGTTTGGGGTAGGAGAGGAACTGGATTGCATCAACAACTGTATGAAGTTAGAAAAATTATTTTGCCATATTAAATTTTTCTCATTGGACTTTTCTAAAATTTCCAAAGTTGCTTGAACCGAAAGGTTGGAGCTGTTTTTTTATAACCAGCCGAAAAGCCAGCCGAAAAGCCCTTTCTTTTTAATTTCATTTTGAGCTAATTTTTGCAGACGATTTTGCTCTTGTTCCATATTTTTAATCTGTTCTGCCAGGGTATTTTTTATTTCTGCGGAACAATTTTCGCAGTTATTAATAAGCTGAGCAAGAGTTTCTGTGCGGTTTTTGTTATTTTTTACATGTAGCGTTATTTCGTCGGCTGCTTTTTTGTCGCCGCCAAAAAAGAATTCTTTTATTTTACTTTTGGTTTGGATTTTTTCCTCGGCTCTTATAGTTTCCCGGACCGAATTATTGAACTGCCGCGCAATTTCAGACACCTGTTTTCCGATGCAGCCGATTAAATTTTCAGCTGCCAAAAAAGCGTGAACCGCCGTTTTCACTTCATTTTGATTTTTATAAACATTTTGAACTTTTATTTGCAGCTGTGATATTTCTTGCGCCATTGCCTGCTCCTGTTGTTGAATCATTTCCTTTAGTTGCGTCATATTTTGCGCTTTCACATTTATTTCCTGTTGATTCTGCATTTGTTGCCCTATAGCCGGATTTTGCGCCTGCTCCTGGATCTGCTGCTGGTCTGTAGGTGCCGGAACTATTGACCCGGCTTCCTGAGTCTGAGTCTGACTTTCCTGATTTTTTTCTTGTTCACTTGTCTGAATTTGTTGAATCTCCCCCTGGTTTTGAATCTGCTCTTGGTTTTGATACTGTGTTGGCTGTTCGCCCCCATTATTTTGCAATTGAGCGGCATAGACGGGTACGGCAGTTAAAATCAGGATAAAAAAATGGATTAAAATTTTTTTTCATAATATTATTTTA
>QZIX01000001.1 GCA_003599635.1 Candidatus Parcubacteria bacterium
AAAGTGTTCATAAGGGAAAAGTCCCGGCTGGTTTCTTTAATTGTCACGCCGATTTTATGGCTTTTGATTTTCGGCGGCGGGCTGGGAGCCAGCGTAAGCATTGAAAATGTCAACTACCAAACTTTTATTTTTCCCGGAATTTTAGTTCAGGCAGTGATCTTTTCTTCCATATTTTACGGCGTCTATATCATCTGGGACAGAAAAGTGGATTTTTTAAAGGAAGTACTGGTGGCTCCGATTTCCCGCACCTCTATGTTCATGGGCAAAGTCTTGGGCGGTACAACCGATGCCGTGATCCAGGCGATAATTTTATTGTTAGCCGGATATCTTTTGGGCAGATTTAATGTTGTGCCGGGTCTTGAAGTTACCCTGGTTTCCGCTTTTATTTCATTAGTCATACTTTTTATCGGAGGTGCGGCGGCAGCCGGCATCGGCCTGATAATCGGGTCTCAAATGGAAAGCCCCGAAGGATTTCAGCTGGTTTCGGGATTTTTGCTGTTTCCGCTTTTTTTTCTTTCCGGCGCACTTTTTCCCATAGACAATCTACCCGCCTGGCTTGAGCCGCTTACCTTAATTAACCCTTTTACGTACGTTGTTGACGGTTTGAGATTTGCCATTTTGGGCAATTCCCATTTTTCATTGAGTTTTGATATCTTAATCATATCTTTATTTACTGCGGGCATAATTATGGCAGGCGCGTTCGCCTTCAAGAAAATGAAAGTATAACAATTAAACATTAAATTATGAAAGGTTATGTCATAAACATTGAGCAAGCAGCCGTAAGCAATGAAAATTTCAGAAAAGTTCTTTATACGGCGAAAAACAGCCAGCTGGTGGTGATGTCTTTGGGGCCTAAAGAAGATATAGGAGAAGAGGTCCATACGCTTGATCAGTTTATCAGAATCGAAGCAGGCAAAGGATCGGCTATTCTTGACGGAGTCGAACATAAAATTGAAGATGATTATGCGATTGTGATCCCTGCCGGGACCAGACACAATATAATCAACAGTTCCGACAGCGAAAAAATGAAGCTTTATACGGTTTATTCACCTCCTGAACACAGGGACGGAGTTGTCCATCAGACTAAAGATGAGGCGATTTCCGACAATGAACATTTTGACGGCAAGACAACCGAATAAAAGTGTCGTTTTAAAAATGAATTGCAGACTTACTAAACCCGGCATTAAACCGGGTTTTTGGTTTAAATAAGAACTATAATTGCCAAAGTAATAATTTTAGTGTAAGATAATTTCTTATGAATTTAAACAAGCTTGAACAAATACTGGCCGAGGAGCCGAAATACCGTTTAAAGCAGGTTTATGAGGATGTTTTTCATAATTTAATCGGTAGCTGGCAGGATGCCAGCGACCTGCCCTTGATTTTGCGCGACAAACTGGACCAGGAATTCAGTTTAAAAATCGACAGCCAACTTATTAGCGAAGGTAAAACTAAAAAGGCGCTGATAACTTTTCCTGACAATATTAAAATTGAATCCGTGCTTTTAAGCCACGGCGACGGCCGCCAAACGGTTTGTGTGTCATCTCAGGCCGGCTGTTCTATGGGCTGTAACTTTTGCGCGACAGGTCAGGTCGGTTTCAAAAGAAATTTAACTGCCGATGAAATAATAGAACAAGTTCTATTTTTTGCCAGGTTTTTAAAAAAAGAAAATCAAAGGGTGTCAAATATAGTTTTTATGGGCATGGGGGAGCCGTTTTTAAATTATGACAATGTCCTGGCTGCTGTGAATTTTTTAAACAGGAAGGATACTTTTAACATCGGGGCCAGAAAAATTTCCATTTCCACCTGCGGCATAATCCCTGGCATAAAAAAATTATCGGCGGACAAGCGTCAGCTGAACCTGGCAATCTCACTGCACGCCCCCGATGACAGCCTGCGCGACAAATTAATGCCGATAAACAAAAAATATCCCGTCGGCAATTTAATAGCAGCAGTAAATGATTATGTTAACAGAACATCGCGTAAAGTGATGTTTGAATATTTGTTGATTGACCAAATCAATGACTCGGCAGAACAGGCTGAAGAACTGGCTAAACTGATGGAGCACAGATTGTTTATGGTCAATTTAATTCCCTATAATTCCACGGGAAAATACAAACCTTCAAACCCCGAGGCAATAAAAAAATTTAAAATAATCCTGGAGCAGTCAGAAGTCAATGTTACCCTAAGATACGGCTTCGGCCATAATATCAATGCCGCCTGCGGACAGTTGACGGCAATATCAAGATAAAAACTCTAACAATTCTTTTAGATTTTTATTTCCAGGCCATCGCAGGCCATCCCGATGTCGACTGATTCTTTTTTTGCCAGAAGAGAAACTTTTTCTTTGGCTTTTTTTATGTCTTTATAAAACCAGGAACCGTAATGCATTAAATAAATTTTTTTTGTGTACGGCTTAAGAAGGTTTACCAGATCGGGTATTCCCGTATGGCCGC
The DNA here is from genome assembly GCA_003599635.1 of Candidatus Parcubacteria bacterium. Classification (GTDB taxonomy): domain Bacteria; phylum Patescibacteriota; class Patescibacteriia; order Buchananbacterales; family SURF-54; genus SURF-54. Next base: position 2,454 of record QZIX01000001.1, read on the forward strand.
AGATTTGCCCGGTTTTGCCGTTTTTTATAATTAGTCCTTTATAGGCGATATAGCTTGCATCAGTAATGGCTAAATCAAGACGTTTTAATTTTTTTCTTTCCTTAACCGTTATCCAGGCAACGTCCCCGGAATAAAAGATTTTCTGTCTGCTTTTTTCTATCAGATAACCCTGTGATTTAACCAGGCGGCTGTGTACAGTATAAACCGGTGTAATGTCATAATCGCGATAGCTGTAAGTTTTTTTTAAAACAGTGACATCGAGGTTGGAACGGAAATTTTCCGGCAGGAATAGAGGCGTTTTAAATTTTGACGGCAAAGTGACAAAAAAAGCGTGGTCCGGATGAAGGTGGGTAATAAAAATTCGTTTCGGTTTATAATCTAAATAATTTTTTTCACCCAGATCAAACATTAATTCATCGTCGATTAATATCGCTGAATGTTTGTTGTATTTGGGATGCGATACTTTTATTTCGCCCCTGGTTCCCAGAAATTTTATTTTCATATTGGGTCGTCCTTAATTAAAGGAACAAAGATAAAACCGGGGTATTCTTCGGTTTCAATTACGCGTTTAATTTTTTTTGCCCTGACAATGGAATTTCCCACGGGGCAGATCATAATACCGTCATCGGACAACTGATTTAGCAGCTCCGGAGGCAAAGTATCCGAACCGGCGCTTATTAAGATGCGGTCAAAATATTTTTTGTCGGGCAGTCCCAAATTTTTTGACGCAGAAAAGATTTTTATATTTTTATGATTTTTCATAATCTGACGGGATTTTTTTACCAGATCATCAATTCTTTCAGTGCCATAAATCTGTGATTTTGGCGAAATTTCGTTTAATAAAGCCAGAACATAACCTGATCCGGAACCGACTTCCATGATTTTCATTCCGGGCCCGGCTTGCAGCCGCGACAGCATGAAGGCAATGGTGTAAGGCTGGGAAATCGTCTGGCCGTATCCGATAGGTAAAGCCGTGTCATCATAGGCAAAGCGTTTGTTTTCCGGAGGAATGAAATCCTCCCGCCTGACTTTTTCAAACGCCTTAATAATTTTTTTGTCAAAACCGAAATTTTTGAGCCGCTGCAGCAGTTTTTGCTTTTGAATTTCCATAATTTAATTATACTAAAACCAAGATTAATCCGCCATTAATGTCTTAATTCCGACTTAACTTGAAATGCATATAATTCAAAAACTGAACGGTCAAAAATTAACAAATCAGCATGAAAATTGAAAAAAAGTTTACGGAATTAAAAAAAGAAAGGGCATTGTTTACAGTCATCGGAAAAATGGAAGCCAGATTTTATACCCTAGCCGACGGCAATATAAATTTGACCGAAGAGATTAAATTGTCCAAGCCGAAATATCGCGACAGGGAAGGGCATTTTGAAAGCAAAGGGCGCGGGATTGTTATCCGCCGGGGATCAGTTATGAAAAAGGACGAACAGTATCTGAAAAATCAGTTTTATCACCTGCTGGAACAAAAGCTAAGGCAGATAATTGCCGAAATTTCCGCAGAATCAATATATTTTTTTTATCCGCGCCAAATGTCTAAATTTCTGGAAAAAAAACTGCCTAAAGATCTGGGTAAAAAAATCAAAACAAGATTTTACGGCAATTTTCTGCATCAGCATCCTTTCAGACTGCTGGAAAAAATAAATAGCCAGAAACTATCGGGTAAAAAAACTGCCGCCGGAACAGAGGCTAATAAATTGTTAAAAAAATAATATGAAAAAAAATCCTTTCAGATTATTGGGAACTTATATCGGTTTAATATCAGGGCTTTTTATAAGCTATCTGTCTTTAAACGCCACAAGGTCGGTCTGTTCATTTTTACAGTGTGAAAAAGTAAATTATATATTTTTATTTCTGCCGGTTTTAGCCGGTTTTTTTATCGGTTGGGGTATGGACCTTTTACTGAATGAAAAAAAATGAAGTATAAAAAATAAAATGGTCGTATGTCCGTTTTTGATTTTTTAATCGTTTTGCTGCTGTTACCGCTGATTTATCAGAATTTTAAATTTTTATATTTAAAGTTGATGAGAAATTTTATCATCAGCCGGATAGAAGCAAAAAGAAATACAAAAGTAATTATTATGATCCACAAAAAAAGATCGCCGTTTTTGGGAATTTTCGGCACGGATAAGATAGACATAGAAAATTCAGAAGCGATTCTGGATGAATTGAGAAGCGTACCGGAAAGTAAAGCGATTGACATCATCATTCATACGCCGGGCGGTTTTGCCATTGCCGCAGAACAGATTGCGCTGGCCTTGGCTGAGCATAAAAGCGAAATTACGGCATTCATTCCCCATTACGCCCTTTCTGGAGGAACGTTAATAGCGGTCGCGGCAAATAAAATCGTCATGGATAAAAATGCCTTCTTGGGAAGAATTGACCCGCAGCTTATCGGTTTTCCAGCCGCATCGCTTGTGAAAGCGATAGACAAAAAGGAAATAAATGAAATTTCCGACAGCGCCCTGGTTTTGGCGGATATTGCCGAAAAATCGATTAAGCAGCTGACCGGGTTTGTAGTCAAGATACTTAAAATAAGAAGATACGACCTTTCAAAGATTGATAAAATTGCCACAGAACTTGTTTCCGGCAAATATACCCACGACCATCCCTTAACTTACAGCGAAGCGTTGGATTACGGGTTGAAAGTAAATACCGGAATACCCGGGGAGGTTTATAAATTATTGAAACTTTATACAAGCAGATATTAAAAAAATCATTTTTTGACCACATCATCAACCAGAATCATTTTTTTTTGGTCGCTTTCATTGCCTGGATTTCCGGGATTGCCGTTTTCCTGCGTCATTGCCAAAAGAATTTTTTTAATTTCTTCTTTTTTTTGCCGGCTGAATTTGAATTTTTTTAACAAATTGAGCCGTTTTAAAGACTCATCGCGTAAATTCATATTTTTACTATTCAAAATTGTTCATACTTCTGAACTTTTTTAGGGCCCGGAATATTCCCGCCGAAACATTTTTGGAGTCTTTATCGACAATTTCGCCGATTTCTTTCGGTGACAGACCCTCGACATATCTTAAAAGCAGGAGCTGTTTCTGCTGCGGCGGCATTCGGTCGATTGCTTTAAGGGTTTCCTGAACCTGTATTTTTTTTTCAAGAGCGTCAATACCATCATATGACAGCGTGTCAAAATTTTTTCCCAGCATAAGCAGGTCAAGACTTTCTTCTTTTTTGCCTTGTTTGGCGTTTCTTCTGTGGTAATCGACAATCAGATTGTGGCAGATGCGGTAAATAAATGGCCTCATTTTTTTTATTTCATTTCCTTTTACCATATATTTCCAGACCCGGATAAAAGTTTCCTGGACCATTTCTTCGGCTATGCTTTTTGAATATACCCTAAAAAAGCTGTACCTGTATATAGCTTCCGAATGTCTGTCGTAAGCATCGATAAACTCCCGTCTAATATGGTCGTTCATAAAATTGTCTAAAGCTTAATATTTTAAATCAGGTTTTAGATCTTTATTGATTGAACGGCAAAAATTTTTTTTGTGCTTAATCATCATAAAAAATACAGATTAAAGCAGCATTAATTACAAATTATTAACAGATACTGCAGGCATAAAAATTCAATAAAAAGAAACAGCTAAAATTAGGGTGCATCGACAGATGCTTGACATGCTTTTTGCTATTGTGTATCATAGCTGCCAAAAATTAAAAATTAATTCTGAAAAGAAAAATTTTTATGAAAAAAATCATCATGGCAAGCTTTATTGCTGTAATTTTGTTGGCACTTTTTTTGCCCGTTCAGCCCAAGCCGGACCAGCCGGGGCAGATTTTAAGCGCCCGGACGGAAAAACCATTGGCAGACACAGCCGGTCTTTTTGATTCCGGGTCCTTGCTTGAAGAAGTATCTTTGGCAGGCAGGAATATTTCTGATCTGCCCATAGAAAGCGTTTCAAAATATGAATCGGACGATCCGGACGGCTGGGCGATTTTAATTCCTCAGACTCATAAATACCCCGGCAGTTCAGTTGATTCGCCGAAAAATGATTCCGCCCAAAAAGCTCAGGAGCAGATTTATCGGATAATTTCATCCCTTTATAAAAAATACGGGGTAGGTTTCATAATGGTTGAAGGCGAATTATACGGTAAAATTCCTGAACAAAAAATTGAAAAAATAAAAAATGATATTGCCGCCAGAAATAAGCTTGGCGAACTGCTTTCTGATCTTGACGCCAATATGAGAAGGAACAATCTCAGCCGGGAATTAATAGACAGAATAACCAAAAACGGTAAAAACGCCGTGGATTATCTGGACAGGAAAATTATCCTTCAGGGAGCGCCTTTCAAAGTCAGGGCGGAAAATCGAAATGTGAATCTTTTTGGCGTTGAAAATAAGGATACGTATCAAGAAAGCGCGGAAATTGTAAGGAACTATATTTACCTGCAGGACAGGAAAAATCAGCTTGTGGCTTCGCCGAAAAATTTTTTCTCCCTGCAGCTTGAAAACAGTATTTCAATTGCCGATATCTACCGGATGATGTTAACTAAAAAAAATAATCCCATAAATAAACTGAAAATCAGTCTTAAACCGCTTGAAAGTTTCGCAGTTTCCAAAGGTGACGCCGAACTTCTGAAAAACATAAATGAATTGAACAACTTCTATATTAACTTGCAGGAAGATTCGGTCCAGACCGCCCAGACAGCGAAACCCGCCAATCCCTACAGCAATTTAAACAATGTCGAAAAAATCGATACCTTAATTAAGCAAACTTCAAGGGCTGTTCAGGAAACAGTAATTGACCGGAGAAACCGGGAGACAGCCGAAAACTTTGCCAGAACCGTTAAATTGATGCCGAATAACACGGGAATCATTCAGTTCGGCGCCGGTCATAAAGACGGCCTTATAAAGGAGCTAAACAGCAGGAATATTTCGGTAATGGTAATTGTTCCCGAAGAAGTTGCCAATATGTCCGGCTATAACTAACGGTTCCGGTTCCGCAGAAATACGCAAGAAGACGGCTTTTTTAAAATAAGCCGTCTTCTCATAATTTCACCATCAGTTAAACAGCTGGTCTAAAATAAAGATGTCACCAAGGTTCGTTTCAGAAGTACCGCCAAACAGTCTGTCTAAAACAAACAGTTCACCCAGACCTCCGTTGCCGCCGTCAATTAAACCGCCGTTACCAAGTCCGCCTCCGTCATCAAACAGTTCCGACAGTACGAACAGGTCGCCTAAATTGCTGTCACCGTTAAGCCCGGCGGTTCCGTTAAATAAATCGCCGTTGCCGTTGAATAACTGGGACAATACAAACAGGTCGCCAAGTTCTGTGTCGCCGTTGCTTATTCCGTCGCCGCTTATTCCGTCATCGCCGAACAGTTCACTTAAAATAAACAAATTGCCTAAATTACCGTCACCGTTAAACAAACCGCCGTCCATGCCGTTTCCGCCAAACAGTTCCGAAAGAACGAATAATTCACCCAAATCGGAACCGCCGTTAAGAAAGCCGCCGTCGCCTGAAAACAGTTCGTCTAAAACGAACAGTTCGCCCAAATTCCCGCCGAATAAACCGCCGTTTATAACGTCAGTGTCAGTCGTAGTTTCAGCTGCCGCCGGCATTACGGCTAAACTCAACATTAACAATCCGCCTGACGCAAAGATGGCCAATTTTTTTGTCATTTTCATATTTTTTTTATTAGTTTTTTTTCTACGACCTTTTAGGGTTAATTTAAAATTATTTAAATTACCCGTCTCTCTAAATACTATGACGGCCTAAACTATCAGTTATAACATAATATTAAAGAAGGCGGTTTTTCGAGCCGCCCTCTTTAAAAGGTGGGCCATCAAATAGCTTATGGGACCGGCACTGAAGTTGCGGCAACGGATATTTTTGCCAGATCAGCATTGGTTATTCCCAGTCCGAAATCTTCGATAAGATCCAAAGCTCCGGCCGGACCGCTGACGAACACCAGGCTTCTGTTGGCGGGATTGACGTAATAAAGTTTTCCCGAATCATCCGTGACCAGTAGAAATCTGCCAGCCAAACTTGCTGGCGCTACCCCCTGATATGAATCAAAGGTGGCTCTTGTTATACCTAAACTCAAACTGCTCATGATATTGAAGGCCTGTGCCGGTTTGCCCAAATAATATCTCTGGGTGTTGACCGGATTTACATACCAGGCTTCGCCGTTGGCTTGCACCTGCAAAAGGATTCTGCCGCTTAATCTTCTGGCCAAAGAAACCGTGACTGCCGGCGTTACTGTTACCGGCGCCGGTTCGGGCGCGGCTTCTGACAAAGACGGGAACAGCTGCTGCAGAATGAAAAGATCGCCCAGTGTTGTTCCGCCGGAATTAAGAATTCCGTTGCTATCGTCATCGTTTAACCGGCTGAGCAAGAAAAGCGTTCTCCAGTCAAAAGCAGCGCTGGCTGGTGATACTGAAACAACAGCTGCAGAAAATACAAATAAGGTAATTAATGCCAAAGTGGCAATTTTAGCTATTTTTTTCGACATATTTTTCTCCTGATTTTGATTTTTGTTCGACCTTTTTGATGAGGCCGCAAAAATGGGAGGGATATGGTTAGAAGTTATCGGCCTCTGCAATAATATGACGCTCAAATTACAAATTATTTTGATATCAGCCGCTGGCGTATGCTATTATTAAAAAAACTATATTAATTTTTGGGGTTTTTATGTTAAAGACTATAATTGTTATTTGCGATGGTCTGCCTGACCGGCCGCTTAGGGTTTTAGCCGGCAAGACTCCCCTGGAGGCGGCAGAGACGCCCAATCTGGATAAATTGGCAGTCGACGGCATTTCCGGAATGATGCACACGGTAGACGTCGGCGTGAGGCCGGGAAGCGACACCGCCCATCTGGCAATTCTGGGCTATGATCCTTACATTTACTACACCGGACGGGGACCTTACGAATGCGCGGGGATTGGTTTGGAGGTTCTGCCGGGGGATGTAGCCTTTAGGGCTAATGCCGGTACTGTCGGCTCTTCCGGCATGGTGATTGACAGGCGAGCCGGCAGGATATCATCAACCAGAAAAATTATTGATTGCCTGGGCGAAATAAAAATAGACGGGATAGAATTTATAATGAAACCCGGATTAAGCCACAGGATAGGCCTTATTGCACGAGGCAAAGGTTTATCGCCTAAAATTTCCGATCAGGATCCCCATAAGGTTAACGCACCAGTTTTAAAGGTTAAGCCGCAAGACATGTCAAAAGAAGCGCAGTTTACCGCGGAAGTAATGAATAAATTTTCAGGTGCGGTCACAGAAAAATTATCGGCAGCGCCGTTTAATCAGGAGCGGAAAAAACAGGGACTGCCGGAAGCGAATACGATTTTATTTCGCGGCGCCGGTTCTTTGCCCGAAGGTCTGCTATCGTTTTATGAAAAATATCATTTGAAAGCCGCCTTTATTGCCGGCGCTCCCTTTTATAAAGGCATTGCCAAAGTTTTTGGGATTGATGTTGCAGACATTCCTGCAGGTAAAGGAGTTACAGGACTGCCTGATTCCAATCTGAATTTTAAAATTGAAACAGCAATCAGACTAATTAACGATTATGACATGGTTTTCGTCCATTTCAAGGGTGCTGACACTTTGACAGAAGACGGTGATTTTGAAGGTAAAATTAAATTTATAGAAAAAATTGACGCGGCAATAAAACCGCTGGTTTTAAGAGAAGATATTTTAGCGGTAATAACATCAGACCACACAACATCATCCGAATTGCTGATCCATACCGCTGACCCGGTGCCAATCA
>QZIX01000014.1 GCA_003599635.1 Candidatus Parcubacteria bacterium
TTAAACTTCTTACCCGACCCGCAGGGACAAGGGTCGTTTCTGCCGACTTTCTGGCCATTATAATAAGTCTGCTGATTTTGTTTTAAATCCACCTGCCGTTTGGCAACTTCCTTCTGCATCGCCTGCTGTTCATCAGGCCGCAAACCCGATGCCATGCCTTTTTCCATGGTTTTGGTCGGAGCCGAGAACTGCATTGACGATTTTTGGAACACGCCCGGCGCCAGTTGCCTGGCAATGCCTATTTTAAATATGGAGTAAACGACCTGTTTTTGTATCAGGTTCATAAGCTCGGTAAAAAGGCGGAATGCTTCTTTTTTGTATTCAATTAAAGGGTCTCTCTGGCCGTAACCGCGCAAACCGATTCCCGTCCGTAAATTATCTATTGCATCCAAATGCCCCACCCAAAGATTGTCTATAGATCGCAAATACAGCTGCTTTTCAATCTTCCGCATCACGTTTGTCTTAATGTCGCTGTCAACTGACGACTGTTGGCTTTCGACTGATAAAATTTCTGACTCCAGCTTTTCATACTGCTGTTTTGCTATGCCTGCTAAATAGTTTATAATCTTAGTCCGGGCTTTAACAGCTTCGGGTTTGTTGTCTTTATCCACCGTCTCATCTTTTATTTCCTCAAGTTTTATCCGCAGATTTTCACCGACCGGAAAAATCGAATGCATCACCTCATATATTTCTTTTAAATCCCACCGGCTTTCATCGCCTTCAGCCGTGTGAAATGAAACCACGGCTTCGATTTCCGCGTCTATCAATTTTAAAATTTCTTCTTTAACGTTTTCTTTGGACAAAATCTCTTTCCGTCTTTTATAAATAACCTGGCGGTGCTTGTTGACAACGTCATCGTATTCGACCAGATGTTTTCTGATGTCAAAATTATGGCCTTCAACTTTTTTTTGGGCGGCTTCAATTGACTTGGAAACCATGCGGTTTTCAATGGGCATATCTTCCGGCACCTTGAGCGTATCCATCATTTTTTTAATCCGCTCTGAACCGAAAATGCGCATCAATTCATCTTCCAAAGAAAGATAAAACCGTGACAATCCGGGATCGCCTTGCCTGCCCGACCGTCCGCGCAACTGATTGTCAATGCGCCGCGATTCATGGCGTTCGGTTCCCAAAACATACAAACCGCCTGCCTGCCGCACCCTATCCCCGCCCTCTTTTTCCGGCGGATTGCCGCCTAAAATAATATCAACTCCCCTGCCTGCCATGTTCGTCGCCACGGTTACCGCACCCGGCCTGCCTGCCTGGGCAATTATCTGCGCTTCTTTTTCGTGGTGTTTGGCGTTTAAAACCTGATGTTCAATGCCCTGGCGGGAAAGCAATTCTGAAAGCATTTCATTTTTTTCTATGGCAATTGTGCCTATAAGTACCGGCTGTCCGGCTTTCTGCCTTTCCTTAACGTCTTTAATCAACGCCTGGTATTTTCCCATTTCGGTTTTGTAGATAAGGTCGTTTTTATCCTGACGGATCATTTCTTTATTTGTCGGCACCACTACAACTTCCAGATTATAAATTTTGGAAAACTCTTCCGCTTCGGTTGCGGCCGTGCCTGTCATGCCGGAAAGTTTTTTGTATAAACGGAAATAATTCTGAAAAGTTATTGTCGCGAGAGTCTTTGATTCCCGCTGTACAGTTACGCCTTCTTTGGCCTCAATTGCCTGATGGAGCCCCTCGGAATACCTTCTGCCGTGCATCAGCCGTCCCGTAAATTCATCTACAATAATCACTTCGCCGTCTTTGACCACATAATCTTTATCGCGCTTGAATAAAGCCTGGGCCTTCAGGGCTTCTTCGATATGATGAACCATTATAATTCCGCCTTCAGTGTAAATATTTTCCATACCAAGCCACTGTTCCATTTTACCGATGCCGTCTTCGGTCAAAGTGGCAGCACGCATTTTTTCATCGATATTGTAGTCATCATTAAGCTTCAAGCGATTCACCAACTGAGCAAATTTTGTGTACATATCGGTTGATTCGGTGTCAGGCGCGGAAATTATCAAAGGCGTTCTGGCCTCGTCAATTAAGATACTGTCAATTTCATCGATAATCGCGTAATTAAGTTCCCGCTGTACCATTTGGTCAAGCGATTGAACCATATTGTCCCTTAAATAATCAAAACCGTATTCGTTGTTCGTGCCGTAAGTAATGTCGGCAAGATAAGCTTCTTTTCTTTGCACCGGCCGCAAAAACTCATGGACGATTTTAAACGACCCCTTCGTATCACGTTCTTTATCCAGTTCAGTCTGCTGACTGCTGTATGAAGGATCGTAAAGAAACGATGACTCATGCTGGATGCAGCCGACACTTAAACCCAAAGCATTATAAACCTGGCCCATCCAGACAGAATCCCTGGCAGCCAGATAATCGTTTACTGTAATAACGTGAACGCCCCTTCCCTGCAAAGTATTAAGATAAACAGCTGTGGTTGAAGCCAGAGTCTTGCCTTCTCCGGTTCTCATTTCCGCAATCTGACCGCGGTGCAAGGCAATGCCGCCTATTAACTGCACGTCATAATGGCGCTGGCCTAAATTGCGTTTAGCCGCTTCTCTTACCGTGGCAAAAGCTTCGGGCAAGATGTCATCAAGCTTTTTGCCGGCTTTTAGTTCTTCTTTGAATTTATTTGTTTGATTTTTCAGATCAGCATCCGAAAGAGATGAAACTGTCTTTTCTAAAGCGTTTATCTGCTCTACGACTTGCTGCATTTCACGTATTACGCTTTTATTGGGATCGCCGAAGATTTTGGTTAATATGGACATGATTTTTAAGTTTTTATTTGTCAGTTATCAGTTAGCAGCCACTGGTAACTAGCTGCTAGACACTAGAAACTAAATTATAAATGCAGATTTTATTATAATAAAAAACAAGCCTAAATGCAAGGCTGGTTAATTTAAAATATTATCTTCTTTTTATTTTTTGAAGCAATGTATGGATTACGAATTACCAATCAACGTAAATATACTAATCGTGTATCTTTGTCATCTCGACCGAAGTGGAGAGATCTAGTTCAAACAAAGCATTTTTTTGACGAGATATTCCATTCGCTTCGCTCCAACCCCGAAGTAACAACATTTCGTCATCCTGAACGAAGTGAAGGATCTTATAATAGTTAATGAATAGATTCTTCACTTAGCGAAAGCAGGCGGAGAAAAAGGAAGCGTGCCATCTAGAACGTCCGAAGCCTCACCCCAACCCTCTCCGATTTCGGAAAGGGAGCAGAAAAAATTATTTCTTCTTCAAGATATTTTGCAGAAATTTTTTTTCCCCCGCCATTTTCAATCTCTTCTCGATCTCGCACATCTCCTGCTTGTTTCTTTCGTAAATAAATTCCGATTTTTTTAAATATACTACTTCGATTTTTTTCTTCAGGAGTTTTTTTAAAGCCGGAAAACTAATTAAAGGTGTGCGGATTTTTTTCGCCTTTAAATGAATCAATAATACCGCCGCCGGATTGCCGATGATTTTGTCGTAGACGACGTATTTCGCTAATGGCTTATTGCTTATGGCAAATCTGGATAAAGTCTTTATCCCTGCGGCGCGGCTTCGCAGCTCTATTTTTCCATTCCTAACCAGCCAAAAAGTGTCAGTGCTTTGCCGGAATTTTTGTAGTAACGCCCGACAATCACTTTTGGCTGTCATTGGCGTTTACTATAAGATGATATGCCAGTTTTGCCGCCGTGAATTCAGATTGAACTGAACCAGGGATCGGACAAAGTTCAACGACATCACAGCCGATTATTCTTTTTTTCTTTGAAACGGCTTTAATAATATCTATAACTTGCTGCCACAGCAGACCGCCCGGTTCCGGAGTTCCTACGGCAGGTAGAATTGACGGATCAAACGCGTCTAAATCAAAACTTATATAAACTTTCTCAGTCAGAGAATCTAATACTTCATTGGCGGATGGCACTTCCGGCATAAGGTAGGATTTGATTTTTTTTCTTTTCACAAATTCCTTAACCTCTGAATTTAAGTTGCGGATGCCTATTTGTACAAAAGGTATTTTTAAATCATAAACCCTGCGCATAACGCTGCCGTGACTGTATTTCGTATTTTCAAGCTCGTCAATCAGGTCAGTGTGGGCATCAAAATGCAAAATAGAAAAATTTTTATGCTTTTTCCTTAAAGCTCTGACTACCCCCAGGGTAATGGAATGTTCACCCCCTAAAACAAGAGGTATTTTATTATATTTTATAATTTCGTTGTAAACAGCCTCTTCAATGCTTTCAATTGCCTCTCTGGCTGAATTTTTGTTAATTTCTATTTCATCCAGAGTAAAAATTTCAGTGTCTTTTATTCCAAGCAGATTTCCTTTACCTTTCGGATCAAAAAGTTCATCCAGAAATCTTGAGGCATAAATAATAGATTTAGGACCCATTTTGCTTCCGGAAATAAATGACGCAGTGCTGTCATAAGGTACCGGTAAAACAACAACTCTGGCCTTTTTAAAATCTTGCTTCTCTATGCCCCCGAAATTGTAAGGTATGAAATGGTATTTCATAATTTAATATTATTTTTTTCCATCCGTTCAAACAGGGCTTTCATTAAAACCGGAAAACCGATTGTGGCGTCGGCAAAAACTTCAGCCATTTTTCCTCCCTGCGACCTGGGAACGAATTTGCCCCAGGAAACGCCTTCGGAATAGGTGCAGCCCGAAAGACCGCCCCAGTGAACCGGTTCAGGACAGATGCGAACGCCGTACCAGAACGGTTTGTAATATTCGTCTTTCGCGTCCATGGCTTCATACTTTTTTTCATCGCCGCCGGCCAGAATCCTGTATTTGTAAATATCCAGAAACGGCGCTACCTGCTGCGCCCAGTTTCTCGGAACTCCCCCGCCTAAAGTAAGAATGCCGGTTTTTTCGGCTTTGGTTACCATATCCGAATATTTTTCCAGATCCAAAAAAGGATTAAACTGCAATTCCCGTCTCCCCGCCATTTTTTGTTTTCTGTTATACAAAGCGAAATCCAGCCCCATTTCGCAATCGGTAAAAGCCGGAATAAATATGGGGACATTGTTTTTGTAAGCAGCTGAAAAAATGCTTTTGCCTTTCACGTTTTCGTAAAGATATTTTCCAAGTTCTCTTACCAGCACATGGCTGCACAAGGTTTTTTCGGTATCCTGCGCTTCTAACACTTTGGTTACGATTTTATCGGCCTCGTCGAAATTGCTTTCGCTTTCCAAAGTATCGTAAACCCTGTCAAGACGCAGTTCCCGCAGTTTTTCATCAGAAATATTTCCGGGATTTTTAAAATGTGTCAGGCCGGCGCTTTCAATAAAACCGTGAGAAATAATGGCGCCGGTTGAAACCACGGCATCAATTATTCGTTTTTCTATCATTTGCGTAATAATAAGACCCATTTTTGCCATAGTCATGGCGCCGGAAAGCGTTAAAACTTTCAGACAATTTTTGTCATTTACCATGTCCCATAAAACTTCCAAAGCTTCTCCCAACGCCCTGCCGGAAAAAGCGGTTTTGCCCATGGCGGTTACAAGTTCGTCTGTGTCTTCTGCCTTTTCAATATCGATAGATTTCATCGGCTCAAGTTTTTTATAGATTTTTTGGTGTTCTTCTTTCATCGGTTTAATTAAATATCTTACCGGCAAATCTGGCCAATACCGGAACCGATACAAGCTGTAAAATAATTCCCGGCCAGCCGAAAATTACCGCTTCCTTAACATAGATCCAGCCGTTAAAGCCTGTCAGGCCATCAATTAAGGGTATAAGAAAAATCCTGCCTGAAATGGCTGTCACTAGCAGGGCAACAACGACTGAAAGACGGAATTTTTCCCTCAGTATTCCCGCCAAAAGACCGTAAATTAAGGATTCAAGAGTTATTACAGGCAAAACTGCCCAAACCGGCATACCCGAGACGAAGTAGCTTATCAGGGGCGTCATTAAGCCGACTATCATTCCCGTCTGATAGCCGAAAGTTAAAGCCGCCACTAAAATAAAAATCTGCATCGGTAAAAAAATCCTGCCGGCGGCTCCGAACTGATGGAAAACATAGGGCAGAAAAACCGATAAAATCGTAAAAAGGCAGACCGCTAACGCCTTTTTTCTGATTGATATTTTATTTTGCGCATAACCCGTAAAAAAACTTGAACTTAAAATCATAAATATTATTTATTTAATTGTTTTGACTTGTATTTTACCAATTCGATTTTAAGGTGATCCTTCACTTTGTCAATGGCCTTAAAAATATCTTCTTCGGTTTTTTCCACCCGTAAAAGCTTGCCCGGCACATCCAGATTAACCTCTGCCCGGTAAAGCTGACCCTTTTGATGATGGGCCGTGGTATATTCAACCTCGACGTCTGCCCGGAGAATATTTCCGTAGTACTTAAGCAATAAAAGCATCTTTTTTTCTATATAATCCTTAAGCTCCGGCGTCAGATCCATTTTTGTTCCCTTTATTTTTATTTGCATATATTTAAAAACCCAGCTTTTGTATTTCTTCTTCAAGCTGAAGACCCAGTTTGTTTCTGACTTTCTCCTTTATGATACTGACAAGCATTATAACATCAGAACTGGTTGCTTTGCCAGTGTTGATAATAAAATTACAGTGCTTTTCCGATACCTGGGCACCGCCTATATTTTTTCCTTTAAAACCAAGCGCATCAATTACGTATCCCACCGGTAATTTCCCGAATTTAGTCAGTTCCTCGAATTCGCCGCGGCTTAAATCCAGCCCTTTTAGGACTTTTTCTTTGTCAATACCGGCTAAAAGAACATTTTTAAAAATACATCCGGCGGACGGCTCTGCTGGCAGATTTTTGCAGCGAATCATGGTGGTATCATAAACAATTTTTTGCATTTCCTCTTTAGCGCCAGGTTTTAATTTTAAAACTGCCGAAAGAATTATTGCCCCGTTTTTTTTAAAGACGCTGTCGCGATAACTGAAACGGCAGTCAGCGGCTTTTAATCTTTCTATTTTCCCGTTTATCAGACATTCAACTTCACTGACCGCTGAACCCACGCTTTTACCGAAAGCCCCTGAATTTCCGAATATGGCCCCGCCGACAGTACCGTAAATGCCGACAAGTTTTTCCAAACCCCCAAGCCCGGACCTTGCCGTTTCGTTAACCAGTCGGCAAAAATTATAGCCGGCGTCGACAATAACATTATCGGCTTTAATTTCCATTTTTTTTGAGCCGACTTTTATTATCAGCCCGTTGTAACCCTGGTCGGATACCAAAAGATTGCTGCCGCCGCCCAAAATAAAATAATCTAATTCCAGATCCTTCGCCGTCTTTATAAATTTAATCAGCTCGTCATTACTTTCGGCGGTAACAAAAAATTTGGCCGGACCGCCGATTTTAAAAGTCGTCTGTTCCGAAAGCATCACATTTTCCAGCAGCTTATCGCCGAATTTTTCCTTTAAAACGATTTTTTTTGCCATCCAATTTCGTTAATTACGTTTGTAAATTGTAAATTGTTAATAGTCAATTGTCAATAAGCTTGTAGACGTCTCCCGCTCCCATAACCACCACGACATCATTTTTTTTCACATTTTTATCAAGAAATTTTTTTGTTGATTTTAAACTTCCTGTATAACGCGCATCCGGATGGCTTGTCCCGGTTTTTTTGCATAAAATTTCCGAGCTGCAGCTTTTTTTCTTTTCACGGGCCGAGGCGAAAATGTCGGTAAAAACAATCTGATCGCATTTGCCGAAGCAGCCGGAAAAATTTTCTAAAAGCGCCCTGGTCCTGGAATAGGTATGCGGCTGAAAAACGCAACGGACATATTTTTTTGGAAATTTCTGCCTCACCGCCTCAAGTGTCGTTGAAATTTCCGTCGGATGGTGGCCGTAATCGTCTATATAAGTGACGTTTTTTATCCTGCTGATATTAAATCTTCTTTTTGTTCCCTTAAAATTAAACAATGCCTGTCTTATCTTTTCCTTTGAAACACCTTCACCAGAGGCAACAGCAGCACAGACGCAAGCATTCAAGACATTGTGGCTGCCTAAAAGCCTGATTTTGAATTCACCGAAAAATTTTTCCCTTTTTTTTATCTTAAACAAAGTATACCCGGGAAAAAATCGCACATCATAAGGTTGCCACAAAGCTTTGCTGTTAAAGCCATAAGTGATTATATTTTTTTTACCTGAAATTATTTTGTTTATTGCCGGCCAGTCGCTGCAGACAAAAATTTTGCCCTTATTACTTATAGTTTTGTCAATCAAATCCGTAAAAACTTTTTGCATCTGTACCAAGTTTTTATAAATATCGACATGTTCCCA
This sequence comes from Candidatus Parcubacteria bacterium, assembly GCA_003599635.1. Classification (GTDB taxonomy): domain Bacteria; phylum Patescibacteriota; class Patescibacteriia; order Buchananbacterales; family SURF-54; genus SURF-54. The sequence continues at coordinate 8,265 of QZIX01000014.1, forward strand.
TTCCAGGCTGGTAATAACCGTGATTTTGGGCCGCAGATCAAGAAACTTCGGCCGGCTATTGCTTATACTTTTGGCATATTCATCGCCTTCGACAATAAAATGCCTGCCGCTGCCCCAATGTCCGTTTCCTTTCAGTCCGTAAGCTTTCGAGCTGCCGAAAAGATAAGCCGGATCTTTTTTATCCCGGCTGAAAATATATGACAGCCAGGCGGTTGTTGTGGTTTTGCCGTGCACCCCGGTTACGGCAATGGTTTTTTTCTGTCTGCTTATCCAGCCGCGCACATCGGATTCGGAAAATGACGGGATTTTATTTCTGACAGCATAGGCAAGCTCGCTGTTTTTCACCCATGATGCCCCGAAAACAACAGCGTCAGGTTTGAAAATTTTTAAATTTTCTGCGTCGAATTTTTTAAAAATTCTTATTTTGTTTTCCAGCAACACCTTGTCAGTCAGGAATTTATCGGGCACGTCAGAGCCGGAAACTTCAAAGCCAAGCTGTTTTAAAATCAAAGCAAGCCCCGACACAGCAACTCCTTTTATGCCGATAAAATAAATTTTTTTAAACTTTTTAAAACCGGTCATAGGCCGTGTTTTTTTGTTCTTATTATCTTAAGCGCTACTTCGGCCAGATTTTTTGCCCCTTCGGCTGACATTAATTTCGACACATTTCTGGACAAATTTATAAGCAAACTTTTGTCGCTTAAAATTCTTTCCAAAGCTGAAACGAAGGCAGTTTTGTCCAGTTCGTCTTCCTTAAGATATACCGCGGCATTGTTTTTATGAAAATAAAGGGCATTCTCTTCCTGATGGGAATTCGGCAGAGGTATGACAACGCAGGGTTTTTTTAATACGGCGGCTTCTGACAGAAGCGACATGCTGGCGCGGCAGACAATCAGATCGGCAGCTGCCATCATATCGTTTAATCCCCTCTGGACAAATTCATACTGCAAATAACGGCGGGAAAAAACTTTTACTGCCTTGCCCTTACCGGTAATGTGAATTACCTGACAGAAATTTGCCAGGTCGGCAATCGAATCGTAAACAAGGTTATTTATGGCAGCTGAACCCGTACCTCCGCCCAGAATAAGTACCAAAGCCGCTGACGGATCCAAATTCAAATCCTGATAAACCTTTTCCTTGAAACCTGACAGAATTTCTTTTCTGACGGGATTGCCGGTAAGAACCGCCTCCTTAAAATCTGAAAAAGATTTTTCAAAGGTAACGGTAACTGTTTCAGCGAAAGGCGCCATAAGTTTATTCGCCAGCCCGGGCCTGATATCCTGCTGATGGCATAAGCTTGGTATTTTTAAAAAATATGCCGCCCAAACCAACGGCACGCTGACAAATCCCCCTGCCGTAATGACCAAATCCGGCTTGTGCTTTTTTAAAAATTTTACAGATTGGAAAAATCCCGCCAGTATTTTAAAAAAATCAAAAAAATTCTGCCAGGAAAAATACCTTCTCAGTTTCCCTGAAGATATGGAATAAAAATCTATTCCGTAATTTGAAACGAATTCACGTTCCTGACCATTTTTTGTGCCGACCCAAACGAATTCGGCCGGATTTTTGCCTGAAATTTCCTGATACAGGGCAATTAAAGGTGAGACTGATCCGAACGTCCCGCCGCCTGATAAGATAATTTTCATAATTTATAATCCCAATTTTATGCCGTTGTCTATGACATGACCGTATTCATCCAAAAAAATGATATTTTTTACCTTTTTTTGCAAAAAAAGCTGACACTGATTTTTTGGCATCCTGTCAGTTTCCTCAAACGGCTGATGAACCACATCAACCGCCCAGCCGGGAACTATCTCTTCAGACAAACACGGGCGATTTTCCAAATCGTAACCGCTTTTTAATCTAGCGTCAAGCAGAATTCTAGCCTGGTTAATGGCGTTAAGCTTATGGCTTTTAATTTCATTGATTTTGGTTTCAGCCTCGAAAACAGCGCGTCTTACACCTTCCTTGATAATGGAAACATTGGCATAGTATAAAATAGCGACTCCGGCAACAATGACTATAAAATAACTTATCAGCTTTTTTATCATAGCTGTTTGTTAAATTTGGAAATATTTAAAAGCAGCCCCGATGCCGCCATTAACGACATCAAAGAAGTGCCGCCGTAGCTGATAAAAGGAAGGGGTACCCCGGTTAACGGCGCCAAACCGATTATGGCGGCAATATTGATAAAAGCCTGAAAGGTTATCCAGGAAATAATCCCGACTACCAGGAATTGACCGAATTTGTCAGCCGTTCTTTTGGCCAGCATTAATCCTTTAAACATTAACAAAAAATAACATAAAATTAAAAGCGCTGAAAAAATAAATCCTGTCTCTTCGCTGATAACGGCAAAAATGGAATCTCCGGTCACTTCGGGCAGGTAGGAAAATTTCTGAATAGACTTGCCAAGCCCCCGCCCCAGCCAGCCGCCTGAACCGACCGCTATTTTTGCCTGATTAATGTGGTAGCCGGTCTGATATGGATCAGTGTCGGGATTTAAAAATGTCGTTAACCGGTCCAGCCTGTAAGGCGCCTGCAGAATCAAGAGCAAAAAAATCAGGGCTGCCCCTAAACAGATAAAACCGATATGGGTGAGCTTTCCCCCGGCAGCGAAAAACAGCGACATGGCAATAGCGACAATTATTATAGCCGTACCGATATCCGGCTGCAAAACAACCAAAGTCAGAATAAACGCCAGTAAGGATATAAAAGGAACAAAGCTTAAACCGATATGTCCCAATTCCTGTTTTTCTTTCAGCGAAAACCAGCCGGCTAAATAAAGAATCAGACAAAATTTTACTATTTCGGACGGCTGAAACGAAATCCCGAAAATATTAATCCAGCTTCTGGCTGTGCCGAAAGAAGAACCGATTTTAGGCAAAAAAACGGCCAGAAGCAAAACTAGGCTTACACCCAGAATTATCAGGCTCCATTTTTTCCAGACGTGATAATCCAGCCGGAAAAACAGATAAAAGAAAAACAAACCTGGCAGAAATCCAAAAGTAATTTGATGCAGCAAAAGATAATAAGTTCCGCCGTAATTTTTATAGCTGGAAATACTTGAGGCAGAAGAAAGAAATACCAGTCCGGCAAAAACCATAAAACAAATCAGCCCCGACAAAAAATAATCAGGCGGCGGATTGAATATGCCCGCTATCAGATTTTTAAAATTTCTTCTCATTTGCGCGTTAAGATTTTTTTAAACTGCCTGCCGCGGTCGAATTCATTGGCAAATAGACCGAAACTGGCGCAGGCCGGCGACAATAGCACAATATCGCCCTCAACTGCGGCTTGTCTGGCATAAGACAGCGCCCTGCGCATGGTTGCGACATTGCCGATAATTCGTTTATACCCGACCCGTAAAAGAGATTTTCTGATTTTTATGCTGCCTTCGCCTTTAAACAGAATAACTCGCTTGCACGATTTTTTTATTTCGTACGCCAGATTTTGAAACTTTAATTTTTTGTCTGATCCGCCCGCAATTAAAATTACCCGCTTTGGCGGAAATGTTTTAAGCGCGGCAATAGCGGCTTCGGGCGTGGTGGATGTCGTATCGTTAACGAATGTGATGCCGTTTTCTTTCTGCACAACTTCCAGCCGTCCGCCCAGGCCGGAAAAACTTTTTAACCCCCTTGCTATCTGTGAATTGTTTAAATTCAAAATTTTGGCAACAGCCAGAGCTGCCATGGCGTTTTCAATATTATGACTGCCTTTAAGCCGCAAAACTTTTATCGATACAATTTTACTGCTTTTTTTATTCTGTTGCCAGAAAAAATTTCCGTTGTGAAAATAAATTCCGTCTTGAATCATCTTGTTTTTTGAAAACCAGATTTTCTTTGAATCGTATTTCTTTTCCAGATTTGCCAGCAAAGCACAATCTTTGTTAAGTATTGCAAAATCGGAAGAATCCTGATACTGCATTATGTTTTTTTTGGCCTGGTAATAACGGTTAAGCGTGCTGTAACGATTCAGATGATCAGGCATTAGATTGGTTATTACCGCCAAAAAAGGACTTACCCTTGACGCCTGCAAGCGTTCCAGATGCCAGGAAGAAAGTTCCAGAATAACCATTTCATTTTTATTGATCTTTTCGACCGCCTCAAGCATGGGCAGTTTTGCAATATTTCCGGCTAAAAGAATATTTTTGTATTTTTGACAGAGAATTTTCTGGATTAATGTGCTGACAGTTGATTTTCCCCTGGTCCCGGTTACGGCGATTATTTTTTTCGGATTATGCAGCTTAAAAAACAGCGTGGCTTCATTTTCAATCTGGGCACCAGACGATCTGGCGATTTTTAAAAATTTTGAATCGTTCGGGACAGCCGGATTCTGCACCACAAGATCATAACCGACAAAATCCCTGCGTTTATGTTTGCCAAAAATGAATTTTATAGGTAAACCCTTCAACTTCATCATACTTTCACTGAGCTGTCGTTTCGACTTCAAATCAGCGACCGTGACTTTGGCGCCGTTTTTTGAAAACCATGAGGCGACAGCCGCTCCCCCGCCGCAGATGCCAAGCCCCATAACCAGAACTTTTTTATTTTTATAAAATTCCTTTAAAATCATTTTTTCATCCCCAAAAATGCCGCCTGGGCCGTTATTGTTTTTTTCCCTTCCCGGCGGAAAGAAAAATATTTTTTACTCAAACAATAGGTGCAGTCAGAGGAAACTTCTATTTTTTTTGTGTCCGCCCTGGCGGACAGCAGCTGGGATTTGGCGGCATTTTTTAAATCGATAAATAATTTATTGCTTCTTTTGGTTATTAAACTGGCGGGAAATAATCCGGCAACGGCCGGTCTGACTTCGAAATGACATTTTGAAATAGACGGACCGATGTAAAAAATTAAATTTTCCGGCCTGATGCCGTATTTCATGCAAATCTTTTTCACTGCCTTTTTTAAAATTGATTTCGCCAGACCTTTCCAGCCGGCATGAACCAGAGCGATTATTTTCCTTTGCGGTTCAAAAAACATTACCGGCACGCAATCAGCAACAGTAACCATTAAATAAATGTTTCTTTTTGAGCTGACCAGACAGTCGCCAGGATAATTTTTTTTATTTTTATCGATAAAGACAATATCAGATCCGTTCTGGATTCCGGCTTTGACGATTCTTGCAGGGTCGATTTTCAATTTTTTGGCCAGCCGTTTTGAATTTTTTTTATATTCTGCCGGTTCCTTGAAATCCCCCCAGCTTCTGGTCGTTATCCCGCATATCAGCGACTTATATTTGGAAAAAATTTTTGGCCTGACTATTTCCATCTAACTGCGGTCTAATAAAAATAAAATTAATCCTAAAACCGCTGACACACCCGATATTACCCAAAAACGCATGACGATTTTTGGTTCTGACCAGCCGATCGCCTGAAGATGATGATGTATCGGAGAGGAAATGAAGATTTTCTTTTTTCGCAGAAGTTTTGACAGCCATTGCACGATAACCGAAAGCGACTCAATAACAAAAATCAGACCTATTAAAGGCAAAAGCAAAGAGGCATCGGTTAACATCGCTATCACGCCCAAGGTAACGCCCAAAGACATCGCCCCGGTGTCTCCCATAATAAAACGCGCCGGATTTATATTGAACCATAAAAACGCCAGCAACGCCCCGATTATAACAGCGCAAAATGAAGCCAGGTCATAACGCCCCTTGGCAAAAGCAATGGCGCTGAAAGCGGCAAAGGAAAAAAGCAGGGCGCCCCCAGCCAATCCGTCAAGACCGTCGGTTTCATTGACCGAAAAAGCAGTGGCGACAATAACGAATATAAAAAATGGAATGTACCACAGGCCAAGTTCAAAATTGCCGTAAAAAGGCACATAAAGAGTTGTCCATTCAAGCTTGAAAAAAAACCACCAGGCGCCGACAATGGCGATGATGGCGTAAATAATAAATCTGTGCCTCATCCTCAGGCCGCCGCCGTTATGGCCCAGGCGGAGAATGTCAAAAAGGTCGTCTATCAACCCTACGATTGCCGACGCCACCAAAGCTCCCAAAGGCAGAAGCGTTTCTTTGCGTGACAAAAAATTCAGATCCGTAAATATGCCGTTAAACAATTCAGACAAAATAAAAAAAGTTACGGCAAAAGCCAGGGTAGTAAGCCAAATTAACACACCGCCCATAGTCGGCGTTCCTTTTTTTTCCTTATGAAATTTGTAAAATACCGGGGCTGTTTTTTCATCCCTGATCTGCTTGCCCAATTTATATTTGTAAAGTATGTGCGTCAAAGCCGGCGTCCAAAGCATGGTTACCACGAAAGAAAGCGTAGCCAAAAGAAATATTTTTACAATATAATAATTCGTCATAGACTAACTTTTTATGCTTAAAACCAGAAATGTCGCTCCCAGCAAGATTGCCTGGTAAAACAAAATAAAAAAATTTAAAAAATAAAACGGCAGATCAGCTTTTAAACGGATCAGCCGTGCCAGAAAATAATTTATTAATATTATAACTGCTCCGACAGCAGGTAAAATAAAGTAATTTTTTACCTCTCCGAAGTAATCTATCCCAAAATAAATGTTATAATGAAGCGCCGCCTGCTGCTCTCCTTTTAAAAACCTGACGTAAACAATTACCCAATTAATAAGATTAAGCAATAAACTCAGGATGATGATATTTCTTATTCTGGAGGCGAAATTTTTTAAATAATCTAAAATTTTAACCATACCTTTTACCTTTATCATACTAAAAAATCCGGTTTTTGTCCATAATAGCGGATAATTAATTTTTATGATATAATAATTACACTATGTTGTCACAAAATCAGCTTGAAGAAATCTTAATTAAGGAAAAGGTTCTGTCTCAAAATGAGCTGGATCTTAACCTTAAAGAATCTGTCAAGGAAAACCTCGGGCTTGAGGAATATTTAAAATTAAAAAAACTCGCCTCGGAAGACGAAATTTACAAAGCCGCTGCCAAACACTTTAATGTTCCTTTTGTGGAACTAAAGAATTTAAACATCCGAAAGGATATTCTGTTTCTTATACCCGAACCTCTGGCGCAGACTCATAAGATTATTGCTTTTGATAAAGATGAAAAAGTTTTGAAAATTGCCGCCCTGGATCCGCAGGACCTTGAAATTTTTGAATTTTTAAGAAAAAAAACGGATCTGTCCATAATGATTCACCTGACAACGCCGGAAAACATCAAGGAAGTATTAAAACAGTACCACAAAGGGCTTAAAGCCGAATTTAAAGATCTGACCAAAGAAGACAGTCAGAAAACTAACGCCAAAACCGGCGAAAAATTAAAAGAACTGGCTCAAGACCTGCCTGTAATCAGAATAGTTGATACCCTTCTGGAATATGCAATTTTTGAAAATGCTTCCGATATACATATCGAACCGCTGGAAAAGGAAGTCAATGTAAGATACAGGATTGACGGTTTACTAAAAAATGTCATGACCTTACCTAAATCTGTTCATGCCGGGGTTATTGCCAGAATCAAGATTTTATCACGGCTGAAACTCGACGAACACAGGCTGCCGCAGGACGGCCGCTTCAAAGTCGTCAATCCTGAATATAAAGTTTCTTTCCGGGTATCTATCGTTCCAACCTTTGACGGCGAAAAAGCCGTGCTCCGCCTGCTAAATGAAAAGAGCCAGCTGCTGACTTTGGAACAACTTGGTTTGCAGTCAAAAGCGTTTGAAATAATCAAAAGAAATATCGCCAAGCCGCACGGTATGATTTTGGTAACCGGACCGACCGGCTCAGGAAAAACGACCACTCTTTATACGATCTTAAATATCTTAAACCAGCCCGAGGTCAACATCTGCACAATTGAGGATCCGATTGAATACAGAATGATAAATGTCAATCAAAGTCAGGTGAATCCGAAAATCGGCTTTACTTTCGCCTCCGGCCTCAGGGCGTTTTTGCGCCAGGATCCCGATATTATCATGGTCGGCGAAATACGCGACAATGAAACTGCCGAAATTGCCATCCATGCTGCCATGACCGGCCATCTTGTGCTTTCCACCCTGCACACAAACGACGCTGTAACCACACTGCCACGCTTAAGCGACATGGGTGTTCCTTCTTTTCTGCTCGGAACCACAACTAATGTGATTATTGCCCAGCGCCTGGTCAGGAAAATCTGCACCGAATGCATCGAAAGCTATAGTCTGGACAAAGAAGCGGTAAAGCAGCTGGAAAAACAGGTGGACATTGAAAAAATCATGCACAAGCTGGAAAAAGAAAAGATAATCATCCCTGGAAAGCAGACAATAGGTAATATGCTTTTTTATCGCGGCAAGGGCTGCCGCCGCTGCAACAATGAAGGCTATAAAGGCAGAATCGGAATTTATGAAGTTTTGGAAATGACGGAAAACATCATCGGCTTGATTTTGAAAAACGCACCAGAAGACAAACTTCGTGAAGCGGCGTCTGAACAAGGAATGTTAAGCATTATCGACGACGGCTTTATCAAAGCCAAAAACGGAATAACGACTCTGGAAGAAGTTCTGCGGGTAACCAAAGAATAGCAAAATAAAAATGAAAAAAATCTGGGAAAAAATAAAAAATTTTGTAATTAAATATCAGGGCGTACCTGCTTCCCAAAAAATCTTTTTCGTCCAGCAGCTGGGGGTAATGATAAGAACCGGCATTTCTCTTTCCGCCGCTTTAACCACGCTCAACAAACAGGCCAGCAGCGGCAAGTTCAAGCGCATTTTAACTGATGTTAAGGAAGAAGTGGAAAAAGGCAATCTTTTATCCAAAGGGCTGGAAAGGTATTCCAAAATTTTCGGTGAACTTTTTATTAATATGATAAAAGCCGGGGAAACATCCGGAAAACTTGAGGAAGTTTTGAAACAGCTGTACATACAGATGAAAAAAGATCACGAAATAATGGGTAAAGTCAAAGGCGCGTTAATTTACCCTTCAATTGTCATTGTTATGATGTGCGTGATAGGTATATTGATGATGATCTATGTAATCCCCAGCATCACCGGAATTTTCGAAGAAGTCAACGCGCAGTTGCCGCTGATGACCAGGATTTTGATCAGCATCAGCAAATTTATAACTCATAACGGCATTTTAACGGCATCAGCTGCCGTTCTTTTAATTACGGGGTTCGTCAGATTTATCACCTGGCCCAAGGGCAAATTCCAATTTCATAAATTACTGCTTAAGACGCCGATTGCCGGCAAAATAATAGTAAAGGTGAACCTGGCCCGTTTATGCCGGACACTTAGTTCCCTGCTAAAGACGGACATCCCTATAGTGCAGACTTTTTCGATTACCTCGCAGGTTTTAGGCAACATGATTTATCGGCAGGCGTTAGAAAAAGCCAAAGAACAGATAAAAAAGGGGGTCAGTATAGAAGAATGCCTGAATGGCTATCCCAAACTTTTTCCTCCGGTATTTTTACAAATGGTCGCTGTCGGTGAAGATACCGGATCACTGGATGACATTTTGGAAGAATCGGCCATTTTTTACGAAGATGAGGTCAGCCAAACTATGAGCAATCTTCCTTCCATAATTGAACCGGTATTGATGGTAATTTTAGGTATCGGCGTTGCAGCCATGGCTGTGGCGGTCATAATGCCGATGTACAGCTTGTCACAAACACTATAAAAATATGAACAAAAAAGGCATCTCTCTGGTAGAAACCTTAATATCATTGTCCGTCCTGGCGGTTTTAAGTGTAAGTATTTTTTCACTTTTTCAGCTGGCGCTAAGGGTGATAGCCGAAAATAAGGCCAGAACCGGGGCTGTTTCATTAGCCAACGAAAAAATGGAAATTGTAAGAAATCTGGCATATGAAAATATCTGCATAATCGGCGGCGTGGTTACCTGCCCTGACGGAATTGCCGGCTTGCAGCAAAGCGAATCGGTTAACGACAATAACATCAACTACGACGTCACAACTCAGGTACAATGCGTTTTCGACGCTTTCGACGGACTGCTTCCCCCGGCTGACAATGAACCCTGCGATTACAAAAGAGTCAGCATAACTGTTTTTTGGATAGGACACACCGGCCAGAAAAATTTGGCAATGGAAACGGCAGTCGCCCCGAAAGGACTGGAAACCTCAAGCGGCGGTGTTTTAAAAATTTCAGTTTTTGATGCCGGAGGAAATACGGTGCCTCAGGCAGACGTCCATATCGTAAAATCGCCAATTGACACGACATTATTGACGGGAGATGACGGAGTTTTGCTGATTGCCAATCTTGAAGAGGCCTTAAACTCCTATTCAATCAGCGCCACAAAAACCGGTTTTAGCACCGACCAGACCTGCGCCATTAACGCCGGCGCGGCAGATTGTGTTTTAGGCAATCCGAATCCTCTAAAGCCCCATGCCACTGTTCTGGACGGACAAGTTACGGAAATCAGCTTTGCCATTGATATTTTATCCAATCTGCAGTTCAGGACTGTCAGCCAGACAACGCCGGATGTATGGCAGGTCAATACTGGAGGAGACGGCGAAGATCAGGATAATCCGTCAATTGCCATTTGTCCCGGCGGCGATTATGTGTTCGGCTGGCGAGATGATGACATCGGCCAAAGCAAATTATACAGCCAAAGATATGACAGCGACAGAATAAAACTCTGGAATGACGGAGATAAAGCCATAGCCACCGCCTCGCACCAGAACAATGTCGATTTAGCGACTGACTCACTTTGCAATTCTTACGCTGTCTGGAATGACGACCGAGACAGCCAGGGCAATGAAGATGCGTATTTTATAAGCTATGATGAAAACGGCAACCTGCTGTGGGGCTCTGAGAAAAAAATTGAAACTCAAGCTGACAACAAAGACCAGAATTTTCCGAAAATCGAACTGAATTCGACTTCGACTTTCGCCTTCATTGTCTGGCAGGATAACAGAAATGATAACGGCGATATCTTCATAAATAAATTCAATATCGTTTCCAATCCTCCGGTAGCTTTATGGTCGCCGGAAATAAAAGTGAATGAAACTTCCGGAAGCAGCACCCAGATACTGCCGGCTTTGGCAGTCGATTCGCAGAACAATGCTTACGTTGTCTGGCAGGACGGCAAAAATCTAAACAATGACATTTACTCTCAAAAAATTTCCGGGGAGGGGGTAAAGCTTTGGCCGTCTGACATTAAAATTAACACTGACTTGGGGCTTAGCGATCAAATCAATGCCGATATAGATTTAGGGCCGTCAGACAACATCTACGTTGTCTGGCAGGATGACAGAAACGGCAATTACGATATTTATCTGCAAAAATACAGTCCGGCCGGCGCCGCTTTATGGGAAAATGACATTAAAGTTAATTCCGATTCAGGCAGCGCTGCAGACGAATATCCGGCGATTGCCATAAACAACTTGGAAGAAATATTTATCGTCTGGCAGGATTACAGAAACAGCAAAGCCGATATTTATCTGCAAAAACTAAACAGTGACGGCGTAAAACTTCTTGATTATGACGTTTTAGTAGCTGAAGCCACAGGCGATCAGGAAAAGCCGGATATTGCCATACCGCCGCCGCCGAGCACGCAGAATCCTACAATTACCTGGCAGGACAATTCCAACGGCGACTGGGACATTAAAGCGGCGCAATACGGCGCAACAATTGAAACCGGTATTGCGGTTCCCAATGTTCCCCTAACCATCACCGGCAGCAAAAGTTACGATGTCGAGGGAAATATCCCTAAATTCAGCTTAAGCTCTCAAACTGACGGTTCGGGCATCTTAAATGCCAATCTGATAGAATGGGACACTTACGATGTGATTGTCGGGGGAAGCTACAGTCTGATTTCCTCCGATCCCGTTGTTCCTTTTTTGCTTGAACCCAATCAAAATTTAACTGTTTATTTAAATGTCGAATAAAAAAAGCAACAACCGCGGCTATACTTTGGCCGAAGTAATCGTTGCCATTTCTATTTTTTCCGTGGCCATAACTGTTGTTTCCTCCTATATAATTATGGGCTACAAAACAAATCGCTTTGCCGAAGAGCAAAATGACGCCATTGAACATGCCAGAAACGGCATTGAAACTATGGTCAAGGAAATCAGAGAAGCCGGCACCGGCAAAAACGGCGATTATCCGATTGTCCAAGCGCTTGATCAGTCTTTTTCTTTTTACAGCGATATCGACTTGGATGAAGAAACGGAAAAAGTCAGATATTATCTTGATGATACCAATTTAAAAAAAAGCATCACTGAACCATCAGGTTTTCCCGCGGAATATTTAACGGAAAACGAAACCGTGAACATTCTTTCCAGGTATGTCAGAAACGACACGCTGCCGATCTTTTACTATTATAATAAGGACTGGCCGAATGACACGGTAAACAATCCCTTGTCCACCCCGGCATCGCCAAATGATGTAAAAATCATCCGTCTTAATCTGGAAATTAACATAAATCCAGCTATTGCGCCCGAACCATTTATTTTACAATCGTATACGCAGGTCAGGAATTTAAAAGAAAATCTTTAAAAAAAGCCAATGCGTAAAATATCAAAAAAACTGCTCTGTCCAAACTGTCAAGCTGAAGATAAAGGTGCTATACTGATAATGACTCTGGTTTTTACTTTTATTTTTGTGATAGTCGGCGGCGGTCTTGTTTCTTTGGTTAATCAGCAGCAAAAATTAAACCGAATCAAAAAAGCTCAGGCGCAGGCTTTGCATATCGCCGAATCAGGAGTTAATTATTACCGCTGGCATCTTGCCCACGACATCGACGATTACGGCGACGGCACCGGCGGGAATTGCGATTCAGTCACGCCCTGCGTGCACAGCTATCCGTCCGGTGACCCGATAGGACAATTTTCACTTGAAATCATTCCACCTGCCACCGGATCAACGGTGGTTACGATAAAATCAACCGGCTGGATTAATGAATTTCCCAACTACAAAAGAATCGTGCTTGCCAAATACGGACGATCGGCTTTGACCAAATATGCGGTTGTCGCCAACAACAGTATGAGATTCGGCGAAGGTACGGTCATTCACGGCCCGGTTCACGCCAATGGCGGAATCAGGTTTGACGGTACAGCTTATAATGAGATTACTTCAGCCCAGGAATCCTATGATGACCCTGATCATGATGATCAGGGGGAAGAATTGGAAGAATTCGGCGTACACACACATTCGATTGACGGGAGCGGCCAGATGGATCCCCTGCCTCCGGCGGCAGTACCGAAACGGCTTGATGTTTTCGCCGGCGGCAGAAAATTTCCCGTACCGACGGTCGATTTCGACGCCATAACCTTAAATCTGTCCGAACTGGAAACAGCCGCCGAAGATAACGGACTTCATCTCAATAAATCGAATCAGCGCGGCTGGCATATACAATTATTTGATAACGGAACTTTAAGATACAGCAAGGTAAAAACTGTAAACAACTGCGTTTATATGTCTGGCAGCGACTTAATAAGTGTTTCAGATGGTTTTCCCGCCGCTTACCAGGGAAACTGGACAACCGCTGATTATCCGGCAAACGGCATAATTTTTGCGGCCGACAATGTCTGGGTTGACGGAAAAATAAATGATGCCCATCTGACAATAGTGGCGGCGGAAGATCCGCTGGCTTCCGGTGATTCGGATATCTGGATCAATAATGATATTGAATATACCAATTACGACGGCACAGACGCTGTCGGGCTGATAGCGCAAAATAACATCAACATCGGCCTGCGCAGCGAGGGTGATTTTCTTGGCACGGAAGATCTGACAGAACTCAGAATCGATGCTGCTTTGGTCGCTCAGAAAGGCAGAGTAGGACGATTTTATTATCCTGCTGACTGCTCGTCCGACTATTATCAAAGAAACAAAATCACTGTTTTCGGCACAATTGCCACCAATCAAAGATATGGCTTTTCCTGGAATTGTGGCGGCACTTATTGCTCAGGTTATCAGGACAGACAAATTAATTTTGACAATTACCTTTCATTTACCCCGCCTCCCCTGTTTCCGACGGGAAACGTTTACGAATTCATATCCTGGGAGGAAATTTTAGAAGATGAAACTTACTAAAAATTATGTTTTTTCCCCAACACAACGGAGCATTAGGACTTGATATTTCCGATTACGCTTTAAGAATAGTTGATCTGTCAAAAAAAAGAGGAAAACTTTACCTGTCTTCCTTTAATCAAATTAAAATTCCGACGGGCGATATATCCGAAGGCGTAATAAAGAATCCAGACAGGGTGGTTTTACTCATCAACCAGCTGATTAGAGAAGCAAAAGGAAATAAAATATTAAAAAAAGAAGTGATTGCCGTTTTGCCTGAAACCAAAACATTTATCAAGCTTTTGGAAATCCCCAAAGTCGAGGAAGAAAAAATAGGTGAAGAAATCAAAAAAGAACTGAAAAACCATTTGCCGGTAAGCATTGAAGAACAATATCTGGACTGGCAGGTAATTTCTGCAGATGATGAAAAAACTTATATCCTGGCCGGTGTCGCCCCAAAAGACATAGTTAATTCACACCTTTCCCTGCTGCAGAAAGCCGATCTTTTGCCGCTGGCCTTTGAAATTGAAGCCGTTGCTATTTCCAGGGCTCTTATGGAAAATTCAAACGGTAAAATGATTATTGATATCGGGGCCGCCAGAACCGGTTTAATCATCCATGACCGTGACGTCGTCCAATTAACGGTAAGTTTGCCTATTTCAGGCGAAGCAATCACCAGAGAAATCTCGGACAGTCTTAATTTAGAATATAAAGAAGCTGAAAAAGCCAAACTGGTCTGCGGGCTTGATAAAACCAGATGCAAAGGCGCTTTAAGGAAAATACTGTTTGACACAATGGATAATCTGATAAAAGAAATAGATAAAGCCAAAAATTACTATGAAAATTTGTCAGAAAAAAACAAAATCTCCGAAATTGTTCTGTGCGGAGGCGGCGCTTATTTTCTTAAAATAGAAAAATATCTGTCTCACCGGCTCGATATGACGGTCAGTCTGGGCAACCCCTTGAAATTTATTGAAAAAGACAATTTAAAACAGCTTAAATTCCCGGAAGACAAATCGCTGACTTATACCACGGCCATCGGTTTGGCCATAAGAGGAACGCAAAAAAATCAACTTTTATGATAACATTAAATCTGCTGTCCCCGGAACAAAAAAAAGAAATACGGCTGCTGAGATTTTTTATTGTCACCAAAATCATCATCATCTATCTTTTACTGTTTTTGATTATTACGGCGATCGTACTTTTATTCGCCAAAATGATACTGCAGAATTATTTTAACAAAGTCGTTGCCAACTACAATTTGAACAGTAAAACTGGAGCCCTTTTGAGCCAGGATATCAAACAATTCAATAAAAAATTGAAATCCATACAATCTATTCAAAATGATTTTGTACCCTGGTCGGATTTAATTTTTAAAATCAATGAGATTGTCCCGGAAAACATACTCCTTTACGCCATAGAAATAAAAAAAACCAGCGGTGATCTCCAGCTGACGGGGAGGGCAAAAACCAGGGACGACCTGAAAAATTTTGAAAAAAATTTAAATGATTCGGGATTGTTTGAATCAATAAAAATTCCCTTTACCAGTCTGCTTGAAAAAGAAAATATAGATTTTAAAATAACATCAAGTCTAAAACGATGAATATAAAAAATAAATTCTTTCTCTACCTTTTCGCCTGTTTGGCGGTGTGTGCCGCCATCATCGGTTTTATTATTATACCGACCGTAAATGACATAAGAAAAATAAGTTCCATGGTTACAGACGAAAGGGCTGATTTGGAAAAAAAATACAAAAAAGGCCAGTTGCTGCAAAAAACGATTAATGACTTCAATAAAATAAAGCCGTTTGAAGAAAGAATCAATTCCATATTTGTAAAAAAAGATCATGAACTTGATTTTATCCTGGAACTGGAAAAGATCGCGGCTGAAAATAAAGTTAACCAGAAGCTGATAAACCGGTCAGATCAGACAGCTAACGACACCCTGCCCCTGGAAGTGCAGGTCGAGGGTTACTTTCCCGACACGCTTAAATATTTAAGGCAGGTTGAAAAACTAAGCTATTATTTTAATGTCGAGGAAGTCAAGTTTTCTTCCGCGGGTCAAAAATATGACGGACAAATAAAAATGTTCTTATCAGGCAAAATATTTATTGACGCCAACTAAAACAATGAAAATAAAAACAATCCACATCAATTTAAACTGGCTGCTAAAGATTCTTTACCCTCTGCTGGCTTTGATTATTGTCGCCGGGATTGCTTATCTTTCTACCTTTTTGTACTTTGATTTTTACATGACAATTTCACAGGCAAAAGAAGTCCCTGTTCTAAAAACGCAGGTTACAGCCGATGTCGTGGATGTAAAACTTTTTGAAAATATTATTAACCGCCTTGACGCAAAAAATAATGCGATCAGTTTTGAGAATATTATAAAAAATCCGTTTTCATTGCCTCCTGTTAACAGTGAAAAACCGAAATTTGAATAAATTATTTATAAGGAGACATTTTCCTTAAATTGCTGATGATTTCTGGCAGAATTAAAAGAAGCTTATCTGCTTCTTTTTTAGTATTATATTTGCCCAGGGTGATCCTCAGACTGCCATGAGACATTTCTTTCGGCACACCGATGGCTGTCAGGACATGAGATGGCTCAAGTGAACCCGAAGAACAAGCAGAACCGGTCGATACTGCAATCCCTGCTATGTCAAGCAGCATAAGTATGCTTTCACCCTCGGCATTTTTGAAAGTCACATTAATGTTGGAAGGAATCCTCGCCGCCAGATCGCCGTTTAACTGCGACTGGGGTATCTTTAAAATTCCCTTTATAAGATAATCCCGCAACTGTTTTATTTTCCGGTTATTTTTTTTATTTTTTCGTATCTGTCTTACTGCTTCGGCCAATCCGGCTATTCCCGGCACATTTTGTGTCCCCGGCCTTAAACCGCGCTCCTGGTGACCGCCAAACTCAAGTGCGGCCAGAACCGTCCCTTTTTTTACATACAATACGCCGATTCCTTTCGGTCCGTATATTTTATGGCCGGACAAGGTCAATAAATCAACTTTTAGCTTATTAACGTCAAGATCGCAATAATTAGCCGCCTGGACGGCGTCAGTATGAAAATAAATTTTATCGTCGCGTTTCTTGTTTAACTGACCCAATATTTTACCAATTCTGGCAATGGGCTGAATCGTTCCAATTTCGTTATTCACATACATAACCGAAACCAAAACTGTATTTTTTCTGATTAACTTTTTTAATTCTTCCGGCCTGACCAGCCCCTTGTTTGTTACTTCCAAAAAACTTATCTGAGCGCCTTGTTTTTTAAGTTCAGCCGCCGGCCCGAGCACTGAAGGATGTTCGATTTTGGAAATTATTATATGAGGATTACGCCATTTTTTCTGAACGGTACGGAAAACGCCGCCCAAAGCCAGATTATTGGCTTCCGTGGCGCCGGATGTAAAATAAATCTCTTCGCCGAAACAGTTTAAAAAATCGGCCACGGTTTTTCGCGACTCTTCCACGGCTTTTAACGCCTGCTGACCAAAACTGTGAATTGAGCCGGCATTACCGTAATTTTTCAGATAAAACGGCTTCATCTTAAGCCAGACCCTGTTGTCAACCGGCGTAGTTGCTGAATGGTCAAAATATATCTTTCGCATATTCAAACTTTAATTACTTCTTTTACCTGCGGAATTTTTTCTTTTAATACTCTGCCGATACCCTGTTGTAAAGTCATTTCCGACATCGGGCAGTGAGTACAGGCGCCTTTTAGACGCAACTTTACCGTGCCCGTCTTTTCGTCAACTTCAATTAATTCCACATCCCCGCCGTCCGCCTGAATTGTCGGGCGCAATTGATCAATGATTTTTTTTACCTCTTCTTTCATAAATTTTTAAACGCCGACAGTCTGCCGCTTTATGTCAGGCGATAAACTGTCAACATCTCTTTATTAAATTAATTTTTTTTGATAAATGTTTATCGCGTTTGTCAAAGCATGATGGGCCAGAACCGAACAATGGATTTTTACAGGCGGCAAATCGCCCAATTCTTTCACAATGTCCGCCTTAGATATTTTTAATGCCGAATCAAGGTCTTTTCCCTTAGCCATATCAGTTAATATCGATGAACAGGCAATAGCTGCCGCACAACCGAGAGTTTCGAATTTTATATCCTTAATTTTGTTATTTTTGATTTTCAGATAAATCTTCATCACATCGCCGCACATCGGATTGCCGGCTTCGCCGACAGCATCGGCGTCAGCCATACTTCCCTGATTATGCGGATTCTTAAAATGATTTAAAACTGTCTGTGTATATGTCATAATTTAGGTATTAATTTTATCAAGATATTTTGTTGAATTTACTATTTTATCAAATCAGACAATTTCGTATTCTCCAAAGTTATTTTGATTCCCTGGTGGACTTTAATCCACATCTTTCTTGTCAGGCAGCCCTTTTTGGCGCAACAGTTGCCTTTCGGGGAAACACAGTAAAATGGCTCCAGACTGCCCTCAGTCGCTTCAATTATATCTGCGGCGGAAACATTTTCCGGACTCCGTAACAGAATATATCCGCCGTTTACCCCTTTGTTTGCTGTAACCAGATGATTCTTCTTTAATTTAGAAAACAACTGCTCCAAATAAACCTTGGAAATTTTTTCTTCCCGGGCGATCTTTGCCAAAGATACGGCAGTTTTTTTGTAATTTTTAGCCAAAATAGCCATGGCTCGCAAACTATATTCGGCTTTGGTGGTAAATTTCAACATAAAAACCTAGTAAAATACTAGGTTTTAGTATACCATGCCGTAAATCTTTGTCAAATAGATAAGATAGAAGATGTATGCCGCTATTCCGGTTATCGTCCGCTGACTACAATCATAATTTTTTTACCCGACTTCATCTCATCTTCTGTCATGCCGTCTGCGGCTTTTCCGTGATCCCAGTCATGAACCGCATCTGTTAATAAACCGTATTTATACTTATAGCCTTCCCCTTTTCTGGTTCCGGGATCATTGGTAATGAATTCATTTCTGTCATACCCTCTGATTAATAACATATGATAAATAGGCCCGGGCTGTTTGAAATTCGGATTCTCCAGCATCCTTCCGGCCGCCGGGACGATTATTAATTTTCCCTGTGCCAAAACATTTTTTATGTTGTCGACTGTCACTTTATCGTCGACTGTTGCCCTTAAACCAAAATACCTTTCAAGTATTTCTGCTGTTTCCTCCGCAGTTGCGTCAATATCATTGTATTTATTTTCTTTTTCCCAATCAACCAATTTTAGAATTTCTTCCTCCATTATTCTGGCGTCTAACGGCTGTTTTTTAAAATACCTGGCAGCCATTATCATTGACGCTTCTTCACAGGCCTCGCCATGAAGTTCATCCCAATTGCCAAACGGCGCTTGCGAGGCGAATAAAACCTTAAAATCAATTGCCTTGGGGACAGACGTGTCTTTTTCAGTATTCCTTTCTGTCGATTTTTCGATTACAGGTTCTGTCGAACTGCCGGTTTTTTCGACAGGATCAAAAGCTGCATTTCTATTTTCCGGGTCGGCTTTAAGATCTTGTGTTGTCTTTAAGCCATCGGAACAGGAAACCAGAAATAAGGTGGACAAAATAACCGTAAGAATTTTAAATTTATTAATCATGGCAGTTTGCTTTGACCTTATAATGCCTAAATTAAACCGGCATTAAAGACATCACCAAGTATAATATGACAAAGAATTCTTGACAAGTTCAAAATATTAAGATATCATTATTATTGTTTAATTAATAAAAATAAACACAGTCATGGCACATAAGAAAGCCGGCGGTTCTACAAGCTTAGGCCGCGACTCGATATCAAAAAGATTGGGAGTAAAATTAGCAGACGGACAATTTGCAAAAATCGGCAGCATAATCATTCGCCAGAGAGGTTCAAATTACCGGCCCGGAGAAAACGTTAAAAAAGGCGGTGACGACAGTTTGTTTGCTGTTGCTTCAGGGATTGTAAAGTTTACTCGCAAAAAAACCAAAAAATACAATAACAGATTAGAATGGACCAAATTCGTAAATGTTTTTCCTAAAAAATAAACAATAAAAAAAATCGCCCGAAACCGGGGCGATTTTTTTTATTTTTATTTTATAAGCTTGGTCTTGAACGCGCCTTCTCCTGTTAAATTGGCTGTGCCAACTCCTCTTACAGACAACTGAACTTTTTCGCCGCAAATCTCAACCACTAAATCGCTGCCTTTAATCAGAACGCTGCCTGTTCCCGAATACTGCCACTGATTGGGGGCAATTTCAGTTTTTTCGCCGAATCCGTTAGCTGCGATCCTGACGTCACCGGCATTGTCTGTAATAACAACAGTACCTGTCGCGCTGACTGAAAGGTAATCAATCTGGCCGGAAATTGCGGCATTGCCGTTTCCATACGCCAGCAATTTACCCGTGCCATCGAACGCCACTTCCCCCGCTAAAACAGGCATAACTGAAAATACGAATAAGCCCAAAATGGCGGCAGCCGATATAAGTTTTTTGCTACTCTTCATACATTTGATGTTATTCCAATAATTAAAACGACCTTTTTTAAATAATTAACTTGCGCTGTCTTACAAATATAGTCGCTTAAGGTTACGCCGGTATAACAATAATAAAAAGCACCCTGAAGCGGGTGCTAAAAATTGAATTATCAAAAATTACTTTTTTCGGACTGCCGTTCTGATAAATTCCATAAAAAGAGGATGGGGTTTTAAAGGCCGTGACTTGAATTCGGGGTGAAATTGTACCCCGACAAAAAACGGATGGCCGGGCAACTCAATGATTTCTACCAGTTTCTTGTCAGGTGACAAACCGGCTAAAAGCAGACCTTTTTTTTCTATTATTTTGCGGTAATCGTTATTGAATTCATAGCGGTGTCTGTGGCGCTCGTTGATTTTGGAACTGCCATATGCGAAAAAACTTTTTGATTTTTTATTGATAACGCAAGGCCAGGCTCCCAGCCGCATGGAATTGCCGTATTGTTTTGCCGCAATTTTTTGTGCCTGCTCGTACATGATATGAATTACAGGATGTTTGGTTTTCGGATCTATCTCGGTTGAATTCGCGTTCCTTAACCTGCAGACGTTTCTGGCAAATTCAATTGTCGCCAGCTGCATACCGTAGCATAAACCAAGAAACGGAATTTTGTTCTTTCTGGCATATTCAATGGCTTTGATTTTTCCTTCAATTCCTCTGCCGCCAAAACCGCCGGGGATAACTATGCCGTTATAATTTTTCAATTCTTTTATTTTAGCCGGATTTTTTTCAAAATCATCAGAATTCAGCCAGTGAATTGTCGGCCTGATTTTATTCGCCCAGCTGGCATGCTTTATTGCTTCAATAACCGAAATGTAGGAATCAGACAGCACAAACGACCCTGTGGCGAAATATTTCCCTATCATAGCGATTCTGACCTGCCTTTTGGCGGTTTTTATAACTTTTAAAACTTTTTTCCAGTCATTCAGGTTTTTCTTTTTGGCCTTAAGATTCAGTTTATCCAAAATCTTTTCACTTAAGTGCTCTTTTTCAAAATTTACCGGCACTTCATATATGGAATCGACATCAGGCGCGGAAATAACATCCGCTGCCATAATATTACAAAAGGTCGACAGCTTTTCCCTTCTTTTTAAATCCAGCGGCTTTTCCGCCCGACACAAAATAAAATCCGGCTGTATACCAGCCGAATTCAAGCTTCGTACGGCGTATTGAGTCGGCTTGGTTTTCATTTCACCCACTTTATCAGGAATGGGCAGATAGCTTACCATAATAAATAAAACATCTTCAGGTTTCTGCAGATGCATCATTCTGGCCGCTTCCAGAAATAAAATGTTCTGGTATTCGCCGACTGTTCCGCCGATTTCAATTATGGTAATATCCGCTTTTGACTTTTTGGCCGCCAGGTTAATTCTGCGGATGACTTCTTCCGGTATATGGGGCACCACCTCAACACATTTTCCCTCGTATTCCAGATTCCTTTCCCTGGAAATAACCGACTGATAGACCCGACCGGTAGTCATATAATTGATCCTGTAAATATCAACATCTAAAAATCTTTCGTAATTTCCTATATCCTGGTCTGTTTCATCGCCGTCTTCGGTAACAAACACTTCCCCGTGTTCCGTCGGATTCATTGTTCCCGCATCGACATTAACATAAGGATCGATTTTTATGGCGGTAACTTTATATCCCCTTGACTGAAGAATTTTTCCTATAGACGCGCAAGCCACCCCTTTGCCGACGCCCGACATAACTCCTCCGACAACGAAGATGTATTTGGACATTGTAATTTAATTAATTAAAGTTAATATTAGCTAAATGTCAACAGATCAGTTGCTCGGTTATCTTATCACTTTCACTTTTATTTTATTTTAAATTATCGCTCTGTCGTTTATTTCTCCTCGAGTTTGGTTACTGTCAGAATAACCCGGGACTCAAGGCCGTGCGCCAAATTGACCGTTATTTCAAATTCGCCCAATTCCTTAATGTGTTCAGCTCTTATTTGATTTTTTGAAATATCAAATCCTTTTTCTTTCAGAGCACCAGCTACTTTCGCCGGACTTATTCCGGCAAACAACGTTCCTTCTTCCGACGCCCTGGCTTTAATTTCAATTACCTGTCCGTCAAGCTTGTGCGCCAACTCCTGCGTTTTTGCCAGATCCATCTCGGCTTCTTTTTGTATTTTTTCTTTTTTAATTCTGGCTTCGGCGATAATTTTCGAGTCTGCCTTTTTGGCGATACAGTTTGGTTCTAAAAAATTCCTGAAGTAACCAAAACTAACTTCAACTATATCGCCTTCCTGACCCAGTTTTTCGACGTTTTTTAGAAGTATTACTTTCATAATTTTTCTCATAGCTTCAGATTCCCTTACCTAAAAAATTTTAGCATTATTGCCGGGTGATTTCAAATTTCAAAAAATCCCCTTAATTTATGCTAAAATCGTTATATTCTCCTTTAAAAGGATACCAGTTTATCTTTATATCGTCAACTTTGGCTCCGCTTATCCCCGTTTTTAGCCAATCCGCAAAAAAAAGTATCGCCTTTTTTTCTCCTTCTGCAATTATTTTAACGCTGCCGTCGTCTTGATTTTCCACCAAACCTTTTAAATTCATTTCACGGGCTTTCTGCAGAGTCTGATATCTGAAGCCTACGCCCTGCACTAAACCTTTAACATTAATTTCTGCGCCTGTCATAGGGTTGTAATCGGCCGTGACTGCGTAATGAATATTTTTCCTCTTTCTATCGCCCACTCAATATCTTGGGGTTTTTTGTAATGTTTTTCTATATCAAGGCAAATTCCAGCCAGTTTTTTTATTTGGGCATCTGAAATTTTTTGACTGAATTTTTCTGTGACCGAAACTTTGACCCATGTATTGCCACTGCCTTTTCGAATAATTTTTCTTTCCTGCCCGGAAATGTTCTTGTCCAAAATTTCAAGGCTTTTCTTGTTTAGAATATAACTGTCCGGCGTTATCTGACCTGAAACCACGGCTTCTCCCAAACCCAGGCCGGCCTCGATTATCATTTGCGATTTGTCGCGCGTCACGGGATGAACGGTAAAGGCAATACCCGCGACTTCCGACTGCACCATTTTTTGAATAACAACGGCGACCGAAACTTTGCTATCCAACAATTTTTTCTCATAACGGTAAAAAATCGCCCTCGGCGTAAATAAAGATGACCAGCAGAGTTTTATATTTTTTAATAAATCTTTTTCAGTGGTATTGAGGTATGTCTCCAACTCCCCAGCCCAGGAAGCCACATCGGAATCTTCTGCCGTGGCCGAGCTTCTTACGGCGACAAACTGGCATTTTAATTTTTCAAATTCATGCGAAAACTTTTCGGATAAATCTTTTGGCATCTTGGTATCGGCAATAATGTCCCGGATGACATTGGAATATCTGTCAACGGAATTCGTGTCTTGATAATTTACTTTCTCAAGCTGGGCGTCGATTTCAACCCCAACATCGCTTTCTTCCAAAAACCTGTCAAAAGCTGATGCCAAAATAACAAAACCGAAAGGTATCGGCATCCTGGCATTGGTCATTTCTCCCAGCGATGCTCCCTTGCCACCCGCAAGTGCGACATCTTTTTTACTGATTTTTAAAAACGGTAAAATATATTCTTTTTCCATAAATTAATTATAGCTTTAAGTTTCATTCTAAACAATTATTGACAAATTTATTAATTTATGATGTATTAATTTGTTATTAAAACAAGAGTCCTATAATTTGCTCAATAGGGTCAGCAAAGCTTAAAGGAGGATGACGCCAATGAGAAAATCATTGTCCCCATCTCCAATAACTGAGAAACAGATTGGTAAAATTTAAGAAATTATCGCAGCCGTACTGCGGAAGCACCGTTGGGAATTTCCTAAGAAAATTGTGTAAAAAATGATCAAAGACGGTGCAAAGTTTCGCCTTGACATCCTGACGCTGATGCGGGCGAAACTTGAATATGACGCAGATTTTTTTCTGAGGATGACAGCCGTTAACCGGAAGCGCGGCCCGCATGTTGCGATGCTGGCAGTTGGCAAACGCATTGTCTGCATCAACAAAGAAGATAAGTTTCTAACAGGAAAGGTTCCTTCAGGTCTTAACGAACTGCCAAATTTTACCGTTGTCATGTTCATTAAGAACACTAAAAGAACTAATGCGGAAGAAACATTTTCCCTGTTTAAGAAGTATCATCTAAGGGAGACCCTATGCAGTTCTTGCGGCCGTTGAAGCAGAGCCGGATGCATTCAACTACTGCGCCGTCGGAACACTTTTCAGTGACAATAAGGGAAATAAAGCCCTGATGTCAATTATTCACGCAGTACTGCGTCAGGAATTTTTCACATTATAGATTGTCCTGATGAAAGCATTGTCCTTTAGGAAAATGCAGTTCAAGCATACGGATTTTATCCGAACACCTTGATTGGGGGAGTTTTGGAGATCTGAATTTCTGGCTAACCATTCAACTATAAATGTATTCTGTTAAATGAAAGGTGGTGAAATCAAAGCGCGAATTAAAATTAATTCGCGCTATTAAAAATATTTAAATTCTAATATCCCTGAGGATTTCCTTCTTTAATTAAGAAAAACCTAGAACCATCTTTTCTCTCGCATTCTACATTTATTTTACCCAAAAGCACCATATCGCAATGAACCTTTGCAGAATTAAAACTTGGATGATTTTTGGGAACTCCCAAAGACCCATTACTGCCAACAGCAATGTGGACTGTACCATACAATTTTTCCGTTTCACTGGATCCCCAATCCTTATCCTCTTTACCTTGACATGCCTTAGTATTCGTACCTATACCCAATTCAGCTAATCTATAACCGTGATTATTTTTATTATTGCCGGCATTTAAATACGCTTTGACTGACTCGGCTAAAGGGTTATCAGTTAGTTCATTTGCTGGTTGACCATTTATTTTAACAATTTCACCCTCAACTATTTCTAACTTCAAAGGCCCAAATTTTTTCACTTGATCTAACATGTGTTCACCACCCAAAGGGCCGTCAATAACCAGGTTACCGCTGCTGCCTTTCCAGTCAGGAGAACAGGCCCACTCACCAATAGGATAATTTCCTAAAGCGCCAGGTTTTGAAAAATCTTCCGATTCCATGCCTTTCGCTTCTTCTATTAAATTTAATCTTATATCGGTCCCCTCAGGGGAAGTTAGTTGTACTATTTTGACGTCTTTCATCAGTTCACCAACTTTTTCGTCTCTTTCCAGAATCTTTTCTACTGACTCTTCAACTGCACCTTTGGTTAAAATCTCGTGGGGATTTTTGCCTTTTGTAATTGAAATCAACCGTACTGCTCTTTTTTTAGCTTCCTTAACTATTTTTTGCCATTGCTCATCATTTAATTGGTCATCTAGACCTTTTAGATGGCCTTGGATTTTTGAAGCCTGTAATTGTTCATCCAATTCTTTTCTGCTATACATTTCTCTAATTGCCGAGCCTGTTTCTTTTGAATGGGAACGTGACATTGAAGTAATAATTAATATAGGACTATTTCTCCAATGCTTTAATTCATCACCAATATATTCACCCATATCCTCTGCTGACCTTTTTGATTCAGGTAAAACCCTGATCCGATAATTAACTCTGTTACCTGATTTTTCTATTCTTCCTTTTAATTCTTCTTCTATAGAACCTACTAATTCCGGTTGTGCTTCAATTACGCCAGTGTCAGTAATAACTAAAAAACTTTCTTTCTTTGGCTGAAAACCGAAAGTATCAATAATGTTTTTAGCAACTACACCCATTCTTTCTTTAAGTTCAGGATCTTCTACAGTTTCGATATTATCGACAGATATGGGGTTTTCTTTTTCATCGTTCATAAATTTATCTTAATTGTTTAATTATTAAGTGAATCTTTTTTATCTTTACACATACCAGGTGTAAATACTCATGAGGATTCTAAATATCACTTCTTTTAACTTCTTTTTAATTTCAGTTGTTTTAACGCTCATTTTTCAATTAAAAATAAATAACGGTTCGGCATAGTACCTGACCATGTTTGATTTAAACCGGTCATGTATATATTTTTGAAAAATCTTGTTTTTCTCTGCAGCGGTGATCTTTTTTCTAAAAAAACTTAACGGCATTTTTACAAATAATGCTCTGCCTGCAATTATATGCCTGCTAATGCCTGACGGGATTTTCCTACCTTGATTGGCAAAGTTTAATATATCTTTAGGCTTCAATTTGGGGAATATGGCAAGGCAGCATATATTAGGATAATGTTTCCTTATTTTTTTAATGTCAGTGCCGATTACTCTATGGAAATAAAATTTACCGTTGTAACTGTTCACAAAATCAATCATTTCTTTTATTTGAAATTTTTTGAACTTTTTAATACCGTGAAATTTCTTGTAATCCTTATCGCAGATAATATGATTCCATGTTTCTAAAATAACATCGGGTTTTTTATATTTTACTTGCTGCACCATTATATGCGGTATATGCAATTCTTTAAAAACACTGACCCGATTGGCACCGTCTAGAACAACAAATTTGCCTTTTGTCAAACTTGCCACAATGGGCGGATCCAAAAGATAACCGTCTTTTTGTATCATCTTTTTGTACCTGCGTACTCGCGCCAAATCCGTTTCTTCATGCAATACGGCTTTTTCGATTTCAATAATTTTAAGATTGGGAAAATTTTTGTTCATTTTTTTTCGCTATTTAACATGGCAACGCAATGGACTATATGCCAGAAAAAATCTTTTTCATTCCTGGAACCGTCCTCCCACGCAACCCCTAAATCCAGATAAGGACAGCAAAGAAGTTTCCAGTCACCTAAATAAAGCAAAGCTTTTAGCCAGGCATTTCCAACCAGTCCCATTGAAGGAACAATTAAATTGGCTCCTTCCCACACAGCTGATTCATATTCAAAGTAATACTCTTTTACATCGTGTCCTTTTTCTTGAAGATATTTTGCCAAATTTTTATTAATTTCCGCAACATCGTCAAGGCTTTTGTATTTGCCCACTTTGCTTGTTGGTCTTAAACTTGACATTACGGCAATTTTAGGAGTTAGACTAAAATTACTTTGCATATAATCAATCATCTTGTCAATTTCATGAATTTTATCTTCTAATGTCATACCTTGATAGATTGAACATGTACTTACAAAAAAGCAGTATTTACCTTTCTGCATCGCCCCGGGACAGACTTTTCTGTTACTTGGTATAGGCACTTTACCAAACATCTTGAAAAAAACATCCAAGGTATATGAGTCTTTAACCTGTCCTCTGACAAGGCCTTCTATTTTTTCATTGTAAAGAAGCTTAACTAAAATTTCACTGGCTTTATCTTGATCCTCTTCTACAATATTTTCAAACCCTTTTACTTTGGCACCGACAATAACCAAATCAGCATATTTTTTTGCTTTTTTTAAACTTTTTATAGTTTCAGGAATTGGTCTCATAATTGCAATGCCTATTTTTCTTCTTTTCTTTTTAGCCTGGTTTATAAATAATTTTGGAATATCGATTTTTTTGTTCATAAAGTTGATGTTAATTTTTTTTCATTATTTATAATATCAGTTAATCTCCCTATTTCAAAATATCCTCTTTTCTTTCTTATTCCTTTTTTGTCGTTTAAGATGTGATAAAGACGGTATTTCAAACCTTTATGCCTCTTCTGCATTGATTTGACTGCGCTGATGAAAAATTTACAGTTGCTTAATTTATCGTCAATATAAAGAACTGTTCTATATCCTTGCCTGTATTTTTTACCCAGATAATTTATCAGCATCTCTTTTGTCTTCTTGTTAGTTTCGCCGTAATCAAAAGTGGAATTGAATTTCTGAAAGAATTTTCTGATGTCACAGCCGGCCTTGGGATTAAGATATTTGGCGCGCCAGGCCATCTGCTCCTGCATGCCGGTGCTGAATGTTTCATTATGCTTTGTCCATATTAACACTTCCTTAAATCCAGGCTTTAATGCCAGCTTAATAGGCCAGCCATGTTCGTAGGCAAATCGGTGCATTTCTTCATATTCCCTGTCCGTTACCTCACTCTTTTTCTTTTTCAATTTAGCTGCAATCCAGTCGCCTATTGCAGGATAGCCGGTTTTTTTAATATCCCATTCTTCATAAAACAAGGTGCCTGCCAGATCCCAAAGATATAAAGTCTTTGACATAATTATTTTCTTTTTAAAATCTTAACCACGCCATGGTTGGCGTTTACTTCCACCAAATCGCCATCATTTAAGATATCCGTAGCAATTTTTGTCCCGATTATGCAGGGTATGCCAAGCTCCCTGGAAACTATTGCCGCGTGGCAGGTTATTCCTCCTTCGTTTGTAACTATGGCAGATGCCCTTTTCATCGCCGAGATATAATCAGGGCGCGTCATTACTGCCACCAAAATATCACCCTTTTCAATTTTATTGACTTCCGTGGCGCTTTTTAAGATTTTAACGCTTCCTTTGACTTTGCCGTTTGAAGCGCTCAAGCCCCGAAAATCGTTGATATCTTTTTTTATTTCTTTATTAAATAAAACATGCTGGAATTTTCTGGCTTGGTTGCCTGTTAAAATTTCATACTCTTTTCCGCGATGGTACAGAATGCAGTATTTTCTCCTGTCTCTGGCTCGGGCACAGGTAACATGCTGTTTGTTTTTATCAAACAAGTCAATCACTTCGCAATTCAAGAGATATTTCATTTCAGTGAGCGTATAGCCAAATCTTTTCCCTATTTCCTGCAAGATAATGGAAGAATAATGCGTCGCCCAAAAAGTATATTTTTTCCTTTCATCCTGGAAGTGAGTGAAAGTTTCGGAAATTTCCAAAAGGTTTCTTAAAAAAACGGGAAGGCTTAATCTTTGACTAAGCTTTTGTTTTTTAATTTTATTCTGCTTAGGCGTATCTAAAATTCTTTTGATCTCCGCCTTAATATCAACCTTGTATCTGAACATTTCTTTGATTTGTCCGATAAAATCTTCTACTGTGAGCGTTTTATTCAAAAAATAATTATTATTGCTCCAAAAATAATTTTTCTGATGCTTTTCTAAAAATTTTTTTGTCTTGGGATATTCATTCAATATTGAAATTATTTTTTTTGCGCTGTTTTTTACAAATTCTTTTTTAAGTTTTCTGCCTTTTTCGACATTCAAGGCAATTTTAAGCAAAGAAATTTCTGCCTGGTTGATAAACGAAGCGTCGATTGGAGCTGTCAGCGTTGAGAAAATTTCCCCTTGCCCCTTTGCTATTTTTTTATTATTTAAAAATTTTACAAGCTCTTCCTGCACAAACCTGTCTGATCCAAGCGCAAAACCATCAATAATAGAGCTCATGGTCACCCATTTTTGGTAGGTGTTAACTAATTCTTGATATAGCGCTTCCAATTTTTCACCGCTCAAATTTGCCACATCGATTTTATCTATCCTTTTGCATAAGTTTATAAAGCTTAACTTGTCTTTATCCCATTTTTTTTCTACATCTAGTCCAATATGCTTTTTCGATTTGTTTTTTGCCAATTTTATAAAGATATCGGTAATCCTCTTATTGTCCGCCTCGTCGATATACCAATCCCCTCTATCATCGTCAAAAATGACAATATGGCTGGTATATTCACCACCAGAGAATTTCCTTTTTTCGCGAACCAGTTCAGCCTCGCCGATTAAATATAAAAAATTCGGGCAGGCATCAAAACGCTGATGATACCATTCTTTTCTTTTGACTTTAGGCAATTCTTTTTTAATAAAGCCCTTTTTATAAATCATTATATATTTATACTTTATTTATAGTACCGTCTGACAAGTCCAATATTATTTTATCATTATTTTTCAAAATTTTGGATGCCCCTTTAGTGCCGATAATGCAAGGAATTTTTAGCTCCCGAGAAACGACTGCGGCGTGAGTCGTAATGCCGCCTTCGTCCGTGACTATGGCTTTTGCCTGCCTCATCAGCGGCAGATATTCGGGCCTGGTCATCGGTGCCACCAAGATATTTCCTTTTTTGAACCTATCTCTTGCAGGATCATTTATTACGCTCACTATTCCGGATATTTTGCCACGGCCTGACGCAACGAATCCTTTCATTTCTTTTATAATACTTTTTCGAAGAAAAATACTGTCAATTATTTTTGCTTTTTTACCTAAAAGCAAAGTATCTGATTTAGGAAATGTGGAGTATATGCTGAATTTGGACCTTTGCCGTAAAATATTTTTTGAAATTTTTATTTTCTTTGTTAATAAATTTTCAATATCACTGATTAAAAAGCTTTGCGTTTCGTAAAGAGTATATCCGAACCTTTTGCCAATCTCTTTTAGAAGTTCATTCTGATAATGGTTGGCGATAAGAACAATTTTTTTTCTTTCATCCTGCCACCCGGCCATAAACGAAATAAATTTCAATATCCTTTTGTAATACCCCGGCAGATGAAGTTGGCTAAACAAGTTTTTTTTCTGAATTTTGATTCTATTTTTAACACTCCGTAAGTTTTTAAGTTCATTTGTTATATCATTTTTAACACGCTTTTTAACTTCTTCTTTGACTAGCTCTAAAAATTCATTTTCGGTAATTCTATGGGTGTCTTTAAAATTGTTCCTGACCCAAAAAAAACTGTTGGCATGCTTTTCCAATTCTTTATTAAATTTGTCCGATGCCGATTTTCCACCCTTACTTTTTAAAAACAAAAGACATAACTTGAGAAAACTCAGCCGTTCGGTTTCAATGAAACTGTGTTTTGCGGGTGAAGTCAGGATTAAAAGTTTTTTTGATGATGCCTGCTGGCTTAATCCCGTAAGCCGGGTAAAATCTTCAACAATCAATTTGTCCGTATACATATCGCAACATTCAGCTGATATAGGAGGTGTAAATTCCTTTATAATAGAATCTATCAAATCTTCGTAAAGATTCCAAAGCTGCTTGTTATTTTGGCTCTTTAAGTCACAATTTTCTATAAAAAGGCATTTTTCCATCAACACCTTTTTTAGTAGTTCCCATTGTTTTACTTTTTTCTTAAAAAAACTTTTGTCATTATTGTATTTTCTTAAAAAAACATAAAACATCTTCGTTTTTTCCTTAACGCAGGTTTTTTCTGAAATTATTCCGTTTTTAACCACAAGCAATGAAACTGTCCAGGGTTTCAAGCCGAAAAAGGGACCGACCTTTTCAAATGCTTTCATAAAAGGAATGCATAACTGCAAAACCGCGGGTGCCTCTTCTGTCCACCAGTCATTTTCTTTGATATGTTTTAATAAGGCCTCAAATTTCATCATAACTTTAATTTTTTTACTATTCCATTGTCGGCGTCGACTTCTGAGTTCCGGTAATGCAAGTCAAAGAGAAAGGCAATATATTCCCCCTTCTATATACTAACCAGTCTTTTGGTTGCTCTCCTTTTCTCATAATTTTTTAATTATTCCCTTCTCCGTGTCGATTTCCAGATAATTTCCGTTTTTAAAAACCTTAGTTGCGTTTTTTGTGCCTACTATGCAGGGTATCCCCAGCTCTCTTGATACAATTGCCGCGTGGCTGGTCATGCCTCCTTCATCGGTAACCACAGCTGCGGCTTTTCTCATACCGATGACATAATCAGGCGAGGTCATTGTCGCCACCAAAATTTCACCTTTTTTAACCAGGCGGATATTTTTAGCCGAAGTTACAATTCTTGCCCTGCCGGTCACCTTTTTGCCAATGCTCACAACTACTCCCGACAATTCTCCTTTTTTTTCTTTCAAATCTACGTTTAGATATTTTTTAATTATTGATCCGGCTCTTTTGCCCGACAAATAGGATAAATTATTCTTTTTCATATTGTAATAAACCACAAAATGCTTTTTCCTTCTTGCCATTTCCGTCTTTCCTATTATTTTGCCTGAGTCTGCCAGACGGGACATTTCATAAACGTTATAATACTGCAAATCTTCGAATTTAACCTTAAGTCTTCTTTCAAATTCTTTAAGAAAAATATCAATGTAATGGTTGGCCAAAAAAATATAGTATTTTCGTAAATCCTGCCACCAGATACAAAAACTCAAACATCTGGCGGCTTTGGCAATTTGCTGTCCCAGTTTATATTTCTTAAAAATTTTTTCCTTTTCCCTTTTGACCTTGCAAGATAAAGCCAAAATGTTTTTAATTTTTTTCTGACATTGTTGTAATCTTTTATTTTTAAGTTCAGAAACAAAATATTTTTGAGACAAAACTTTTGTGTGATGGTAGCTGTTTAAAATCCAAAAATACCGCTCCTGATGCCTTTTAATTTTTTTGTCGAATACATCTGTTCTTTCATATCTTTTAAGCTTTAACAGATCTAATTCCGCCTTCTGATAAAATGACATATTTTCCGGCGCCGATAATTTTTCAAAAGCATAAATAAAATCGTTGCCCTTTAATTTCTTTTTAAGCAAATCCGTTAAATACTTTTCGCCGCCCCAGTTGGCCACTTCCGGCAGTTCACCGATGCTCCAGAATTTAAGATATAATTTTGACCATAGATTATATTTTTTTTGCAATT
The DNA here is from genome assembly GCA_003599635.1 of Candidatus Parcubacteria bacterium. Classification (GTDB taxonomy): domain Bacteria; phylum Patescibacteriota; class Patescibacteriia; order Buchananbacterales; family SURF-54; genus SURF-54. The sequence continues at coordinate 41,144 of QZIX01000014.1, forward strand.
CATCTCCCGAAAGTCTGCTTAATCTTAAATTTGAAATATCATTTTGAAGATCTAACAATTGTTTCAGATTTGCATGCCACAACCGGTACCATTTCATTCTCTGACTATTTTTAAGAATTATTTTTTTAAACAGTTCCTCGCCGCTGGCCCGCAATTTCGGGTATTCACAAAGATATACCATCTTTTCATCAAAAAAAAGGCCTGCTAAATCAGGCCAACTGTTAAAATATTTTGGAAATTCCGTAAAGGCAACGCTAAAAAAGTCAGGGTAAATAACCTTGCCGTCAATCGGGCCCCACCTGAATAATTCACTGCGACAATTTATTTTTATTGTCATAATGTTTTTAATTTTACAAAAAATTTACCCTTAAGTCAATTAAAAAGCCACGGCCTTTAGGCCGTGGCTCTTGCTGCCTTACTTTAATATTTCCAGCGCTTTGTCCAGTTGCGGATCGCGGTCGTTATCGTAATCGTCTTTTGTCAGTTCAACGGCTATGTCCGGCTCAATGCCTTCCTGGTTGATATTTCTGCCGCTTGGCGTGTACCATTCTGCAACCGTCAATTTAATTGATGAACCGTCACTTAATTTTACCAGATCCTGAACCGAGCCCTTGCCGAAAGAAGTTTCACCGACTAATGTTGCGACTTTATAATCCTGCAAAGCGCCGGCCACAATTTCTGATCCTGACGCCGAACCGCCGTTAATCAGCACGACGGTCGGCAAATTCTTAAACCGCGCTTTGCCGTTGGCTTTATGGCTGAATTTGGTTTCATCGCGGCCTTTTTCATAAACCACAACATCTTTTTCAATCCAGGCGCCGGCAACTTCCACGGCTGTCTGCAAATACCCGCCAGGGTTATTTCTAAGGTCTAAAATTACCGCTTCGGGTTTTAAATCAATTATTCTGGAAACGATCTTGTTGAATTCTTCCAAGGTATCGCCGTTAAAATACATCAGTTCTATGTAAGCAACGTCACCGGACTTCATTTCCCAGCGTACGCTGACAATATCTATCTTATCCCTCACAATTTTGACTTCAAATGGTTCCTCGCCTCCTTCACGGAAAATCATCAGCGTAACTTCCGTACCCTTGGGCCCCCTGATCTTGCTGACGGCGAAATCAAGAGCGATTCCGCTTGTGTCCGTTCCGTCAATTGACAAAATAAAATCACCTGCCATAAGTCCGGCTTTCTGGGCGGGAGTTCCGGGTAAAGGGGCAATTACGGTTAGTTGATTTTTTTTAATTCCTATTTCCGCGCCTATTCCTTCAAAAGAACCGGAAAGTTCGTCATCAAATTTTTCAGCCGTTTCGGGTTCCAAAAAAATTGAGTAAGGATCTTTTATGGAAGCAACAATGCCTTCAAGCGCGCCGTAAAAAAGCTGCTTATCTGAAATATCTCCCTTTACTGAATTTTCTTTGACATAATTCCATGTTTCCCAGAATAAATCAAAATCTATCTTGTCGTTGTTTTGTGATATATTGCTTTTATCGATGCTTTTTTGCCAATCTGAAATCCCGTAAGAATAACCAAATCCAAAACCAGCTACCAGAATCGTAACTCCAAAAAATAAAATTAAAAGTTTTTTAAAATAATTTTTCGGTTTTTGGTTTTCAGTCATTGAATTAATTTATATTTTTACTTTTTTAATGTCGGCTCCGATTTTTTTCAGCCGTGATTCAATGCTTTCGTAGCCGCGGTCTATTTGATACACATTGGAGATTCTGCTTTCACCTTCCGCAACCAAACCGGCAATCACCAAAGTCGCACCCGCCCTAAGATCGGTTATTTCCATTTCCTGCCCGTATAGCTTGGTCGGTCCGACTATAATTACACGGTGAGGATCGCAAATGGTGGCATTTGCGCCCATCTTTATCAATTCATTAACATATTTTGTTCTCCCTTCATACATCCAGTCATGAATCAATGTCGTGCCCTCGGCCTGCGTCATTAAAACTGCAAAAGGCGACAGAAGGTCTGACATAAAACCGGGGTACGGCATATCGTTTAGCTTCTTTACCGCCCTTAGTTTCGACGGTTTGACTATTATGTCAGACAGATTCTTACCCTGGATTTGCCCCCGGGGAATAATTTCCATCCCGACCTGAGCCATTTTAAGTTTTTCCAGCTCCTGGGCGAAAAAATCCGTACTGGAATTTTTTATTATCAGCTCAGATCCTGTCGCTGCGGCCAGGCAGACAAATGTTCCGGTTTCAATCGGATCCGGCATAACAGTGTATTCGACTGAATGCAATTTTTTGACTCCCTCAATTTCTATTGTATGCCCTGAAATTTTGATTTTGGCTCCGGCCTGATTTAAAAAACCGGCCAATTCCTGCACTGAATACCCGTAGTCGGCTCCATACAGAACAGCTTTGTAATCAGATTTGCACAAAGCCAGAATCAAATTCACTGTCGCTGTGGGCGAAATTTCAGAAAGTAAAATTTCCTTGTGCGGCGAGCCTATCCTTTTAAAATAAAGTCCGCTTTCGGAATTTTCAACTGAAAACCCGCATTTTTCAAAACCCATAAGATGCGCATCCAGAGGACGGGCGCCGATTTGGCAGCCCCCGGGATGAGGCAGTGAAAGTTCGCTCAACCGGCTTAAAAGACTTCCTATAAACAGGACAGATGACCTTAGTTTGCAGATAACTTCCTGCTTTAGGTCAGCCGGATTAATATCTGAGACTTTCAGATAAAGCTTGTTTTTTTCCAGCCATTCCGTTTTTATGCCCAGACTGTTCACTATTTCTATCATTCTTTTCACATCCTCTATTTCCGGGACATTATTTAAAATTATTTCACCGTCAAATAAAAGAGAAGCCGCAATCAATGCTGTCGCGGAATTTTTGGCGCCTTTGACTTCAATTTCGCCCGCCAGCGGCTTTCCACCATGAATAATGAATTTTTCCATAAAAAATGATATAATTAATTATAACCGCAAACTAATTTTTTTTCAATAAGATGAAATTATTCTGGAGACGTTCAATTTATATTGCTTTTTTTGGCATTTTTTTTATTCTGGCGCCGTTTCTGGTCATCAGTTCGTCGGGTTTTAGGCTTAATTTAAAAAAGATGCGCCTGGAAAAAATCGGCATCCTGGTTTTTGAAACAAAACCAAAAGAGGCAAATATTTATATTGACGGCAAAAAAATAGCCGACAAAACACCTGCTCAGTTTAATAATTTTTTTCCGGGCAATTATAACGTCATTATCGAAAAGCCGGGCTACTATCCCTGGAACAAGACCCTGACGGTCAAAAGCCAGGAAACCACTTTTGCCAAGGGTATAATACTATTTAAAAAATCACTGCCGGTGTTAAAAATAGAATCTTTAACCGACAATCTTAAATATATCGGAAATAAACAGTCGATAATTTACGTCAATAAAAACAACGAACTTGAAATTTATAATCTGTCAAGCAAACAGACAAAAACCGTTTTGGAATTGCAAAAAGATGAATCAGCTGATCTGAAAAATTCAATCATTTCCCCGGAGGGAAACAAACTGGCGCTTGAGATAGGTTTTCATAATACCATAAGCCTTGCGGTTATCGATCTTAACAGCGGCAATATCATAAAACTACAAAAAATAACCGGATCAGACCTGACCCGGTTAAAATGGGACTTGAATAATGAAAACCTTATCTACGGCATAACCGACCAGTCGCTGTACCGGATAGATTTAACTTCACAGACAGCAGAAAAAATTCTTGCCAAACCTTTAAAGGATTATCTTATTAACGGATTCAATATTTATTATATTACGGAAAATAATTTTTTGGTACAACAGCGTCTCTATGACAAAACCTTAAATGAAATAAAACTGCCTCCTGATTCGGATTATTTTCTTTCGGAGCTAAAAAACGGTTTGCTGATCCTTCACGATTCGAAAAATTCCGATCTTATGGCCCTTGATGAAGATGCATTCTTTGAACCGCAAAAAATCGATCAAAATATACTGCTCCAAATAAAAGCCGACAAAACCAGCCTGAATGATGATAAAACCGATCTCCTTTACTATACTGATTTCGAACTTGCAATCTATGATTTTAAATCGAAAAAAGAATATTTACTGACCCGTCTTAGCGAAGAAATTGACAATGCTTTCTGGTTCAGCGACAACAAATACGTACTTTATGAAAGCGGCGGGAAGATAAAAATAATTGAACTTGATTCAAAAGACAGAAGAATCGATATAACACTGGCAACAGCCGATGAAATTTTCGTTTCTTTTTTCAATCCTGTGGACAATAAAATTTATTTTACCGGAAAAATAGGCCATCAGATTGGATTATTTGAGCTGGAGACAATATAAAAAAAGGCCCCGTTAAGCCCGTTTTCTAAACTTCCCCTATTTTCCGGCAACAAGTTTCGCGGCTTCAAAAAGACTGTCAAAGGATTCGCCGGCATCGCCCCAAAAGCCGTTTAAAACTTCGTATTCCATTTCATTTTTGCTGATGTAAAAATTATTGACATCGGTAATTTCCATCTCCCCCCGGGCGGAAGGTTTTAAACCGTCTATAACATTCCAGACCTGCTCGTCGAACATATAAACGCCTATTACGGCCAGATTGGTTTTCGGTTGCGCAGGTTTTTCCACTATGCGGATTATTTTATTTTCCTTGATTTCGGCTATGCCGTATGACTGCGGATTTTTCACTTCTTTAAGAAAAACCTTGGCGCCTTTTTTTCTACCGCCAAATTCCAACGCTGACTTTTTCAGGTTGTCTTCGATTATATTGTCGCCTAAAATGACGACGATTTTTTCGCTATCGGCAAAATCGCGGCACAATCCCAATGCCTGGGCGATACCACCGGCTTCTTCCTGAACGCCATAAGAAAAATTAGCGCCGAATTCACTGCCTGATTTTAAAAGTTCCAGAAATTGTCCGGCATGCCCTTTGCCCGAAACTATCATTATTTCAGTAATTCCCGCGGAAACCAAAGTCTGAATAGGATAAAAAATCATCGGTTTATTGTAAACCGGCAGTAAATGCTTGTTGGTTACTTTTGTCAGCGGCGACAAACGGCTTCCCGTTCCGCCCGCTAAAATTATGCCTTTCATAGTTTTTTATATTTTTTTGTCCCGGATGTACCTTCTGACAAACTTATTTATATCGTCCAAGCATGATAATCAGCTACATTACCTTTAATACAAATACCTTTGCCCAAATTTGAATATTCATCAAATACTCCATAAAGGCATCTAGTACCACATCAGTTTCTTCTTACAGCTAACTAACTGCTACTGAAAGTTTATTTAAAAAATTATTTTTTGTCAATATAAAAAAAGGCCTAAGAATTTATTTATTCCCAGGCCGTCGTTTTGCTTAAAGAACATACTGTCATAAAACTTTCAAATCTTAGTCAAGGGAAAATAACATCGTAGTTTTTTACCAGTTGAAACTCAAGCTGTTTCCACTCGTCCGGGCTAAGTTCCAACCTGTCTTTTTTGCAGACTTGATCTTTAATTTTTGTCCTGACCCTCCTTCTCTGCTCTTCTGTTGATTCCGGATTTTTTTCAAGCCATTCCAGATAAGACAACTTCATTTCCGCTTCAAATGCCAAAAGCTTCCAGTCTTTCGTCTTTAAAACCCGCTCGTCCTGATCCGGCATTTTTAGATTCCCTTCTCCCTTAAGAGTTATTAATTAAAAAACCCTCCTTCATTTACTAAATATGACGAAGAGGGAAATTAAATTACCTGAAATTTTATTTTAATCAAATTAATTTGTCATTAAGATAATTTTTTAATGCTTCCTGCCAAGGTCTTAATTTTTTGAATTTAGTGTTTAAAAGCACGCCGTGCGCCGGACGGTTTACTTTCTGCCTGCGTTTCAAAGTAGCCACGGGAATAATCGGTATTTTTACACCCTTTATCCTGAATGCCTCCTGCGCCAGCTCAAACCATGAAACTCCGCAACTCAACGATTCATTGACCAGATGATAAATTCCGCACGGCGCGTTATTTTCCAGCAGATCTCGGGTTGCTTTTGCCAAATCATAAGAAAAAGTCGGCCTGCCGTACTGATCATTTACCACCTCGATTTTTTCTTGTTTTCGGGATAATTCAAACATCACGTCGACAAAATTGACTCCCCTGGGCTTGCCTTTCTGCCGGCTTTTCCCGTACAGCCATGAGCTACGGATCAAATAAAAATTACGGCAGTTTTCACTTAGCAACCTTTCTCCCATGGCCTTTGACTTTCCATAATTATTTAAAGGATTTGGCAATTCTTCTTCCGAATAGCCGTTTTTATTTCTGCCGTCAAAGACATATTCCGTGCTGTAATGAACCAAAATTGCGTTATTATCCTCTGCCGCCTGCGCCAGATATCCAACCGCATCGCCGTTGACTTTAAACGCCGAGCCGCAGTTTTCTTCCGCACCTTCTACGTCTGTAAAGCCTGCGGCATTGATGATAATTTCAGGTTTAATCAGCTTTATTTTTTCTTTTACCTGCTTTTCATCGGTTATGTCCAAATCAGACCGGTCAAAGCAGACAGGATTCTTTCCGCTAAAAACCTGTGCCAGGTCAGAACCCAGCATGCCTTTTGCTCCGAGAATTAAAATTTTCTTTTCCATGTCTTTGACAGTAATTTGGCAATTTTGTTTTTATATTCAAGCTGCTCTGCTATCGGATTGATCAGCTCCAAACAAATGTACCGGGAAAAATATGATTGTGGCAGCTTATGCAGATAATTGAAGTTTTCATCTTTTTTTGCCAGATGATCGCTTTCTCCGTCTGGCAGAATAACACTTAAATGATTACAGCCGATTTCATATTTTTTTAAAGCTTGTTTCGTCATTTTTAAAAAAATCGGACGCTTGCGGCTGTCTTCAAAAAAATGAGCCAAATCCAGACAAATTCCTTTAAACAGCCTTATCTTTTCTGAAAGCGCTTTTTCATCAGAATTGAAGCTGTTTTCAATAAATATTTTGTTTCGATAAACGGAAGCTATAAAATCTGAAATAAATTCCTGATGAGTGGTAAAAGCCCGGGTATTATAATTTTTTATCAAGTAGGTCATTTCTTCGTCCGTCATTTCGCTCATCAAATGCACATGGGGGATAAATTTAACGCAACTACTTTTCAACTGCCTGTATATACGGCTGCGGTCTGGTTTTGCGGTTGCGGTTAAAAATAAAGAAACTTTTTCAAGCTTTAGTTTTCTGACGTCACTTATCATTTGCTCCCAGTTACCGCGATAAGTGACAATCGAAGGATAAATTATTTCTAATATTTCGTTTTCCGTCATCTGATTTGCGCCTTTCCGTACTGAAGCTGGTAATATTTTTTATATTCACCTGATTTTATTTTCTGCCACCATTCCTTATTATCCCGATACCACTTGATGGTCATTTCAAGATAGCTGGAAAAATCATATTCCGGCTTAAAACCCAGCTCTTTTTTGGCTTTGCTCCAGTCAACGGCGTATTTGCGGTCATGTCCCGGCCGGTCTTTGACAAAATCAATCTCTGTTTCGTGTTTGCCCAAAATTTTCAGAATCATTCTTGCTATTTCCAGATTGTTTATGTCATCCGTCATTCCTCCGATGCAGTAAGTTTCACCAGCTTTTCCTTTTTGCAGAACCAAATCAATTGCTTTGCAATGGTCGTCAACATAAAGCCAGTCGCGAACGTATTTGCCGTCGCCGTAAATCGGGACCTTTTTACCTTCCATTAAATTAGTGATGGCCAAGGGAATCAATTTTTCGGGAAACTGATACGGACCGAAGTTATTGCTGCAATTGGTAATTGTATATTTTAAGCCAAAAGTATTGCCATAAGCACGCACCAAATGATCCGATGCCGCCTTGGATGCCGAGTACGGGCTTTTGGGATCATAAGGAGTGCATTCATTCCATTTAGTTTTATCATCTAACGCTAAAGAGCCGAAGACCTCATCTGTTGAAACATGATGAAAATGCTTAACCTGGTTTTTTAAAGCCGCATCAAGCAAAATTTGAGTGCCGATTACATTTGTTTTTAAAAAAATCTGCGAATCGATAATCGACCTGTCCACATGTGATTCAGCGGCAAAATGAACAACAATATCAACTTCCTTTATTAATTCATTTACCAGATTACCGTCGCAAATATCCCCCTTTACAAATTTATATTTCGGATTGTCTTCTATTTCTTTCAGATTTTCCAGATTGCCGGCGTAGGTAAGCTTGTCTAAATTGATGATATTATCAGCAGGATGATTCTTCAGCCAATAACGGATAAAATTGGACCCGATAAACCCCGCTCCGCCGGTTATTAATAATTTCATATATTTGTTGACTTTTGCTGGGTTATTTATTAATATTGATACAAATTAGGAGGTGGAATATGTGGGTGTGGCAAAAAATCAGGCAATCAATTAAGATTTTCCAAGAAAATCGGCGTTTAC